>JBCBPW010000003.1:112012-183202 GCA_039820545.1 Bacteroidota bacterium | reverse complement strand
CTCACTCTCTTTCCTAATCATATTTCCCTTCGCTACAGCTTATGCCATTTCCTCCAATTTTTTCGAAATTGCATTTGCCAATGAAGTAGGCATTGTAGCCTTAGAAGAGATCATCTTCTTGGGAGTCATCTCCAATGCGGCGGCTATCTTGCTTTTTGCCAAATTAGTCGAAATTAGCAGTCCCATTTTTGCCAGTATGGTCACCTATCTCATGCCCATAGTAGCCGTAGGATGGGGAATCTGGGATGGAGAAGTCATCAGCATCAAAGAAATTGCCGCGATGGCGATCATCATCATGAGCATTTGGTTGGTCAACCGTTTTTCTAGAAACTAACCTATGAAAGGGAACTATTCCGTCCGCAACATACTTTTCCTCCTCCTATTGGTGGCAGGTGTAGCGCTCTGGTTTGTAAATCGCCCTGTAGAAAAGGACATCCCTTTCATAGACGAAGCAGAAGTAGAGGAGTCGGTCCAGCGTGTAGGAGAAGCTATACAAGAGATGCCCAAGCCTTTCTTTTCTCGTGAGCTTCGAGAGACAGACAGCCTTCACTTGCTGATGTGTGGCCTCAATGTGTACTCTGAAGCGATTTTTGATCAGTATGCGATTTTTCAACAGGATTCCAATTGGCGTGCCACACCGCTAGATGCAGGCTGGCAGACTTGTGCAGAACAGATTATCAGGTATCATATGTCAGAGGAAGAGGAAGCATATGGCCAGGCACTCCTCAATATTGGGGCGCTCTTAAATAAGGCAGGGGAGCAAATCCAACGAGAGGAAGCATGGTCCCAAGCGATACGACCTATTTTTACCAAGGCATTTGAAAGATTCATCCAAGCTGACAGCACGCTCAGGTTTTCCTTACCCACTATAGACCAATTTCATTTTTCTCCTGAGGTTAAAAAAAAGGCTACCTCCTTTCTCCCCTTCGTACACGAAGCCTGTTCGCTTGCGTATCAGCAGACACAAGTTGCTGTCGAAGCATGGAAATCATTTCAGGCAGACTCACTGATTCCATCTCCAGGGATATTTCAGCCTACAGCTCTTGATAGAAACAAATGGAAAAATCCCAAATCTCAGGAATTCCTACTTTTATTTGCTCGAGATGTGAAGCACTATCAGCATAAGTTAGATGCGTACTATCAATTATTCGCCTATCCAGCACCTGAGGTAGCATTGAAAGCCGCACTCTACGAGATACTATTGGCAGAAAATCAGTTGTTTGTTACTTACAATTCCCAGTCGGAACGCAACGCTTTTTTTCCCATTGTTCATTCCACCTTATTTTATGAGTTTCGTGCCCAAAATAGCAAGGACACACTAGACCCCAATGTCCTCATTCCATAGTTGAGGCTTGGCATCAATAAAGTCCTTCATCATCTGGATACATGTCTCATCTTGCATGACCACAACCTCGACACCCGCTGCACGCAGGCTGTCCTCTGCTCCCATAAATGTCTGGTTCTCTCCGATCACAACTTTGGGGATCTTGTAGAGCAAGATGGCACCTGAACACATAGGACAAGGTGAGAGTGTTGTATACAATACAGCATTTTGATAAACAGAAGCGGATTGGCGCCCTGCGTTTTCCAGCGCATCCATTTCCCCATGCTTGATGACACTTCCCTCCTGCACGCGCTGATTGTGACCACGACCCAGGATTTTTCCTTGATGTACCAATACAGAGCCGATAGGGATACCTCCCTCAGAGAGTCCTTTTTGCGCTTCTTCAATGGCGGCTCGTAAAAATGGATCTGTGTTTGACATTTTTTCTTTCAAGTTACAAACGTGTATTGAGTTTAGGAACCATCTGATCCTTCCATGAAGCAAAAGTATCGGCAAGAATATGCTTGCGCGCTTCCTTGACCAGCCAGAGGAAGAAATGTAAGTTGTGGATACTTGCAATGGTGAATGCCAGGTACTCTTGCGCTTTGAACAAATGGCGTAAGTAGGCTTTGGAATAATGCTGATCAATCAGACAATCGCTGTCAGGATCTATAGGGGTAAAGTCGTTTTCGTACTTCTTATTCTTCATGTTGCGGATGCCTTCACGTGTGTAGATCAAGCCGTGACGCGCATTGCGGGTGGGGAGGACACAATCAAACATATCTACACCTAGTGAGATACACTCCAGAAGATTCACAGGTGTCCCTACGCCCATGAGATAGCGTGGTTTATCTTTGGGTAGGATACGGCAAGAGAGGTCTGTAAACTCATACATGATGTCGTGAGGTTCTCCTACAGAGAGTCCCCCGATGGCATGGCCAGGAAGATCGAGGCTCGCAACAAATTCGGTCGATTCTGTGCGCAGATCTGTGTATGTGCTCCCTTGTATGATAGGGAATAAATTCTGATCGTAACCATAGAGTGGATCTTTACGCTCGAAGTATTCCTTACAACGCTTTGCCCAGCGATGGGTCATGTGCATCGACTCCTTGGCGTATTCGTACTCACTGGGATAAGGCGGACATTCATCTAGTACCATCATGATATCGGCACCAATGATACGTTCGATGTCCATGACAGACTCAGGGGTAAATAGATGTTTGGCACCATCAATATGATTGGCGAAAGTCACACCCTCTTCTGTAATTTTGCGATTGCCTGCCAAGCTGTAGACTTGGTAGCCTCCACTATCTGTAAGCATGGGCCTATCCCATCCGATGAATTTATGCAAGCCCCCCGCTGCTTGTAGGACTTCCATTCCTGGGCGAAGGAATAGATGGTAGGTATTTCCCAAAATGATCTGTGCCTGTACATGATTCGTGAGATCCTGCTGGGAGAGTGCTTTGACGCTTCCTACCGTACCCACAGGCATGAAAATTGGGGTTTCGATGACGCCATGATCTGTCTCGATCTTTCCTGCACGAGCCTGAGACTTGGCATCGGTATGTATCAGATTATACTTGAGCTGCATATCTAAAAGTTGGGATGCAAATCTAGGGGATTATTTTGACAAAGGCTTGGAGAAAGCAATTAATACCTGCCGAAAGGAGCCTCATTCATTCCTCTTGTAGACTAGTATAGCTCTACTCGGTGGAATCTTGTATCTTGCGCTGCTTATGACAAGAGACGAAGCATTGCCTCATTTGCAGTTTACCTTCTTGGGGGAAGAGCTGTGGTTGTTGCCCCAAAAGGCTATTTTTCTTCCTCAAAGAAGTGCCCTACTCCTGGCGGATCTCCACATAGGGAAGTCGGGGCACTTCCGTCAACATGGGATTCCCGTCTCTTCTGGTGTCATGAATCAAGATTTGACTCAGTTGGATCGGCTATACCAGACGTATCAACCAGATACGACCTACTTCCTAGGCGATCTATTTCATAGTAGGTACAACAAAGAATGGGAGTACTTCTGCGAGCTTGTCTGCGCTTGGGAGGGAAAGAAAGTGCTTATCAGAGGCAATCACGACATCCTACAATCTCACCACTACGAGCAAGCAGAATTGCACGTCCTACATCAGGCTATGCTCGGCCCTTTTTTATTGCAGCATGAGCCGCTGGATGTGGTCGAGAAAGTCGATCACTATGTGATTGCGGGGCATGTGCATCCTGGGATCGGACTAATCGGTAGGGGCAGGCAGAAGCTTCGTTTGCCCTGCTTTCATTTTGGAAAAAGACAGGCGATCCTACCTGCATTTGGGCATTTCACAGGCTTATACATCATTACACCTGAGCAAGAAGACACCATTTTTGCGGTGGCAGAAGGGCAAGTATTGCAGGTGCAATAAGGAAATACCCACGCTGTGGTGCTATGAGTGGCTTCAATAAAAAACCCGCCGCTTGCGCGGCGGGCGGTAGCCCCTGTCTACCTACACACAACCATGAAAACTCCTACCTTGCTATAAAATTCTTTTTGGCTATGTCTTGGGGCATCTATAAAAATCCCAGTGAATAATCATGATTAAGAAAGCAGACTAAGAGAAGTCATTTCAACACCCAAACAATGAATGTGTTCATATTCAGTCTCTGCTCTCGACATCTTGCTTAGTTATTTTGTGCGAGTCTTACGCTGGAGAAGACAACCGCAGTGAATGAAAGCTGTTGAATCACCTTACTCATCAAAGCGATGGTTTCTTCCTCTTTATATTCTTGGGCGAGATAGAAAATATCTTTCGCCATTTCTAATAGTTGACGACTTGCTTGAACAATATCAAGGACTGCATGATCAAATCCTTCGATGAATTGCAAAGCCTTGACTTCGGTCTTCGCAGGAAGATAGCTCGGCGTAGGATCCTCTATCGTAGGTGTAAACCCTAGATCTACAATTTGCTCTGCTATTTCGTCTCGGCTCCTTTGAGATACTTGATACAGCAACTCTACTTTTCCATTTAGATCGAGAAATGGACGCAACTTGCTATCCCAATTGATCCGGCGGATATTCTCGTGATAAATACTGTAGTTCCCTAGTAAATCATCCAGTCTTTCGGCGATGGATTCTCTAGCTTCTGGAGAACCGTAGTGAAAACTTAATGCATCCATAACTAACTCCTGAATTCTGTTTCATTTACGCGTCGGGTATTGGAGAGTTTCTTAAATTAATGTTAAAACATTTAAATGTCTGCAATCCGACGCTTCTCGGCTAGGCAGTAGTGCCTTGTATTTAGCAGAAGTCAAAGCCCGTGCCGTCTGCTTTATTCTGACAAAGCGACAGCACGGGCAATATTTTTAAAGTCAATATGACAGAGAGAGTCAGGAAATACGTGTAAAGACCCAGTCTTTATCCGTTGAAAGCGTTGGCTCGAAGGTATATCCCATTCCCTGGAAATGCTTCAAATCCTCAGGATTCTCGACGCGCTCCTTGATGGCAAAGTCCGTCATGGCACCTCTTGCTTGCTTGGCAAAGAATGAAATCACACGGGGCTTCCCTTCTCGTATATCTTTAAAGTGGGGGGTAATCACAGGAATATCCAAACGATTTAGCTTGGCTGCTTTGGCGTATTCATTCGATGCGAGATTGACAAGTGTAGGGTGGGATTTGGCATGTGCTAATTGGTTGAGATCTTCTGCCAACTGATTGCCCCAAAAAGCATACAAGTCCCTACCTCTCTCATTCTGTAAACGGGTGCCCATTTCTAATCGATAAGCCTGAATCAGATCTAACGGCCTTAGCAGTCCATAGAGTCCTGATAGTATACGTACATGTGTCTGTGCATATGCGTAGTCTTCCTCTGTGTAAGCCTCCAGTTCTAGGCTTTGATACACATCTCCATTGAAGGTCATGACAGCCTGCTTGGCATTTTGAGGGGTAAATGGAAACTCAAACTGCTGGTATCGGCTATGATTAAGCGAGGCAAGATTGTCGCTTAAGGACATGAGTTCCCCGATTTCGCCTTGTGTCATCTGAGAAAGTTGATGAACGAGTACCTTAGATTCCTCTAGATAATCAGGGGTGGAAAATGATTGGATGTATCGTGTATCTTCCGAAAGATCAAGTTTTTTTGCAGGAGATATTACAATTATCATGCGCTTAGTGAAATAATATGGGCTTGGTTAAAAATAAGTATAAAATGGAATACTCAAAAATGAAAGAAACACAATACGAACATTAATCAACTCGTAATCAGTCCATAAAAAATTAAAAAAAGTCTATATAGATCATTTTTGCAGATGATCGTTTTTATCAGATTTAGGGTAAAAACGAAAAAATGGGATCGTTGTTTTCCATAGATTTTACATTTATTCAGAAATTATAACAGGATCATTTGACCGAAAAACCCAACTTATAGTTCCATCTATATATACACTTATCTGACTCACAAATTTTTCAGTAAATTGAGGAAAAGTAAATGTGTTATTCTTTTACTTTTATTTGCCTTTCACCACCAGCCTAAGCGACGGTTCCTATGCTTCGAATGGCCTTTCAAAAACTCACACGAATTGCTTCTAGGTTTATCCATACAGGTATTCCGACCAAGCAGTTGAGCGTCGAAGACCGCAAAGTGAAACTTGTGAACCAGTTGATCTTTATGGGATCGGCTTTTGCAATTGTCATTCTCCTCTTGGATCTATCTGAAGGAGATATTTCAGGCAGTCTTGTGGATTTTATTACCATTCTCTTAGTCAATGTCCCCATTTTACTCAACTATTTCAGATTGCGTAAAGCTGCGCAGCGATATGCGATCGTCTCCTTGATAGTAAGCATGTGTGCTACTTCCCTCCTTTATGGTCCTCAACTGGGATCTATATTAGGTTTACTGACAGCTGGCCTAATGGTATTCATCTTTTGCCAATCTCTCAACGAAAAAATCGCCTACTGGACGGCGCTCTTAGGAACATTCTTTATCGTAGAACTCACCGTAAATGCTTGGGGTGCCCCTTTTGCAAATAGCCTGAGCTACTTTTCGTATGTTCTATTGGTGGTTTCCAACTTTGGTTCTATTCTTCTGATTGGATTTTACTTTAAGCGAGAGCAGGAGCTCGCGCAGGATCTACAGCAGACACTTCTAGAGGATCTTTCTGAGCAGGGTGCTGTCCTACAGGCACAAAATGCACGCTTAAATTCTCAGGTACATGAAATCGGATGGATTCATCAGGAGCTCGAACGTTTCTCATACGCCACCTCCCATCATTTTCGCACTCCTCTACGCAACATCAACAACTTTATGGATCTGATCGAGCGTGAGTTAGAAGATCAGGATAATCCCAGACTGACATTATATCTACGATATGTCAAGCAAAGTAGCCAGATGGCCTATAAGCTGATGGAGGATACATTGACTTACATACGCCTTACACGTGAGGAGACGCTTTGTGAATATGTAGATCTCAACCAAGTTTTTGAGGAAGCGCGAAAGGAGAACCTTTCCCTGATTAAATCTAAACAAGCACTCGTCATCTCCCGCGTCTTACCCAAAGTATGGGGAATGAAGTCCCATATGCGTCAACTCTTTTCGCACCTCATCCAAAATGCTGTACAATATAACAATCAGCAGGTACCCAAACTGGTTATCTCTGCCACGAAAAATCGCAAATTCATCCAACTCCAATTCAAAGACAATGGTATAGGCATCAGCCCAGATTTTCATCAACAGATTTTTCAGGTTTTCACGCGGCTTTCCTCGTCAGAGGATAGCAACCAAACGGGAATCGGGCTAGCCATATGTCAGAAGATTATCTATTTGGCCAAAGGAAAAATCCATCTACAATCTCATCCTGGACGTGGGAGTACTTTCACCATTCACTATCCGCTACCAGAGAGTGCCCCTCTCCCCCATCTTTATGAGGACATCACCTCCATTTCGAATGGATCATCGTATTTGAATTGATAATCCAGGTACTCTCGGGTAAATGTACTATCAATAATTTTACCTTTAGGATCGCTATCATCCACCTGATAATCAGGGGGAACAAGTCCCCTTCGGCGTGCGATTTCGGGATAATAATCTGTTTTTAGCGGGTGGGAAGCAGCACTTGCATGAAAGACTTGTCCCCAAGTATCATGTTGGATAATCCGATAGATCAAGCCAATACAATCCGTGAGGTGGATCAGATTCACAGGCTCCATTCCTCCTGTCAAGGACCGACGCCCCGCAAGGAAGTTGACAGGATGCCTTCCTGGACCGATCAATCCTCCCAATCGAAGGATGGTCGTGCGGAATCGAGACAAAATCAGATCCTGCTCGACAGCCAGTAAGCTCATAGCTGAGGCTGAAAAAGGAGGCTGCCCTTCTGTCTCTTCTGTAACGATGCCTGAGATACTCCCATAGACGGAGGTAGAGCTGATAAACAGGATATTCTTCACAGGTGTGTGAGGCAATCCATTCAGGAGTCTCTTGATCCTGAGATGGTAATAATCTTCGGCTTCATTGGGATCTCGTTTTCTGCGAGGAGGAATATTCAATATAAGGGTTTCGCTATCTAAGGCTTCTTCCCATTCGCCATGAATTTTACCTCCTGCCACTTGCAGATAGAATCCTTCCATACCCATATCTTGGATCTGAGGAACTTTCTCAAAAGTTGTGGTCGTACCTTTTACTTCCCAGCCCTTCTCAACCAAAAACTTTCCTAATGGCATTCCCAACCATCCACAACCTACTATACTGACACGCTTAATATTACTCACTCAATTCAGAACTTAAACTGGGAGACTATATGAATTCTTTTGCTCTATTGAATTTCCAGAATGGGACTTATGTAAAACGGATCTTTCTTTCCTAAATAGCCAATCCGAAAGTCGAAAGTCAAAACTAGCAAATGCTATCTGCAAATTCTCGATTCTCCACTCAATAGTCTCACAGGGTGAAAGATAAATGATGAAGGGGCATATCTACTTCGTTTCAAAAATGCTTCAGATCCCCGTCATCTCTACATGAATTCTATTATCTAAAAGCCAGGTTAATCTCTGACTTTTAATCGCATATATACAGGAAAATGATCACTAAAACCATTTTCTTTAAACTCGCCTCTATAAATGGCTCTTCTAGGCATTTGTCTAGATCTCCCTTCTCCCCCTACCTTCAAAAGGTCTACGTTGTGAATCTGCGTCGAACCCTCTACATATTGGAGCCCCTCGTCTCCATGTATCAAATCCTCAGAAACTAATACTTGGTCAAATAGGTTCCATTTGCCGCGATAGGTAAGGGTTCCACGGCTATCGCGATCCAACAGATTGTACATAGGATTGTAGAATCCATTATTTTCTACTGATCCCATACTTTGTTTCGCTCCAATCACTTCTGCGATACTTTTATCTTGAGGATCGTCATTGAAATCACCCATGATAAGGATGCAGGGATTGGGATCTCGCTGCTGGATATCCTGGATGATTTGGTTGACCTTCTGTGCGGCGGCCACTCTTCGAGGCTCACTTGCTTCCTGTCCTTCTCTGCGAGAGGGCCAATGATTCACGATGACATATACAGGCGTCTCATTGATGCTTCCTTCTACCATCAAGATCTCACGAGTCTTGAAGTCTGCAATCCCTGGCAGCTTCACCTCGTATGCTTTATAATCTTTGAGTTGAAAGGTTTCAGGCTGATACAGCATGCCCACATCTATGCCTCGGGCATCGGGAGATTCATCATGGACGATGCGATAGCCTTTGGATTGGAGATCCTGACGTTGGACAAGGTCTTCGAGCACTTTTCGATTTTCAATTTCTGCTACTCCCAGTATATCTGGGCCTCCCTTCATCGACTGTATGGCTTTGGCCAGGTTGTCAAGTTTCACTACGTATTTATCTTGCGTCCACTCATATCGTCCTTGGGGCAAGAAATCATCATCCGCTTTGCGCGTATTATCCTTGGTATCGAAGAGGTTTTCGACATTGTAAAAACCTACGACGATCTCTGTACCTACGGATAGTGTTTGTGCCTGGGGCATCTGGGTGTTTTGTCCACCTCCACATCCTACAAGGTGTAGGACACATACAGTCGCGAGCCAGTGCCATCTCTTAGCTAGGGGTAGTACCTTCATATAACAAATCTAAAAAAATCTATTTGTTATATGAAATGCGATAAATCACATCTGCGTGGTCATCAGAAACCAAAATGGAGCCATCGCGCATCTCCAGGATATCCACAGGACGTCCCCAGGCTACGCCGTCTTTCAACCAGCCTTCAGCAAATACTTCATAGCCTTGGGACTGGTTCTTATCAATGGGGACACGTGTGATCCGATACCCTGAGGGTTCTTTCCTGTTCCATGAGCCATGCTCAGCGATGAGAACTGAGGACTGATAGGCAGTGGGAAACATCGAGCCTTCGTAAAACTTCATACCTAGGGCAGCTACATGTGCGCCCAGTTTTTGGACTGGAGCTTCAAAAGCTTCACAGCTTTGATCTTTGCCGAACTTAGGATCCAGCACATCGCCTTGGTGGCAGTAAGGAAACCCAAAATGAAGATCTTTCTGATGGGCACGATTCAATTCGTCGCTAGGCACGTCATCTCCCAGCATGTCACGCCCATTGTTGGTAAACCATAGCTCGCTCGTCTGCGGATGCCAGTCGAACCCTACTGAATTGCGGATACCTGAGGCAAACACCTCTAGGTCTGATCCATCGGGGTTCATGCGCATGATAGAGGCAAACTGTGGGTTCTCCTCCTCACAGACATTACAAGGTGCTCCTACAGGGATGTATAGCTTCTGGTCAGGGCCGAAGCGTATGTACTTCCAGCCATGCCATTTCTTGTTGGGAAAAGCATCCGTCACGACTTCCAATGCGGGAGGATTATCCAGCCTTTCTTCTATATTTTTCAGAAGCCATATACGGTCTACTCCTGCGATGTAGAGATCTCCTTTGTAGAAGGCTACACCATTGGGCATCACAAGATCTGAAGCCAACACGTGCATCTTATCCGGCCTTCCATCTTCATTTTGATCTTCCAGTGCATAGACTTTGCCTTCGGACCTTGTTCCTACGAATAGCGTTCCCTTCTCTCCCCAGGCCATAGATCGTGCATTGACGACGCCTTCAGCAAACAACTCGATTTGAAAGCCTTCGGGTAGTTGGATATTCTCAAGCGGTAGCTTCTCTACCGTCTTCCAGGGTCTGTTGACACTGATACATCCTCCCAGAAAAAGAAGGAGGGCAAGCCCTCCCAACCATTGAATTTTCTTCATGTCGAACAATATCTCACTAGTTATAGACTCATGTATCTATTAGACCAAATGATTATAGTCAGTTAGTTGTCAAGGGTCTTACTTAATCTGCACTTGGAAGTTTTTGGTTTCAGCACCTCCAAGTACTTGGAGAAAATAGACGCCCTTATCGAGGAAGTTCAGGTCGAGCTCCTGTGTGTAACCATCTTTGTTGACCCTCACCTCTGCATGAATACGCTCTGCTCCACCAGCATCCAGCAATCTCAATGTTAGATACATATCCCTTGGTACATCGATAGACAACAGGAAAACATTGTCTTTGTTCTGTTCTTTGAGTTGAATGCTGCCTTCTTCTTCTATCTCGGATAAATCGGTAGAATTGAGCACGACAATTATTTTTTCCTCGGTAGATTTACAGGTTCCATTGTCTACCGTCAAGGATACAGTGTAGCTACCAGCTCCTTTATACAAATGCTTAGGGTTTTGGCTTTTGGAGTAACTGCCATCGCCAAAATCCCAATACCAAGAGGTAGCACCTGCTGTCTGATCCGTAAAAGAAAAAGTAGCTGGTCCTTTTGCGATGTCCACTTTGTCTTTATCTACTGTAAACATGACTTGGGGAATGTCCACATCTACCTCCACAAAAGCCGTATCTTTACACCCAAATTCATCTATACCAATGACTTTGTACATCGTTTTTGATTGGGGGTTCACCTCTACTTTAGGTCCTCTCGTGCTTCCATTGAGGCCTTCTGCATTGATCCACTCGATCGTAGTCGCTCCCCTTGCAGAAAGCGCAACTTTGTCCTGATCGCAGAAGCTAGAGGCTGAAGCGGTTGCTTCTAGGAAGTCGCTCTCGCGGACTTTTACGGTCACAGAACCCTCTACCTCACATCCATTGCCATCTCTTCCTTTGACAGAAAAGCTGGTCGTTTTATTAGGTTTCACCAGCGCATTGGCACCATTTTTACGCAAAATACCAGGCGTACTCTTCCATTGATACGTCAACGCACCCGAGGCGGTAAGCTCTAACTGGTCTCCTTTACATATTTCTTTATTGTCAGGTGTGATGTTTATGCTCCCAGCTCCTTTGACTTCTATGGTCACCTGCTGTGTAGCATCACATGTCATCCCTGGAATAGTCGCAGTGTAGGTTGTAGTTTCGGTAGGAAAGGCCATGATGCGGTTGCCCGATGTCGTACTCAGACCTCTGGCGGGCGACCAAACCACATTTTCATCCCCATCCACAATCAGCTCTGTCGTATCTCCTGTACAAATGGTAGGATCAAGCGCCTGGGCATTGATAGCTGCGAGGCCTTTGACAGTGACGGATACTTCCTGAATGCTGGTACATCCATTTTCATCGACCCCCTGGACTCTATAGATCTGTGTCTCTTCGGGAAATGCAACAATTTCTCTACCCGTCGTCAGGTTGAGACCATAGGCAGGCGACCACTCAAAAATACCTTGCTCCGAAATCCTGAGCGTTCTTTCTTCACCTGGGCAAATCGTAGGATTGGCAGGAGAGACAGAGAATGAAAAGGGAGGGTTAACATTCACCCTTACCGTATCACGAGTGATACATCCTTTGGGGTCGACCATCTGGACCGTGTAAAGGGTGGTTTGTTCGGGTGTTGCAAATACATCCTGATTGTAGGGATCATCAAGGCCTCGCTGGGGGTACCACTCAAATGTTCCCGTCCCGTTTGCAATTAAACTGGCTGTTTCGCCTTTACAGATCGTAGGAGAGATCGTTTGGATGTCTACCTCTCCTGCATTTTTCACCACGTCTACCCGCACTTCCCTTGTACTTGTGCAGCCTCCGAGTGTTTTCCCTGACACTGTATAAGTCACTGACTGCGTAGGACTTGCGATCACGGTAGACCCTTGGATATTGGAGAGTCCTATTGCGGGGCTCCATTCATAGCTGCGGGCACCATCTGCAATCAGTCTTACGGAGCTTCCTTCACAGATCGTCTCAAACTGGGTATTGAGCGAGAGGGCAAACGCGTCTGAAACTGTAATATAATTGTCTCTTTCTCTACTGCTTCTCTGACCATTACAGCCTGTTACTGTCAGAAATACATCATGGGTTCCTTCTGTATCAAACGTTACTTTGGGATTGGCTTCTACGGAGTTTCTGGGTGTACCTGTTGGAAATTCCCAATAGTATTCTCTTGCGCCCTGGCTACGACTAGTAAACGTAATTTCTTGTCCAGCACAGGCATTGCGGCTGTCAGCGACAAACTCGGCTCTAGGCGCGATCCCATTTTGGGCCACCTCTACTGTGAGAGAAGCACTCGAATTACATCCACGATCATCTTGGGCAAATACTTCAAAGGTCGCCGACTGATATATTTCAGCTGTAAGCTCAGTCACAAAAGGACCTTGTCCTAGAGACTGCCCATCCTTGTACCAATCGTAGTTTTGGCCACCTGCGGCATAGAGCGTGACAGGGTCCCCTACACAAACGGCGGGTTTATTGGACGTTAATTTCAAACGATTGCCTCCATAGGTACCTACTGTCACCGAGACGGTATCTACACAGCCCATACTTGACTCACCAATCAATCGGTATACGGAGGACTGCATAGGTCTGGCATAGACGATCGAACCTACGGGATCGAGCAAAGAGGCATCTCCCATCCATCGGAATGAACTCGCACCAGCGGCACTCAATCTGACTTCCGCCCCTGGACAGACGCTGTCCTGATCTGCAAACACCTCTAGGGCAGGCCCTTCATCTACTTGAATTTCGACATCTCGCTCCACGGCACATCCATGCTCAGTCAGACCCTTGACGGTGTAGGTGGTCGTGAGTTCTGGCTTCGCTATGACTGCCGCTCCTTCGGTTTTATTCAGGCCTACTGAAGGGGTCCATGTATACCCAACGGCGCCACTGGCTTTGATGGTCGTCGCTTCTCCCAGACAGAGTACTTCCTTGTTGGACTCCACAATCAGACTGCTAGGCCCACCTTCAACCTTGATTTCTACTGTCTGCTTGATGTTGCATCCATCCGAAGTGATCCCCAACACGGTAAAGGTAGTCGTCTCTTCTGGCGTAACCTCCACAAAGGCTGTCTGGGGATTGTCCACGAGATCGGCAGGAGACCAAAAATATTCAGAAGCACCTGTGGCTTTGAGTTCTACACTTTCTCCTTTGCAAATCGTCGCTACGGGTGGCGTCACTTGTACTTGCTTGGCTGGATTTACTCTTACAGCTACTTCTGACTCTGCTTTGCATCTCCCCGATCCCAAAGTGGCAATGCGATAGATGCGGTCCTCCTTAGGCTTCAGGTCGAGAGTATTGCCTTGGGGAGGTGCTATCCCTTGCCCTAGCTCCCATCTAAAAGGCACCTCAGAATCGGCTGTCAAAGTAATCTCTTCTCCCAGGCATATGCTCGTCTTCGAGGCATTCAGCTGAATCCGTGGCGTCTCGCGTACGACGACGACTCCTTCCTTCATGACTTCTTCCTCTCCGTTTTCATTGATGACACGCAAAAGGACATTGTAGGTGCCAGATTTTTCGTAGCGAATGGTGGGGTTGGTAGTGGTATCACTTGCGGGATTGCCACCAGGGAAGGTCCAGATGTATTGCTTGGCTAGTTTGGAAGTATTTTTAAACGAAATTTCTTGCCCTTCACACACCACAGATTGAGATTGGGTAAAAGAAGGTTGGGGTAAAGGCCCTCTACTGGGACCGATTCTGATATTGTCTACAAAAATGTCGTTTCCATGCCCCCCAAAACTCACGATAGCTACTTGCACATGATCATTTCCTGCATACTGACTCAAGTCTATCCGCTCTGTACGCCACTCATCTGCCTGAGGGGTGAAGGGATCTTGATGCTCCACCGCCGTCGCCAGCTTTTTACCTCCTTTGTAATAGATGCTTTCAAATTTCCCTCCGCAGACTGGAGAAATAAATACACCCAGCGTATCGGTATATCGGTTGCTGTAAGAAGCATAGGCGACATCAAATGAAAGCTCGACTTTTTCGCCTGAAGGAAAATTCAGTGTTGGCATCACAAACCAATCTAGGCCGTTGACTCTATTGTTATCAAAATTGTTGATGCTCATTGCTCCGCGCCCTTTACCTTTTCCGCTCACGCGTCCTGTATATGTCCATGTAAAGTCCTGATCAGGGTTGAAGATATTGACCTCATCGGGTGGGAATACATTGCCTTCAAAATCAATGGCTAGTGGCAATGTCTTGCCTGAAGCCAGTACTTCAATAAAACCAGACTTTACTTCTCTCTTGCTCCCACCTTCATTGGCGACTTCTAGGGTCACACGATATTTGCCTGGCAACCGGTAGGAAACAGCAGGATTGCGCTCGGTAGAAGTCGTTGGTTTTCCTCCCTCAAAAGTCCATTTATAAGATTTAGGATTTTTTTTGCTTCGATCCTTGAAGTTCACGGAGAGAGGTGCGCAGCCAACCGTCAAGTCTGCGACAAATTCTGGTTCTGGTGCTTGAATGGCTTGCCTACAAGCTGTATTGGATTGGAGTAGGCTTTTGCGGCGTGGACTATTTTCGAGAATGGTTCGCATACGCAAACGCTGGTCGGAGGTAAAGAGATTCATGCAAGCATCATCTGTGTACTCCATGAAGTTTTGAACCATCGCGACTCCTTGGGAACAACTAATACTCGAGGAAGGGCAATTGAAATGTGGCTGACTTGTCTTGGGCGTATCTCCACAAAAGTCATCGTCGTTGCAATCCCCATCTCCCCATACATGTCGCAGCCCTAGCCAGTGACCGATCTCATGGGTAGCTGTACGCCCCTTATTGAAGGGAAACTGTGCCGTCCCTGTCGTACCAAAAGCAATATAGTTAATCACCACTCCGTCTGTGATGCGTCCACCTTGTCCGCCTGGAACCCCCACGACTAGATTGGTCGCTTCGGGAAACTGCGCAAAGCCCAAAATACCATTCACAATGTTTACAACCCAGATATTGAGGTACTTGTCGGGATTCCAGATGGTCTGTGGCTTGATGGTGGAATTGATAAACTGCTCAGAAAAGGGGGCGCCAGCCATCGACACGCGATGGATCCCATCTGTCGGTCTGCCGTTGGGGTCTACGGTCGCCAAGCAAAATTCAATCCCTGGATCTACGGCTGAATTTCTAAAATCTCTCGCAGTAGCTTCTTTATCTGCATTCTGTCGTCTATAATCGGCATTTAATACTTTCAGTTGAGAGAGTACCTGTTCTCTGCTGATGTCTTCTTTGGGACTACTAGAGATCACGTGTATGACTGTAGGAAGGGTATAGATTGTTTGTCCTCGTGTCGTCACGCGCTTACCTGCTGTCGTGGAGTCTATGATCGTATTGATCCAATCCTCAAAGTCGAGCTTGGGGGTAGAATGATCGATAGGAGAGCGTGTTTTTTCTACCTTTTCAGTAGCACATTTCCTCCTAGGCGGGGGAGCCACCCTTTCTCCAGGGAGCTTATTATAATCATAAGCAACTTCTTTGACGAGCGTCCCATTTTGAGGCTTGCGTAAGTCTAGGGTACGCGTCTTTTTCCCTCCATGAAAAGACGGGGATTGTGCATCCTGGCCTTTCACCCAACCCGTCCCAATACAAATAATCATCAAAAAGAAAACACGGTATCTCATAAATGTAGGTAAGTATGCGAAAAGCAGTCAGTGACAGGATGAGTCTCACACATGTAGTTACATGCCAGCCTTCTATGATACAGCCTTTGGGACTTCTGTTGCCTTTCTCCTATTGGTTTGATAACAGAAAATTTATTTTAGGACAAATATGGAGAGGCTGGGATAAAATCCAAAAGACAGATTATCAATATAATCTATTTATTTTCATCGAAAACCAGTGTTCTGTCACTCACTAAATCAAAAAATCACATATGTTCATATGCTTAGCCTTTAATCTAGCAATTTTTTCACATATATAGTTCGAAAGAAAAAATAATTAAGGGAGAGATAAAGGCAAATGAAGGTGGATAAGTGATACGAACCGAAAGAAAACGACTCATGTATTCAGTCAGGAGACTAGGTGTTTGGATGACTACATGACGTATCCTATTCCACTTTTTTTCTTCCTCACCCTCTCCCGTTTGCAACTGGTGTATATATGAGCTTCCGTTACAAACTAAAGGAGGCCCCTCAGCGGTCAGGTAGTTGTACACTTTCAAATAAAGGATTCCATGGTACGGATCATCTGACGGTACAGCATGTTTTCTGTGTCTTCGTAGCAAGACCATGCAATATCTAGTGGGCTCCGTCCTTCGACATCTTGAAGCAGGGGATCTGCTCCGTACTGGAGGATTTTTTCTAGCATTCTTGCCCGTCTGCTCGAGACGACATAGTGGAGTGGGGTACGTCCTTGGTAGATGCCTTTGGCTTGGTCGTTGGGATTGGCACCTTCTGTGAGGAGAAATTCCATCAGATCAAGATGATCATTGTAGACAGCCCAGTGTAAGGGGCTCAATCCTCCACCGATGGGCTGGGCATTGACATCCGCTCCTTTACGCACCAGGGCACGGGCGAGTTCTACTTGACCATTGTAGGCGACAAGATGCATGGCAGACCTACCGCGCTCGTCACCTGCTGTGAGTGTAGCATCGACTTTACCTCCCTGTTGGATCAGTTTGAGGCAGATATCTCGCAGACCCAGTTCGCAAGCCACAAGCAAAGGCGTCCAACCTTGGGTGGGCTCGACAAAATTGGGATCTGCTCCACGCTCCATGAGCCACTCGGCAAGTTCTATCTTCTCTTCGTTGAGGGCGAGCATCAGAGGGGTCCACGTACGGCGAGGTGAGGTACCATCTACATGGGCACCATGCGCGATGAGCAATTGAGCGGCTGTGCGCTCCCCATAAATACAAGCGATATGCAGTGGCGTGTTGCCGTAGGCATCTTCTAAGTGAACATTAGCGGATTTGCGAAGCAGGATATCGACGATGTTAATGTCACTGACTCGGATAGCGACATGAAGCAACGTACTTCCCCACTCATCCCTGAAGTTTGGATTTCCTCCTCGGGTGAGATACTGTTCTACATAGCGTAGATCGCGGTTGTAAATGGCTTCAAGTACCGGCATGACTTTACCCCTCTCTTTCATCTACGAAATATCTTGAATCAAGTTAAAAGGGGTGAGCACATTGTGCAACTGCTTGCAGTATTTTTTTTCAAAAAACTTTACAAAGGAAAGATATAGTATTTATGATATGGATTTAGCTTATCCTTAACACAACATCTTATTCGATTTTTTATATAAGTCTCTCGTAATCAATACATTCAAATAATCAAATACATACTAGTTTATATAAAAAAATATATAACATCTAAAATTCACTTGTGAAATGAAATTGCACTTCGGGGAATAGTTCCTGTGTGGAATTCAAGTCCCAAGCCGTTCCTGCCAAAAATACATCACGCCCATGCTTATCTTTTGCCATATTTTTCGCCTTCCTCGTACGAAATTCTTTGAGCTTGGCAGCGTTGTCTGAAGTGATCCAGACGGCTTTGTGAAGGGTCGCATGTTCGTACCTACAAGTCGCATTGTATTCATGCTTTAGCCTATGCTGAATGACATCAAACTGAAGCGCGCCTACTGTACCGATCAGCTTACGGTTGGTGTACTGGTGGTAAAACAGCTGGGCGACACCCTCATCCATGAGCTGTTCCAATCCCTTGGCCAGCTGCTTAGACTTCATGGGGTCTGCATTTTCTACATATCGAAAAAGTTCTGGCGCAAAACTGGGAATACCCGTAAAATGCAATAATTCGCCCTCCGTCAAGCTGTCACCAATCTTAAAATTCCCTGTATCATACAGACCTACAATATCACCAGGAAAGGCTTCATCAATGATTTCTTTCTTGGAAGCCATAAAGGTCGTCGCATTGGAAAACCTTAAATTCTTACCTAGCCTGATGTGTTTATAGGACTTTCCTCGCTCAAATTTCCCTGAACACACTCTTACAAACGCAATTCTGTTTCTGTGTTTGGGATCGATGTTTGCATGAATTTTGAAGACAAAGCCTGTGAACTGATCCTCCAAAGGCAAGATGGTTCGTTCTTCCGTTTGTGCTTGACCAGGAGTAGGAGCAATCTCTGTGAAGCAGTCGAGTAGCTCTCGGACACCAAAGTTATTGATGGCGCTTCCGAAGAACACTGGAGATACCTCACCGCTCAAATACGTCTCCACATCAAATTCGGGGTAAACCCCTTCGATCAATTCTACCTCTTCACGGAGGGTATCTGCTGCTGTTTCACCCACCATGCGATCCAGCAGTTCGTCTGACAAATCCTCAAAGGTAACGGTATCTTCCTCGGCCTGCTTACCATGTGCGGTGAAGAGGACCATTTTCTTCTCATATAAAGAGTAGACTCCCTGAAACTGCTTCCCCATCCCTATAGGCCATGATAAGGGCAACACATTCAGATTAAGTTTCTCTTCAATTTCATCTAGCAGCGTAAAAGGATCTTTCCCTTCGCGGTCCAGCTTATTGATAAACACCATCACAGGCGTTTTCCGCATGCGGCATACCTCTACCAATTTTTCTGTCTGTTCCTCCACACCTTTGGCGACGTCTATAACGACGATGACAGAGTCTACGGCTGTCAGTGTGCGATAGGTATCTTCAGCAAAGTCTTTGTGACCTGGCGTATCTAAGATATTGATTTGCTTATCATGATACTCAAATCCCATGACAGAGGTCGCGACTGAGATTCCTCTTTGACGCTCAATCTCCATAAAATCTGAGGTCGCGTGCTTCTTGATCTTGTTAGACTTTACGGCACCCGCTGTCTGGATGGCCCCTCCAAAAAGGAGCAGTTTTTCGGTGAGTGTCGTCTTTCCAGCATCTGGGTGCGAGATGATGGCGAAAGTTCGGCGACGGTCTATTTCTTTTTGAATATTCATAGGTCTTCCCATGAGGGATTTCGCTGCGTGCAAGA
Source organism: Bacteroidota bacterium (assembly GCA_039820545.1). Lineage (GTDB taxonomy): Bacteria > Bacteroidota > Bacteroidia > J057 > J057 > JALEFZ01. The sequence goes on along the minus strand of JBCBPW010000003.1, from coordinate 163,735 downwards.
ATAGAAAGCAAAGAGGATGCGGGATGACGCGGCTTCTGCTACAAAAAATTCTCAGCTAAAATCGACTGAGGCTGCAAAGATAGAAAATTCTCGAAGGACTCAGATCTTTTACTGAGCAGTAGCGACAATAAAAAAAGAGGCTACCATTGGCAGCCTCTCGATATATCTTCTAGCGTGTAGGATTAGTTAGATCCGCTCTTCATGCTAGAGAAGTCTTCCTTGTACATTTTGTAAAGTCCTTCGATTGCAGGTACAATTACAAACTCTGTACGACGGTTTTTCTCTTTTCCTTCGTCAGTCTCGTTAGAAGCAACGGGCTGCGTATCGCCTTTACCCATAGCTACTAGACGACCACCTGATACACCGTTTTCTTCTAGTGTACGTACAACAGACAGTGCACGAGCTGCAGAAAGCTGCCAGTTGTCCTTGTACTTAGCTTTGTGGATCTTCACAGGATCGCTGTCAGTGTGTCCTTCTACTTGGATAGAAAGGTCGCCATTCTTATTGAATACTTCCGCCATTTTACCGATCAGTTCCTCAGACTCTTCTGTCAGCTTGTCACGTCCAGCGTCAAATAGGATCGCATTGTTCATGACGATGTAGAGTTTACCTCCACGCTCCTCGACCATGATGTCGTCAGGGTTATAGTTTTCGAATACTTCAGAGATGGCATCCTGAAGCTTCTGGATCTTGCCGTTGTTGTCTTTGATCTGAGCAGAGAGATCTTGGATTTCCTGCTTGCTCATGTTGAGGTTCTTCTCCAGATCTGCGAATTCGCCCTGAAGCTTTTCGTTTTCTGACTTTGCCTCTGCAATTTGGCTTTCCAAACCGCTCTTCTCAGCAGCAGCACGTGTTACTTCTTCGTCGAATTTCTTCTTAGAAACACAAGAAGTCAACAGCGCCATTGCAGCAATGAGGACTGATAATTTGATGACCGTAACTGAGAATTTCATGATAATTAAGCGTTGTATTATTCTGTTAATTATGAGAACAAGGATATCGCTTTTGCCTGTCGTTCTAGTGTGCATAGTTATTCATATATAGGCAAAAGTGCAAATTATCAGGTTTAATTTTCCCTGTTGCTGCGAGTAATGAGAATTTTATTTCTGATAAAAGATTTGAAAACCCGTATTCGTAAACCTTTCGCATTCACCTTGTTCCCATGTATTTGCATATTTAGTAAAATCACTAACACCAAATATCCAGCCAAAATGCGTGCTTTTCCACAAAGTAATATTTCTTATAAGTTTTAGAAAAACAAACGGTCATTTAGCCGAATCAGGAAGTATCCAAACAGAATAGGTTTCGATGACAGGAATACTCAGGAAGGAACTTTTGCCTTTGTCTAGTACTCTCCATCAGTCTCTACCCCTCAATCGTGCTTTTACTGCTGGCAAAGATACGACTTTTTACCTTCACGTAGCTTGAAATGATACAAAAGAGACCCTATTTTTCCTTTGAAAGGTAGGGTTGCCGCGTGCTTGGGACAACAAGCCATCAACATCGAAGCTAGAATTTGTTAGCTTTGCCCCATGCGTGAAGATTGGTTGGAACATATCAAGGCAATGAGCCCAGAAGATCAGTACAAGTACTTTTTGAATCGGGTAGCCGAATTTGAAGTTTTATGGGGTCTGTATGACGAAAAAAACAACGGATGGGCTATGACTGTATCAGATGAAAACAAGGAAAGACTTGCCTTGTGGCCTGAGCCCGAGATGGCGCGCCTAAATGCCCAGGATGTTTGGAAAAAATATCGTACAGAGACGCTGGATCTTTATGGCTTTCTTGAGCATGGGATAGAAGAGCTCGAAGCGGCTGATCGCGGCGTGAGTATTATGTATATTCCAGACTATGGAGGATTAGAAGTCGAACTCCCCTATCTCGCCCGTGACTTGCGCGAAGCCATCCATATAGAGGAAGAAGAAGCAAATTCCAGCGAGTAAAATTATCTGAACGTTTGAATTATATGTAAGACTAGGTTTCGTACATGGTTTTAAGTCTACTGTATTCCCTCCCCCTGCCTTTTGATTACTTCTTACCTTTTTATTATTCTGTTCGTGAATGAGATTTAACCGCTGAGTACGCCCCCAGTGCATTTCAGCCAAAAATCTCCTTGCGCTTATGATCAAATTCCTACATTATTACCAGAGATAGAAACATACGCACAACCATATTTATCTTTATCGAAAAATTTATCCCCTTTCTAATTTTCAATTTAAGAGAGGCCATAGAACCACAGAATACCAGATTTTTTCATCATCTGTTAAGGTATTGCTATGGCCGCTCGACACATAAACCAACGGAAACATAACCCTTTAATATTAATCATTATCATGAAACGAATCCTCCTCTTATTATCCTTGATTTTTTGTTCTTTCTCTTTGCTCTTTTCTCAATCCCCTACTTTGCCCCTAGATGCACTCTGTAGCCAAGATGGGAGTGATTATGCCATCACACCAGGTGGCGGGCAGGCGTATATTTATCAGCGCAGGGACAATCAATGGCAACTTATGCAGACCCTTAGCTTGGCTGATGCAGATCCTTTAGCAGGTCCATTAGGATTCCGAGAAAGCCTCTTCAAAGATACTAATAACTTGTTAAGTATAGGGGGCTTTGGAGCTGTATTAAGGATAAGCGGAGATTTTGTCTTTGCCTCCTTAGGTATCTCTGGTTTCAGCTCACAAAGTGGCTCAGGTAGCATCGCAGGCGCGTATGATATCGTACAGACATATGTCTACAAAAGAAATGGTCAGACATGGTCAGTCGTCAATCAACTACTTGGAGGCGAACAAATTGAGGTAGCAGGAAACCATGTACTTTTACTCTCTAAAGATGTATTCAGTCCAGGTCTAGCGAATATCAACATCGATGCGATAATTTATGAACTTGATGCTAATGGACAGACTACTTTCACTCAAAATCTTTATCCCTTTTTCTTCAATGATACTAATGGAACAGGATTCGGATTTCCTGATTTCTCTATCCACTTATCTCCAAGTGAAGATCTCGCGGTTGTCTCAGTCTCAGGAGATCCTACCTTTATAGGGAGTACACCTATTCGGGTGTATGAAAGAGGTCCTGCGAACTGGTTTCAAGAGACAAGTATCCTCCCTGTAGGCTCTGATCCTTCCATTTTCTCATTTCCATTTGAAGTCAACTACGTAGAGCAATCTTCTGTTGTCCTCTCCAATGGCGATACGTACGTCAAACAAAACCCTGGAAACTGGATATTGGGAAGTCTGCCGCAGGCCAATCTTTCACTGGATGGAAGCCGTGCATTTATGCCTAAGCTTTCCTTACCTGTCCACACAGATGAAGATGAATTCATTTTATATCGACGTATCGGAGGGGGTAGCTTTCAAGCGATTGCTACTCTGTGTAGAAATACACGGACTTACACAGATACTATAATGGTATTTGGACAAAATGTAGATTACTATTGTGAGTCCGTGTACAATAAATTTCCAAGCTTTACGAACCCTTCTGACACCGTCACCTACAGCCTGCCAGCCATCATACAACCCCTACAGCTCAACTATGTATGCTACGATCCTGCTTCAGACTCCCTGACATGGTCTGTCTTTAACCCTAATACACAAGACCATCCCTTTATCTATGCACAGTGGTGGAATACACAGCGCGACACCTTGTATGCTCAAGCAGGAGCTACTGTCACATTCAAGACGAAAAACAACCCTCAAAACCCTGGCACATTTGGTGATGACAACATCACGGGCATCTGGTGGATCGACCAAACACTGACCCCTGGCCAACCCAATGATATTGTCTTCAATATCCCCTTGAGTCAGTCTTGCGCGGGCTTGCGTATGGCCAACACTTCTCCAGCTCAAAAAGCAGGAGGCATCTTTGAGGGAACTTTGGGGAACTATCTCAAAGTAAATGTAGAAGCACAAGACCTCCTCACAGGTCAGGTTCAGATTGCGCCCAATCCTGTCAGTGAGAGGTTGACCATTCGTGGACTTCAGCTAGAAGGCGAAGGGAGTGTTCAAATCACCAATACCTTGGGCCAGGTTGTGTTTGAGCAATCCGTGGAACTACAAAAAGAGATCAGCCTAAACCTCCAGACGCTTCCTGTAGGGACTTACCTCATGACATTGAAAACGCCCGTAGGAATTGTCAGTGAGAAAATCTTGAAGAAATAATGTGCATGATCGAAGACTTGTAGAGCAGATCCCGTTTGTGGGATTTCGCGTTGCTCAAGAGAGTCGAGATTGAACGTGCTCGTATGTGTAATACTTTACTGTCTGCTTCAGAAACAGAGAAGCCGCCCCCATCAGGAGCGGCTTCTTCATGTATGACATATTATGAAGGCATCTGAAAGATCTCATTTCCCTCCACTATGCATATTGCTATTCGTTTTCAGTGACGGGTCGGGGGAACTTCTCGTGTACAATGTCTCCTGCACGGTCAATGTTCACTTCATCCAAACGTCCCAGACGACGCAGATCGATCCAACGGTGCCCTTCTCCGAAAAGCGCATAACGACGCTGATTCACGATCTCTGTCAACAAGTCTGCATCGGTAGTTCCTCCACTGTAATCGCCCAACCCAGCTGCTCCACGGACAGCATTGATGGCATTGGTCGCTTCTGCATTGTCATTGCCAATCTGTGCTTCTGCATAGATCAAGATCAACTCCTCATTGCGGATGATCGCTACAGGATCAGAAGGACCACTGTAAACCTGCACCTGATAGTCTCCTGCCAATCCTGCAAGAGAAACCTCTGCAGGAAGCTGTAGCGTTTTGCCTGATACGCGCGTATCACCTGCTTCTGCGTCGGCAATGAAGTCGGGATGCGCAATGTAGTTCTCGATCTCTGCTACATAGAAGAGTGGGTTACGGATATCATTACCTGAAGTACCAAAGGCGTGTCCAGGACCTGTGCCCATGGCACCTGAAATATCGAAAAATGACTCCGCCAAGAAGCCACGAGCAGCAGCTTTGTCCCCTTGGTACAAAGCGACACGTGCTTGAAGTCCTTTGACGAACTGTAGGAAAGTAGCAGGCGTCTCAAATCCCGCAAATCCAATCGAAAGGTTCAATGCAAACTCATCGCCTGCACCAGCCAGATTCGTTGCAGCCTCCCCCAACAAACTCTGTACACCCGCAAGACCTGCTTCGTATCCGACGAAAGGTCCTAGATTATCAGGATCAGATACATCTAGACGGCATCCGTTGTCAAACTGACGGTTCAAAATCAAAAGGAGTGAATATGCTTTGAACGTATTGGCAATGGCCTTCAAACCGTTTGCCTCCGCAGTAGAAAGCGTTGCAGCCGTATTGTCGAGTGCTTCTAGGAAGACGTTGGCATTCTTTACCGCACGATAGCGTGCAGCGAATGAACGTGTGGTCAAGAAACCATTGTTATCCAAAATGGCTCCCTGCTCACCTAACAGCTCACCTGTATAGCGAGGGTCCGTACCTCTGAGGTCCCAGTACTCACGACCGACGATACTTACGACTTGATAGTAAAACTCCATGTCGTTACGAAGCACAGACTCAGCTCCTGTCAGCAAAAGCTGAAGATCTTCCAATGTCGCGCCCGCCGCAAGGTCATCTAACGTCGGACCGTTGGGATTGGGAATGTCTTCGATGTTGCAGGAATTCAAGCTGAAAGCAAAGAGCATTGCCAAGCTAATTCCCAGTAATTTTATATTGAATAATTTCATGATAATTCGATGTTTTAAATAATTGATTGACTGATACTTAATCGTAAAATTAGGTAAAGGAAAATCCTTTACATGCAGTCTCGATTATCTACTAGAAATTAGCTGTAAGATTAAGGAAGAATCTTCTTGCGCTTGGGTAAGGGGTTACCTCAACTGCATTGGCTAGTACGTTGTTACCGAAGTTAGATACCTCAGGGTCGTAGCTGTTGTAGTTGAAGAAGTTCAAGAGGTTACGTCCAGAAACACCGACCTTGAGGCCCAATACATCGTTCAGGGCAGACTTAGGAATGGTGTAGTAAAGACCTACTTCACGTAGACGTACATATCCAGCATCTTCTACCCATGGACCTGTATCACCTGCAAACCATGAGTTCAAACGGAAGGGTCCGTTTCCTACCAGTCCTTCTGGATCCAATGTCAAGTCATCGTAGTCCCAAGTCAGCTGTCCTAGGTCATAAAGAAGTGTAGACAGGTTGATCGCATCGCCACCTTGCTTCCAGTGAAGGAGGAAGGTGAAAGAGAAGTTCTTGTAACGGATGTCATTCAACAAAGAAGCATCAAAGTCAGACTGTGCATCTCCATACACACGGAATCCATCCAAATCAGGATCTAGGTCAGAACAATCAGCTGTCGCACAGTCGTCAGGATTGATCGTACCGACAATCTGTGTCGCACTCTGGCCTTCCTGGATACGGTACTGTCCGAGAGAAGCAGCAAAACCTCCTACGTTGAAAGCAGGTACGCCTAGCTCAGTGATCTCAGAGCGGTTACGCCACCAGTTGATGGTGAAGTTCCAGTCGAAGTCTTTTGTCTGTACAGGATTCACGTTCAAGCCGATCTCCAATCCACGGTTTTCCAATGCCCCTGCATTCTGAATCTGACGTGTGAAACCCGTAGAGGTAGGCACCTGTGCAGCCAAGAGAAGATCTGTAACGGTCTTGATGTAGTACGTCACATCCAATGTGATGCGGTTGTTCACAAAACCGAAGTCTGCACCGAATTCCAATTCTGCCTGACGCTCAGGACCTACGTTGGGGTTCCCTCTCAATGTAGAAAGGACCAAACCTGAGGTAGGTGCGCCTGAAAGACCTGCGATAGAAACAGGGTTGTAGGAAGTGAACTTGTCACCAAAATTGGAGAATCGTCCAGACTGTCCATAGGCAACACGTAGTTTGAACTGGCTGACAGGATCGATCGTCCAGAAATCAAATGCATGCAGATTTATGGCTGCATTCGCCTTGGGATAGTAGTAGAGCTGGTTAGGATCACCGTTGTTAGACGACTTGTCTGCACGGACACCTGCGGTCACGATGAACTGGTCATTGTAGTTGAATTCTTCCTGAATGAAGATCCCCTTATCCTGCTGGATCAAGCGGATCTGCTCAATGGCGATATTGGCTGCTTGATCCAAGTTTGTCTGAGAACCATTCAATCCAGTCGCTGTAGAGATGAGGGTATTTCTGTTGAAGTCCAATTGTTGTACCCCTACCTGTGTACGGAAAGAAATGTTATTTCCTCCATAGTAGGTATGTACCAAGAAGGCTTCCAAGTTGGTATTTGTATTGATTGTGTTACCCTGAATAGATGCACCACCTAGTGAAGCAGGATCCTGATAGTAACTCAAAGCTGAAGGGAAAAGACCTGTCGTAGTCAAGGCATACTGGTCTAAACCACCACGAAGCAATACTTTCACTTGGTTGCGCTCAGTAGAAAGCAGACGAGCTGTCAAAGTAGCTCCTCCTACATAACGATTGACGCGCTCACGGTTTGTAGTCAATGCTACGGTCTCTAGTACATTCGATCCTACCTCTGTATTGGCGGGGAAGTTTCCATTTTCATCCGCACGAAGGTCTACCCATGGCTTGGTAAATGCCATCGCATAACCAATCGTCGTGTTGGAGTTGGAGTTATTGAAAAGCCCACGATCCGCTGTAGAGTTGATGTAGTTGTTGGTGACATTTACATCCAACCACTCGTTGAAGCGGTGGCTGACATTCACACGAACAGATGTCTTGTCGTATCCTGTATTCTCTACGATACCATCCTCGGACTTGTAGGTTCCGCCCAAGAAGAAGCTTGTCTTTGCATTACCTCCACTGATATTTACACGTGTCGTGTTCAAGTATCCTGTGCGATCGTAAAGCTGTCTTTCGTAGTCCAGGTTCCCATTTTGCTCAAATAAGGCACGATCCTCAGCACCGAACTCAGATTCTACCAATTCAGGTGTCCAGGCACGTGTCCCCAAAAAGCGAAGCGGGCGTGTGATACCAGAGGTCTGACTCAAAGATACACGGGTACGTCCTGCACGTCCACGCTTGGTCGTGATGATGACTACCCCACCTGCTGCACGAGATCCATAAATCGCAGCAGCAGAGGCTCCTTTAAGGATTTCAATGTTTTCGATGTCCTCAGGATCGATGTCCGCGATACGGTTAGAGGCATCGTCCTGGTTTGAAGCCGTGTTACCACCACCTGCAGCAGTGGTCACAATGTTGGTTCCCAAAGAGACCGTAGAGTTGTCCACATAGACACCGTCTACAATGAATAGCGGCTGTTGGTCACCAAATACAGAGGTCACCCCTCTCAAGCGTACAGAGATACCCCCACCAGGAGCACCTGAGTTTGAGCGGATCTCCGCTCCCTTGAATTTCCCGTAGAGTGCACCATCCATGGTTTGTTGGTTGGTGATACCCGTCAGCTTCTCTGCATCGATAGAAGCTACAGAGTTGGCCAGATTACTTCTTTTGACAGAGGTAGCCAGACCTGTCACGACGACTTCGTCGAGGGTGGTTTCTACATCAGTCATCTGGATTTCCAGATCACCTGTAGAGGCAGATACTTCTTGCTCCTGTGTGGCGAAGCCGAAGTAAGAAATAACCAGGACAGCCGATTGCTCCTGGACGCGAAGGGAGAACTTCCCATCGGTGTCGGTCAAGGTTCCCAGAGCTGTGCCTTTGATGGCCACTGTCGCTCCAATGATGGGTTCACCTTCCGAGTCAGTTACTGTACCTGTTGCTGAGAACTGCGCCCATACTGGTGTCAACGCCAGCACAAATAGCAGTAGCAATAGGTTCGCTTTTGTAAAGATTACCTTCATGTCAAAACGTAGTTTAATGGTTCATATAACGTAGATAGGTAAATAGATCCTTAAGAAATATCGATAGATGTGAAATAGGCTGCAGAACCAAATTTTCATTATTACCGAAGAATGAAAATAGAATGTTCTTTACAATTATGAAATAGAAAAATTGCAAATCCAGCTTTCCTCTTCCTCTTCCTATCTGAAATTATTCCACATAAAAACCTCACTAACAGATTTTTACGTACAAGAATCACAGGAAAAATTAAGTATATATAATTTTTATCATGTATATAGTTTCATATGTATATAGCCAGAACATAAACGCAAGGTTATGTGACTGTAAAATCCTTCGACAAAATGAATGATGTGTAGGGAGATTCTCAGGAGGAAAACATCTCATTGACCCCTCGTCTTGCCAGCCCTTTAAACTGACGCCAAAAGAGCCCCTGCGCCCTTGTCCAAATCCCTGATATCCAAGACTTCACATAGCTATCTACTTGCCCTACAATTCGGGTTTGATTGGGGGCTATTTCCTCGACCCAAAACTGCAATCTATTGGGTCGAATCCACCGCTGAGTGATGGCAAAACTCCCATAATAATAGTGTAAATCTCGATACTCAGGAGGTCGTATCTCTGTCAAAACTCCTGCAAAATTGAGAAAAGGCCCATGATGAACATTCATCACGCCCACAGAAAAATCAGCAGGAATGACAGGATCGCCTGAGGCAAATTCGACGCGATAGGGCCAAGGTTGTCCCTTGGTAAATGTCTCTGGGGTGTTCAGCCAAGTCCAAACTTGCGTCTGAGAACAAGGAAGCGTAGCCTCAAACCTGTAACTATGTGGCACAAAACCTGGCGCTATTCCATGTACACGTGCCAAAGGAGCCTTATCACTTGTCTGCATGATTCTGTAAATTTTTCACTCTCCCACTCAAAGCCACATCCTCATATGACTTCAAGAAGGAAAAATAGTAAGATTTAGCACGCAGACCTAAATAGACGCACAATCTTTACACACGCTTACCCGATTTGAGTTTGTCCTGTAGGGCTTTGAGTTTGTCCCACTCTCCATCGGCTGCGAGCTTGGCCTGCTCTGGCCATGTCGTCGGATCAAACATCTTGTAGCGAGAACCTGCAGCAATTAAAATCTCTTTGAGTCGGTCTACAGAAGTCTCCGATAGCATCGCAAAACTGGTGATTTCCGCTGCGCGTAGCAAGCCTTCGATTTTAGGTCCAATCCCTTCCACTTTGGCTAGTCGATCCTCCTTAACCTTACCTCGTTTTTTGGGCTTTGCAGCTTTTTTCTTGGACCCGTTGCCTGTTACAGGAGTAGGCACCTCTGGCACTTCCTGGAGGAAGATGACGCTATTTTCGATCCCATGGTAGGGAGAGGGCCAGTAGGCGTCGGCATACCAGTCATTGATCCAGTGTGTACCATCGACGAGGTAGCGGAACTGATAATTTTTTCCGAGAGGCAATTCCATGGTAAGGGCAAAAGATTGATCCTTCTGCTTTTTCATCTCCGCCCCCTTGCGAGGGTCCCAATCATTGAAATCGCCTAGCACTTTGACGGACTGCGCATTAACTACAGCTTCTGCTGGAATGCTAAATGTGACTTTACAAATGGCTTTATTGGCCACAAACTCCTTTTTCATCTAATATATGGCTGTATGAATGGTAGTGATACATCAATTGTCGTACAATCAAATTTACATGTATTGAAAAATAGATCTCAGAGAATTAAAAAATATTTCTGACAAAAAAGGAGGGATTCTTACTTGAAAAAAATCACAGGATGGATGGGTGGAATATCTAGGATCAATTCGCATATATACTTAAAAATCATTTAGCTAAACAGGAAATCCTCTACTTAGATACCTTTTTCATCCTTACTACTCTTCTTACAACGAAAGAGGAAGCCTTTGGAAAAGACTCCCTCTCGTGAAAATATCTTACAATATGATTTATCCTATTTGATCATAGTTCGCAGCTACTGCCTCCCAATTGATCACATTAAAGAAGTTGGTGACATAGTCGCCTCTTTTATTCTGATAATTCAGATAATAAGCATGCTCCCACACATCGATTCCCATGATCGGTGTACCTGGCTGCTCTGCGATCTTGCTCATCAATGGATTGTCCTGATTGGGTGTCCCCGTGATGAATAGCTTGCTGTCGGCACCTGCACAGAGCCATGCCCAGCCTGAACCAAAGACGCCTTTGGCCGCAGTAGAGAACTGTGTCTGGAAGTCTTCATACGAACCAAAAGCCGCATTGATGGCTTCTGATAGCTTCCCCGTAGGGTTTCCTCCTGCATTGGGTCCCATGATCTTCCAAAACAGAGAGTGATTGTAATGTCCTCCTCCATTGTTGCGGATGGCCGTATCGTCTTCCCCTACATTGGCCATGATGTCGTTGAGGCTCATGCCTGCAAAGGTAGTACCTGCTAGCGCTGCGTTGAGTTTGCGCACGTAGCCTGCGTGGTGACGATCGTGATGGATCTCCATCGTGCGCGCATCGATATTGGGTGCGAGCGCATCAAATCCGTAGTCAAGGGCCGGAAGCGAAAATTCACTTGTAGTAGTAGTCTCTTTCTCCTCCTTGGAATCTGCAGGACTATTGCAAGCGACAAAAGGATTGACGACAATCGCAGCAGATGTCAAGGCGGAAACTTTTAAAAAGGTTCGTTTGTCCATTATGGGCAATTTTTGGGTGTGTCGAACAGTTCGCCTTAAAATAAAGGTTTTTTTGTTTAAGACCACGTTTGAGGTAGAAACTTTCGACAGATAGGCTGAATCCCCTGTTTTTTACTTTCATCAGCCTTCGCCCAACTGTACCGCTCAATACTTTTTGGATTAGCCCATAATCGCTCTCCATCTATTGGGGTGTAGGATGGGACCTTTGTCACTGACATCCTCAAAATGTCTTGTACCTTACTAGAAATATAGTCTCTATCTGATATCATTGTATCGTGGGGCACGCCTTCTACCTAACCACTCATGCGATCTATACACTACTTTCTTCTTTTATTCCCTCTTCTCCTGCTTACTTCTTCTCCTACCTTGGGTCAATCCCTCAGTGTAGGGAGGGTCTCGGGGAGCTTCCAATCGGATGTGCAATATCTTTTCGAAGATCCTATCATCGGAGCAGACGATGTAGAAGAGCGGGTTCTCTCCAATACGTATATGCAGTTGACCTATCAGCAAGGTGCATTTACCGCAGGGCTGCGATATGAGGCCTTTCTCAACCCTCTGCTGGGCTATGATACACGCTATGAAGGTCAGGGAATCGCCAATCGATACTTCAGCTACAACTCCGAGAAGCTAGATGTTACCGCAGGAAATTTTTATGATCAATTTGGAAATGGACTGATTTTCAGAAGCTATTGGGCATGGGCATTGGGGATTGACAATTCGATAGATGGCGTTCGGATGAATCTTCGTCCTCGCAAAGGCATACAGATCAAAGGCATTCTGGGCAAGCAGCGCAACTTCTTCGAGCTGGGTGAAAGTCTGATTCGAGGAGCAGATGTAGAGGTGAATGTGCGGGATATTGTGGGAGAAAAACTAGGAGAGAAAACCTACCTGATCTTGGGAGCGAGTGTCTTGAATAAATTCCAGGAAGATGAAGACGCCGTCCTTCAATTGCCTGAAAATGTCTCAGCCTTCTCTGGAAGATTTGACTTCACTAAGGGTCGCTTCAACCTCAATGGCGAGTACGCCTACAAGATCAATGATCCCATCTCCCTCAATGACTTCGTCTACAATCCTGGCAACGCTTTCTTTGTCAATACTTCCTTTGCCCAAAAAGGGATCGGCTATAACCTTACCATCAAGCGTTCGGATAATTTTGACTTTCGCTCCCAGCGCGATGCGAGCTTACAGGCCCTGACCCTCAACTTTATTCCACCAGGTACCCGTCTTCATACTTACAGGTTACCCACCCTCTATCCTTATGCCACACAATTCAATGGAGAGCTAGGATTCCAAGGCACCATTTTCTACCGAATCCCCAAAAAAACTAAACTCGGTGGCAAGTATGGCACACTCGTCCAGCTCAATTTCTCGCGTTTTCACGGATTGGATAAAGACTTCGCGGAGGACGGATTTACTTACAATGCGAGCTTCTTGGGCGATCCTTCAGATCTTTACTTTCAAGATATCAATGTGGAAATCAATCATAAGTGGAGCAAAACGGTCAAAAGTCAGCTGACTTATATTTGGTTATTATACAATAAAGATATTATCGAATTTGGCAGCCCCAACGCGGGCTTTGGCATCGTCAATACCCATATCGGCGTTTTGGAGACACAGTTTCGTCTAAAAAAGCGGATTTCTTTGCGGACGGAATTACAACATATGTACACGCGACAGGATTTGGGTAGTTGGGCTATGGCTTTGGCAGAGCTATCTATTTCTCCACATGGTTTCATCTCTATCTTTGATGAATGGAACTATGGAAACCCTGACCCTGCCAATCGAGTTCATTATTATAATGCAGCCTTCACCTACGTTTTCAAATCCAATCGCATCGCTTTGTCCTACGCCAGACAGCGACGGGGACTGCTTTGTGTGGGAGGAATATGTCGGGAAGTACCTGCATCTAACGGATTTAACTTATCCGTTTCAAGTACCTTTTAGAGACTGTGGGAGTTGAGACGAGAGACTTGAGACAGAATGTTGGGGTGGAAAATTAGGACTGCAGCATTTATCAAGGCTCACTTTCAGTCTCACATCTCATCATCTTCAGTCTCATTGTCAAAAAAAAAATACAGATGCGTCGTTTATTATTGGGAATTGTAATTGGGATAGGCGTAATGGCAGGATGTGAGGTCATTGAGGCACCTTATTTTGAACCTGACTATCTCAATAGTCTACCTGCTGAAGATCTTTGTTTCCTGGAAGCACAGGGACAAGAAGCTTTCCCTGAGGGTTATGTCTTCACCAAGAAAGTCCTCCTAGAAAAAATGACCGGCCATCGCTGTGGCAACTGTCCGCCTGCCGCTACGGAGGGCATCCGCCTACTAGAAGAAAATCCCAATCAACTCATCTATCTCAGCATTCATGCGGGTCCGCTGGCTAACTTCAGCAGCACCGCCTCGAAGTACAACGCCAACTTCAAGACAGAAACGGGTAACGAACTTTTCTCTACGCTCAATACCGCACAAGGTGTTCCCTTTGGGATGATCGATCGCGTATTCACAGGCATAGACGAGCAAAGCTGGCAGACCGATGTACAAAACCGATTAGAGACACCTGCTACCGCAGGGATAGACATCGTCACTTGCTACGACGCAGATAGCCAAAAACTTGCCGTAGTCATCAGGAGTACCTACTTGGAAGAAGTATCGACCGCAGACCGTCTGTCTGTCTACCTTGTAGAGGATCAAGTCATCGACTGGCAAAAAAATTACAGCCTCTCTGATAGCGATGTTCCCAACTACAGCCACCGTCAGGTCCTACGCAGTGCGTTCAATGGTACCTTTGGAGAACTGCTTACAGGAGAGCCCATCATACCGAGACAGGTCTATACCAAAGGATACGCGCTGACGCTAGATAGTGCATGGGATATCAACAACTGTCGGATCATCGCTTTCCTCCACCATCCCGATACCTATGAGGTGAGACAAGTGGAGCAGATCAGTATTCAATAAAGTCGAATAATTTTTTTCAGGGAATGGAAACCTTGTAGACTAAATGATCGTAATATTTAGAAGTTTGTCTAAATATCTAATTATCCTTATGAAACGGATCAAAATACTTTTACTATCTGCCTTCTGCCTAGGCTTAGGCAACCTTTGGGGGCAAGACACACCAGAAGGCGACTGGTATGGGAACCTAGATGTAGGTCCTATGCAATTAAGGATTACCTTTCATATACAAAAGACGGAAGACGGCTACACTTCTTCGCTAGATAGTCCCGATCAAGGTGCCATGGGCATCCCTGTAGATGAAACAACCTTCGATACTCCCAACCTGACGCTCCAACTCTCCAAACTTAAGGCTACCTACAAGGGAGAGCTTAATGAAGCAGGAGACCAGTTGACGGGGACCTTCACACAGAATGGGCAGAACATGCCCCTCACGATGACCACAGCAAAACCAGATGGACCTGCTCGTCCGCAGACACCTGTTCCTCCTTTTGCTTATGAAAGTACAGATGTGATGTTTTACAATGCCGATGCGGATATCAACCTAGCAGGGACCTTCACCACTCCCAAAGGTAAGGGACCTTATCCTGCGGTCATCTTGATCACAGGTTCTGGTCCACAGGATCGCGACGAGACACTTTTTGAGCACAAGCCTTTTGCTGTCATCGCAGACCACCTGACCCAAAAAGGTATTGCGGTCCTGCGATTTGATGATCGTGGCGTGGGAGACTCTGAAGGAAATCACAGAGCTGCTACCTCTGCCGACTTTGCCACAGACGTGATGGCGGGCATTGACTGGCTCGCGAAGCAGGAGAATGTCAAGGCAGATCAAATCGGCATGATCGGTCACAGTGAAGGAGGACTAATTGCACAGATTATAGCCTCTCAGTCAGACAAAGCCGCGTTTATGATTCAGTTGGCTGGCCCTGGCCTGGGAGGGGATGAGATCCTGACGCTACAGACGGGTCTGATTTTTACGACAATGGGCATGCCCGAAGCTACTGTTACTAAGTGGAATAGCATTCAAAAAGATATTTTCGGAATCATCAAGTCCACTGAAAACAACGCACAGGTCCACATCTTGGTAGAGGCCAAAGCAGACGAGTGGGAGGAAATGTTGGATATGCAGGACAAGACGCTCTTGCAGTACGATCGGGAGAAAGTCATCAAGGACCTGCCCAACATGACGTCTACCTGGATGCGTTATTTCCTCAAAACCAAGCCTGAAGAAATGCTTGTCCAGATCCAGATCCCTCACCTTGCCTTATTTGGCGAGAAGGATCTGCAGGTACCTGCAAAGGAAAATCTGGCGGCTATGGAAACGACACAAGCATCAAACGATCGGTTTCAAGCGCACATCTTTCCTTCTTTGAACCATCTCTTCCAAAAAGCCAATACAGGCCTTGTCATGGAATATGGTAAAATCGAAACGACGCTAGAACCTGAAGTTTTGGACTATATGTCGAACTGGATTAAGGAGACTTTGTAATCTTTGAGCATGGGACTAAACTCCACATGCTAACTGACAATGTCCCTTCAGGACAATGAACTGGTTCTAAACCCTGAAGCCCGATCCCGATCTTTGAGTTCGGGATCACCCCATTTTCTTTGTCCACTGACTTAAACTAAAATCCCCTTTTGAGCTATTTCAAAAGGGGATTTCTTATTATTTATTCAAACTCTTAACTCAAGGATCATCATCTCCATTCACTTCTTCTTTGAAGACGCCTTCATTGCTTCTAGGTTCCTCTCCATAGATGTAGAGATCGATAGAAGAACCCATCAAAATGCTGTCTCCTAGCTGATATTGAGGCTTTTGGTCGTAGACCTTACCTATTTGATCAGCAGGGCCGCTGGGATTGTACACTACAGAGCCAAGCCCTAACTGGAGAGAAGAGATGATGCTAATCGCGTCTTCAAATGTATAATAAGTCAAGTCTGGAATTTCTACGTAACCTTCCTTTTTCCCACTTCCTACAATCAGATCTACTTTCGATCCACGCGGAATTTTGGTTCCTGGTTTGATGGGATTGCCTTTGTAGCGCACTTCCAACACAGCATTTTTTGCGAAATCAGGTCGCTGCATCACACGCCCAATTCCCAGAGACCAGTTTTCCAGGCGGACTTTGGCTTGATACAATGTATGGTCCACGACTTCAGGCATTTGTACCATAGGTGGCTCAAATTTATTGATCGTCAAGGCAATGGTGCGCTTGGGTTTCACACGACTGTAAGGCACAGGATACTGCTTAATCACCACGCCAGGAGGTAGATTGTCTACATAGATAGAATCTGGCTTCTCCGCGGGGCGTAATCCCTCTCTTTCCAGCAACTGTACCGCCTCTGCATAGGGAATCTCTCCAACATCTGGTACCAAAATGCCATCACCATGACGTGTATAGGCGGGTAAAATCCAGAAAAATATGGCCATATACAGGAGCACGCCTCCCAATACAAGTCCCAAAAGTGTTAGAAAAAATTCGCGGCTGATAAAATAGCGCAACATATAGTGGTTTATTTTGTGCCAAAGATAGGAACAGAATGTCCTTCTTTTTACGATTGAGTATGCGAATGAGACAAATTTCTAAAAAAAAAGTCATTCCCACCCATTAAACGCTGGCTTTGATCTTTTAACTATATCCGATATACAAAAATCCGTCTCAATGGACAAACGGATTCATGCTGGTAAATCTCCGATAAGGCAATTCATTCCTTCTTCTATGCCTAATCCGAATACGTGATTCAACGCAAAGCGGAAGGTCTGGGTTTGGGATTGGGACGAAATCAGGATGGGGACCGTTGCGAAAAACTGTTTATATACTTTGGTGAGACGGCGTAAGTAGGTGGGGAGCGCATCTAAGTGAGGAGGTGTAAATGCCGAATATGCACGCGCCAATACTTGCAATAAAAGCCGCTCAGAAGGCTGGATGGATATTTCTAGTGAGTCAGAGGGAATCGTAAAATACTGTATGCCATGTGTAAGGGCGTACTGTCGAATAAAGAGGCTCGATTGATAGATGGGGTAAATCTCTGAGGAAAACCATCTCCATTCGGGTTGAGAAAAAGCTAGGGGAATAGATGAAAAGGAGGAATTAGATTTCTGTTTTATCATGGCTTCCAACAAGCTCATGCGCCATGCGTTATCGCTACATGTCAGGTTCAGAAATCCATCTACACTTTCCCAGTGGGTGAGGGTGGGATCATACGCTGCCAGGTATTGCCCGATACATTGGCTAACAACCTGAACGGGTAGGTCTACTGCTTGGGCCAACGAAAAAGTGCGTAAGGTAAAATCTCCTTGAACGCCTACTTTGGGTTCTTGGATCGTGAGTGCTTCTGATGCGATCTCCATTTGATACAGGTGTCTCAGGGCTTCCTGAATCTTCACTTGAACAGCGGGGATCATGTCCATCATCAATTACACTCCTTTTTCAGGTTACTACTCATAGTAGAGTTTCACTACATCTTTGGCTCCTGCTGCTTTCAACAGATCAATCACTTTGGGGGAGAGTCCAATCACTTCTTTGCTACTCAGGGTAAGTTTACGGACAACCTTCAGTGCCAAGAGTTGATTTTGCCCAGGAATGATCAAATATACCGTTTCTCCCACCTTTTGGCGACCATATAAAGCATAGTAAGATCCGACGCCATCCACTGTTACGCTGAAATATCGTCCTACATCAAACTGGGTTAAGGGTCCTGGGGTAAAACTCTCAAAAGGCGGAGGCCCTTCTTGAAACGAGAACTGCAATCCTTCGGCAGGCTCTGTGATCTTCTGGTTGCTTATCGTTTCAGTCTTTGTGGGCGATGGGATAATCCCACCATCAGGAATAATCACCCGTTCACCTGGACGGACAGTCTTGCGTGCATTATAGACGATGAGGTCCTCGACCGCTAGCCCATAAAGGGCAGCAATCGATTCCATCGTTTCTCCTGTCTGGACGAGGTGCGCATTGGGTTGCGCATCCCCTGAAAACTGGATCACCTGCGGGGCTTTGGGCGCAGGTGACGGCACGACCTCCATGCTAGGGATACTCGTCGTATCTTCAAATAGATCTCGGATATTGGATTCTTCACGTGCAGGCTTCTCTTCTCTTTCTCCTTCCCCTTGTACCCTCCTAGGAAGGGGAGATACAAGGTTTTCTGTCTGTGTCTGGAAGAAAACGACAAGCTCCTGACCTATCTTGATCAAATCATCCTTAAGATTGTTCATGCTCTTGAGTTGATCCACCGTCACATTATATTTTCGGGAAATGCTAAACAGGGTTTCTCCTGACTTGACTTTGTGGATGGCAGAGTTTTGAGCAGATAGCGTCCCACAAAAGAGCAGGATAAACAAGGGGAAGAGCAGGTATGTAGGAAATTTCTTGGACATAAAATATAAATGTATGAGAAGGCAGGCAGGAGCGAAATTTCGATAAATGATGGGAAAATATCTCTTTACACGCAACATTTCATGTGATTAAATCTTGTGATTTTTCGTTTTTTTGCAAACATCACAAAACCAGTTATATAACACATACAATATGCATGACAAAAGTCATTCAAGCTACCTTACCATTCCTTTATTCCTCCCCTTTTATCCAATCACTAGCTATATGACTTTCAGGTTTATTGTTAAGCGGTGAGGGAGGAATTTTCAAAAACAGTAAAGCAAATATGGCCCAGAAGATCATTCCTGCCTGCCTTTCTAATAGAGACTCAAATAACATACCAGTAGCCATCAATACTGCGAGTCCCCACACCAATAAATACACCAAAAATGAGTCATTTTTGACCATTAAAAACGTAAGGAAGCCTAATATCAATACTATAATGCCCATCACCCCTGTAGAAGCAGCAGAACTCAAGTATTGATTGTGAGGATCTAACATGGGTCTTGCCGTTCTTTCGCCCCAGCCATTGACCTGAAACTGTTCCTCCATCTCTGCGGGAAGGTCACCTTTCCCAACACCCAACAGATAATTCTCTGCATATATCTCCCAAGCTGTCTGCCAAGTCGCCAGTCGCATGGTCACAGATAGATCCGCCAAATCACGTGTAGGGTTATTTCTCTCTCTCAAATCCCACAGTGTTACTTCCCAGCGCGTCTGTAAAGAGGGAATGGTCTTAACAGCGATGATGGGAAGTGCCACAATCACCACCAAGGCAATCGCGCCAATCTTATATGCGCGTGTATAGAAGAGATAAAAGAAAATCAGTACACCAGCGGTAGCATAAAATGCAAGAAGACCTGTACGAGAAGTAAATACATGGAGCAATACGACAAGGATAACTCCAAAGCCTAAAGCCCACCATTTCTCCCCTTTAAAAAAGGTATAAACAGGCTGAAAAAATAGATAAGCTGCCATCAAACATGCCAATACAAGGTATAACCCAAAATATATATGGCTCAGGCTACCTGCCACAGGTACATTTCCATTGTACGAAATCTGGATCATCAATTCTTCATAGTCTGCAAAAAAGAGGATCAAAGAAATGACAGCTAACACCAGTTGAGACAGGATAAAAATCCAAAGAAAACTCATCCATTGCTTTCTGGGAAAGACGGGTAGCACGCCCAGGGCAAGAGGAATAACCAACAAGGGGAGCTTTTCTCTTACATCCTTGATCCAGCGTCCAGTATCCGATGTCCATCCTGCCGCAATCACTGCCAGCAACCAGATAGCCACCATGGCCCAGACCACCCATCTGACTTTTCCCAGGTTCCATGCCCGATTTTGTAGCCCATACCAAAGCATCATGGCAGCCAGCCCCCCCGTAGCAATGCTAGAAGTAGCTTTGGAAACATTTAGGAGTCCGATACAAACCAATAGGATGAACCAGGCAACATTTTGAGGTGTCAACCATGAAGGAAAACGATGGGATAAATCAGAAGTAGCAGTAGTTCTTTCTTTCATAAACAGAACAGGAATCCTAGCAGTCAATTATTTTTTAAGAACGATGGTCGTATTCCGCTTTCCTGTCTGGCCAGCAATTGACTTAAGATCAGCAGATACAATCAGTTTATTTGACTGAATCTCCACCTCGTGCTTTGCATAGGCCACTTGGATAGGAGAAGCAAAGGAAAAAGACTGCTTGTACTTGATGGCTCCCATCAAAGCGTCCATGTCTACCCCACTCTCTTCTTCATCTCCTAGTTCTTCTTCAAATAGTGATTTCATGTCCTGACTCTTCGGTCCTGCATGACGGGTAATTTGTCCTCCTTCTTTTGTGAAGAAGGTATGATACTCTCCTTCATTGAGCTCATCAGCCAAAATCGTATTTAGTGCTTCATTCAATGCCTGTAGATTGGCAAAGTGAAAGGAGATTCCAAAGCGATAGTTCTCCTCATCCTTCAATGGCTGGATCTGATCTATACCCTGGATGCTTTCTAACGCAAGCGAATCTTCATTGGGTCCATCCGATTCTCCTACAGGAGATTCTCCCTCCTCAGGATCAGGCAACATGTCTTTCAACTCACTCATATCGACGATATACTCCATCACGCCTGAGCCATCCTTATGGAAGGTGTAGCGTTCTTCGATCGTGAGACAGGAAGAGAGAACCAAGGATAAAATAATAATGAACAGAATGCGGATGAATTGTGAAATCTGCATAGGAATAGGTTAATAGATTGTAACTGAGGTTTTTGACTTCTCGTTAGAACTGTAATAGGTCGAGAGGCTGTAGGGATGAAATTAAGGGAATTTTTGGGGAAAATAAGGCCCAAAAGAAAAAGGACAGCATCTAGATAGATACTGCCCTTCATTTATGTTCGAAGTTGGTTTTATGCCTCCTCTGTAGCAGGCACAACGTGTACAACTTTTCTTGTCTTCTGGTTGAAGGTACGGTCGGTGAACTTAACCGTCCCATTGCTCAGTGCATAGAGTGTGTGATCTTTACCCAACCCTACGTTTTCTCCTGCACGGAAACGTGTTCCACGCTGACGTACGATGATATTGCCTGCCAGGACAGACTGACCACCAAATACTTTCACACCCAATCTTTTACTGGCGGATTCGCGTCCATTTCTAGAACTACCACCTCCTTTTTTGTGAGCCATGACTTATATATTTTTCTGGATTTTCGAATAAAAGAGATTAACCGATAGATTCGATCTCTATCTGAGAAAGATATTGGCGGTGTCCGTTTTTCTTACGGAACCCCTTGCGACGCTTTTTCTTGAATACGATGACTTTATCATCTTTCAAGTGATCCAGCACTTTTGCTTTTACAGCAGCACCTTCTACGAATGGTTTGCCTACGGTGACATCCCCATCATTGTCGAGAAGCAATACTTCTGTAAATGCTACAGTTTCGTCTACTTCGTTATCGAGGCGATGCACATATAGTTGCTGCCCTTCCTCTACTTTAAACTGAAATCCCTGAATATTTACTACCGCGTACATGTGTATTTACATTTTTTGGGAAGGCAAAAATAGAGATTTTATAAGAATTAACAAACCCTTTTCCAATTTTTCAGGAAAGGTGAGAGACATTTTTCATTTTTCACGGATCAAATTTCTTTTTTCTACGTAACAACCATCCAATCCCATAAGCGAGCCCCTTTTCTCATGTTCCAATAAAATCGATCTATGTTCTCTGAAAAATGAAGTCTGAGATATGAAGCCTGAGAAAAGTTGTAACTTGCCAAAATCGAATTAATTATTCCATATATGCCCGTAAACCCTATCACACTGACCCGCGCCCGTATCTCCAGAGCAGCCATCGAAAGGCTCTACATAGAAATGCGCCACCTATTCAATAGTGGTGTCTACCGCCATCTAGGCGAGCGTGGAGAAGTATTGACAGAAGCCCTCCTCACCCTCAGCCCTGAGATCTACGGCTCTATGGCCAACCCCTCCAAAGTAGAACTGGCAGGTCTGATCTACGTCATAGACCGCCAGCCCAAAGGCATAGAAGAATGTCGCTACATCAAACTCATCTCCGAAGAAGGCTATCAGGAATCGGGATTTGAGGTATTGGTCCCTGCTGCCCGTCGCCGCAACTGCTACCGCATCGATGATGAGCATATGTTTATCGAGGTCACACGCGGCAGAAGCGAGATATACGATATATTGACCCACCTGACCTTTATGTACATGGAGGCAGACAAGATATATGAACATGCACTGACAGAAGACGGAGAATTTACTCTGGAGTGGCAGTATCTAGAAAAAATCGTAACAGGAGATATACGCCTGACAGACACCAATCGAGCCGTCGCATTCACTCACTTGAGTACGATTCTGGGCAGGAGCTTTGAGGAGACGCAGCATGCCTACGAGCGATTAGAATCTAAGCCCGACAAAAATAATGGCCTTTTTCACGTCGTCTATTGGCTGGGTAAAGTCGCGATGGACAACGACACCGATCCTCACAAGATCCGTGAAGTCAGCTTCACCCCTACCCTACGCGACCGCATCGGCCATCATATCTACGGCGAAATGTGGGCCAATCGCATCAAGCAATTCATCATTGATCGTGACCTTATAGATCGTCCCATGCACATCATCAGTGCTAACCTTCACAGCGTGATGAATGCATTGTACGCCTATCCCGCGCTTTCTTCTACATTTCCCAAAGAAAAAACCGTAGAAGGACTCGCGCTCAAGCTCAGCCAACCTGAAAATGGGGATCTCCGCCAAAAGGTACGTGAGTTTGCCGCTAAACATGGCATGTATCAGCTCGATGATCCCTCTGGCACCAACATCACCGTCCAGCTATTCGACACAGGGCAGCTACCTAAAGGCCATATGCATCCTTCGCTAGAGCCTTACCTTACCAGCGCCAACGGACAAAGCCCGCTTATCCTAGTCATGGACTATGCCTTTGGCGAGCAGGCCTATGAGACAATGGATGAACTGCTCAAAACCTATAAAGAACACGACATCACCTATCGCATGCCCGTCAGGTCCATCTCCATCATGGGAAAAGCGGGTATTTTGACAGGTGGTAAAGGAGACATCATGATTCCCAACTCACATGTTTTTGAGGGGACGGCGGACAATTATCCCTTTGACAACGACTTCACGTGCGAGGATTTTGCTGAGATGAAGGGACGTGTCTGCGAAGGCACAATGATCACCGTGCTGGGAACTTCCCTTCAGAATCGAGATGTCTTATCCTACTTCAAGCAATCTTCCTGGAAGGCTATCGGCCTAGAGATGGAGGGGGCCCACTACCAAAAAGCTATACAGGCTGCGACGCGCATTCGTCAGACGATCGGGAAGGATGTCGTGGTACGCTATGCTTACTACGCTTCGGACAATCCGCTGCTCTCGGGGAGTACGCTTGCTTCTGGGAGTTTGGGATTAATCGGCGTGAAGCCTACTTACTTGATTACGCAGAAGATTCTGGCGCGTGTGCTGGGAGATCATGTGGGACAGGCAGAGCAGGAAGTGGAAATGAAATAGATACTTAACAAATGACTTTGAAAGCAGAGAAGCGAGAACAGAGACAAAAATGCTGTTTGTCCAAATAAAGTCTGTGCAAATCCTTTGAATCCATAGTAGGCATTCCCGCCTTTTACCACAAACTTTAGAGATTTGCACAGACCATTTTCTTGTGAGAGCATGATTCTTCAACTCCTCCTTTCATTTACCTAAAATCAGCCTCTCTACCTGCGTAAAAACTCCAGCGCCTCTTCTAGAATCGTATCTACCCCATTGGCGATATCAGTAGAATCCATCTGCACAAAAACATCAGGCGGAATCCCGTCCTCCACATTGAAGCCTGCATTGTCAAAAGACTGTGTAGCAGATACGCGGATCACCCAGCCATTGGCTAGTTCCGTGAATGCGGGGGCACCGCCGCCGCCGCCTGTGGTGTCTCCCATGACAGTGACTTGGGGGAGTTCTTTCATGCAAAGGGTGAAGAGATTGGTGGCACTGTAAGAGCTACGATTGGTCAAAAGCACAACCGGCGAGAGGTAGGCATCGCCCGCAGAAGGTGCAATCGTGATATCCTCAAAGTCCGAGAAGTCGTCATGCTCAGGTCCATTTTTGTAGCGCTGTCGCCCCGCCACGACTTCTGTATCTGTAAACCGACTGACTAGGAAATCTCGGTTGAGTACTGATCCGCCTCCATTGTTGCGCACATCAAGAATTACCCCTCGCTTGTCCCGAAAGACATCTCCAAAGATATAGTTGAGACTCGTCGGTGAGACTGCGTTGATAAAACTGCTGTATCGCACATAGCCCACATCCCCAAAATCATAGATCGTAAAGCCTCCGACAAACTGCTGCTCTCCATTGAAATAGTTGCGTTCGAGTATGTCAGCGTTGAAGTTGGGGGGAGAATTGAGGTACCAAGTCCAGTTACGGCTGAAATCAAAGGGAGACGACAGGTTGACGTGCCCATCACGCAGCACAAACAACATGTCTGCCAGCACATCAAATAAAGCTTCTTCTCCCATCCCATCATTCACCCTCGACGCAAACTGCGAGCGCGTGGCATCCCAGTCGATATTCTTGTATTCGAAAAAGGAGTATTCCCGATCGGTAAAGGTCCAAGCCTCTTCAAATAGCTCTGTCTCCCTCGTGCCATTGCCAGCAGGAATAAACAGGGCCTCACATCCCAGGCTGAATACCAGAGTCATGGAGAGGATATAGAGACTCCAAGACTGGTAGATTCGACATATTTTTTTTTTGTTCATGATCAATGATTGAAAAAGGATTTTTGCGGGAAGAAACGATTGCTCAAGCCTTACTACTCTTCATTTATATTTCCAATTCACTTGTGAGTTGGATGCCTTGTACAGGTGTCGGAGAAACTTTCTTGGATAGATAGTCATATGGGAGTCTCGGTTCTTTACGCCTTCAGTTTCTTACTCACTTATAATTTTACTTGCAAAGCAATGGTCAATGCATGAGAGGCCACCCGCGTCACGAAAATCTCACTCTCACGATAGCCATAAAAATCCCATGTGTAGGCAAATCGAATCCGATTCAAGTTGCCTGACCGCAAAGGCAAAATGAGTCCCAAATCAGAGACGACACGTCCTTGTCTTCCAAATGGCATGAAGAATCCCTTGGGACTTCCAAAGTAGGGCAAACTATAATCAGGTAAGCGATTGAGGTAAGCCACAAGCGGTACCCGAAAGCGATAATCCAGTAGGGCAGGTAACTCTAGGAGAGGAATCGTAAACTTTCGCTCGGCTTGGAAAGCAGGCCCGACACTGAGCATGATGTCATAATTGAGTCCACTATTGCCCAAAGATGTATTGAATCGAAGATTGCCGAAGAGACTCGCAAAACCTCCTACACGTAGGGTCCAGGGACTTTCTTCTGATGTATTCAGGGTATAGGTGTAGGCCACATCAGACTCAATCATCCCCATGATAACCTGTGACTGTAGACTGGGAGGAAATAAGCCTGCCACATTTCCCTTAAAAAAATGAAAGGACTTCATGAGTTTGGGGGTTGTTACTTGCCTTCCCCACCAAAATGTCCCACCTGCTCCATAATAATTGCTACCAGACATCTGCTGGTCCAGTATCCGATTGTAGGTCGCACCAATTCCCAAGATGAAATATTTTTCCTTTTGCTGGTTGCGAATTCTTCTCATGTCTCGCTTGGTTAGGGAGTCACTTTCCTGGGCTTGTAAGGAGCTGCCCATTCCCCAGCATAACATCCACAATAAGAGGAGAAATTTGTGCTTCATTTGATCCTTTATTTTCGCCCAAAATATAAAGGAATATTTTAGGAGGAGCCTGAAAGCCGTCTTTTTCCTACGAATTACGTGAAGAATCGCATTTTTCCCGCCTTATTGATGGACGCTTACGAGCTGTAGGCTATGGATACGGCCTGGATGCGGTGTGCTTAGTTGGGAAACTAATAGATTTGAGGGCTGCGTAGTTGGAGGACTACGCAGAGCGGGGTAGTGTTTCACTGGTTGGCCATATGCTGAGGGACTACGCGGTGCGAGGTGTTACCCATTTGTTTCTGTGACAGTACGTATTTCCATCTATAGTTCTTTTCATATGAAAAAATCAAAACCTGTACAGAAAGGTTCTCTCCTAAACCTCTGGCAGAAGAATCTATATCATGAATAAAAAAGTCTTATCTATCGTCAATCTGCTGATGGCCATCATCTTTGTAGGATG
Source organism: Bacteroidota bacterium (assembly GCA_039820545.1). Classification (GTDB taxonomy): domain Bacteria; phylum Bacteroidota; class Bacteroidia; order J057; family J057; genus JALEFZ01. Next base: position 137,224 of record JBCBPW010000003.1, on the reverse strand, counting down.
GAATACTGTCAGTAGCAGCGTGGGCATCAATGGCAATACAGTCGGTAGCCTAAGTGCCGAGTATCTAAATCTATTTACCCCTGCTGGCTATGCCTTCTCTATCTGGGGCATCATCTTTTTGACGCAACTGGGGCTAGCAATCTTCATGATATATCGCGCCTTCAAGCCAGGTGCCTCCAACGATTTCCTCACCACACTTTCTCCCTGGCTGATTTGCACCAACTTTTTCACTTCTCTTTGGGTACTGGTATGGCTACTCGAGTGGACGGGAGCTAGTCTGATCGTCATGTTGATTATCCTGGTATCGCTTTTGATGATTGTGGTCAAGCTTGACCTCAACGCAGGTAAGATGTCCGTCGCCTTACGTGGCTGGGTATCTATCCCCATCCAGATCTACACAGGCTGGATCACCGTGGCTACTGTAGCCAATTTTTCTGCTTACTTCGCCAAGCTCGGCTGGGAAGGCGTCCCCCTCAATGAGATCGCATGGACCATCATCATGATTTCGATTGCGACCCTGGTCAATCTACTTATGATTCACTACCGCAAAGTCTATGCTTATGGTTTTGTGGGGATATGGTCACTAGGAGCTATTGCCGTCAGGCATTCGGGCGCATCTCCTTCGCTTTATTATACCGCTTTGGCGGGAATGGTGCTGATCGGACTGATGATTTTGTGGCGGTTCATTTCGGGGAGATTGCAGAAGGGTGCGTTGCAGGCTGCGTAGAACCCAAATAGTATACGGCGTCATTTCATCTATGGCGTGTTGGCACTCTTTAATGGGTAGGGCCCACATCCCTTTCGAAATGTGAGCCCTTCTATGCAGATTGTATCTTATGTCTTGTTCATTGGGCGAAGGAAAATCAAATAATCTCTACTTACACTTTCCCTCTCGTGTCTTGAACCTAGTGAAATCTCTCATCTCACCATCTTTAGAAAGCATTGTTATGCACCTTGCTTCCGAAGACGGTCAGCCAAACGATCTTGATGTCCAACCAAAATGACCAGTTTTCTACGTACCAAAGGTCATGCTTGGCGCGCTCACTCTTCTGCTCATCTGTCTCGGTAGGCCCACGCCATCCGTTGACCTGTGCCCAGCCTGTGATGCCTGGCTTCACGTAGTGGCGAACCATGTACTTGTCTACTGTCTGCTGAAACTCATCGTTGAGGTTGAGGCGGTGTGGACGAGGTCCCACGACACTCATGTCACCTCTAAGTACATTGATGAACTGTGGCAACTCATCGAGTGAGTACTTACGAAGGTATTTTCCGACGCGTGTGATACGAGGATCGTCTTTGGTGGTAGACTTCATCCCAGCAAACTTGGAGGTATCTACGTACATCGTGCGGAACTTAAAGCACACAAAGTTTCCACCCGCTTCTCCCTTACGAATAGGTTTGTAGAAAATCGGCCCTTTGCTGTCCAATCTGATCAAGATGGCGATCAAAATCAGGATGGGAGAGAAAACCAAAAGGAACATGCCTGCGAAGAGGATGTCAAATATTTTCTTGAGCATGAAGTTGTGGAACTGGTCTTGCGCCGTTTGCTTCAGTTGCAAAACAGGCATATCACCCAGTTGGTAAGACTCATATCGCTCATTGTTTAGCTCGGGATATTCAGGGACAATGTTGACGCGGACCCCGTGATAGTCTGCGGCTTCAATGACTTCTTTGATCTGCTCGCTACGAGAGGGGGGAAGAGTAATGACGATTTCGTCCACCATTTCTGTATCTAGGACAGAGGGAAGATCGTTGATTTTCCCCAAAAGATTGAGGCCATTGTTTCCAGGATAATGATCATCGAGGAAACCGACCACCTTATATCCCAGGTGTTTATTGTGCGAAGTAAAATTCAGGACTTGCTTTCCCGACTTTCCTGCTCCAAGTACTAGCAGATTGAGACCAAAATTCTTTTTGTCTTTGGGATCTTTCATGATCCGACTCATCACGAGGAAAGTCAGTAGGTTGAAGACCGAGAACATAAGGATAGGACCAATCAAAATCGTGAGAGGATTTTGGTGTAGACCTGCAAGTAGGATCACAGTAGAAGACATACCCAGCAGGATAAACGAACTGGTGATCAGGTCTCTAAGGCGCTTACCAAAGGAGTCAAAAACAAAGTGATCTTGATTCCCGTTTAGCAATACAATGATGACCCAGCTGATGTTGTAAATCAAACTCAGTGGCAGGTAGTCCTCCGAAAGGAACTGTTCGAGGCGCTCTTCTGGCCACACCAATGACTTGATGTAGACTGCCGCGAGGGTAGCCAGATTGAGAAGTACTAGTTCTAGTACGATGTAGCCGAAAATGATACGTTGCTTTTTGACCTTCATGGTGCCAAGATCACTGGTTGTTAAGGCGTGAGGTTATTTCTAAAACTCAGATAAATAGAAAACGAAATAATTATCATTCTCAAATTATGACTAATACAGCCTCTTCTGGTTAAAAAACGAATGAAAGGCTGTTTTTCCTACATAGATGGCGTCATGCGCATTTGATCTAGTGGGTACATTCATCATCTCATCTGAGAGCTTCATCCAAAGATACGTGTCCCTCTCATCGAGGGTGTTGCTGTACTTTTGAATGGTAAAATCTTCCTCTCTAATGGCGCTGAATAGTTCAAATTTGGTAATTGGGACGTGAAAGGTCCATTTTAGAGACTCACTGGCCCAGATATTTGAGAGAAATTCTCTTACTTTGAGGCGTAAGCATCGTCCATAATCGGCTGCTTTTTTTTACTGAAAAATCTTACAACCAAATATTTTGAAGAAAAATCTCATCAATGTTGGTAAATACCTGCTCAGTCTAGCGTTGGGAGGGGGGCTGCTATATCTGGCTCTCAGTGGGACGGACGTAGGCCAAGTCTATGAGGATGTAAAGAACGCAGATTGGAACTGGCTGCTATTTTCGATGGCTGTGGGTTTGTTCAGTCATTATATAAGAGGTGTCAGATGGGGGATGCAGATGCGCGCCAGTGGTTACAATCCCAGCAATCTCCGCCTCTTCGCCTCGGTCATGACAGGCTACCTTGTCAATCAGGCAATCCCACGCGGAGGGGAGGTAGCGAGATGCTCCATCCTCATCAAGAGTGATAAGATACCTGTGACGACAAGTCTGGGGACGGTTGTAGTGGAGCGTGTCTTTGACCTGATCATCTTGCTGTCGTTGATCTTGCTGGCCTTTGTCATGGAGTTTGAGACATTGGATGCTTTGATCCAGGATCGCTTCAGTGGTTCGGAGGGTGGCTCCGACGGTCCTTCGCCTCTGCTGATCCTCATGGGAGCAGGTGTATTGGGAGGCGTCGTCTTCTTGATTTTTCGCAAGCGCATTTTGCAGATCCCTATCTTCCAGAAGCTGGCAGGCTTTGTCCAGTCTCTCATAGAAGGCGCCATCAGCATCCGCTACATGAAAAATCCTGTTCTGTTCATTTTCTACACCATTGTCATCTGGGTCTGCTACATCATGATGACTTATGTAGCCTTCTTTGCGATTGATGGGGTAAAGGATCTAGATACCAATCTGCTGTACTTCGGGACCATCGTGACCATCATCGGAGGGATAGGCATGGCGATTCCTTCCCCTGGAGGAATTGGCTCGTATCACTCAGCAGTGATCATTGTATTTACGACTTTGGCCGTCGCGGGAGCAGCCTCGGAGGAGCTGGGACGTACCTTCGCCTTTGCGATGCATGCCTCACAGTTTATCATGATGGTAGTGGCAGGACTGGCAGGATATATTTATTTGACCGTAGCACCTTCTGTAGATAGTAAGATGGATAAGACAGAAGAAATTAAAGAAGAAGTGGCTACAGCTTGATGTGACGCATTTTCCTATAAGACCATGTTTGAAAACTCAAATCTGCGAAAAGTTTGCGTTTACAGAACCTGAACTGCATCTATTTTGATCAATTTAGCACCACTAAATCTCACAAAATAGCTTTCGTCAGAACCAAAAATCTCTGCTTGTTTAGCTAGATCTTCATTATTTCAAAAATGGTCTAAGAAAATATAAGAGCGAAAGTCTCATTTGGGGCTTTCGCTTTTTTGGTTCCTCTATATTTACATCTTGAAATAGGGTAGCACTTGATCTACGATAGCTTCGTAGCAAAAATATGGACATATAACCTATCCTCAAGCTCCATATTCTCGTTTCCCAATCAAACAGCAAAACAACTTATTTAAACACAATAATAATCCATACAACGAAATACCCATTCATTTGATAATCTATTGATTACATTTGTATTGTTAGCGATTAAGAAAGTTATACCATAAGATTCCTAAAGCATTCTGAGTGTACTTTCCTGAGTGAATACTTAACCTACCCATCAAAGTACCCTCTCACAGATCCCCAAGTCAAAGGAAGGTTTGCTCAGAATGCACCCCAATCAGACCTCATCCCATGAGGGACTTCACTTCGTTCAAGACATCAGACTGAAAATGGTTATCGTTCAGTTTATTCCCTAAAATTATCCAACGACAAAAAAAGGGAACCGAATCATCGATCCCCTTTTACACTGCGTGAATAACCTACTATTCACTTTCCCCCATAACAGCGTACCAATTATTTCTATGATCTCTAGACAATGAGATTTGAAAATCTCTCCATCTACTTGATCAAAATCTGCTTACTTATGATCTCTGAAGGCTCCTGAATCCCGATGACGCGTACAAAGTAGATTCCAGGCATCAATCTTGGCGTAGGAATTTTCGTGAATCCTTTGCCGTTTTCTCCCACCTGTATCGAAGCCTCGCGCCACACCTCTTTCCCTTGCGTGTCATACAGTGTCACATGTACACTTCTAGATACAGGGAGTGCAAATGAAACCTGAATATCTTGCCCAATGGAAGAGGGATTAGGACTAACTAGTAGATCTAGGAGGAAATTGCTCTGGAACTGTGTCGTCTTGACTTGAGAAAACGAAATCTGTCCATCAAAATCCACCTGCTTGAGTCGATAATGACTCTGACCATCAATCGGATTGGAGTCAAATGCCTGATAAGAAGAATTGCTGGTAGTCGTTCCTGCGCCATCGACCTCCAAGATGTCGGCAAACATGACCCCATCAGCTGAGCGCTGAACGATAAAGTGGCTGTTGTTCAACTCGGTAGCAGTCTCCCAGCGAAGCTCTACCCTACCCCTTACAGGTTCTGGCTCTACGATGAAATCGGTCAGCTCTACTGGTAAGCTACTCGCCCCTCCAACATTCGTAATGGAGAAATTATCCATGATGGCTTGGGTCGTCTGCGAGTTGTCGCGCGCCGATACGGCCAGCCCTACATAGACTGTCTGTGAGAGCGGTACAGCAATCGCCTCTATCACCTGCCAATTGATCCCGTCTGTAGACTCATACGTCGTAAAGTAGCTTCCGTCACGTACCAAGCGCACCCAGTGCGGCAGCGCCACAGTCGTAGGAAAACTGGTGATGTCACGTGCTTCGCCATCTTGTGCGTCGCGAGACTGCGAGAAATACCATGACACAGGCGACACCCCGACCATCACATGAGGCGAACCTCCAGTCAAGTTTTGGCGTAGCATAATCCCTGCTTTTGCCCAGTGGTGCGTGTACGTCAGCTGTGTCACACGAACACGAACATCTATATTTCCTGTCACTTCTTGATATCGGAAGTGGAATCCATCTTGCTCGTAGAAAAGATACTCCCCAGAACCGTTCATAGTGATCTGACCATTTTCTTCGCAAGTACTTCCCAACACGCCCACTGAACCTACATCAGTCGTAGACCATCCTTCTGCCACCTCACAGGGCTCTTCTTCTACCGTAATGGTCGCATCGACTGTGGATTGGGCACCGCCATTATCCGTAACCGTAAGCGATACACTGAAATCACCCGCAGAAGTAAACGTGTGCTCTGCACTCATCCCTGTACCTGTACTTCCATCTCCAAAGTCCCATTCGTAGTTCACAATAGATCCGTCTGAGTCGGAAGAGTTCGTAGCATCAAACTCTACCACAGCAGGAATATCGTTGCCTTGACGCACATGGCTGAAGTCTGCCTCTGGCGTTTCATTGGCCGCGGACTTTGGCACGTACTTGTACAACTCCATGATTTCCTCTACAGGTGTCTCATTGTCATACTCTGGATGGTGTTCCTGATCCAACCATGTAGGATTCTCGAAATACCAGATCTCACGACGCTTTCCTTGATCCAAAGCTCCTGAGCCATCTGTAGCGATTTGTGAGCCATAGAATCTGTGGTCAGAGTAATAAATCCCTGTACGTACATATCCTGTCCAATCTACATTGTTAGGGTGTAGCGTGGGACCTTCGTAGTGATACTTCAGTTGGAAATCTGTCTCCTGAGGATTTGCGGGATCATGCCAGCAAGTATACAAGTCTACGAATCCGTCGCTTGACTTTGTCCAGCTGATGCGCCACATGACCTGCAGGCGATGACCAGCTGCCCAGCGTGCGTTGATATTGTCTTCAAGGATGACCAAGGGATCACCTGACTGTCCCAATCCGCTGAGCAATTTCTCATACATCATGAGCTTTCCACCTGCTCCGTCTGCAACGGCTAAACTCCAAGGTGGTGTGACACCGTTTACTCCATAAACTTTGTTCACGTCACGGTCCCAGTCGTGTGCTTGCGAGATCAGCTTCAAAAGTCCATACTTCTGAAGGGTTCCTGGCACCTTAAAATCACTAGGAACATAGTTTGTCGGACGAGAAACGATAAATTGATAGGTCCATGTGTTGCCGTCTGGATTCTCATAGTACGTCTCGTAATTGTCCCATTTGTAAAATAAGGCCTCGACCTCTGCGCGATATGCGCTACTCCCAATATCGATCCAGGATTTCCATACATCGCCGCCCGCAAGCGCCTGGATGTCATTGGACATTTCTGTTCCACCATTGGTACCTACCACTCCGCTGTTGTGGCGTTCAAATTTCTCTTCGAAATTATATCCTGGTGTGTTGGGTAAGTATGCACTATTTACCGTAATATCGATATTCTCGTACGGTTGTGCCCAGGATGTATTAAGGACAATAAACCAGAATGCTAGCGCAGTCAGCGTGTAAAAAAGGAGATTGTTCTTCATGATAACTTAACCTACCGTGTTAGTGAAACCCATTTTTGGAGGATATCCTCCATACCCCATGTGTGTAATAAGCAAGAATCCTTTTATCTGTAGACACATACTTGATCCCAAACTTCCGTCAGCAGTATTAGCCTCAAGCATTTTTATATGTGTTTCTCAATCAAAAGGATCTGATGAAGTTCAATCGCAGACTCTCAAAAAAAGGGTGTTAGCTGTGTGGAGTCTGAAAATGCATCTTACATCAAGCTTCATTCTTCGTTGTTTCTTTAGCCGCTTTTGATATTTCCTCTTCACAGATCCCCAGACATATTCCCATATATGTCAATCAAAGAGAGGGTCAATGAGACGACTAAATCCTTCGCGCAACAAGTACTTTTTCATTTCATCCTATCTGATACCCCAAGTATGCAGATGGTGCAAATCATAAGCACTTCATCAAACGTATGTCTTATGCCTGATTAATAGATTCAATCGTTCGTAAAAAAAAGGAGGGGGAAGAATCTGTCTGTCCGTCGTGAGTCCTGTAGCCATCCTCAAAACGACTGAGACAGTTAAGAGCTAGTGATGTGTAAAGCGTAGAGATTTCTAACATTTTTTAATACCCGTTTTAATACCCCAAAAGTCGAGACTTCATGTCTCATCTGTTTTACCTTTTTCAATAGCTCTTATGCAAATGTATTGCCAATACAGAAAAGGTCAAAGTATTTGAAATTCTCGTTATGTGTTAGTTTACCTTTTTTATTTATAAATCATTTATAGTATGCATGAAAAAAATTATACCATTCACGCATTAAAATCGACGGATCATTTACCCGTATGATACCGTCCGATCAATTTTCGAACCAAAAATGCAAATGACCTCCAAAAACATGGAAAAGAGGGAAGACTATGGCAAAAAGTACCCATATAGCAACTCATACGCCTTAAATTTTTTGGCAAGTGAATATTTTTCAAGGGTTAACCTTTAATTTTTTCTCATTTTGGGAAAAAGATTCTCAAAAAGAAACGGGAAGCAGATGATGCTTCCCGTTTCCTTGTCTTACATAAGCGCTACTTTGGGTGTCAGTCATTGGTAGAATGCCAAAGTATTTTTGATGTAAGAGTTTCAGTCATTTTGTACATTATTTTTATACATTTAATCCACAGGCTTTAGGACACCTTTTCTATTCCCATCAAGGCATCATACATTTCTGCATACTGTTCAGCAATCAGCTCACGATTGTACTCTGTGGCGACGCGTTGCTGAGCGTGTAAGGCGCGCTGATGCATGACCTCAGGATTGGCTTCTGCCCATAAAAACTTCTCTGCTAAGTCCTCTACGTCCTTATTGCGGAAGAATAGCATATCCTGCTCATCGAATACAGCTGTATTCTCTGGAATGTCACTCGCAATGATGGGGGTTCCCAAATTGGTCACTTCTAGTAACATAATGGACATTCCTTCTGTCTCCGAAGGGAAAATGAAGCGCTCTGCACGCTGAACCATCGCCATCAGCAGATCCTTATTACGGATCATTCCGATAAAATGAACATTGAGCCCTTTGGACAGCTCCTCCAGCTCCCGCGTGAAAGCTGGCAGCTCTGTCGTGTCTCCCGCAATGACAATATGTCCTTTATAATCGATTCTCTTCAATGCTTTGAGCATATGGTGCGGTCCTTTGGTGGCCATCACACGACGTGCAGCAAAGAAGACAAAGGGACCATCGATCTGATGCTCGGCTAATAATTGGTCCGCCGCATCGAAGTCAGGATTCATGTGAATATCCACTCCATTGGGAATGTATTGTACCTTACGCCCAAATTTTTCCAGATAATACTGGGAGAGCGGCGCAGAAATAGACGTAAGATGCGCGTCTGATTTCATGAAAATATTCTCCATCCACCGGAAATATCGCTTCGTAAAGCCCGACCACTTGTCTCTTTTGTAGGGCGCTTCATGAGAAGTAGCCACTACCTTGAACTTACGGGCGAGCATCGGGATGAAGAAAGCTGCATCCGTTTTATGCACATGCACCAGGTCAAAATCGCCTGTGCGCAGCATATGCAATGTGCATCGGAGATAAAATAAAAATACCCCAATCACACCTCCTGGAAGTTTTGGAAAGGCTACAACCTTTACACCAGGAATATAATTTTCGGCCTTGGGATGCTTGTAGCAGTACATCGTGAACTCGTAGCGCTCGTGCAATTGGGTCACGAGGTCCTCAGAGACACGACTGGTTCCACCTTGAGAAGGGAAAAACTTGATGCCGAGAATGGCGATCTTTTTCTTATTCATGTGTTTATATGCGTCTCGTGTGATACACAGATTGCTGTCGTGCAACTACATTAGACTGTAAAGTGATTTTTTTACAATTTAACTGTCGCTTTCAGCGTCCCGAGCATTGAGACTCGGGATTATTTAGGGAAAAAGAACTCCCGATGATGAATCTCGGGATGGAATTTAAGCCCAACACCTATATCCGCTCCTATCACCAAATTCCAATCCCGATGATAAGGCTCGACCCTGAGAATTTCATTTCCCGTCTCATGAAACTCTTTTTAAAGAGACCGACAGAAGAAAAAGGTCGGACTGAGAGAGATAGCCTCACTTCTCATGGCTTACTCATGATTGAGTATACTTCTCCTTATACCTTCACGCCCTCCAGTGGAGCTGGATCGGGATCTAGACCAAAGGTCTTCATGTAAGCACGTGCCACACGGGAGGATCGGAAAGCTTCTGCTCGCTTGAGGCCCTTCTCCACGTATTCATTGCGCATATCTTCATTCTCCATCATCAAAGTCAATGCCTCTGCCAACTTTTCTGCATCTAGAACGGGAAATAAAATCCCAAATTCTGCGACCTCGATTTCATCTTTAAGGTAAATATTGATATCCGAAGAGGGGCTGAGTGTTTCTCTAGGACCTGATTTACAATCCGATGAGATCACGGCAGTACCCGTAATCATGGACTCGATGATGATATTGGGCAATCCTTCATCTGTGCTTGCCAGGACAAATGCATCCGAGTTGGCGAGGTAGGGAAAAGGATTGGAAATATGTCCGAGGAAATGTACTTGCTGGGTGACATTTTCACGTGCAGCTACCTGCTTGTAGTGCTCCATTTCAGCTCCGTCGCCCAAGACGATCAACTCGACATCGTTGCGATACTGGCGAATATGGCCCAAGGCTTGAATCGTCAAGTCTACACGCTTGCGCTCCACCAGTCTTCCAACTGAGATGATGTACTTCTTGTGAGGATCAAAGGCAAACTCTGTTGGTGACTCTTTCGCTCTCGCTTTGATAGCATCTACATCGTGCGGGTTATAAATCACCATGTGACGCTCACGCTCTTCGAGCTTGAAGAAATCATCCAGATCCTGCTTCATCACCTTGGAGATCGAGACGATCATATTAGCCCGTGTATACAACTGCTTGTACAACCAGAGGTTGACCTTGCCCAAAAAGCCCCGCTTCTTATCAAAAGAAGCCATCATATGGTTCACAATCTGGGATTGGTGCGTACTCCCCAGCACTTGGGAGAGGACATTGATGTAGTTGGATCGGATCAGGTGAGACTGAACGACTGTGATATTGTTCTTCTTGACGTGGCGTTTCAATCTGAGCGCTGTCACAAAGACATAAAAGAGTTTGACCACAGGATTTTGGATCGCCTCGAAATCTGTCAGATAAGTAATCTGTACATTTTCGGGGAGATCGTAAAAGCGTTCTTTTTCCAGTAGAATCAGCTCTACAGGAGCGCCTGCCTGCTTCAGTTCTTTGAGCAGGGTAAGGACTACTTTTTCTGCGCCCCCACCGGCAAGTGAATTAATGAGAATGGACACCATGTGCGTTCAGTACCTTATGATAAAGGTGATAATAAGTTTCAGCCATATCCTGAAGATTAAAGGTCGTCTCGATGCGAGCCCTTCCTTTTGCGCCCATATCAAAGGCCAAATCAGGATGATCTATAATATATTCAACTTTTTCTGCAAGTTGCTCGGGCTCTGCTGGAGGGACCAAAAATCCTGTTTCTCCGTCTAGGACAATCTCAGGTGTACCCCCACCGATCGTCGCTACCACAGGTTTTCCCAGTGCCATGTATTCCAAAATGGCATTTGAGATCCCCTCTCCATGTAACTTGTGGTTGGTCGCCAAAACCCCTACAGTAAATACGCGGATAATGGACTCGACATTGTTTTGCATGCCTGTGAAGACGATGCGATTGCCAAAGCGATCTCCTACCATCTGCTGACAAGTCTCCATATTTTTCCCTGCACCCACAGCCAAGAAAGTCACATCGTCACGATTCTCGCATACGTGCATAGCAGCTTTGAGATAGGTATCGTAATCTTTGCGATCAGCAAATGCACCGATCATCCCTACTACATGGGGCGTCTCAATTTCAAACTTGCGTCTAATCTCATCGGCTGGGAGCAGATGCTCGATCCGACGAAAATCAAATCCGTTGTAGACACACTGACTTTTCTCTGGTGGAGCCTGATAAGATCGAAGCCCTGCTTCTGAGTTCCCTAGGACCATGTCCGAGAAGGGAAATGTCAACTTACCTCGCAGAAATCTCGAATCTGTGATGCCCATATCTGCTGGCGCATCAGCAATCATCGCATTGATCAGCTTGATGTTGAGTCTGCGAGCGGCAGGCACGGCATAGATCGAAGGCATGGAGCCCCAGCTATGGATGACATCAGGCTGTACCTTTTTGCATATCTGATAGAAGCGACCAAACACACGTGGGTCCTTCTTGGGTTTACGTTCCAAAATATGAACTTTCACCCCCATCTCGTGAATCTCGGGATAGTCGATTCGTGTGGAGAAAAGGACCAGTTCATATGAGACGTCGGGATAGTTGCGCAAGCCCTTCATGAGCTCTAGCATGCGGCGCTCTTTGCCTCCTTTGGCCAAACTATCGGTGATCAGTAGGATTTTCATGTACCTGATTCAATTTTTGAGGGTGGTTCTTATGTTTCCTACTGCTTATATATGAACAGCTTTGACCTGCTCCATCTGTGTCAGCCATGCATCAAAGAAGAGCAGGGACCAGATGCGGCGGTTAAAGTCGCGCATACCTGTATTGTGTTCGTGAATCACTTTTTGAATAGCCTCTGGACGAATGTACTGATGAAGTACGCTGTTTTTGGTATTCAAACGGTCATTCACATACTCTTTCAAGTCATCTTTGAACCACAGCGCCAATGGGATATCGAATCCCTGCTTGCGGTGTCCTACGACGGACTCTGGCAAATGTGGCGTCATTGCCTTCTTAAAGATATGCTTTTTGGCTTTGCCTTTTAGCTTCATCTCCGTAGGGATGCGGTAGCTCAGCTCCGCAAACTCGTGATCAAGGATCGGTACACGCGCTTCCAGGCTATTGAGCATGGACACACGGTCTACTTTGGTGAGGATGTCATCCACCATGTAGTTGTTCATGTCCATCTCCTGCATGCGGAAGAGGAAATCATCCTGACTGTATCCATTGACTTGATCTTCCAGATACTTTTCTGAAGGCTTACTTCTAAGCGCATTCCACACATCTGCCTTGTACAATCCGGCACGGTCAGGCTGCTGCCATAGCGTCCAGTGTACCCCTACCGTTTCAGGATTTTGGGAGAGAAAATAGGTCATCGCCTTTCCTTTCACCTTGTTGGGGATCATCTTGTTGACGCCTCCCCAGAAAGCTTTCCCTACAGGTCTGGGCAGTTTGTTGTAGCGGTAGATGTCGTGCATGCGCGGATACTTGTCGTATCCCAAGAAGAGTTCGTCACCTCCATCACCTGATAGACAGACCGTTACATATTCTCTTGCAAACTTCGATACGTAGTAAGTAGGAATAGCAGAGGAGTCCGCAAATGGCTCATCATAGGCTCTTACCAGTTCAGGCAGTAGCGAGATAGACTCTGGCTCAACAATTTGCTCGTGATGCTCCGTACCATACATTTTGGCTACATCGCGGGCGTATTCGAGTTCGTTGTATTTTTTCTCTTTGAAGCCGATGGAGAATGTCTTGACGGGGCGACTGCTATTTTGCGCCATCAAAGCCACCACAGAAGAAGAATCTACTCCTCCACTCAGAAAGGCTCCCAAAGGTACATCTGAAACTAGACGCATTTTCACACACTCCGAAAGCTTATCTACGATTAGCTCACACCATTCTTCCTCTGTCTTATCGTACTCTGGCTGAAAGTCGATGCTCCAGTAGCGCTTAATGACTGGCTCAGGATTTTTATCATAAGGCCTCAAGGTCATCGTATGACCTGGACGCAGCTTTTTGATCGTCTGGTAGACAGTATTGGTTTCGGTGGTATATCCCCAGGTGAAATAATTGTCCATCCCCAGCAGATCCATTTCACGGCTGACTTTGGGATTGGCCAGGATACTCTTCATCTCTGAACCGAAGATGAATTGCTCATTGTCGATATAGTAGAAGAAAGGCTTGATACCGAAACGATCACGCGCGCAGAATAGCTGCTTTTTATTGTCATCCCAGATGGCAAAACCAAACATGCCGCGGAGATATTTCACACAGTCCTCTCCATATTCTTCATAGAGGTGGACAATGGTCTCTGTATCGGTTTTGGTTTGGAAAACGTGTCCTTTCTTGATGAGGTCGTCACGGTTTTCCTGAAAGTTGTATACCTCTCCATTGAAGACGATCCAAACCGTTCCATCTTCATTGCAAAGTGGCTGATGCCCAGTCGAGAGGTCGATGATACTCAAACGACGAAAGCCAAAGCCCACACTTCCATTGGTATAAAATCCTTCGTCATCAGGCCCACGGTGTACAATGGGATCTGTCATCAAGGCCAATTCTGGCTCTGTAATGTGGCGACTAGGATCGAAATATATTTTTCCGCTGATTCCGCACATAGATTTTTTCTTATGAATCGAGAATAGAGATGCGAGAGAAGAGACCTTGCGTGTTACTTTTGAATGATTTTTTCCATGAAATCACGGATCTTGATGCCGTGAGAGCGATAGTCAAAGTTCTCTAGTCCCATTTGGTGACCTTTATCTCCGACCGCTTTGGCTTTGGCTAGATCATCAATGATCTTCTTCATCTCAGCCACATATAGCGCGACATCATAATCATCGGCTACATAGGCTGTTTCTCCATTGACAAAGTAGTTCTTAATCTCTCCGATATGGGTGGTGACGACAGGGTTTCCTGCAGCTAAATACTCCCCAATTTTGTGAGGGAAACGCGCACGATCTTGCGGGGTATTTCTCAAAGGAATCAATAACCCTTGTGCATTGACATACAGATCGATCAAATCCTCATAAGGAATGCGCGAGAACCACTTGATATATTGGGCGCGTTCCATTCCTGCGATACGCGCTTGTATTTTTTCTTTTTCCTCTGCCTTCCCTCCGATCAGTAAATAGAGGTAGGTAGGATCGCCATTGAACTCCAGACGCTCGTAGGAATCCAAAATGAAGTGAATCACCTCGGCATAGTTTGCAGATCCACAGAATAGTAGATAGGGATCTACCTTTTCTTTCTTAGGAACATTGAATTTGTCAAAGTCGCAGAGGACGGGGACTTTGAGATAAGGCTTCTCGGGCACATGCTCCTCGATCTCTTTAATTAGCAGATCACTAATAGGCAGGATACCATCTGACCATCTCAATGCATACTTATCCAGTAAACGATCATTGAGCTTCACCCAAAATCCTTTGCGGTCCACGAGAGTCCGTGTTAGCTCTACATAGAGGAAAATAAGTTGAAAACCTAGGAGGTTGGCGCAGATTCGGTAGAACCAAAAATCCGAGAATCGCATAGTAGAGACGATGCTCGAATGCAGTTTCCCTTCGCGCTTCATGCGCTTGAGGTAGCGATACTCTCCTAATAGACCTTTGAGCTTGACGATATTGCGCTTGATGAAGCCAGAAGCACGATAGATAGTGCCAGACGTATATACATAGGGAACACCCTCAATCTCTCCTTCTGGCTGCAGATCGATGGGATTATTGGGGTCAAAAACGCCTTTGCGATTGATGACGACGACGTCCGAGTCAGCATGCATCAAGCCTCTGCCCAGCAGTTTAATTTTTTCGATGGCTGCCATTCCGATCGGGAAACCAGACTCACCTAGAAGGGCTACACCCCAGTCTTTTTTAACTTTTGAATCAGCAGGTTGATGGATGACAGGTTGTTCTACGGTTTGCATGAAAATGAAAGAGATTTAGTAGACCAATAGAAGTCAGACGCGAATCTAAGCCTGAAAATCAGGACTGTATGTGAGTAGTAAAAGGCATTCATCTGATCTTGGGTATGTATGTCTCATACCATGTACTTCAAAATGATCCCTTGGATAGTCGTCTTTTTACATGAGAAATGCTCGAAAGAGGAATGTGGATGAAGTTGGACCTTTTCCCCTTGATCCATCATACTCTTCAGTGAGAGGGCAGATATTGAGAAGCGAGACGAGAGACTTAACATATGACTGTTGAGAATTTTCTATCTCCCTTCCACCTCATTTTCTTCGTCCATCTACTATTATGTGAGTAAAGGAAACAATAGAATCATGGATGTTGTACCTCCTCTTCTATCCTCATTGTATTAAAAGAACATTTCCTGCGAATAGGTAGGTGTTTTTCATGTTTGCTTTCCCGAGGGGAAACGCTGGTTGGAAAGTGGGAAAGGAGTATGATCTCCTCTCCCTTGATGATTCTTTTTTGCTGTGGGCACGCTAGAGAGAACTGCCTATACAGTTGGGTCTCCTACGCGCTCATGGGGCAAGCTGGATTAGGCTACTGCCTCAGCTTCTGTTTCTTTTGCAGCTTTTACCTGCTCTGCAATCCACGCGTAGGTACGCTCCATTCCTTCTTTCAAAGTCTGAGAAGGCTCCCAGCCTAGCTCTTCCTTGATCAGACGGTTGTCAGAGTTACGTCCACGTACACCTGTAGGTCCTGGCACATTCTTGATGGTCAAGTTCTTTCCAGAGTTGTCGATCACCATCTGAGCCAGTCCGTTGATTGTGACCATCTCCTCAGAACCGATGTTGACAGGTCCGATGAAACCAGAGTCAAGCTCCATGAAGCGGCGTACACCTTCTACACACTCATCTACATAGAGGAAAGAGCGTGTTTGCTGTCCGTCACCCCAGATTTCGATGTGTCCTCCTTCTGGCGTCTCAGCTACTTTGCGGCAGATAGCAGCAGGTGCTTTCTCACGTCCACCTGTCCAAGTACCTTCTGGTCCGAAGATGTTGTGAAAACGTGCGATGCGAACTTGCATACCGAAGTTGCGGTTGTAGGTCGCATATAGACGCTCAGAGAATAGTTTTTCCCATCCGTACTCAGAGTCAGGGTTTGCAGGATATGCAGAAGACTCTTCACAGTTCGGATTGTCAGGATCAAGCTGGTTGTGCTCTGGGTAGATACAAGCAGAAGAAGAATAGAAGATCTTCTTGACACCTGCTTTGTGGCACACGTCCAGCATGTTGAGGTTGATCATTGCAGAGTTGTGCATGATATCGGCATCATTTTCACCTGTGAAAATGAACCCTGCACCTCCCATATCAGCAGCCAATTGGTATACTTCGTCAAATGGACGATCTACAACGGCCTTGCATACTTGAGGATCACGTAGGTCTCCGATCACAAAATCATCAGCAGCAGACTCACTGAATTCAGGCTTCTTGAGGTCTACTACACGCACCCAATATCCTTCGTTTTTCAAGCGCTTTGCAAGGTGAGAGCCGATGAAGCCGCCGCCTCCGCAGACAAGTGCGTTCTTCATAATTAGATAGATGTTAAAGAATTTGTGTGTTAAAAATCGAATACAACTTAGCGGAGGTAACCTTATGTTTTGGGATATTCATTCCACTAAGTGATAAATGTATTTTCGTAAAAAAGAACTTCGTCAAATGAACACTGCCACTTACTTCGAAATTCCCATATTCTCAAGTCAATTATAGTGATACACTAACAAACTAATTGATACGAAAGCCCGAATGGTTTAAATCTCAGCCTCACTCGGTGAAAGCGCCCTGCTTATGGTTTTCCCTTTTTTGCGCCTCCAAACTGGGCGGCCAAAAATAGCGATTCGCATCGTCCTCATAGGGTCGATCAATAATCTTATTGGGAATGCCCACACTGACACAATGCGCAGGAATATCTCGTACCACTACGCAGTTTGTTCCCACAACCACGTAATCTCCTACATCCACCCCCCCTACAATTTTGGCTCCAGGTGCAATACGCACCTGATTTCCTATCACGGGTGCCCCTCCTTTTTCCGTCGCCAGCGTCACCTGATGCGCCAACATGCAGTTGTCCCCAATCACTGAGTCCTCGTGGATAACCATCCCATAGCAATGATAGATGATCAACCCCTTCCCAACCGTCGTTCTAACGGGTAAATCCACACAATAGCGCGTCGTCACCCTTCGATATTGCCACTTGACCAACTGCTTGACAACAGGGATGCCTGATGCTTGCACAAATTGGGCCAGTCTGAACCAAAAAGTAATCTTAAAGCTACGGCTGTTGCGCAAAGTCTTGAGCATTGCGCCAAAGCCTGCGCGCCCCTCGTGACGATACAGATCCGATGCGATACGTTCCTTTGTCTCTTGCCAAGTCATTTTTTTAGATTTCTAGAGTTCATTCTTCATTTTTCATAGAATACTGGATATCAGATCTACAGTTGATGTGGATCATACCCTATGTCCCATGAAAAAATGGCTCTCTGATCAATGAATATTATTTTGAACGGCTTCTAATTCTTCTAGTGTGACCTCGTCAAAATGCTTGAGCACCTTGGCGGGGTTGCCTCCTGCGATGACATTGGGGGGAATGTCTCTTGTCACGACGCTATTGGCTGCAATGACCGTATTTGCGCCGATGCGTACGCCTTTGAGAATGGTAGTATTCATGCCGATCCAGGCATTTTCTTCTATAATCGTCTCAGCTGCTTCTGCACGCTCATGTCGCTTGGCAGGGTGTACAGGATGCCAGTCAAAATCTGTAATGAAGACATTTCCTCCGCACATGACATTGTCCTCCAATACGATTTTTTTCGCTGCACCAATCACCGTTCCACTCATCCCGACATTGTTTCCGATGTGGACCTCTGCCTCATCGTACCATGTACAAATCAGACACCCTCTATTGATCCCAACTAGATTGGATGCAAAAGTCGAACGAAAAATACAGTTGTCTCCAATCGTGATCGTGGTCAAAGGCGACCGACGAATCAAGGGCACTCCATAAAACTGGATATTTTTCCCCATGCGTACCCCTTTGAGCTTACCCGTGAAGTAAGTCCATCGCGTAGACCAAAAACGCAGCCAACGCAGGCGACGGTTTCGAAGGATTTCGAAAATCGCTCCTCTGGGATCTTTTTTGAGTAATTGAAGGTTTTCCATTCTGAGAGACTTTGAGATCGTCCTTGCTTCACCAAACTACGAGACAAGGGACGGTCCTTTCAGGACTACGGTAATTAGAACAATGAAAGTATTTTTAAACCACAGGGGCATGTTGAGCGACTACTTTTCGATATACGCCCAACAATTCCTCTAGGATGCGATCGGGATCATTTCTGACGGCTCCTCTTTTGCGTGCATTTTCAGACATGCGCAATGCCCAGTCAGGATTGCGGTGAATGTCCAGAATGGCCCCTGCCATGGCGTAAGGGTCTCCTGGTTGTACCAGCAAGCCTTCCTCTCCTTCGACCAACAAACCTGGGATTCCCCCTACATTGGAAGAAACGACTGGCGTACCGACTAGCATAGCCTCGCATACACTGTTGGGACTATTGTCTATAAAAGAAGGATGCATAAAAATATCTGCATGCAGCAACTCCTCCACGAGCTCATCTGGGGTTTTATTTCCCATCAGATTCAAATTCAAATCCTTATGGCTTACGCCTAGCTTTTGTTCTACCATCGTCACCAGTTCATTGTCAGGTGCAATGCCCGCGAGTCGCCACTCAAAAGGTGTATCCATGAGACGCTTCAGGATGACTGAGGTATCGTAAATGCTGCGAAGTCCCTTGAAAATATTGCCACGGATGGTGGTCATGATGACCAGTTTCTCCCTTTCATGATGTGGCTCCCACTGCGGACCATAGAACTGAGGTCGCATCACCTCATCGCAATGAAAATACTTTGCTTGTGGCGCCAGCGTCATCGTCAAGCGACGATCCCAGGGTGTACGCCCCGTGAAGTACTGACAGTGAGAGAAAATTTCCTGCTCGCGCGCTGCGATATTCAAGGCTTCGCGGTACTTGTGATGCCAAGAAGTACCTTTGACTTTGCTCGATACAGGCGTGTATTTGTCGACATCCTCGCGGGTGAGGTCGGTATACCATTTGAGGGAATAGACCGTCAGATTGCCCTGAATCCAAATCAGCGTAGGGACCTGAATATGGGGAATCAGCAGCCCATAGGCGCGCTCTGAACCAAAAATATGGATCACATCGGGCTTGAAGTCCTCAATGACTTGCAGATAGTATTCTACTTGCTTTTGAGGGTCCTCCAACTTGGCGGTATGACGCTCCACCAGACGCTCGTACTTGCTCGTCGAGCGGGAAGGAATCCCATAATACGTTCCTTCTCCGAAGTGAAAGGTTTTGAGCTCTGGCTCGATCCAAGGAAAGGCAACCGCTACGTCAAGCCCCCCTTTTTCATGCATTTTGAGTTCCAGAGACTCAATCCAGCCCCCGCCTACTCCGACTTGTCCTGTCAGAGGTTCTGTAGCAAGCGACGCTGTATTGGTAAACCAAAGGATGCGCATATTCTTTTGAGAATAGAGAAGCGAGAACAGAGATTCGAGATCTTTAGGCGTACCGCTTCTTATGTTAATTAAATCTTCTAGTTGGAATTTCAGTTCCTCATGGCAGGAGGCATATCAAGTTGGAGATCTCGGCTCGCTCTTCTCGGCTCCCGCCTCTCCTTCTTATTTATCCCAAATTCCTTTTGCTGTGCCGTTGACGATTTTGTTGAATTGGATCGGTCCTAGGACGGCTCCATAGAGCATACAGAGGATGCTGGCGATGATCACACCAGAGAGTCCGAGTCCACATTCATTTGCGAGAAAGATCGAGAGGGGAATATTGATGACGCCGCCGATGATGGAGGAAATCATTTGTAGGCGAACCTTCCCAACTCCGTTGACAAACATCACGAAGATGCTCCCATAGGCGAGTACGAGTACGAACACTAACATAAAGATATTTAGCTGCCAATCAGACTTCATGTCGCCCTCTAGCAAAAATTCGATGACAAACGGTGCCAAAAGGAGTGCGAAAATGCTTCCCGCTGCTGTGAGGTACCACACTTTGACCAAGTTTTTATTCGTCCGCTTAATCCAATCCCACTCTTTTTTCTGGAAAGCCTCTGTATAAGCTGACCAAAAGGGGGTCGTGATGATGCCAAATGCCTGGGTAATCAAAGCAAAATACTTATGCGTAGTCGAATACAAAGCAGCATTAGCGGCACGCACTTTCGAATCATCTCCTCCTACAAATTCGATGATGATCCGCGTATCCGTCAAGAATAAGACTACCCCAATCACCTGAATCACAAAAAATTTGAATCCCAGCGATACCAGATCTTTGGTGTAACTAAATCTGACATATTGCGGCGTGGGGATAAGATCTTTGTAATCTTTGGCAAAGAAATAAATCCAAGCCACTCCTTGCACCACTAGCGGCATCGCCCCCACGATCACAGCCAATTCTACCAGTGATCCACGGGCCGTGTACATCATCAATCCCAACAAACCCAAAACGAGCAAATTGGTCAGCATATTGAGTAAACCAGGCACAGAAGGACGCTGGTCTGCCAGAAGGACGGTCTTGATGATTTTGATGACGAAATTGAGGAAGAAAAAAGCGAAGGTAATGAAGGAAGCAATCGTCAGTTCTTGTCCAATGATTTGGGCCATTTCCCCTTTGACTCCCAATAGCGCATTCCAGTCTAAGAAGGGACCCACGCCAAATAGGAGCACCAACATACCTCCTGCTACGATGGCCATCAAGGCGAGGGTTGTACTCAGATAGATACGGGCTTTTTCTCGATTTCCTTCTGCCAGCGACTCCGCAAATTTATTCCGTAGGCCATTGTCCAGACCAATGTCGAAGAATTGAAACCAACCGACGACATTGAAAAGTACGATCCATACCCCATATACTTCTTTGGACAGTACACCGACCATCATTCGCACCAAAAACAGCGAAATGACCATGCTCATGCCCTTCACGATGAAGGAATATAAGATATGACGTTTGGCTTTGGCCGTACGTGCATCTCCCTTTTTGAGCAGCGTCTGTACTTTTTCTATGATACTCATGTCTTACTCTAAGGATTCTTGGTTTGAGGTTGAAGCTGCGAGAGAGAAGCAGGACGCACAGTCCCTAGTTTGTATATTTTATACGAAGGAGCTTGATGAATCAGCACCCCTCCTCTTCTTGCCAGGGCAAATGCCAGGGCTTGATTGCGATCGAAGTTGTTGAAATAATCGAACCAGACCAGCACACCATCTGAACTAAGGCTGAGATCTGATTCTATGCTGGGATAGTAGTTTTCTAGCTGTATGGCTTGTGTCCCTTTTAAAGAACGCGTGGCCTTTTTTTCTATTTCGAAAAAATCCAATCCATAATATTGGCCCGTCATCTGATCCCCTGTCCAGTAAATGGGTGCTTGATATTGCGTCGCTAGGACTTGGGCCATCGTCGTCGCTTCACGATAGGCTCCTTTTTCAAAGGCGGGATCGAAGCGAATGTGCAGCGAAGAAAGGATCCAAAGGATGAGAAGTCCTCCAATCAGTCCACGCGTCAAATAAGGGTAGAGACGATTACTTTTTTGGAGAATGTCACTCAGGAACATTAAGAAGAAGGGGAAAAGAAAAGCCAAATGTCTTCCCCAAAAACGGAAGTTAAAGCCCATCATGAGTACGAGGATCATGCCGAAGCTCACGATAGACGCCCACAGCCAGGGCGAACGGAAGGTGCCCCATTTTTTCGCTCTGAATAGCCCCAATAAGGCAATGAGTCCGAAGATCCCAATGACAGGTAAGACCTGCGGAAAATAAGGCTGAAACAGGGAAAAATGCGGCGCACGCACGATGCTTTTCCAAGGAGGTCCCAAGCCCGCACAGCCTACGAACTCGTATAATGTATAGATGACATTGGAGTTATCCATCTGTGTCCAATCCCAGGTCCACTGCTGCCAGTAACCGATTCCCCAAAAAATCCCTGCTGCGACTAGCGCGCCTAGTAATATGGCACTGTCTGTCACTCTCCCGACGCTGATGTTGCGCTTGGCGATCACATGCCAGACCAGCACAAAAACCAGTGGTACGCCTGCCAGCACAAAGAGGGAATGTGTACTTACTCCCACAAATACACTCGCAATGAGCATCCAGCGTCCGCGCTTTTGGGTTGTGCCCGTCCCATAAAAGTACATGATCAATCCATGTAGGGCGATGCCCGTACATGCCAGTAAGATGATGCTGGGTTTGGCCTCGTCCATGTGCAACCACACAAAGGGATGAAAGGTGTAGGCCACCAAAAGGAAAATGCGTTGAAAACGGGGAAGGGGAAGGATATAGAGACTCATTAGCAACAGAACCAGCCATGGCCAGTTGGACATGCGAATCGCCCACTCACTGCTACCAAAGATTTTGTCCCAAGCCCAGGTGTAAAAGGTATAACCTGCCATATACTGCTTCATCCAGGTCACCTCGTCCATGCTAGATAGCGCATCGCCGAGAGACTCCTGATTGGCCGCATGGAAAGTGAGACTTTCCCCCATCCAAATGGATTCACTGGAGACAGGGATCAGGGCTATCAGTAAAGCCACTACCCAAAGGGCACTCCATTTTACACGCTGAAACTGCTGTTGTTGAATCATTTATTCTAAAGAAGTGAGAGATGAGATCCGAAAATGGTGCGGTTCTAAACCTTTGATTTTCTCATCCTCAACTTTTACATCCAATCTATTGACAAATAGAAGGTACTTGAATTCCTTTCTTTTCCTTCTGAAAGATCATCTCGTAAAACCTATCTGACCTGAGAGGGAATGATTCCTGGGAACATCGGCAATCTCTAGGCCCATTGCTTTACAAGCTTCTGCCGCGACCCTGATGGCATTGTTGGTACTCCGCTCGTCGGGATAGATGTGCGACATATTGGCGATATACAGATTTTCGATATGCGATCGGCAGGAAGGTACTTTATCGGAGAAATTCAGGTCGCAAACGGTCGCTGCGGTGCGTGTTTGAAAAATCCAACTTTTTCGAATCCAGTTCTTGTTGAATTTCGGATAAACCTTGCACAATCCTTCGATCATCGAATCTTTGATTTCTGACGCCGTTTGCTGGGCAAAAGGTTCCTGCGGAGCATAGTAGCGGGAAAGGTAGACAAGATGCTGATCCTGATAATGAGTAGGTGAAATGAAATTGGTATGTTCAATGATTCCACCAAAGGGTAGGTTTTCGTCGGCGATGTTGAGCCAGTAGATGTGGGAGAGAGGGCGATCTAAGGCAAGAATGGTACAAGCTGCGTGGAAGTACTCGACTTGGGATAAAGCTGAGGCAAGTAGGGGGGCTTGATCTTGGAGAAAGGGAATGAGGTAGAGTTGAGGAATGGTGAAAAGGAATCTGCCTCCTTCGAAGTAGTGATCTGTTGTGCCAATGCCGTTGAGTTGATCTTCCTCAATCTGAACGCCTGTCACCGCCTGACCCGTGATCAACTCTACGCCTTGTCTGTTCAGAGCTTCGAGCAAGGCATCGAGCAGGACTTGTAGGCTTCCTTGCAGATAGCCGAGTTGTTCGCGCCCTGACTGGCGGGAATTGAGCCGCTGCCCCAGCCGGCCGATCATCCATGCCAGGGGCACTTTCTCAGCATAAGGTCCAAACTTGGCCTTCATCAAGGGACCCCAGATATGCTGGGCGACGCCTTTGCCTGCCCAGCGGCGCATCCAATCCAGGGTGGGAACATCTTCGGCGGATCGCCAGTCGGACTTCCTGCCCAGATACAAGCTCGTCAATCCAAAGCGGAGCTTATCCATTAGACCCAGCGGCTGAAACCGCAGCAGGTCCCCTACCCCATCGAAGGGATAGATCCTGCCTCCACGAAAGATACCCATGGAGGTCTCCTGATAGGTCAGTTTGTCCTGCAAGCCTAGCTGCTCTACGAGCCAGTGGATCTCTGCATCATGCGTAAAAAAGTGGTGGTAAAAATGCTCCAGCGGTGCTCCTCCTGGGGAGAATGTACGTAGGAGACCTCCCATTTCGGCTTGGGCTTCGACCACGCGGACTATGTACCCCGCCTGGGATGCGAGGTAGGCTGTCGCCAGTCCAGTGATGCCACCGCCGATGATGGTGAGGGGAGAGTTCATGGCGGGAAGTTGGGGAAAAATGAGGAAAGAAGCACGGAGGGAGGAGGCAGGTTCGTAACACCAACGGGACGTTGGCGCTGGCGGAGGGGATGATTACGGTTGGGTTGATCATGCACATAGCGATGATCCTACGGTTGGGTTGATCACGCATATGGCGATGATTATGCCTCTACCTTTCTTGTTATCTAAAGTTTATAACGGAAAAAATGATTTTGATTCGTGTATGCTGCAAATGCTATGATATCGTTTGTTGTTTCTCCTTGAATCAAACGATGGGTTCCTCTAATTAGCCAAAGCTTTAGCACCATATTCTCGTTGAAAGGAGCAAGTTCCTCAGATGCGAAAGTATAAGATCCAACATCAGGAATCATCTTTGCATATGAAATTCTATTTGGATTTGCGTCTATGATAGGTTGTTCATATTCCATATCAACATCATAAGCATACATTACATGGTTGGTTGGCATATAATCTAGGATCATGATTAGATCCTGTGTATTTAAAGGATCAGTATTCCATGTAATTGTTGTTCCAATATTTATTTCATCAAAAACTGGGGTTGGTGCTCCAAATTTGAACTGTTGAGGAATATAAAACGACTGTGAAATATCGGTACCTTCACCTGCTTTATTTACTTCCAACTGTACAGTTTGGCCAAAGAGACTTTCAATTTCTCTCCTTTGATTATTTGCTACTAGATAATGATTATTCTCTCTACACGCTAAAGTGAGACCACCTAGAGATATATTATATCCACAATCATTTTGTATATCTGTTGGCATCATACTGGTTAATATTGGCGTTCCCAC
>JBCBPW010000003.1:0-112002 GCA_039820545.1 Bacteroidota bacterium | reverse complement strand
CTTCAGCATAATGGTCGTATCGGCTCTCCTATGTCTGCTAACAGAGTAGTGGGAACGCCAATATTAACCAGTATGATGAAGCGTGATGACACCGTCATATCTATTATTGATAAAGTCAAGATAGTTTTGAAGCTGAGGATTCTCAGAAGCAGAAGGAGCTATCATAAATCCAACTTGTGAATTTTCAACAGCGCTCTCGGTCAACACATCTTTCTCTGAGGAACAGCCGTTAAGGACAATACAAATTGATAGAATTATAAAAACAGATTTTTTCATGATTATACATATTTTTAGTTGAACAATATTAGCCTTGACAAATAGCAAGAGTTAGGACATCTTCAAAGAAGATATAGCCAAATGTTTCATTGGGATTAAAAGTTCGCTGAGTGGCCGTTACTCCACGAGTGTTGCTGAATTAATTATATCTAGATAATATTTCCTGTATTTTGTCAAGGCTGAATTTGATTCAGCATTCTTTTTAAAATAGGCATGACAGGAGAACGTTACAGGAAACTGACGATTTCTATCGTTACACAACCACTTGACTACAATCATACTCCATTCTACCACGTCTTCATTCTGGGGAAAAGTATTGATTTCTATTTCCTCTTCCACCAAAGCATCGCCCGAACCAGAATCCATTCTATACCTCTTCACATTAGGCTGATTCTTAATCGGAGAGGTAAATTCCTTCGGATCTAACTCACTGTGCTTAATGGCAACTAGCATGAAAGGATTAATAATTGAAAATGGTTGACCCTCCATTTTGTAAAAGCAACTGTCCAAACCAAAATTTTCATACTCAATCACTTTCCACCTGTTCTTCGGTATGTAAAGCCCTTCTCTGTATTTTTCAGTCAGCTTTTTGGATTCCAATTCAGAAACGATAGGAGTACCATAAGCTTCTTTTATTGTAAGACTCATTTTGATTCTATTTTGAGAAAGAATCATTACTGAATCTTTTGGAAGACTGTGATGTAGAAGAATGAATGAAAGTATGGCAATAAATGTTTTCATATCCAATCTTAGAATAATTAGTTAGCATCTACTTGCTTTACCCCTATTAGCGTTGGTTTACGTATGAAACTGTTATGCTCCAGATACAATCTGGAGGAAGCAGGTTTGTAGCACCAACGGGACGTTGGCGCTGGCTGGGGTTGACCCCACACATAGCGATGAGCCTACAATTACCAAAAATACTCTCGCGCCGCTCCAAGTTCCAAGCTTCTGCATGTACGTTCTTCTTTTCCTTCCTCCCAGATGGTCACATCCGCCAATAGATTTCCCATTCTCATGCTCAAGTATTCAAGTTCTCCCGTATCGGCATTCATTCGTTCCTCCTTGTAGACATCATGCCCGACGGGAATAAATTCAAATCTGATCATGACGGTTCCTCCTCCTTTTTTTACTATGAGGTCCTCCTCTAAAAATATTTCCAGATTTCCTCCCAACTCGTATTCATAGGCAGATTCCGTAACTTCTCTCGCTAGGCGTTGTAACTGACGTTCCACAGCTTTGCGCAGCTTTTGGGATACAACTGCTTTTGCGATGCAATGCCTGATGGGGCCTAAGGTGAATCGCTCTACATAAAACCTGGGTATGGGTAGACTGTCATGATGCTGAATCTCGAAGATTTGATTGTATCTGGATGTATCTAATTCTGCCTCATTTGGTTGTAGGGGAATCTCTGTACTTGGTCCTACCAAAGTAATGAGTAAGAGGGAAGTCAGAATGAAGGGGTTCATGCTTAGGTTGTTAGGGTTGAGTTGGGAGCACCAATGGGACGTTGGCGCTGGCTAGGTAAAGTGGAAGGAGTGAAATGCGGGTTCATGGTGACTGATTTATACTTGATACAAAAGAAGCTCAATTTATGGGCGAAAATCAAGGAAGGGTTAGGAGTTCTTTTTTCGGATATGGCTTGGGCATATGAAATACCCGCACCAGAGGATTCTGATGCGGGTTGTGTGGTTTCGGATTTTTTCCTTCTAGATACGAATTAAAGCATTCACTCCAAAGGAGAAGCATTTTATAAATTAATTTCGATACAGTGGTATATATGCAGTTCCTTGATTCATACGAATATCAACAGGCGCCCCATTCCATACCGTCACCATCGTTCGATTGACATATAAGTCTTTAAAAATACTATTATTCAAAGCACTTTTCTGAGTACTACTTGCAGAATTAAAAATATTATGTATATGTGGATTTGAAGGTCTTTTTTGAAGTACTAGAAATCCGTTCAAACTATTTTCATAATTAAATGCTTCATCGAATGTAGTTCCGCTATGAGATAGATCCCATCTATAAGAACCAGACACCCCAACATTAATATTTTTGTTACCGCCTTGTATAGATCCTCCTAACTCAAAACTATTGTTCCCACTTTTTATATGAAATCCTAACCAAACCTTTCCCCCAAAATAATTCTTATTAGGATTATTTCTGAACTTAGATTTTCCAATCACACTGTAACCTCTCTTAATTGGAGCTTCAGTAGTATTTATATCAAACAACCTCCATTTTTTACCTTTTGATGTCGAACTCTCGAATGTTAGTTCATGCCTTACATCTCCTACTACTTTTCCGTCAACATGTACCACATGATTAATAAATAACTCAGCGTTCCAAGAGTTATCTTGTTTTCGGTTAAGTACTCCAACGATTTCGCCATTTCTTACAATTGTTCTCTTTTTGAGGCTGCTTATATACTCTTGTTCATCCTTTTCTGACTTTTCATTATTTACTCGGTCTTTCTGCTTATTTATTCTCGCCTGCATCTCTTCATGAGAAATAGTATACCTCCCATCAGGATCTACAAAAAATAAAGGATTATTTACAGCATAATTATAAGTACTATTCGAGGTGTACTTTTCCGCCAGCGCATCCACTCCATTCCATCTACCGATCGTCGCATCATACATCCTAAACCCATAGTCATACCATCCCAGCCCTAGCTCGTCCTGCATCTCTTTTCCGTTGTAGAGGTACTGATTCTCAGGGGAAGTAGCCATGGAGAGACTTCCACCATGACGCATACCAAAGGGATAATAACCTTGTGTTACTTGTGAGACGTCCTGCCCTGCGACGGGATCGGGATTGATGCGTCCGTCACCATCACCGTCACCGAAGACGACCCGTACGTTGCCGAGATGGTCGGTGAGGTTGTACTGGTACTGGAAACCGCTAGCTGAAGCAATGGCACGTCCCTTGGCATGAGCAAACTGGATCAATTCCTTGGGCTGACTGCCGCCTCCATCGGCATCTTCATACTGGAAACCTGCTACGTAATCTGTGACTTTTTGCAAAGGATTGCCTCCTATGCCCAGCTCAACCACAGAGTTGTCTAGGACCTTTTGTCTCAACTTGGTTCCATCGGCACTGTAGATATACGCGATGACATCAAAAGCATCCTTGATCACCGATACAGGCTTATTCATGTGGTTGTAGATTACATTGAGGTTGCGGTTCTGATCTTGAATCATGTTGCCGCTGGCATCGTAGGCGTAGTCTGTCCCTGTGTTTCCGTCACGGAAGTGCTCGATTCCTGCGAAGTTACCTGTAATGGCATCTGCCACACTTTGGAGTCGGTTGCCCTGATAGGTGTAGCTCAAGTTATCAATGCCTCCAAATGTAGGCGTCGCCCCTCCTACTGTCATCCCATTACGGACAAGTGTCAGAATGTTTCCATTGAGGTCATAGGTATACGCGGTGCTATACTTGGCATCATGGGTCCAGGAAGTACCTGACTTGACACCCGATGCTGCTTGAGTCAGGCGATTCAGGCCATCATAGGCAAAACCATAGCCCGAGATGTCGCAACTACCTGGAACAGTCCATTCGAGACCTGAGATGTTGCCATTGTATTGGGGAGCGGCATTGCTGTTGAGGTTCGTCAAGCCATCTTCATAGTGCAAGCGCATCGCGAAGAGATCTGTCGCCTGATAGCCTGCAAGGATGTTGTTGACCTCTGTTTGATAGTTGCTGACGATCTGCTGCGCCAACTGTGTCTTCATCGCTGAAGTCATCAAATTGGTCGTACCCGCAAGTGCGTTGATAATGGCTGTCTCTAGATTTTGCGCAAATGCATCCCAGCCTGTAGTCCCAATGACTTGGGGTACAGTGAAGGTAATCACCATAGGATCAGGCAAGGAAAACAAATTGGGATTGGGATCTCCAGGAAAATCAATGGACTGCGTTTCGCTATATACAGGAGAAGTTTGGTAGGAACTCTGCGAAGCAGGATCATAGAAGGTGACAGATTTTCCGTCCGAAACGGTAAAGCCTAAATCACCTGAACTGAGACTTCCACCTGGTCCGCCGCCGACTTGTCCAGAGCCAAAGGTACCCCCTCCTCCTAAGACTTGGTTATTCAAGTCAAAATCAACTGTAATAGAGGTTACAGCGACATTGAGTTCTTGAGGTGTACCAGATGGACAGATGGAATCCACATCATTGATATCCGTCATCCAGCTACGGATGTTGTATTTGCGGTCTACGTTTTGGAGGAAGTTAGCTCCATTGTCTTCCGAATGCAGATCCTCTACGATCAGTTGTCCTAGTTGATTATAGGTATTCTGAGTCAATAGGATACGATCCTGATTATTTGTCTGGTGAAAATGCTGTTGCAAACGCCCTCTGTGATCATAGACAAAGTCTTCTACAATCTTCGTCTGCGTCGTCCCATCTGAGTGTGTACGGACCGACTTGAGCAGTTCCCCTACAAAGTTGTAGTCATAACTCGTACGGTCAAAGCTCCCACTTAGCGCCAAATGGTTATCAGCTAGTGTCTGTATTTCGCGTCCATACTTATCATAAAAGGTGACCGTGTTCAACCAAGTCGGCATGTCAGGATCAGGATTCAATACACGCACTTTCACAGCTGTAATCATACCATGCGTACGAGCGTTGACTAAGCTTGTCAAGTTCGGGATTTCGCTTACCGCAGCAATCCCATAGTCGACCGTCCCGTCTGAATCCAAATCATAATCGTCATAGTAGGTGACAGCATGCACCTCTAGATCTTGTGGAAGGCAGTAGGAAGTCATAGTATAACCTTCGATCACCTCGCCTGTCATATCCGTCCAGGAATTATTGGCGGGAGATTCACTTTTGGTGAAGCTAGGAGAAGAGAAAATCGTTTGTAGGCTACTGTGGGTATCCGAACTTTTGTACAAACCTGTAATGATAGGGCGGTTTAGCTCATCATACATCGTGAAGCTCCACTCAGGAGTCGTTTTGGCACGCTGTGCTCCGTCCTGAGAAAGGACCAAACGATCTAAATTATCATAGACCATATAGACCCAATCAGCACCTGGCACTTTTTTCTCGATCACTCTCCCCCTAGCATCATAGACGTACTGGAAGACATATTGATCGACAACCGTACTACTCCAATTCCCTTGAATTAAAGCATCATACGCCTCGGGCTGTATCACATGCTTCACTCGCCCTGAGCAATCGTACACGTAGGCGGTGTATACCAATACACCTGAGCCATCGTCTATCCCCTGAAGGATGGTTTGGCCTAATTTATCTGTATAAGTCCTTGTCAAAAAGCCATTTTCATCTGTCATCTCTGCCAGCATGAGGCTTCCTACAGGATAGTTGTAGTTGATATCTACAGATTGACAAGCCTGATACATGATGGGAACCCTTACAGGCACATCATTTTTCTTATAAGCCTGGATCACCGTATGCTCATTGGCTCCCTGTATCCCTGCGGAGGTACCATTGGGTTGCCATGTCTGCCCTGGCGCGCCTTGCTCGATGACACGACTCAGCGGAGAAGCTTCAAACTGACTTACAGCTTGTGGAAAAGGATCTGACGCATGGTCAGCATTCGGCAGATAAAAATTTGCCTGATCCGTCAAGGCTGTCGTGGGATCTATGAAAGTAGCATTCTGTGACTTGACAAAGGGAAGGTACTGAGTAGGTGTACGCCCCAGATTGTCATAGGTCTGGACCTGAATGATGTCCTCTCCATTGGGAGCACTCTTCCAATCAAATCCTTGAATCGGACGACCCAACTCGTCAAAATACTGGACTTGGACCTGCTTATCTTCCTTTGTAGAAAGGGCGTTAAAAGCAGCCTGGGTTTGCACTTCCACCCGAGCGGTGGTCGATTGTATATAATTCTTATTGGTCGGAACGGACTGTCCCCACCCCCAGGAGATACATCCCAGGAGAATAAAAAACGTGATAAACGATTTCATGATAAATAGGTTATGCTGGGGAGGTTAATTTTTATAGTTGTATTTATTGCCTTGTACGTAGTTCTGGTCCTGATCCTTGACGTAGATCAAGCGCCCGAAGTCGTCGTACTCATAGTAGTTGCTGCGATTGTTGGCATCAGTCTCGGCTTGCAGTCGGAAGGCTCGATCATACGCGTAAGTAGCCATTTGGGCATTTTGGGGATGGAGCCTTAGCTCATCGATGAAGGAAGTTCCTGGGCAAGAGATCTCCAAGACCGCATTGTTGTTGGTTTCGAAGTTCACAGTGATCAGTTGAGGTGCTGTCCCAATATTCCCACTACTTGTCAATATCAGTTGTCCCCCTACTTTCACATTGATAGGACTCCCATGATGCCAGAAGGAAACGGTATACTTACCCGCAACTAC
Organism: Bacteroidota bacterium; assembly: GCA_039820545.1. Lineage (GTDB taxonomy): Bacteria > Bacteroidota > Bacteroidia > J057 > J057 > JALEFZ01. The sequence continues at coordinate 105,382 of JBCBPW010000003.1, read as the reverse complement.
GTTTTTAGAGACATATCGATACTGACTGTTGTCTCTGTTTGCAATCTTGAAAGCATGTATCCCCGTTTGCACTCTTGCTGATGATTGATCCCATCCGCCGAGTTGTCCACTGCCTCGGAAGATATTCCATCCTCCTGTTGAGAAATTCAGTTGATTGTCATCGGGCTCATACTGCAATTCGAAGCTTGTATAAGCGATCTTGGACTCATAGTTGGTCGCATCAACAGCAGCTTGATCTGAATTGGTCACAACTGCTGTCATGAATCCTTTGTCATGGTTCCAGATGTAGTCTGTAGAAATACCCGATTCGCGCTTATGGGCCAGCATGTAGTCTTTCTCATCATAGGCTACATCTATCTGATTGATCCAGGTGCTAGGAGGTGCCAATTGGAGATAGCGTGTCGGGAGGATATGCGGCGCGGTAGATCCTGGGAAATTGATCAGATCATAGCTGATATTGGTTCCGCCTGTGACGGTGGTGCCTGTGTACTTTTTCACTTCATAAGGAGCCAGAATATTCCTTTTTACCATCTCCACTACTTCTGGATGCGTACCTTGATTAGCCGTGTTGATTCCATTGCGGCAGTCTTCCCAGTCGATACACTCATCTGTGATACAGTCCCAATACGTTTCTTCAAGAGATCTGTAGGCAGTACTCCATGCAACTCCTGTCAAATCCCCCTCAGCATATTGAGTCCACAAAATCCTAGCTGCTGCATCAAACTCGTCTACACAGGTCCCAAAATCTACCTGACAGCCTGAGTAGTCAAACCAGTGATCAAAATAAGTGGTTCGTGTCTTTAAAACTTGTCCATCGCTATTTGTGACGGAGACTTCCACAGGGAAATTATGTGCCTGATGGGTTGAGTAGGTATAGTCCGTCGTTGTACATACACCATCTACACACTCGATCTTGCGATTGAGTTTTACGTCTCCTACTTCCCAGCGAAACTCCCGTGCAGAGGGAATAGGAATTTGTGTAGGCTTATTGTTACATCCCGTCGTACTCTCTGAAAATGAGGTAACCGCAAGTCCGACAACTAAACCTGATTGTGTTTTCCCGTACTCGTAGGTTGTGCTTGAGACGACATTTCCTGTCGCATCTTCCTGCGCTTCATACTTTAATTTAGAAGCTAACAGATCATTCTGACCAGGTAAAAATGGATAAACGGCACTACTTGCATATAATCCTCCTATCGATTGGGTAGGCAAATTGTGATACTGATAGATGCTCTTGCCATTGCTCCCTGAAGATACTTCCACTTCTCCATATCCTATGTGGTATCCCATAGGTGTTCGCGCAGCTACCATAGGACTTCCCATGACCATATAACTCGCACAAAGTTGTGGTGGAGACATTGTATAAGAGGGTCCTTCAGGCGCACTTTCATTCACAGTAAATACATAGCTTGATGCAGTAGGATAACTTCCATACAAGTTGGGCTGCTTGTAGGTAAATGTTTGTGTCAATGTAGGTTGAGATTCTCCTGGATAACTTGTGATCTCTTTGATTCGTAATCCACCTACAACTTTGAGAATTCCTCCATGCAACGCTCTGTGCGCTTCATATTCAAAGTTTGTACTCCCACCTGTAGGATATTGGATGGAATTCAGTATCCACTCTTCCATGTCAGTCTCATCGGGCTCTCGGTTCACTGAATTCCATGAGACATTATTTACATTGTTCACATCTACCGTCGGAATGAGGCCTGAATTAAAGAGCGCGCCATTGTAATATCCCCAGTGGTCTCTGGCCAAGGCATTGCGACGACACATCCCTGTCGTTTCAACATATCCAAAAGTATGACCTTCGAGCTGCTGACCTCCCGATTCTTCATATATACTGTTCAATCTTAGGCGTCTAGTATCATGGTCAGACACTGTAATATGAGGAGGTATCGTTGTATTAGATACAAAATAGCTGTGTCCCAATACGAAGGAACGCAGGTTATTTCCTTTTGTAATATTGATTTGATTGAGATGCTTCGCCTCATTGTTATTGGCACTTACATTGTTGTATCTCGAAACATCTGTTCGCAGTGAATTCGCTTCAAAATCAACTATTACTTTTCCCGAACTCGTAGTGATCTGCTTCAATCTCCATCCTTCGATGTCATTTTTAACAGCATGGACGGGAGGCATTCCAAAATCACCTTGTTTGGTCCCATCGCAGTAGATGGTCACAGAGTGGCTAGGTACTGTAGCATAACTGTAATTTTCTTGTTCGTAGGTAAATTCCACATAATGTGTCCCATTAGCAGATTCGATTCTCGTGAGATACCATGTAGTGGATCGCATAAGCTCAGGAGAGGGAGCAAGTCCCTGCCCATTGGAGTAGGATTTTTCAGTAGCAGAGGGACCTCCAAAGAAGTACTTTGTTCCATCAGGAGCAATAAGTTTCCATGAAGAGAAATCGGCTGCAGGTTCTACCCTGAAATCACTGCTGGGAAGGAATTGAACTTGCCCTTTGTCGTCAAAAATGAACTTTCCAGACTGTCCCCCTACATTAAAATTGAACATATCGGGCTGGGTATCTATAAAACCATCTGCCGCATCTAGATAAAACTCTCGGCAGGTCGGAGCTCTATATTCGGAGTTTGTATAGCAGTCCTCATAACGTCCATCTATTGCAGGATAATTGTTCGGATCTGCATAACATGTTGGGTCTGACAATCCAGGATGTAGTCCTTTGTTTTCGTACCATCCACGTTTATCTGTGTTTTCTCTGGGACCGCTGAGGGGAGCTGTTCCTCCTTCGTCAGCCATTCCATTGACGGTACGAGTGATGGCTCCGCCTGCATTTAGGCTCCAGCCTAGCCCCACCCAAGAAGCTAACTCATCTACTCGGATTCCCGAGCTATGATACGACATCGAGATGGGAACCTGTATGCTTCCTTCTTGTATGGTATAAATCGGAATGGAAATCTGCGGTACACCCGTGTGATAGCTCACAGGGATGTCCCCATACTTGCCCAAGGCGGCTGCCGTAGGACTTGAAACCTGAGGTGCTTCAAAACCTCCCTCTTGCGCCCATGCTCCATAAAACAGGAAGCATAGCGCATAGAGTGCTAAGATTGTGTTTTTCATAGTCAAATGAAATAAGTAAGATTCTGAGAAATACTGATGGTTGGTTTTTAGGATAAAAGTATGGCCTTCCAGACAAGCGTCAGCTCAAGGCATGTTCAATTCCCCTCCTGAAATCCCAGCAAAGGGATGTCAATCTTGGGCGTCCCTGTGAAAAGGGAAACGGGAATCTCTTGATATTTGAAGAGGGCTTCTGCCTCGGGGGATCGAGGCACATAGTCGGAGAGATTGTCTTGGGCTGTCGCAACATACCCAAACAATAATAGGGCGATTAACAGCCCCATGTTTGTGGTTCTCATGGTTATTTATAAACGTTAATAAAAATTGTGTTTCATATCCAATATGGAAACTTTTATTATGATAGGCAAATTTTATCTTTATATATTTTATCACTTAAAATTTAACTACTGAAAATCAAGCATATAAAATATTATCCATCTCATTCAAATTATAAATCACAAAAATCACAAGAATAATTATTACCCTTGCTATAATCCAAAACCTCAAAATGAATCCCTGATGACGCTTATCGCTAGACCAGGATAAGAGTTAAGGAATGAAAGAAATATCCTACTGAATTTTTACCTGAAGAAGGCGTAGACATTTCATTCCTTCATTCTTTAATTCCCTCATGCTTCACTTCCCTGCAATTCCCGACACGATCTTCTTCTCCGATACGAAGAAGGGAATATTGGCCGAGCCAAAGTTGCCCTTGCCGTCGCGGACATAAACGAATAGGCGGTAAGCGCCGATCTCTTGAGGACTTTGAAAGGTGAGGGTATGGCCCGATTGACTGAGGAGCAATTCAGGATACTGCTGGGGACGCTGCTCCTTGTCTCCACCGAAGGTATTGCGGTAAGCGCCCTCGGCCATGAGTTCCCACTCTATAGAGAGTGCATCGTTTTCTGCGTCAAAGGTGACAGCCCGCACATTGTGCGTCTCGCCTGGCCCTACATAGATGGACTGGTCCGCAGGAAATCCAGCGACGACCACGGAGTCCACGTCGGGTGCGCGATTTTCAGGCCATTTGCCTTCCCACAAGTACTGAAGGGCATCGACACGAGAGGTCTTTTCTCCCTCCTTCGAAAACATGCTGAACCACGTATGGGTGCGCTCTTGTTTGTTTCCCCAATAGAAGGCAAAACTCCCCATGCAACGCGCCTGATCCCAAGCGATGGAGTTCTGATACCAATGCATCATCTGGGCAACCTTTTCTCTACTCGGTGGTTCGATGGGCGCATCCCAATCTACAAATCCGACCTCCCAGTAGCCCTTGCTCGACCACTCGGTGACGATGTAAGGCCCTTTCCATGCGATACTCGAACTATTCATCAAGCTAGGCAGGGAGGGCAGAGGAGAGAAGACATTGATCGATAAAATGTCAATGGCAGGACAAAGCGTTGCCACTTTATTGATCCACAGAGGCTTAATCCCTACAGAAACGGTGACCAAATGGTCGGGATCTATCTCATGGATCATCTCCGCTATATCATTGATGGCATAGTACAGCGCATCTTTTTCGTAGAAAAGGTCCAGCTCATTGCCCACATTCCACATCAAGAGTGCGGGATGGTCCTTGTACTTCAATATATCCTGACGGATGCGGGCCTTTTGTTCGGCCACCTGCGCTGTGTCCATATAGTCCAGCCCCAATCTCCCTGGAACCACATCCAGTCCCACCATGACCTTGAGCCCTGCTGCCTGCGCCTGCTCCAGCAAGGTATCCATCTCGAAGGTACTCCAAGTCCGAATGGTATTCCCCCCAATCGCCTTCAACTCATCCAAATGGGTACGGCCTCCTCCTCCCCTGATCTGGAAAGGCTGACCATCTACCATGATCTCAAAGCTTCCATTCTCTTGAACCAGTGTCATCTTCGCATCAGGACGTGGAAAATGGTAGGTTCCCCAAGTTTGAGGCGTCACATCCGACTGGCAACCCCAAAGGAAACAGAGAAGTAAAGAGGAAAATATATGGAGGTTCGATATCCGCATCTTTCGCGTCAATGTATCAGAATCTATTTGATAAATGGGAATTAAACTACAGGATCTTAAGGATAAGGAATCTTAAAAGCCTTGGAAGCCTGTACAACATTCCCTTCTCGATCATAAATAGACAAATGCACACGATACTTACCATCAGGTATCGGTAAATCAATCTTAAGCATCTTCCATTCGTTGCTCACACTTCCCCAATCTACGGCATCTAAAGATCCTTCAGGAATAATCTTCCACTCGTAGGTCAAATCTTCCGTTGGATTATTAGCGGAGACAGATCGGAACGGCAAGAAGGGAATGACGCCATTGGGAATGACCAAAGGACTGGTCAAACGCAAATCCGCCAACGGAAATACGACCTCTTCATCTTTCCAAGCTGCCTTGAGCGCATAGTAAGAGGGCGTTTTTCTGCCCATATGATCGGTGATGCCAAACCAAGTCAGCGTTCCTTCTAGTCGGTCCTGCCAGCAATAAGCGATACCTCCTAGATTATTTCCTTGGTTGCCTTCTATATACTTGTTCCAATGCTTGTGATAGGCTTGTGCTTTTTGATAAGGAGAAGGCTCAATGATATTTCCCCACACATCCTGCTCGGTATAATCTGCGTCCCAGTACCCGCCCGGACTAAACTCTGATACCAGATAAGGTCGCCCTGCACAGAACTTCCGCATCAAGGTATCCACTTCTGCCAGTTGCGCCTCATAGTGCGTATTGACAGAGAGAATCTGAACGCTAGGCACATAGGATTCCATGGCATATAAGGCACCATCTAAGCCATCATAATGTGCTAGAGAGGCAAATACAGGATGGTAAGGATCTAGTTCTTTTACCATCTGAGCCAACTCTTCGATAAATGCGAGATACGCCTTCTGCACCAGTACACGTTTGACGGGAGGGTACACCATAGAGAGCTTAAAGAAGGTCTCATTGCCTAGGTTCCAACCTAGAATCGTCGGATTGCCACGCAACTCCTGAATTGTCTCTATAATTTGTGCTCTGTATTTGGCTTTGGCCTCCTCATCCTGACTATAGTCTATCGCTGGGTCAAACCAAAATCCATACAAAATCTTCAGGTCTGCTGCTTCAGCCGCTCGGAGGATATTGACATCGTATACCCCAGGTGTGTAGCGACGGATCGTATTGGCTCCCATCTCCTTGATGGCTTCGAAATCCTCCTCCAACTTGTGACGCGTCAAAGGCGTAAATCCATCTCGCCAGTCATGGGCTGGATTGTAGGAAATTCCTTTGATGAAAAAGGGTGCGCCATCTACACTTAGCCTCCATCCTTCTGGACTTTGCATCAACTGCACCCCTGAAGTAAGTGCCACAGGTTCCTCCATACGGACAGGCACGACCTGCATAGATTCAACTTTTTCCTTTCCTCCCCCTACTTTCCCGAGGAGATATTTTTGCTCTTTTAGCCCCAATACCTCTTGCTGAAACTGTAAGAGTTCTTTGATGCTAATGGATTGATGGGCATTTTCTTTCTTCGACTTGATGATTACCGCATGGACAGCCCCATCTTCTTGCCATTGTCCTACATCTTCTGCCTTTCCTCCTGTACTCGTCAGGAACAAAGGAATATGGTTCCATTGCGTTTGTGCCGTATCACGGACATACTGATCCATGGCCATATGCCGATAATCCACCCAGTACTTCCCAGGAAATAACTCGATATGCTCCGTCTGCGGCCATGACCACAAGACATTCCATGCGCCTTCGTTGCGCACGATCCGAACCATCTCTGCCCACGCCAATCGATAGGCTTCGGCACGTAGAGGAGGCACACTGTCAGGTATCGCAAGATGAGGTTGAATTACCACGGGAGTCTTCCAGGTCCGGAAATACCATGCCATTCGCTCCCATTGTGATTGGTATGCCCCACGGATAAATGCATCCCAAGCGGGTGTTTCACTATCTGCATCTATTCCCTTTAGCTGGATTTCTATAAGAGGAATCTGGCCTTCTGTTAACTGGCGGGATAAAGATTCCCAAGTACTGACATCCCAGCCTTCGGGCGTCAATTCTGTCCTTACAGCTACGAGATTAGGTGCAGTAGGGTCTACTTGCTCCGTATCCGTCGTCAATGTTCCCATACCTGAGAGGTACTGACCGCTGTAGAATTCTCTTGTCTGGGCACTTGTGACATTTCCTTCACGTGTCATGTCAAAATCGCGCTCTACCTTTAAGAAGGTAAAGGCAACCAATACCATCCCGATGAGAAGCGCTGCGCTGATCCCCGCATTGCGGAGAATGGGATAGATCAAGGCATGACGAATATGATACCAACCCGATCGCAATTGAGCCAATATTCCTTTTCCACCGTACAACCAGCCATAAAATTTGGACAGCGTCTTTTGCTGAGAGACAATAACGATGAAGCTCAACATGAAAACATTGATCCCTGCATAGGTGGCCATCACCATGCTATAGGGACTCCAATCAATGGAGAGTCCGTAGATGATGGCTGACAAGCTGATAAATATGGCGAGAAAGTTGGGCCATGAAATTTTCCACTCATCGACTTTTTCGTCATCCTTAGGTGTGGGAATGTAGGGGACCTTTACATTGAAGAAGGTATAGATCAAGCCAATCAAATTGATCCACCATGTGCCAAACAGCAGAGCACCTCCCATGAAGTGGAATCCACGCTCGTGTTCTTCCAGTACAAACCGTTGTACATATTGGCGTATGATTACGGTCAGCAAGAGGATCGGCAGTGCCGCCTGCAAGAGTTCGACCATCTCCACGTGCCAGGGCGAACGCGCCGTCACCAATGCCAGGATCGGCACGGCGATGTCGATCAGCCCGATCAAGCCTGAGAGAAAGTAGAGCGGAATCAAGATATAGTGAATGGCTTGTCGCCAAGAGAAATCACGAATCAGTTTGGGAACCACGTGCACAAGCAGGTCGAAAGATCCCCGAGACCACTTCAGTTGTTGCTGGTAATAGCCCGAAAGCGTCGCAGGGACCAGCCCTCTAGTCAAGGCTTCGGGCACATACACAGACTTCCAGCCTTGGGCGTGTAGACGCATGGCTGTGTGCATATCCTCCGAGAGTCCAGGCATGTGACCTCCGATGGAGTCTAGCGCCGCTCTGCGGAAGGAGCAATTAGCCCCAATGGCTTGTACCGTCCCATAGGTGTTCATGGACATCATCATGGGACCATAGAAGTGATAGGTCTGCTCCGCCGCGCCCTTTGCAATGAAGCTTTCATTGCGATTCTTGTATGCCTGAATACACTGGACGAACCCAATTTCTTCATCCTCAAAGTAAGGAATTACACGATCTAGGAAGTCTGGACTCGGAACATGGTCTGGGTCCAGAATCACAGCAATCTCTCCATCACAATGATGTTTTAGACAATAATTGACATTGCCTGCCTTGGCATTTTTCTTGTCAGGTCCTCGATAACTATGGATGACGCCCAGTTCTTTACACTTTTCAATAAGGAAAGGATCATTGCCCTCATCACATAGATAGGTTTTGTGGGGATAGCGCACATTGACCATCGCTTCCAATGTCTCCAGCAGCATGTCATAAGGCTCACCTGGAACATAAGTAGTAATCATATCTACTTGCCATTCCTTATCCGTCTCGGGTCGCTCAGGCGCACTCATGGAAACATAGTGGTACCACTCATGCAGGATCTTGAGAATCCGAAAGCCGAAGGCAAACGCCAACACCCAAAATAAGGGGGCATAGCCGATATGATCTTTGTCTACAAACCAATAAAGAAAATGGGCGAGGGCGAGCAATCCCAATATCACAAATCCCCTGAGCGTCCACATCTGAACACCTGTAGGTACTTTGATCACCTTGAGGTCTGGATCCTGGATATCTTTGGGAATGTCGTATCTTGTCATAAAAACGTCCTGCGAGTATGGGTTCTGATATTGGGTAGTCGAATTGTTTCTAAGGGGGAAATTAAACGTACGCTACATGTCTGATCACTTCGCCATACAGATACTGTATAAGCTTAAATAACTGAATATATGCGTAATTTAAGTTACTGTTAGCTTTAAATGATCAATTTTATATCAACGGTAAAAATCACTGTATTAATTGTTTCCTCAGAGGAAACAACCTCCACCTAAACACCTGAATTGCAATTACTTAGTTCAAAATTCTAATTATTCTGCCCAATAGAGGGAATATTATATGAAGGCACATTTTTACAGCGTTATAACTGTCCATTGACGCGCTTGTTCTACTTGAGTGAGAGCTCAGAATATTTAAAGAGGTGGACAAAGGAAATAGGGTGATAGAAAATGATCCTGTAGTCTAGGGTTGAAACCACTAGCCTATATTATGCCACCCTTTTAGGGTTCTAAGCTGGTTCATTGTCCTGAAGGGACAGTGTCATATAGCATGTGGAGTTTAAAAAAGGCTCCCATATCGAGAACCTTCTATCTTTTACCACATCCAAACACGTCCTTAAGGACAACTTTCTCCCATCCGAGCCACTACAGTGGGGATAACGAATGATGCCAATCGATCATGCCCTGAAGGATTCGCGTGACCATCATATTTGGAAAGTGTGTATTGACGAGATTTCTTTCCCTCAAAAGCATCAAACCCATTGATGAAAGTAGCCTGACCAGGATAAGGGGAAGTCCATGCGCGTACAGGTGCTATCACGGAATGGTCAAATACATCTGCATGCTCAATCAAGTTGATCTCTGGCATATAGTAGAAAAGAAGGTGTCCATTTGATTCCGATAGCTTGGACACCATAGGATCAATCAATTGCTGTACCTGCTGGTATGCCTCCTGATTGCTTTGATAGCGTTGGATAATTCTGTAAAACTCACTTCCAGGTAAAAATATACCCTCTGCCTTAAGGCGTATGTTGAATTGCTTCATCACAAACCGCAACAGCCTAGAGGTGTACACTAAGTCGTATATCTTTCTGATGGGAGATACATTGACCTCTGTCGCATTGAACTCCTCTGCCTCAAGTATCTCCAGTACTTCTTCCGGAACTTTCAGCATGCCCTGTACATCATTAAAGTTATATCCCAATATCAGCAGATGCGGGGGAAAACGCTCCTGATACTCCTCAAAGGCAAGATAGTTATCCAACATATTATTGTTGGGACGTGAAACATCCAGAATGGAAATCTTGTTGAAACATCCCTCTCCATTTTCGGGGAGTATTTCTTCCAGCCTCCGAGCAAAGGCTAAATCTTTGGGGATCCCACCCCCATTGATATAAGAATCTCCGATCACCATGATCCGAAACTCGTCCGATCGAATCGGATAATCGCCTCTTTCTACCGCTTCCAAAATAGGAGAAACGGTCAGATCTTCCGCTATCTTGACCACTTTATTCTCCTGAAAGAACCCAAAGTGCTCGTCTAACCGAATCAAAACCTCTCCTATGCAGAAGAAAATGAGTGAGCCAAGGAAAAATCGAATGAAGGTACGTCTCTTCATGGCTAAAATTGAAAGTAGATGAATTCTGTTTTATCGAAAGCGCCCCAAATAAAGATGGACCATATGATGAGGGCATAGCTCGTCACCCTGAGGCTCCACTTCCCCCAGTGTTGGCCTGTGATCACCAAGGGATGGTGCTTGGCTCTCTGTATCCACTCGATCAGCAACAATATACCAATCAACGGAAGGTAAGTTGTCTTGTCAGGCCAGGAGAAAAGGCTGAGCGAAAACATATTGCCTAAATACTGGAAAGCATGCCCAAGATTTTCGGCCCGAAAGAATACCCATGCAATCAACACCTGAATGAATGTGACCAGCATAAAGCCCGCCTCTCTCAAACTTGGCAAATATCTGCCCTCTGCTACTTGTCCCAGATTCTTACGGTTCTGATTGGCGAGCATAACCGGGAGATAATACAGCGCATGCAAAGCCCCCCAAATGATAAACGTCCAGTTGGCTCCATGCCAAAATCCACTGACCAGGAAAATGGCTGCTACATTGCGTAGGCGCATTCTGACTCCTCCCCTACTCCCTCCTAGTGGGATGTACAAATAATCTCTGAACCATGTAGAAAGGGATATATGCCATCTCCGCCAAAACTCCGCAATGTCTCGCGAAAAATAGGGATAGGCAAAATTCCGCATCAGCTCAATCCCGAAGAGCTTGGACAGACCAATGGCAATATCAGAGTATCCACTGAAGTCGCCATATATCTGGAAGGCAAAATAGATCGCCCCTACCAAAAGTACACTTCCTGGGAGTTCTTCAGATTGTCCAAAGATCTCGTTGGCCATCATGGCGCAATTGTCAGCGATCACGACTTTTTTGAAAAAGCCCCAACACATCTGTCCGATGCCGTCCAAGGCCAGCTCCTTGCTAAAGGTGCGCTGACGAGAAAACTGCGGCAAAAGATGTGTCGCACGCTCGATCGGCCCAGCAACAAGCTGAGGAAAGTAACTCACGAAGGCGAAGAATGCTACTGGATCCTGGGAGGGCGCCATTTTTCGACGATAGATGTCGATGGTGTAGCTGAGGGTCTGGAAGGTATAAAAGCTGATACCTACAGGTAGGATAATATTCAGGCTAGAAACATGCATATCTACGCCCATGATCTGCCACATATCCACCCAGGAGTCAATGAAAAAGTTGAAATACTTAAAGAACCCCAACATGCCAAGATTCACCGACAGGGAAACGGCAAGTAGGAGATTTCGTTTCTTTTGATCCTCCGTCGTACCGAGCTGCCGCCCCACGAGGAAGTCAATCAGAGAGCTAAAAAAGATCAGAGAGAGGAATCGCCAATCCCACCAACCATAGAAGACATAGCTGGCAAGAAGAACCCAAAAATTCTGTGCTTTTTGCTGGCGCTGCATCAGCCAATAACCAACAAAAACAATTGGCAAGAAGATGAAGAAGCTAAAGGAGGTAAATAGCATAGCACTTATTAGCTTATTTACATATCACCATTATGCCAAAATTTATCCTTCAAACTTATTACATAGCTCTGAATGGTTATTATTCCTTTATCAATTGCATAATATTACCTTCAAAATATTCTATAAATAATTGATCAGCATTTAGACAAAAAATAAGCATTTATTCCCCACAGCTAAAATCTATCATTTTCAGCATACAATTCACTAATGATCAAATATTTATCTCAAATTTGACACACTTCAAATTTCCTCATAATTAAAATAAAAAGAGCTGCCCTACATCAGGACAGCTCTTGAATAATTCATTTTTACGCGTACAATTAGAACAAGGATCAAGAAGGCTTGACTTGTGAAGCTCTTGCTTTCTCTAGATCCTGGATCAGATAATCTGTACGAATGTCGCGTCCTAGGCCATTGAGGTGCTCAGGTGTATCGAAGAACAGATCCTTGGAGAAACGGTATCGAGCAGGAGGTGCCAACATGGGCATATCCAGACGTTCGTTCATCGCTTTCTCCAACTTCTTGATCGACTCACTCGACTTGAAGTATGACTTCTGCTCGAAGGAGGTCATCGCCAAGTATACCTCTGCTCCAGCTGCATGACAATCCATGTAGAAGTCATTGAGATACTTGATCACATCCATATTGATCTCGCGGTCCTTTTCTACTTTGACAGGAAACTCAAAGTTGGACATCTCCAAATGACCCACGATGTCTCCTTGTGCATTTACATTTTTTCGCTGATACGCCACGTGCTGTCCCTTGGGTGTACGCTCACTTGTCATGTACTTGAGGGCATAGTAGTATTTCTTCCCGATATATGTAGGCAAGAAACGATAAAGATGGCTCCACTGCTTGGCAGAAACATACTCTAGATCCTTGGGCATGACATCTAGCGTCATCGTCAGCAATACTTCCTCTCCATAGAAAAGAGAAGGGTATTTGTCCCAAAAGTGATCGTACTCAGGAATCACGACGACAACATCTCCTTTACGGATCTGTGGGCGTAGATTATCCAGGATGTACTTGAGGCCCAGCCCCGCATGCACACCCATATTGATCGCTGGGCGATCGAGGGCAACAGACATTTTCTGGCTATTGATCCCGAAGGCGACATTGGAACCACCGACTGTGATGACCCTAGGGCCTTCAACAGCTTCTAGGGCGGCCTGCTTGTCTTTCATTGCGTAGAGTAGATTCCCTTCATTTCCTTTGTCAGGTAAGAAGATCGACAGATAACTTACCGCAAATACTATCAGGGAAAAGAGCAATATTTTCAGTCCAAATCTTTTCATTCGAGTGCTAGAATTGGAAGTAGATGAAGGTTTGATCGACAGTAAAACTCTTGAAAATAAGGATGGTCGTCACCGTATAGATGGTCCATCTTACAGCTACAGGGACTTTCTTCATCGTGAAGCCATGTGCCTCTCCACGCTGCATCCACTCCATAGCTAGAAGGATCCCAATGAAGAGTAAAGGTTCCAACTTCCCGCTAGGGACAGAAAACTGTGCATTGGTAAACATGCGATACAGATACGAAACGGCATGTGAAATACTCTCTGCACGGAAGAATACCCAAGCGATAATCGTGAAGAAGAAAGTAACTCCTATCTGCCCGATCTCTCTGATGTTGGGCAGCCATTTGCCCTCTGCAACAACCTTGCCCTTGTTGGCCCCTTGCCGGTCCACCAGCATGAGGGGTAGATAGTACAAACCGTTGAGGAAACCCCATACAATGAAGGTCCAATTCGCTCCATGCCAAAATCCACTCACAGTAAAGGTGATGATGATGTTGCGGATACGTGTCCACTTGTTGCCATAGCTACCGCCCAAGGGAATATACACATAGTCCCTAAACCAAGTCGATAGGGAGATGTGCCAACGACGCCAGAACTCTCCAATGTCGCGCGAAAAGTAAGGCATATTAAAGTTCTGCATCAGATCGAAGCCGAAGAGACGGGCCGTACCGATGGCGATATCTGAGTAACCCGAGAAGTCTCCGTAGATCTGGAAGGCAAAATAGACCGCTCCCAGCAAGAGATACGCGGTATCCATCTCGGCATGATTTCCAAAAATCTCATTGACAATCGGCGCACAGCTATCGGCGATGACTACCTTTTTGAAAAATCCCCAGAGGATCTGCCTCCCACCGTCCATGGCGAGCTTCACATCAAACTGACGGGCCTTTTGAAACTGAGGAACCAAATGGGTCGCTCGTTCGATAGGCCCTGCTACCAACTGCGGGAAGAAACTCACAAAGGCAAAAAAGCTGATCGGATTTTCCGTCGGTACCAGTTTTTTGCGATAGATATCGATGGTATAACTGAGTGTCTGGAAAGTGTAGAAACTAATCCCCACAGGCAGGATGATGTTCAAAGTCCTAGGTGAAAGCTCAAAACCAAACATCGAAAAGGCCTCGATAAAGGAGTCAACAAAGAAGTTGAAGTACTTAAAGAAGCCCAGAATCCCCAGGTTCAGCGTCAAACTAGCATAAAGCAACAGCTTACGCTTGCGCTCGTCTGTGGAGTGGTACATCGTTTTGCCCAGATAGAAGTCTGCGACAGAACTCACCAAGAGCAAGGATAAAAAGCGCCAGTCCCACCATCCATAAAAGATGTAGCTGACGACTACCAGCAGTAAATTCTGTAGGTTCAAGTTGCGATTGAACACAAACCAGTACAGGACAAAAACCGTCGGTAAGAAAAAGGCAAATTCAAACGAATTAAACAGCATAGCAAAGCCGTATTAGTGTACTACAAATGTAGAAACCTAAGGGATGATTCAATTTTAAGACCGTCCAAATGGTCGAAATAGGATCGTCAATCGGTAAGATTTATGAAGCCTGTGTACAAATGGTAAAATCAGGGACGTAAGGTGGTGTCTTGAGAACGTGATATTTCTCCATTTCCTGTATCAGCTCCTTGCTGACGTTGAAAATTGAGTAGTCGCATCGTGGCCATTCGATCTTCATTGTCTTGAATGATCAGACCTATAATGATCATCAGTGGAATCGTTACCGTAGCTTCCACCATCACAATGTATACAAAGCTGACCGTGCCATAAAATAGCATCAAGATCGTTCCTAGCGCGTAGACGACATCTGGTTTCCCTGTTGTCCGCAGTACCTCATCTCCTGCTTTTCGGACAAAGCCAAATATTCGGGCATACAGCGCGAGGTAAAAGAAAAATCCAATGAAACCCACCTCTCCTATGGTAGCCACGATACTATTTTCGAGGAAGTCAGAACTACTCAACTGGGTCGTCCCATAGTAGTTGAAGGTGCGGTATTTTTCATAGAGAGGACCTTCTGCAAATGGATTGAGATAGCGCGCAGGTCCTGCTCCAAGTACCCACTTGTCATTTTCCCCTAGCATCTCAAATACAACCGTAAATGTGTGAATTTTAGGGTGCTCATACCATTCTCTCTTCTGCTGTGCCTCGTACTTTTCGGTCAAGTGTCGTGCATTTTCCTGATCAGGGTCACTCAAGACATAGTATACAGGAAGCGCGAGGATAATCAACGCAAAAATAGACAGCACCAATTCCTGCTGTTTGATGATCTTGACGGAGTAAGAATAGAAGATCGAAAAGATCATGAAAGCCACCAGGATGATGGTAAAGAGAATGACCGAAACACTAAGCAATCCATAAAAGGCCAAGAAAAGGCGAAATAGATCGAAAAGTCTACGGTGTACCAGGAATCGATATAGGTAAAAGAACAAAGCGATACCTAATAGGTATGCCGATAGACCGTACAAGGGATACTTAAAGGTTCCAACCGCCCAATCTGAGTAAAATAGCTGGCCACCCAGTAGTTTGTCAAAGTTTTGGAGAAAGGAAAATATTACCTGTACTTCCAGACAGAGGAACATCAGATAACCAAATAGACTCTGCCGTTCTCCCAAACTGAATTTAACAGTTGTAAAGAAGAAATAGAGGAGGATGGGAATAGAATAGGTGATTACAAAGCGGACCATGGAGGTTCCAAAAGCCAGATTCCCCACAGCAGAAAACACCACCACAGCCATAAATAAAATGTACAGAAAGGCTGTCTTACTCACACGCCATTGTTGAGACCGGCTCCTATAATGGATGAAGATACGAGCACCCAGTGCCATGACGAGCAATCTAGGCAAATACTCCACTCCAGGAGAGGTGGGTAAAACCCGCCGGAGAAACCCCAGCATCAACTGCCCCTGCCAAAATCCCCCAAACTCTCCCCAACCAGAGAAATAATCCTCCAGTACAAATGTCATATGTGTCACATAGAGCGTAAGGACCAAATATATGAGTGCCTTGGGGCGATAGATCGTCAGGAAAAGAAATACTCCTGCCCATATAGCTACCGCTGGCAATATCGCACCTGATAGGGTGTAGGCTACCGTCAAAAGCAGATAGCCTACAAACTTCAGCCCGTATTCCTTGTAATGGACAATGCCATTCTTACCGTCTATTCCTGTCATAGGATATGATGTGAGAAGCAAACTAACGCGAGGAGAAAATTCTTCCTATATGTGCTGCTTACTTCTATTTTCTTTCGTAAAAACCTGTCAAAAAGAGCACGAGCCAATCTACCTCACAGATAACCTCTATCACACTCCGTAAGTCTCGTGTCTCTTTTCTTTCAGTCTGCCCGTCTTGTCAAATAGGCAGATTATATATTTCTCTTTCCAAATACCAATCCTTGAAGGCACGTATCCCGTCAATGAATTCCATCTTGGGATTGTATCCTAGCAACTCACGTGCCTTGCTGATATCTGCATAGGTCAAAGGCACATCTCCTGGCTGCTCGGGCAGACGATTGATTTTGGCCGTTTTCCCTAGTACTTCTTCAATGGAACCAATCATCTCGGCCAAGCTGATCGTACGACCTGCGCCCAGATTGATGATCTCATATTCGCTGTCCTCATAGTTGAGGGCGCCGATGATGCCCCATACGATGTCACGTACAAAGGTGTAGTCTCGTCTGGTGGTACCATCACCAAACACAGGAATCTCTTCCCCTTTCAAGATCTTGCGGGCAAACTTGTTGATCGCGAGATCAGGACGCTGGCGAGGTCCAAACACCGTAAAAAAGCGCAGCGCCAAGAAACGGATGCCATACAGGTGACTGTACACATGACCTAGCAATTCTCCGCTCACTTTCGAGCCAGCATAAGGGCTGATCGGCTTCAATACATAGTCTGATTCGGACCATGGTGTATGCGGATTCACGCCGTACACACTACTAGATGAAGCAAACACAAATTGCTTGATCTCTCTGGCACGTGCCAGTTCCAAAAGATTTTGTGTGCCTTTGACATTGGTGTCCATATAGGCGATGGGGTCCTTGATAGAAGGACGCACACCCGCACGGGCTGCCAAATGAACAATCGCGTCAAAGGAACCTGTCAAAGTATCCACTAACTCACTATCCTGAATGTCACCTTCTACAAAGTGATAGTTCGGATTGCTGAGATGTGGGGCAATGTTCTCTCGCTTGAGTTCCACTGCATAGTATGGGTCCAGGTTGTCAAGAACGGTAACCTGCCACCCCATGTCGAGCAAGGTATCAGCCAAATGGCTACCGATAAATCCGGCACCACCGGTGATGAGGACATGTGGGTTTTGGTGTAAATTCACGATACAGAGATATTTTTTGGATAAAAAGAAAGAAGACGCGTGTAGGAGAAAATGGACAACGTATCCTTCACTCGTCTTCCTGCATTCGGAAAATCTATTTAGCAGCTTTTTTCGTTTTCTTCTTCTTGGACTTCTTCTCATCGTCCCCATAGCCGTAGCCATAGCGCGATCCGTAGCGTCCATATCCATATCCACCCTTACCGATCTTCACGTCATTCAAGACGTAGTAGACACGGTTGAGTTTCTCACTGGCTTTCAACTCATTGGCTTCCTTGACGAAGTCCTTGCGCGAGTAGTTCTGGCGAATCACGACCAACTCCACGTCTGCGTGTTGGTTGAGGACCAAGAAGTCGGAGACCAGACCCACAGGCGGTGTATCGATGATCACATAGTCATACTGCACCTTCAAGGCTTCTACTAGATCTTCAAATCTGGCAGAGTTCAAAATCTCCAATGGGTTGGGCGGTCTGTGACCACTTGTGATGATATCCAAGTTGTGGATAGGGGTATCTTTGACGATCTCGTTGAGCCCTGCCTTCCCAGCCAGGAAATTGCTCAGACCGACTTCATTTTCTTGTCTCAGACGCTTGTAAAGCTGCGGTCTGCGAATATCCGCGCCGATGATGACTGTTTTCTTCCCAGAAAGTGCCATGACGGATGCCAAGTGCGAAGAAGTAAAGGTTTTTCCTTCTCCTTTCACCATAGAAGTCACTGCAATCACTTTCTGGTCCATCGCCTCATCTAGCAGATAATCCACATTGATCTTGAGGTATCGGAAGGATTCTGCCAGCGGGGAGAGGATAAAGTCCTGCTCAAACATGGCATCGCTTTTCTTCTCGTGTAGCAGCGTCGCGAGCATTGGGATATCTGTCATACTCTTGAGCTGATCAGCAGAGCGCAACTTCGTATCGAAGAAGTCCAAGCCTAGGATCAGTACCAGTGGAAGCAACAAGCTGAATACAAAAGCAGAGGCAATGATGATCCCTTTCTTGGGAGAGACAGGCTCAGTAGATGAAAGCCGCGCCTGATCCAGGATGTAAGAGTCTGGGCGTGTCGCCGCTTTGGAGATACTGGCCTCAGCCAGACGCTGGCGAAGATAGTTGGCCAAGTCCTCATTCACGAAAAACTGTGAACTATATTTCTTAATCTCTAAGCTCTCTCCTGTTGCATTACTTACTCTTCCCCTTGCCTGTCCGATCTGTCGTCTCACAGTTTGTATTTGATATTTCAAAGTCGATTTGACATTCTCCAATGAGGCCTTCAGCTGACTGAGTTTCCCATTGATTCTGACTTTGAGATTCTGTACCTCAATAGAGTTTGCAGCAGAGGTCAACTCTTTTTCCCGCTTTTCTTCATTCAACTCCCGCAATTCCCGCATCAAAGCAATCAAGTTAGGATCCTGAATACCTGCGGTAGTAGGAGCCGCTGCGATGATCATGTCTAGACTCTGCTGGCTATTGATTTCTTTTAAGCGCTGGTCAATGTAGTTCACCTGTATATTAAGCTGACCTACTTTTTCCTCCTTGCGCTGGATATCCATAGTCATTTCACCCACCGAACCTGAGATGTCATTAGTATTCTTGGACTTATTGGCCAAAGCTGTACGCGCTTCGTCCAATGAATCGGTTACCGCAGATAGTTGCGCACTGATAAAGTTGATGGTTCCTTGAGCGAAAGAATTCTTCTGCTCTAGGCGCATTCTGATGTAAGTCGCGCAGAGGGAGTCGATGTAACGAATCTCCTTGTTGGGGGTCGCTCCTTCGATATTCAGCGTGATATAATTTGCATCGGGAATACGGTTGATTTCTACTAATTGCTGATAGCCTGCTGTATACAAAGCATTGGGAATGATCTTGAAACCATAACCTTTACTTTCTTGAAATGAAGCGCCTTCACGCGGGTTGACGGTGAAGCTCATCAATTCATTTTCAAATGGCTGGCCAAACGTGATGGTTTCCTCGACTTCGTAGGCATCCCCTCCTTTGATTTCTTGATAGGTGTCGTCTTCCTTATTATAGATAAAGTATTCCTTTTCTTTCACCCGAAGCGTGGCCTGCGTCTCGCTGATGGGCTCGATCTCTATATAACCGACTGCAAACTGAGGATGCGTCCAATCCACCTCCACTTCGAAAGGATAGATGGGGTCCTTGTAGCGTTCGATATATTTGAAGGTCGTCTTCTCAAAGTAAGCAACTTCGAAATCCAGAGACTCTAGCGTCCTGCTAATCAGTTTGCGCGAACTCAGGATCGCCAACTCATTGAGCATATTGTCTTTTTGACCGACTAATTGGATACCGTTGGGAAGATATTGATTGGTCCCCAGATTTTGTGACTTATTCTCTGTCCCGATCATCATCGTCGCCTCTACTTTGAAGACACGAGGAGAAGATTTGATAGAATAGAAAGCAAAGGCGAGGAAGAGGGGAGTCGAAATCGCAAAATAATACCACTTCGACCGTATCTTGCGGAAAATTTCGGCAAGATCCACCTGTGTATTGCCTCCACCACCTGGATTGGCTTCAGGATAGTAAGGATAGTTATAATTGTTATTCGCCACTATTGCAGAAATTATTAGGTGCTAAGGGTGATAGACGTTTAGATAGGATCAATCAGGGTTATTAGGATCAGGGGTTGTACCTGTCGTGTTATTTTGAGAGAGGTTGACAAGCTGCAATACCGTACTGGCCAACACGATCACAAAGGATACAGAAGACAGGATAAAGGAGGTAGACTGCCCTGTGACGACCAATGACTTGGACTTGGCAGGTTCTACATATAGGATATCCCCAGGCTGAAGGTAGAAGAACGGACTTCCTAGTGTTTTAGGATCGCCTAAATCAAGAATTTCCGTTTTCAGTACGCCCTTCTCGATTTCGCGGATCAGCTTCACACGATGGATATTGGCGTAGTCTGTCAAATCTCCTGCCAAACCTAACGCTTGAACGATTGTCACACGATCTTGCGTAATTTGTATAACGCCAGGCTGTGTCACTTCCCCCATCACCGTCACCCGAAAGTTTGTCAGACGCACAATCGTCTTGGGAGAACGCATCAACTGGCTTGCTTCCAATCTCGCGTCAAGTGTATCCTGAATCTGCTCGATGGTATATCCTTCCACACCGATACGTCCGATCAGCGGAAGGTCTATCATTCCATCTGACTCGATGACATAGTTGCTGGGAGAGAAATAAGCTTTCTCCAAGTCGACGTTTCCACTTTCTCCTTCGATAGACTTATTGAAAGAAGCCGCAGAAGATGCTTGAGCATCCATCACTTTGATCAACAGTTGATCATCTACTTTTACTTTATATGGCTCTGGTACCTGTAGGCTAAATGTTCCTAGCGTATCCGCGCCGTCGTAGACTTTAGGGTCTGTATTGAACATGACCAGGTCTTTCTGAGAGGTACAGGCGGAGAGCAGTACCGCAGCTCCTAACAGTACAAAGAGAAATCTCCTCAGCATAATATTTCGCGTAATTTCAGTTGCTAAAATGGGTGTTTTCCTAAAAGAGGGGAAGAACGCTGATTTCTTGGGTCTGGGTTTTTGCTTGATGTGGATTCAAGTCGGGAAGCAAAAAGCGATTTTTTCTAACAGTCCATCATATATCATTAGCTAACTGCTTGATTTGATACGTGTATGGATGAAAAATCATGCCAGAGCCCCTTTTACCCTTTGTCAACCATCTAGATCCTGCCATTTTCGTTTATTCCACAGCAATATCCCAAATCTAAATTCTTCACATTTTTACAATGAACGCATACAAAACTAAAAAAATCTTACGCCTCTAAACCCATATCTAGTTCGACTTTCGTAATATATCTCTTCAGCCGTGTATTTTACTTATTGAACCGTCTAAAATAGACCAGTGACTCGGGCTTGATAGCAAATCGCGAATCAATTACCCTCACTGTTTAAAAATTTCTTTATCCTTGCCCTTATTATTTTTCAGATTAAAAATATCTGCTGAAGTGACAGATGGAGCGCATTTATTTCTTTATGTTTCTTTCCCATTACATCTCATCGCTTCCTTCTCTTACTGAGCACATCAAAATTTGTATCTGTCCCTATGTGTGGCATTGCTGGCATCATTAACAAAACTTCTGCTCCCGTCTCATTTCCCATCCTCCAAGCGATGGCTCAGAAGATCCACCACCGTGGACCTGACGACGAGGGGCACATGATTGAAGGTCCTGTAGGATTCTACCACAAGCGACTCACCATCATCGACTTGACCACTGGGCAGCAACCCATGACATCGGGCGCGTTGACCATCATCTTCAATGGAGAGATCTACAACTATCTCGAACTACGGGACCAACTGAAGATGAAGGGTGTGGCCTTTGAGACTACCTCCGATACAGAGGTCATTCTCAAGATGTATCAAGAATATGGAGAGGAGTCCATCAAGCTCCTCAACGGGATGTTTGCCTTTCTCCTCTATGACCGCCAGCGCAAGAAGGTGATTGCTGCCAGAGATCATTTTGGGATCAAGCCCATGTACCTCGCTGAGACAGCAAACGAGATGTTGTTTGGCTCCGAGATCAAGGCACTACTGGCACACCCCGCTGTCAAGCCTGAGCCCAACTACGAAGCCATCAATGAATATCTGACCTTCCAGTTTCTGCTGGGAGATCTGACCTTATATAAAGGCATCCGCAAAGTCCTTCCAGGACACTATCTACGGATAGATCTAGAGACCTTCCAAACTGAGAAGATCAAATACTGGGAGCCCAACTTCGAAGTAGACCAGTTTCATACGCAGGACTATTTTGAGCATGAACTGAAGCGACTGCTAGAGGATACGGTTAGGATACAACTTCGATCGGATGTACCTGTAGGAGCCTATCTGAGTGGGGGAATGGACTCTAGTCTTGTGACAGTGCTAGCGGATAAGTTTCTCGATAAACCTATTACGACCTTTACGGGCGCTTTTCACGAGGGGAAAAACTTCGATGAGACGCCCTATGCAAAGGAAGTAGCAAAATCCGTCAATGCGGATATGAAACTCATCTACCCCACCGTCAATGACTTTGTGGAGCTGATGCCCAAGCTGATCTATCATATGGACGAGCCATGTGTAGGTCCTGGTCTTTTTCCTCAGTATATGGTTTCGCATCTCGCCAAGCAACATGTAAAAGTAGTACTGGGAGGCCAAGGAGGTGATGAGATTTTTGCAGGATATACCCGTTATTTAGTGGCTTACCTAGAGCAGGCCCTCAAAGCGGCTATCTACGAAACACAAGATGAAGGGGATCAATTTGTCTCTCTACAAAATATGATGCCCAGCCTCCCCTACCTACGCAAATATGTCCCGATGATGAAGGGCTTTTGGAAGCAGGGGGTTTTTGAGGAAATGGACAGACGCTATTTCCACCTCAACGATCGAAGCGAAGGAGCCTTGGGATTGCTGAATGGGGATTTCAAGGAAAATTATGATCGAGAAAGGATCTTCCAGCGCTTCCAACCCATTTTTAATCATCCCAACACCCAATCCTATTTCAATAAAATGACCCACTTCGACATGTTTGGGTCTTTACCTGGACTCTTGCAAGTAGAAGACAGGGTCAGTATGGCAGTCTCACTTGAGTCACGGGTTCCGCTTTTGGATCGCAGGATTGTAGATCTGGTTTCGACCATGCCCGCAGCGATGAAATTCAAAGGAGGAGAAATGAAATACATCCTCAAGCGCGCCGCAGGAAGTTACCTCCCACACAATATTGTCCACCGCAAAGACAAGATGGGTTTCCCTGTTCCCCTTCACATGTGGGCAAAAGATGGCGCTTCTGACTTTATCAAGGACATCTTATTGGGAAAAAAAGCACGTGAAAGAGGCTTGTTTGACCACACGCGTATGGAAAACCTCATCATGAATGAGCGTGCATTTGGCCGGAGTCTTTGGGGTGCCTTATCTCTTGAGTTGTGGTTCCAGACATTCATAGATGGTTGATCATTGGGCTGATGATCACAAGAATATCCAAAAGCGAGAGGCATACGTTTCGCGCATAAATCCTATGCTACGTAACCTCCTACCTAAGAGGACATCTTAAGCAGACGGACAGATGAGGAGAAGCAAGAATAGAGAGCTAGTACTTTCGGTCTCATTTCTTGAGCATAGCGAAATCCCTTTCGGGGTCTCTTCTCAACTCTCATCGTCTACTCAAATATTCACGAAACCAATTATGTACCGATTCTAACCTGTCACGTCTGGGATCTGTTGCTTTGCTTTCATAGCAACTTCCTGTTAATACAATTTCGATATTATTGACTCTGATAAACAGCTAGAACCCTAGCAGGAGATATAGCCTCCTTATCTAGCGAATACCCAAACACTGCACAACACTAGGAAATGGATGGTTTGGCCATCCATGGGAAATAAAAGCCCCCTAAATCGTTCTTAATTCATCAACCTTATACATTCTGGTGTACAGACATCAGCCAATTTTTAACGCACCTAGTATCTCATGAAGATTACACTAGCAGAAGATTTACAATTTGACTGGAAAGTCGAAAAGATCGGTGTCATTGGACCCGGTATCGTGGGTATGCCCATGGCTGCCTTGCTCGCCAATGCTCGTATCAAGATTGGAACAGACCAGCCCGCGCGCGTGATGGTCGTGCAGCGCAACTCCAAGAACTCTGGATGGAAAGTGGATGCGATCAACTCTGGTAAGTCCGTCATCGGAGGGATCGAGCCTGGTCTCAACGCCATTGTAGAGGAGTGCGTCAAGGAAGGATTGCTGGGCGCTAGTCACGATTATGCAGAGCTAAGTGATGCCGACATGATCCTGATTTCTGTTCAGACAGATAAAAAAGGATTCGAGCCTGACTATGGGCCGCTATTTGGCGCATTGGAGACTTTGGCCAAAGCACTCCAAAACAAGCCCGCTGACAAGGTACCTTTGATTGTATACGAATCTACACTGGCACCTTCTTCTATGGCTACACTCATCAAGGAACACTTCGCGAGCTATGGATTGATCGAAGGACGCGACATTCTTTTGGGTAACTCTCCCAACCGTGTAATGCCAGGTCGTTTGGTACATCGTGTCACGCACTCTGATAAGTTGATCGGAGGATTGCATCCTGAGACACCTCGTATGATCGAGGCAGTATACTCTCAGATTGTAACAGAAGGCACGCTTCACCTCACCAACTCTATGACAGCTGAGGTAGTGAAGACATTGGAAAATGCTTATCGTGACGTACGTATCGCACTCTCGACAGAGATCGTACGCTACTGCGACGAAAATAATATCGATTACTATAAGGTCCGTGACCTCGTCAATGAGAAGCTGTCTCAGACAGATGATGCTACGACAGATCCCAACGCGGTCCCCTCAGGTGGTCTCTTGATCCCGATGGTCGGTGTAGGTGGACACTGTCTCCCCAAGGATGGCATCCTGCTATGGTGGAGAAAGATCGAATCAGGTGCGGATACTTCCAGCAGCTTGATCGTTCGCTCTCGCGAGATCAATGACGAATCTCCTGCGGAGACGATCAAGTTGGCGGAGCGCAAGTTCGGTTCACTTGACGGCAAGAAAGTAGCCATCCTCGGTGCCGCTTACCGCTTCAACTCTGAAGATACACGTAACTCTCCCTCTATTGTATTGGCTAAGCAGCTAAGAGAGAAGGGCTGTGACGTACATCTACAGGACTACTACGTGAAGGGAGACGATCAGAACATCGTAGGGTTCGGTGTGGCGGATCTATTCACCAACGATCTTGAAGCAGCTGTCAAAGATGCAGACTATATCTTCATGGCGACAGCACACAAAGGATACATGGATGACCGTGACGAAATCCTAGCCAAGGCAGAAAATCTTCAGGGATTGATCGACGCGTGTAACATTTACCAGCGCGAGGACATCGAAGCTAAAGGAATCGGTTATACAGGAATCGGTCGTGGAGCCGACGTTCCTTCAGAGGAGTTTGTAGACTTCGTCGCTGCCAACTTCATCGCGATGGAGCGTGGCGTCGCCAATGAGGTACAGGCCATGGCGCAGTTCTTGAACGAGCGTTATGCAGAAGAGGCCTTCAATAAGGTGACGATGGAAGATGTACAGAAGCTGGGCGCGAGCTGCTCTACAGGCTGTATCATTGCAGATCCTGCACCAATCACAGAGGTTCCTCAATATGAAGGATTCCAGACAAGATTGGCTACCTATGCCTTCAATCAGGGGCAACCCGTAGCCTAATGAGCGTTGGGAATCGAGAGAAGAGACTATCTCTGCTCTCGCCTCTCGGTTCTCTTTGTATTCTAATAAATCATCTCGCATTTCTCCAATAACAGGAATCGAAATTCTTCATTTTTCAGTGTGCATGCTTCAGACAAGTGATCCATGAACCATATAAAATGAAAGATGTCACTTAACTCCTGATACTATATAAAATCATGGACCAAACCCCAAAGAAATGGGCCGTCATCGGCGGAGGGATCCTCGGTATGACCATTGCTCACAGGCTCAAGCAGCAGGAACAAGACGTCCACCTGTTTGAGGCTGCGCCTTATATGGGTGGCCTGACCGCCGCATGGGAACTAGGTGGGGCGACATGGGATAAGTACTACCACGTAATCCTGATGTCGGATACCTACACAAGAAATGTCCTTCAAGAGCTCAACCTAGACGAACAGATCGAATGGGTAAAAACCAAGACAGGTTTCTATACCGATGGAAAGCTCCATTCGATGTCCAACTCTATTGAGTTTCTCCAGTTCCCTCCGCTCAACTTGATCGACAAGTTCAGACTGGGAGGAACGATTTTTTATGCTTCGAAAGTCAAGAATCCAGAAAAGCTGGAAGATACACTAGTAGAAGACTGGCTACGTGGACTTTCAGGCAATAATACCTTTGAAAAAATCTGGCTCCCACTGCTTCGTGCCAAGTTGGGAGAAAATTATAAGCAAACTTCTGCTGCTTTTATCTGGGCGACCATCCAGCGTATGTATGCTGCGCGTCGTACAGGGCTAAAGGAAGAAATGTTTGGATATGTCCCTGGTGGATACGCTACCGTACTCAATACATTTGTAGATAAGCTGGCCGATGAAGGCGTCAACTTGTACACAGATTATGCTGCGCGTCGCATCACCAGCCTAGACAATGGACAGGTAGAGGTAGAGTTTGGCAATGGAGATGTAGGGGTATTCGATGAAGTCATCGTCACGATTCCTTCTCACATTGCATCCAAAATGATCGAGGGATTGAAAGAAGAAGAAACAAACAAGCTCAACAGCATCCAGTACTTGGGGGTCGTCTGTGCTTCGCTTCTTCTCAAGAAATCCATCTCCCCTTACTATGTGACCAACGTAACGGATGATGATACGCCTTTCACAGGAGTAATCGAGATGACAGCCATGGTCGATCCCGAATACTTTGGTGGGCACCATTTGGTCTATCTCCCCAAGTACGTCAAGGCAACGGATGAATTTTACAGCAAAAGCGATGAAGAAATCCGCGCCCTTTTCTGGGGCAAACTCCAAAGCATGTACAGTCATCTGGAGCCCAATGATTTGGTAGATTTCCAGATTGCGCGTGCCAAAAACGTATTTGCACTCGCTACGAAAAAATACTCTGAGACCCTGCCACCGATTTCGATGTCGACCCCAGGTGTCCACGTCCTCAACTCATCCCACATCGTCAATGGCACATTGAATGTGAATGAGTCCATCATGCTGGCAGAGAAGCAGTTGCCTGCCATTATTCAACAATCAAAGCAAAGACCCTCATTAGAAGTTCAATTATGAGTACTAAGCGAATGGCCAGCGTATCACTGGATCTAGACAACCAGTGGTCCTATATGAAAATCCATGGAGATGCAGGCTGGGAGACTTTCCCTTCCTACCTGGACGCCTTCGTCCCTCATGTGTTGAAGGCATTGGACGCCCTGGATCTGAAGATCACCTTCTTCATCGTGGGACAGGACGCGGCATTAGATAAAAACCGCGATTATCTACAAGAGATTGTCTATCGTGGACACGAGGCGGGCAACCACTCATTCAAGCATGAATCCTGGCTACATCTCTACTCAAAGAGTGAGTTAGAATACGAGATTCGTGAGACAGAAGAGCACATTTACAATGTCACAGGGCAGCGTACCATTGGTTTCCGCGGGCCTGGCTTCAGCTGGTGTCCCGATTTATTGGAAATCCTCAAAGTACGTGGCTACCTATACGATGCCTCCACGCTCCCGACTTACTTGGGTCCGATTGCGCGGATGTATTACTTCTGGACAGCCAAGCTGAGCAAGGAAGAGCGCGAGGAGCGTAAAGGCTTATTTGGCAAATTCAAGGATGGGCTACGCCCCGTGAAGCCGTACATCTGGAAGCTGAATAACTCTCAAGAGCTGTTAGAGTTGCCCGTGACGACGATTCCAGGCATCAAAACGCCTTTCCATTTGAGCTATCTGCTGTTCTTGAGTGGCATCTCAGATGCTTTGATGAACATGTACTTGACGACGGCTATCCAAGCGTGCAAGGCTACAGGTACAGAACCCAGTTTCTTGCTACACCCACTGGATCTGATCGGTGGAGATGAAGTACCTGAATTGAAGTTCTTCCCTGGAATGGACATCAGTTCTGCACGCAAAGTCGAGGTATTCCATCATGTGATGAGCACCTTGGGCAAGCACTTTGATCTGGTAGATATGAGTACCCATGTACGCCATATCTTGGATGTAAAGAAAGACAAACTCAACGAGCGCGTACCTGCTATTTAGGGCTATGTGTTTACATCAATGGCTCACGCATTTGGAAAATAATATCCATCACTGCTTTGTAGCTTTCCGACATAATCCCAAAATAATATAGGGGAGATCCCTCAATTGCTTGAGAGACTTCCTCTTTTCATTTCTTCCAATAGGGAAATGTACCTTTTTTGTAAAACACCTAGAGATAAACAAATAAATCCTTTTGTTTTTGGAATACCGAAAAATCAAAGCATGCCAAAAACTGGGCGATTTAACCAAAAATGGTTCTATAGATAACCGTTCAGACAGATGTCCTTTGAGAAAATGATAAAAAGAGCGGTATTTCTAACAGAAATCATCGTTCTCTTATAACTGCGAATAGCAAAAACACAACATCTACCCCAAACTGAGCCTAGCGGGATACAGGAAATGGCAAAAATTGGAACCGTTTCGCTTTTTCCATCATGATCCCAAAGAACAAAGGAGAGATGTGGGAATGAAAGATACTCAACCCATTTCATCCTGTATGAAAAACACTCAATTTTCGCTTTACTAAATCGTTCACCATTAGAGAAGAATAGGCCTAGCATTATGCATACTTTAGACACCCCCTCTACCTATGCAACCCAGCCCATGAACGGGCAAGACCGCTTGGACTTACCCATGGTCACTATACTGACACCTGCATACAATGAGGAAGAGCTGATTGTCCAAAACCTCACGCGCATCTACGAGTACATGGAAGCACGTGAAGATCGCTATCGCTGGGAAATCCTCGTCGTAAACGATGGCAGCAAGGATCAAACTGCAGAGTTGGCCGATGCTTTCTCTATCAAGAATCCTAAGATGCGGGTCATCCACCACGTGGTGAATCGCAACCTTGGGGGTGCCCTGCGCACAGGTTTCCACAATGCCAAAGGCGACTACGTCATCGTACTGGATCTCGATCTTAGTTATGATGTAGAACACATAGATGCACTCATGGCTGAGGCTCTCAAAGCAGATGCTGATGTCGTCGTAGCCTCTCCCTACATGAAGGGAGGCAAAAGTACCAAAGTACCCAAAACACGTCTACTTCTCAGTCGTGTCGTCAATAAACTGATGAGCTGGTCGGCTCCCAATACCGACATTCGCACATTCACAGGAATGGTTCGCGTCTACAAGCGCTCCTTTTTGCGTCAGCTCAACCTCAAATCTAATACCTACTCTATCAATCCTGAGATCATCCTCAAAACATTGATCCTGAGAGGCAGAATACGCGAGATTCCCGCCCACCTTGACTGGAGCTTCCAGGAACATGTAGGGGGCCGTGTATCGAGCATTAAGATATTCAAAGGAATTTTGGCGGGCTTGATGGCCAGCTTTATCTTCCGTCCTTATGCCTTCTTCATGGGTGTAGGCTTATTTTTATTACTGGTCTCCTTGTACATGGTAGGATGGATATTCATCAATGTAGCTGACATCTATCCTATTATAGAAAGTGCAGGCGGCTACTTTGACGATCGTTTCAGTATGGCGATTGGACAAGTTTTCCAGGATCGCCCCCACGCATTCTTCATCGGAGGTGTCTCTTTATTGATCTCCCTACAGTTGCTGAGCATCGGGTTCTTGTCCCTACAGAGTAAGCGTTACTTTGACGAGCTCTTCCATATCAATACGACCAATCTGCGCAATATTCTTGAAGCCAAAGACCAACAAGCAGGGAAATAGCCTGTGGAGCCATAAATTGGATCAGACCATGCAAATATCAAGGTATCGGTTCCTTCCGCTTCTTGTACTCTATGTCGTCCTCATCGCCCTATTCTCCAAACACGAATACGTAGACGATGAGATCAGATACTTTATGTATGCCGAACGACTAGTGGAAGGGCATTATGTAGGTGACGTAGACAATCCTGATTTGATCAATGGGCCTGGCCTCCCGATAGTCCTCGCCCCCTTTGTCGCTGTAGGATTGCCGGTCTATTTCATCCGATTCCTCAATGCATTCTTTTATTATGGCTTACTGGTTTTTATGTATCGCATACTGATTCGATACATTCCCAAGAGCAAAGCCACCCTCTATACCTATCTAGCAGGCCTCTATCCACTCTTTCTGTTGAGAGGGATATTTCAGCTATGGCCAGAGTTGCTGTGTGGGTTTCTCCTCATGGGATTCTCCTATTATCTCCTCAAAGCCACCGAATCCGAGCCTAACTGGACCAAATCCATCCTTTTCAGTGCCCTATTTCTGGGGGCGGCGATTATGGTCAAGTTTATCTATGGCTATGTATTATTTGCGGGCATCTTTTTCACTTTCCTACACTGGATATTTACCAGAGATTCACGCTCTGCCATATTGATTCGTATTCTCGCCGCAGGTTTCATTCTGTGTATTCCCTACCTCATGTATACCTACTCCCTTACAGGCAGAACGATGTATTGGGGGAATAATGGAGGCACGCAACTATACTGGATGACCGCTCCTTATGAGGGAGAATGGGGCAATTGGGTGAGTATCCCGCACGTAAATCAAGGCGTGGTTCCTGTACATGAAGGACACAAAGAATTTCACGCGCAGATGGAGAGCCTGACATTTACCGAGCAGGACGATCTGTTTGCAGAAAAAGCGATGGAACAGCTCAAAGCCAATCCCGAGGTCTATCTGAGAAACTGGATCGCGAATGTATTTCGCCTGTTCTTCAACTATCCTTATTCCTACGAATCCCACTCTTTAGGAACCTATTTTTTCTTACTGAGCAATTTATTCCCCATTTTGCTAGGCATCTTGAGTCTTATTCCTGCCTGGTTCAATTGGAAGAAAATACCATATGCTTTACTGGTCATTGTTCTATTTCATTTGATATATCTAGGAGGATCTTCATTGGTTTCTACGGTGATTCGATACTCTACCACGGTGATCCCCTTTATACTGCTATGGGTCGCATATGTAGAGCATCACTTTATTTTATTTCACATCAAGAAATCATCTTAAGTAAGAGGTCAAATGTCGAGACGAGATCTCACATGGGATCGATTCTCAAAACCTCCTTTAACCATCTATCACTCAGCTACGCTTTTTGCTTCGAAAAAAAATATCCATGGATACCACCATCAAAATCATGAGTCTCGTAGGGGCTCGTCCACAATTCATCAAACTGGCTCCTCTTGCACGTGCAGTGGATCAAATGAATCAAGATCCTGCATCGCCCAACCTACAGCACGTCATCATCCATACAGGACAGCATTATGACTACGGGATGTCGGATATATTTTTCGATGAGTTAGGCATTCCCCATCCTAATATCAATCTAGGGGTAGGCTCTGGACGTCACGGTGTGCAGACAGGAAAAATGCTGGCAGGAATCGAAGAGGTGTTGATCGAGCAACAACCTGATCTTCTGGTCATTTTTGGCGATACCAATTCTACTGTTGCAGGTGCTTTGGCGGCTTCCAAGCTGCATATCCCCATCGCCCATGTCGAAGCAGGGCTGCGTAGCTTCAACCGTAGCATGCCTGAGGAGATCAACCGAATCGTAGCTGACCATATTTCGGATATCTTATTGGCACCCACACCTACAGCGATCCAACATCTTCAAAATGAAGGACTGTCAGATAAAACCATTAGCAGCGGAGACATCATGTATGACACCGTGTTACACAATGTCCAACTGGCAGAAAAAAAGTCTGAAATTCTGAACGGATTGCCCGTAGGAAAAGGGAGCTACGCCATCGCAACTTGCCACAGGGCAGAAAATACGAACGACCCTCAGCGTCTACGCCATATCTTCGAGACGTTCAATGCTATCGCAGAAAGGGGAACACCTATTGTACTTCCGCTTCATCCTCGAACCAAAAATATGCTCCCTAATGTCCTACCAGATTGGAGGGCGCATGAGAATTTGTTTGTGATCGAGCCTGTAGGCTATCTAGATATGATGCAACTCGTCCATCATGCGCGATTGGCCCTGACGGATTCTGGCGGACTGCAAAAGGAGGCTTTCTTCCTCAACACACCTTGTATTACGATGCGTGATGAAACGGAATGGATCGAAACAGTCGAAGCAGGTGCTAATATCATCACAAGCGCTGATCCTGACAGGATCATGGAAGCCTACAAATACTGGATGAGGCAAGAAGCAGTAGATTTTGGAGAGGAAGTGCAGAAATTCTTCGGAAATGCAGATTCTGCTGGACGCACACTCAAAGCCATTTTAGCCTTTTTGAATGAGAAGACCCTAAGTCCTACCATTTAAAACTACTGACTATCAGCACTCTACAAACATTCAACTTGAATCATATCGCAAAAAGCAATATTTTAAATAGCACGAAACTGGTTCAATCAAAAGCAATCTATGTATAGTCTTCTTAAGGAATGACAATCGTAGAACATGCGATTCTAACCAGTCTTCAACCGCCGTCTCTACTTTCGCAAATCCCTAAAATTAATTTCATGCAAAAGTTCGCTCTTACTGGTGTAGCAGGATACATCGCACCACGTCACCTTAAAGCCATCCAGGATACAGGAAATACCCTTGTTGCTGCACTTGATCCTCACGACTCTGTGGGGATTCTGGATCGATTCTTTCCCAATTGCTCTTTCTTTACGGAGTACGAACGATTCGATCGACATCTAGAGCGTATCAAAAGAGATCCCGAGCGTGGGGGCATCGACTACCTGACGATTTGTTCGCCCAATTACCTGCACGATGCACACTGCCGACTGGCGCTACGACTGGGATCAAACGCGATTTGCGAAAAGCCCTTGGTGGCCAACCCCTGGCAGCTCGATGCGCTACAAGAGCTGGAGCAAGAATCCGAAGGAAAAATCTATAATATCCTCCAACTACGCGTACATGAGTCGCTCATCGCGCTCCGCAAAAAAATTCAATCACAGCCTAAAGGGAAGCGCTACCAAGTCAATCTGACGTATCTCACCTCTCGTGGTCCTTGGTATCTCTACTCATGGAAGGGCGACCTGAGTAAGTCAGGAGGTGTCGCTACGAATATTGGTATTCACTTCTTCGACATGCTGATGTGGATGTTTGGCAAACCCGTAGGCAGCGATGTATACTTCTCCAATGAGAAGACCATGAGTGGATTCATGGAGCTAGAAAATGCAGATGTCACATGGTTCCTATCTATTGATCGCGATGAGTTACCCGCTGAGATTGTAGCCAAAGGACAGCCTACCTATCGTTCTATCACAGTAGATGGCGAAGAGATAGAGTTCTCGACAGGTTTTACAGATCTGCACACCCGTATGTACGAGGAGACATTGGCGGGGAGAGGCTTCGGTACAGAAGAGGCGCGCCCTGCGATCGAGTTGGTACACGGCATCCGCGATGCAGTTCCCTCAAAGAACATCCGTCACGGGCATCCGCTCTTGCTGAAGAAGTTGGCAGAGATAGCTTGAGGAAAGGCATAGATCAAAAGAAGTCAGACAACAGACTGAAAATTTTGATAACAAGTATAGAAACGGCAAAGAGGCTCTTGTGTAGAGTCTCTTTGCATTTTTAGAAAATAAAGATGATCTCCTCTACCCTTTATTTAATCTGATTCCTTCTGTATCTTGATCCAAGCTTCAAAAAGGAATCCTCATGCGCTATCTCTACTCCCCCCTGGCATTATTCCTGAGCATATTTTTGGCGAGTTGTCAATCTCCCATTTCCCTTACGCCTTCTCCCCTACTCCTCCCCAT
The DNA here is from genome assembly GCA_039820545.1 of Bacteroidota bacterium. GTDB lineage: Bacteria > Bacteroidota > Bacteroidia > J057 > J057 > JALEFZ01. Next base: position 71,442 of record JBCBPW010000003.1, on the reverse strand, counting down.
CCAGGCTGAGGACCAACTTAGATCTATTCAATTTTGGGATGATCAATTAGGTGTGGCTGTAGGTGGGCAAAGATTCGATGAAGAAGTAATCCTGAAAACGGCAGATGGAGGAACGACATGGGAACGAATCCGTCCTGAAAGCGAATTAAAGAAAATGATCTTCAGCCTCCACATAGCCAATGCACACACCATGTGGGGAACGGCGCTGGATGGGAAAATACTACACAGCACAAATGGAGGACAAACATGGGATATTATCCAGCAAGCTTATTGGCTGCCGATGCGCAGCATCACACAAGTGACAGATTCAGTTATCGTCTCCGTGGGAGGCGTGGGTTACAGCGTAGGCCAAATCGTGCGATCCGATAATGGAGGCCGAACCTGGACCTTGCTCGATACGACCGCTTTTGAGTTGAGAGATGTGACCTTCACAGACGAGCAAACGGGATATGCCTGCGGCTATGGCGTCATCCTCAAAACAACCGATGCGGGGCTTAATTGGGAGCTTACAGACGCCCGAAGAGGCTTCTTCTCCGCTATGGACTGGCCTACCCCGACGGTCGGTTATGTAGTGGGGCGTGCTGGGACCATCCTTAAAACGAGGGATGCTGGGACAAACTGGGAGAAGCTCCGCAATGGAAATAATCCTCTGCTTCCCTATGAATCCTACCATGAGATCGTATGCTGGGACAGTGCGCACCTATATGTAGCAGGGGACAAAGGAATCTTCAAGTATTCGGATGATGGAGGCAAAAGCTGGGAGCGGATAGGGCTAAAGACAGATGCAGACTTACATAGTATCCATCTTACGGGCCCTCGATCGGGCTGGGTCTGCGGTAAAGAGGGCTTTTTGAGTCGTTTTGAATGGGTTCGATGATGACGCTTTTCTGATGACCACACCGTGAGGATAGTTTGATGACCGCGTCATGGCGGTGGTCCTACTTTTTTCGATTGCGCATGAAGCGTGTATAGTCTTGGTCTCGGATGAGTCCTACAGGTCCTTTGTATATCCCTCCCTCTCCTCCATGATCATATACTTTGACGATGATGACGTTTTGCTGATCAGGTTTGAGAATGCCCGAAGGAATGCTGTAGGCACGGTTCACCAGCCAAGACCAAGAGTTCTTTGAGGGATTTTTACCAGAATTCACGTAAAACCCTGTCTGCCCTACCAGTTCTCCATTGATGTATACCTGATCCTGGTCATCGATGACGCCCACCATGATCATGAGCGACTCTTCTGCCACCTCTTTAGGGCAATAAAATGTCTTTCGATAAAACGCATATCCATCATGCCCAAAACCTTGAGCCTCCCAAGATTTAGGTACCCAGAGGCTATGCCATTTATCTGAGGGAATCGCTTCATAATCTGTATCTATACGGTCGGAAAAAGCAATCTCCCATGTACCCGTCAAATCCATCTGTAAGTACGCGGGCTTCTTCTTTCCATATATACCGATTCCCTTATTTTTCCCAATTACTTTCTGAACTTTATCTAGAATATGCCCCTCTTTTCCAGGTGCATCCAATAACTCAAATCCTTCTACCTCAAACTCCCAACCCGCAAGAATCCCCCCTTCCCTAAATTCATCGTATACACGAACAGCCAGCACATTCTTTCCATCATACTCCACTACGTCGCGAGGCAGTCGGTACACACGGAGTATGCCATATCCCGTTCTAAAATCTGGAGGTAAACTTCCTGTACTTCCAATCAATGTACCATTGAGATAGACTTCATCGACATCGTCGATATTTCCCAGATAAATAAACAGGTCCTGATTTTGGGGCAATTTTCGTCCGTTGATTTCTTTTCTATACCAAGCATACCCATCATATCCTGGAAATCCATGCTCTTCCCATTGGCCAGGAACAGGAATCCTGTCCCAGTTGCTATGGTTGTGATCCAAGATCGCCCAAGATGGATCATCCCCGATGGTAAATGCCCACTCCCCCTCCAGATCCATGATCTGCTCCAGTTGCCCAAAAGCAGGCACTGTCACCAACATTAGCCATAGGAACCCTAGTTTATATGCAAAAAGTTTCAACATAAAGGATGTCTCAAATCGACCTGAAAGGCTGAAGAATGAATGTCAAACTGTCTCTTATATACTAAAACGCTAATGTGTACTTCTTGTTTATGCCGAGAGGAATAGGATTGGCGACTGATATCCCCAATCTATTCCCTCCAACATTTTCACAAAAGAACCACTAGTGCAGAGTAAACAAAAAGGGTAGTTGGAAAGAACGGTTATTACTCAAATATTAATAGATCGGTTCCCTTTTTCTGCCAACTCTAACTACTAGTTATAACGAACGTCAATTTATGCTAAGCTAGAAGTAGAGCGTGTACAATCCATTGCTCCTAGCTGTAGTCTGTCGTATTTTTTCAGGAAATGCTCAAATCTTCATTTCACCCAAGATCAATACTCCTTGTACCGATCAGGATCATAGTCTTGAAGTTCCACTTTATATCCTCCTTTTTTGAGCATACGCGTGAGGCCACTCTGGCGAATGAGTCCTACAGGACCTTCAAATATTCCCCCATCTCCCGTAGCATCATATACTTGGATCGTAATTTCATTTTGTCCTGGTCTCAAGACGCCCTCAGGTATGGCATAGGCACGAATCTGCTGCCACTCCTGGCCGTTGATATTGCCAGCCCAAGCCTGTACCGATCCTGTCTGTCCGACTTTGACACCATTGATCCATGCACGGTCAATGTCATCAATCTTACCAAGGAACAAGACCATCTCTTGATCGGCTAAGTACCCAGGTACTTCTACATTTCTCTGATACCAAGCCATGCCGTCATATCCTCTGAAACCTTGCGCTTCCCAATTGCCAGGCACCTTCATGTTGACCCAATTGAACTCTCCCGAGGGGTATTTTCTCTTCTTGTTGTCACTGTCCACAGAAAAACGCCAAACACCATCTAGCGGAATATCGACCATTTGAGAGGCATTGATTCTTAGACCAATCGGACCATGCAAAATCCCCCCGTCATTTTCGGAATCAAATACGCGCACAGCAATCAAAAGCTCCCCTGATCTTGTCAATGTTGAGGGAATCTTGTAGACACGCTCCTCACCATAGGCTGTACGATAGTTGGGAGGAAACTGGCCTGTGCTCCCGACCAACTCGCCATTGACAAAGACTTCGTCTACATCATCGATCTTCCCAAGATGAAGCGTAATATTCTGCCCTTGCAAATAATCGGGTAATGCCAAGCGTTTGCGGTACCATGCACGCCCATTATATCCTTCAAAACCCTGACTTTCCCAACTTCCAGGCACTTGGATAGATTCCCATGTGCGGTCGTCATAGTTGAGACTGGACCACTCTGGACGGTCCCCAATGGCAAATGCCCATGTTCCATCCAACTTGACATCTAGCTCATCTCCGTGACCTGATACAATCAGGCTAGTAGAAGCTGTAGGAGGTATTTGCTTGAAAGGCTGCAAGACCATCAGTCCCACTACAATCAAAACAGCAGAAAGTGTCACAAGTGAGTTGGGGAAGGGACGGTTTCTTTTCATAACAAATACTCTTGAGGGCGATGTGTAGGATATTGAGGTAGCCATTCTTTAATTGTTTAGGTACAGCATGGGGCGAAATGATAAAGGGGCACGCTTAAGGCTTCTCTTTATGTAATTCCTTAATGCTTATGATAAAATTACGCATATCCCCTGCGTCAGATGTCACCTCTAGGTGGAAGAATGTAAAATAATGTCACAAGTTTCAGAAGGCCTGTCAAAACTGAAAAAAAGCACCCTTGGCCTACTCTGTCATGATCAATTTATACCCTACCCCATGTACCGTCACAATACGCCTGGGATCTGCAGGATTCTCTTCCACCAATTGTCTCAACTTGACGATGAAATTATCTACTGTTCGCGTCGTAGGTGTCTGGTCGTAGCCCCAGACAGCCCGCAATAAATCGTCGCGGCTCACCACCTCATTTCGATGGTCTATGAGATACTGCAATATTTCATAGGCTCGATGAGACAGCTTCACATCCTTGCCCTCCACTTGGGCCGTGTAGGCATCAAAGTTGACTGTCAAAGGCCCCACAGAAAAAACAGAGAGATTAGGAGCTGCTACGGGTTCTGACTTTTGGGTGCGTCTCAGAATCGCCTTTATTCTGGCCAGCAATTCTCGCAATCCGAAGGGCTTGGTCATGTAGTCATCTGCCCCCAATTCTAGTCCGAGGACCTTGTCGATTTCTTCTCCTTTGGCAGAAAGCATGAGGATAGGCGTCTGCTTATCTACTTGGCGTATGCCTTTGCATACATCAAAACCCGATTTCTTGGGTAGCATGATGTCTAATACAATCAAATCATAGGTGTTTTTCAAAGCCAAATCCAGCCCCAGCTCTCCATCTCCTGCACTGTCGACCTCATAGCCCTCAAAGGCTAGATTATCGGTCAATCCCATCCGCATGGAGGGCTCATCTTCCACAATCAAAATACGTGACGACATATTCAATTATAATTTTTGAGTTAAGACATTGGATGGAATGTGTGATCGGCTGGTCATTACGTACGATTATATCTCCACCCATCATTTCATTCCTCTAAATTCAGCACATACTACTTTTCTTCCTTAGAAGTTTTTTCGCAGGTGGGGATAACCAAAGAGAATGTACTTCCTTTTCCTACTGTACTTTCCAGCTTAACCTTCCCCTTGTGTGCATCCATGATTTGCTTGACCAAAGCAAGTCCTAGTCCTGTCCCCTTGACGGTGTACAACTCTCCCTCTGTCACACGGAAAAACTTGTCGAAGACTGCTTTTTGATGCTGAGGAGAAATGCCGATACCGTGATCCTGCACAGCGAGATGGGCCTGCTTTCCATGCACCGAAGTAGAAATGGTCAGACGTTTCTCGTCGGGAGAATACTTGATGGCGTTGTCTATCAGGTTCACCAGTGCCTCAGCGATGGCCCCTTCATCGACGCAGACGCTCGAAGGTGCGTCGGTCAACTCCATCTCCCAGGTGAATCCATGTTGCTTCAAGTGAAACTCATAGGTATTCATCACCGATTGCACAACCTCGTTGAGGTCGACCTCCTCCATATCGTAGAGGCGCTTGCGCGCCGCAGTCTGGGAAAAATTCAAGATCTTGTTGACCATGCCTGTGAGTCGCTCAGATTCCTGACGAATGATCTTGACGTATTCCTCTCGCTTTTCAGGCTGGGAAATTCGGTTGAGCTCCAAGGTCTCGGCAAACATGCGGATCAAAGCCAAAGGGGTTCGTAGTTCGTGCGATACATTGGACACGAAGTCCGCCTTGTACTGCGCCAGCATCAGCTGACGCTGGATCGTCCGAAAGACCATGATCAATCCGACCAAAAGCACCAGACCGACGCCGAGGATCAAATACATATTTTGCGTAGCCCTTTCTTCTATGGCCGTTTCTATCGTACCATCAGTAACATACATCTCAACCTGATAATGGGGCACGAGTTGAAGGGGTTTAATCTGCTGGAGACTCCCCTGAAAATTATTTTGGGTAAAAAATGTAGGCTTCTCACTTTGGTCGTTTCGCACGATGAATACAAATCGCTCCTGCGCCAATTGCTTCAAGCGAGGTCCTATGCGCTCGTAGACAAATCTATCTATATCGAAAATGATCCCACAAAGCGTCTGACTTCCATTCCATTTGCTATGCGCAAAAACCAACATCATATGGTTGGGATCGTTGGGGATTCTTAGCGGAACCTTTTTCTGATATCCTCCCGCATCTAGATAGCGAAACAACTTTTCCCACTCCGCTACATGAGGGGCTAAGATGGGAGCCACATCTATTCGATCCTTACTCCATTTATCCTCTTTGACATACCATGTAGGATCCGCTTGACTATTGATATCCATAAAAAATAAACCTACAATCTCTCTACGCTCCGCCAAATACTCCTGATCCCAGCCTTCCCAGCGCATATCCACTTCATTGAGCTTTCCTATCCAGGAGTCTTGGACGACATCATCTGCATATTGATTCACAGAGAAAATCAGTGTCTCTAACTGCTCCTGATACAGCTGGCTAAGGACCCGCTCCGTTTCATTGAGGGAGTTGACTTGGTTTAGGGAAAATAAAGCGACAGGCAGTAATCCTACCAATAGTAGCCATATTCCGATTTGTTGTGTAGGTTTTGTCAAAGGTCCAAACTTGATTAAGGGAATAAGGTGGTTAAACGAAATGAGCCATGTACACAAAGCGTAAGCCTATGTTTGGGACAATGAAAATCTAGCTAAAGCGCAAACTTTTAACAGGTTCGAAGTTCCAAACGTATTCTATGTCCTTCTCGCTTTCGTATCAATCTATTTCCCACAAAATATATGAAAATACCTGTATATTAGAAACGATTCATCAGTGCGGAAGGCAAATGCCTGTTTTTACAAACGTGTAAATTCCGAAAGAGGAGAAAAATGCATGTAGAGATCTTGTGAAGAATTGTAAAATATTGTCATGCAAAGTGGATTAATCTGGACGGATGTGTGGGTGGCGCTATTTCTACTCACATTTTTTGCTTGGGGCTGGTACACAAGGCGAATTCCCCTATTCTTCATCCGACTCTTTCTGGCAGGTGTCTTACTCGGAGCCTTGTGGGAATGGCCTTTGTATTTTGCAGGACCTGAATTTTCTACACATCCTCCTTATCGTTTGCTCGTTTCATTCCCCATTCACCCTATCCTGCAACCCATCAGTCACATGATCTGGGATGGTGGATTGTTTATGATGGGTATCTCGCTGATCATTTTCCTATCCCCCGCTCCCTACTTCCAGACTTTTCGATTGAAAGAACTGGGCATTTATATCCTATGGGGAATCTCTTCGGCTTTGTGCATGGAGATATTGGGTGCATGGGGAATCTGGGAATATATCCCAAGCAGGTGGAATCCTGAGCTTTTTCAGGTCCATGGCAGATCCATTACCCTTCTCGCTCCGCTTACATGGGCAATTGCGCCGATCTTTCATTATCTTTTGGCCATTTGGCTGAATAGACGCTCATGAACCCAACGACTTATCCCTTCCACTCCCCTTGGACAACATTGTGGGGACTTTTGATCATGCTTTCTGTCTTCTCTACATCCTGCCGAGTAGGAAGCCCTCAAGAAATCGGCCTAGTAGCGGACCATGCGATGGTCGTCACGGCCCACCCCTTGGCAACACAAGTCGGACTAGACATATTGAAAAAGGGCGGAAATGCCTTCGATGCGGCGATTGCCACGCAGTTTGCCCTGGCAGTCGTATATCCTGCAGCAGGTAATATCGGTGGAGGTGGCTTCATGGTCGCCCGCAATGCCAAAGGACGCACCTTTGCGCTGGACTTTCGGGAGATGGCCCCTGCTGGCGCTTCGCGCGACATGTATGTAGATTCCACGGGAGCCATCGTCGAAGATCTCAGTTGGTTTGGGCACATGGCGGTAGGTGTTCCTGGCTCGGTTGCAGGTATGCAAGCCCTGCATGATTCCCTAGGCACCCTTCCCTGGGAAGAATTGGTGCAGCCTGCGGTGGATATTGCGCTGCAAGGCGTGACGCTGACAGAGAAAGAGGCAAAGATGCTCAACGAAAAATGGACTTACATCCAGGATCATAACACGCGCCCCAATGCCTACACACAAAAAGAAAACTGGCAAGCTGGAGACGTCATCCAACACACCGGATTGGCCAAGACGCTCAATCTGATTCGCGATCAAAAGTCTCAAGGGTTCTACGAAGGACCAGTGGCCGATAGCATCGTCGCAGAAATGCAGCGAGGCGGAGGCTTAATCACCCTAGAAGACCTCAAAAACTACCAAGCCATCTGGCGAAAACCCATCAGCGGAAGCTATCGCGATCTACGGGTGATCTCTATGCCTCCTCCTTCGAGCGGAGGAATCGCCCTCCTTCAGATGCTGCATAGCGTCGAGCCTTATCCCCTGGCACAATGGGGTTGGCATGATAACCGTACCATCCACCTCATGGTAGAGGCAGAAAGAAGGGCCTATGCCGATCGCGCTACGCACTTAGGTGATCCTGACTATTATCCTGTCCCTATCGAAAATCTGATCGATACAGCCTATGTACGCAAAAGGATGTCAGACTTTGATCCTTTTGCCGCAAGTGTGAGTCAGAAAATCGCTGCCGGACAGTTTGTAGAAAGTGAAGCGACCACCCATTTCTCAATCGTAGATTCTATGGGAAATGCCGTTTCATTGACGACTACACTCAATGGTTCTTATGGGTCCTGCGTCGTGGTGGGAGGCATGGGATTCTTCTTGAATAATGAAATGGATGACTTTAGCTCCAAGCCAGGTGTTCCGAATAAGTTTGGGCTGCTCGGTGCAGAAGCCAATGCCATCCAGCCTGGCAAACGCATGCTCTCTAGCATGACCCCTACCATTCTCACCCGCAACAATGACCTCTACATGGTAGTGGGTACGCCTGGAGGTTCTACCATCATTACCTCAGTCTTTCAAAATATCCTCAATGTCCATGAATTTCAGTTCTCCATGCAAGCCTCCGTCTCCGCTCCTCGCTTCCACCATCAATGGCGTCCCGATACGATTTTCAAGGAGGCAACTACCTTTTCCCTGCGCGACGAAGCGAAGCTGGAAGCACTGGGACATAAGATCTACAAACGCGGCAGCATCGGTCGCGTGGATGCCATCTGGAAACGTCCTGACGGGAAGTTGGAAGCGGGAGCCGATCCCCGAGGGGATGATACAGCTATGGGATATTGATTTAGCACCAACGGGACGTTGGCGCTGGCTGACGGGAAGTTGGAAGCGGGCGCAGACCCTCGTGGAGATGATGCGGCTATGGGATATTGATTTAGCACCAAGGGGAGGTTGGCGCCGGCGGGACCACGCTGTGGCGGTGGTTCTACATTTCGCATCATATTTTGTACTTTTGTGCTATGCGTAAGAGCATTTTGATATATGGAATCAGCGTGGCCGTGCTCATTGGTATCATGAAGTGGTTGGAGTACCGCTATGTCGTGAAGAGTCTTCCCGTCGAAGCTTATCTGGGTTTGATTGCGGTCATCTGTACTGGACTCGGTATATGGATGGGACTGAAGTATATGCAACGAAAAGAGTTGACTACTATTTCTCCTCAAGTCGTACCTGCCATTCCCCCCACGATCTCCTACTTAGATTTGGGAATCAGTGAGCGAGAGTTTGAAGTGTTACAATTGATGGCAAAAGGACTCTCCAATCAGGAGATTGCTGACCAGTTGTACATTTCCATCCATACGGTCAAGACACATGCGAGCAATCTCTACCAAAAACTCGATGTCAAGCGACGAACGCAAGCCCTCCAAAAAGCACAAGAGCTACAAATCATCTGATCATCAATCAATTCCAGCTAGATTTAGACAAAGGTATGAGTACGCTAACTACTCATCCTAAAGGGTGATTTTCAGCTCATTCTCCCAAATCATACTTTAGTATGACCGAATTTTGCAAGAGGATTTGCTCATTTGCTGCTGTCGAGAAAACAAATTCTCTGACTTTGATTCACCTAAAAACATGGATTCATTATGTGGAAAAAAGGAATAACATTCGGACTAATTGGTGGTGCCATTGTAGTACTTTCTATGCTCATCCCTATCGCATTGTTCTCAGATCTTGAGTCATTGAGCTTTACACGCAGCGAGCTATTTGGATATACAATCATGGCGGTCGCACTCTCTACGATCTTCTTTGGTATCCGCTCTTATCGCGACCATGAACTAGGCGGGCGTATCACTTTTGGTAAGGCATTGGTCATGGGATTGTTGATTGCTGCCATTGCAGGCGTCTTGTATACCACAGGTTGGATGATTCTTTCTCCCCCAGATTTTATGGAGCAGTACGCACAGCAATACCTAGAGAATCTCAAAAGCGATGGTGCTACCGAAGTAGAGATTCAAGCAGCAATGGAAGAGATTGCACAATCTATGGAGATATATAAAAACCCTTTCTTCAAAGCAGGTATCACATTTATGGAGATTTTCCCTGTAGGATTGATTATTTCCCTTATCTCTGCTCTTATCCTCAAGAAAACAGATCCTGCACCAGAAAAGGAATTGGTATGAAACATCTTTTATCCCAAAAATCCCTCTCAGACCTACACTGAGAGGGATTTTTTATTGTAATGGACAATTACAGAATCTAAGTCGGTAGACAGATGGCAATGCAAAACGAAACTTTGCCCTACTTCACAATGACCTTGTAATCCAATCGCTGCTTCCCTACCTGACCTTGCAACAGATAGATGCCTGCTGCCAACTGGGACACATCTACATCCATCTCATACACCCCACTGATCTGCAACTCATTGACCAAAGTGCTGACGACACGACCTTGCAGATCGACTAGATTCATTTGTACCCATTCAGATTTCTCCAAAGCGTATTGCATCACGAAGTAGTCCTGTGCAGGATTTGGATAAATACCCATCACCGCGAATGATTGTACCCCTTCGATCCTGGTGGGGATGAATCTAGGAGAAGCAGGTGCGGGGATTTCTTGCTGCGCCTTGATGGGACTTTCTTGCCCTCTTGTCAGATGGTTGTTTCCATCCTTGGTGTAGTAAGCTGCTCCAAACTCCTCCACAGCGCTGACTTCATCCAGACGGTCTACATAGTACCAATTGGCCTGTACGCTGTCGTCACGGACATCTACAATGGTGTATCCATGCTGATCCAGATCTACATTTTTCATGTGGGGGTTGGGATTGTTGTCATAAGGCAGGGCACCGATAGGCTGATTGATCTGAAACTCAAAGCCCGCAGATAGCAACGCCCCAAAGTTCTCGTCAAAGTTTGCCGCAGAAATCGAAGGCGTTGCAAACTCTACAGCCACCGAACCATCGCCTGTGACAGGATCGTAGTTTTCGACCTCTCCATAGAGTGACAATGGGTCTTCACTCAGCACAGTGTCTGCCACGTCAAAAGCAAAGGTGCTGTGGAAGTCTCCCGTCACAAAGACCGTATTGTCGATGTCGTTGTCACGCAAATAGTTGATCAAATTCAATCGCTCTATAGGATACCCATCCCAGATGTCAAGTACCGCGCTTTCTACTTCTGCAGGTGTCTGTGTCGTGTCACCAAGTGCAGACCAGCCCACATACAGTTGAGAGAAGATGACCTGATTCCCAATGATATGCCATTTAGCATTGGAGTTGTCCAACTTATCTAGTAACCAGCTACGCTGGGTCTCACCCAGGATCGTGCGATTGGGATCATAGAGTGCAGGTGCCAGTACATCATTGATCTGAGAGTCCCGACCTACAATACGTGTATCCAGCATGATCACATCGAGAAGATCTCCATATTCAAACGAACGATAAATAATCGCAGAATCAAATTCATTTTCACGAATGGGAATCCATTCGTAGTAGGCTTTACGCGCCATTCTTTTGCGGATATTCCACTCCCCCTCTGTAGAATCTGTATGGTTCTCTGCTCCCCCATTCCATGCATCATTGGCCGTCTCGTGATCATCCCACACATTGATGAAGGGATGCTGCTGGTGCGCACGACGCAAGTCTGGGTCCAGACGATAGAGGGAGTAGCGTGAGCGATACTCTCCAGTAGAGACAGTCTCGAAGTCGCCATGCCGGCGGTCGATCAAGGAAGTGTCTCCATATACATTGGTAGGGTACTCATAAATATAATCTCCCAGATGGATGACAGCGGCCAAATCGTTGCGATCCGCTATGCGGGCATAGGCGTTGAAGTAACCCGCTTCGTAGTTGGAGCAGGAGACAACCGCAAATCTAAGATGGTTCTCCGTGGCACCTGTAGAAGCTGTACGTGTACGACCACGAATAGAACGAACGCCTCCCGTTTCAAACTCATAGTAGTAAGTCGTATTAGGCGCGAGATCGTCTACATCTATTTTAATGGTATAATCAAAATCCTGGTTGGTTGATTTTGTGCCAAATGCCACCACATTCTGCATACCTGTATCTGTCGCCATGTGCCAGTAGACATTGATGGTGGTATCATGGGAGGATTCAGGGGTGACACGTGTCCAGATGACTACTGCATCTTCCAAAGGATCACCAGAGGCTACTCCGTGATAAAAAGGCTTCAGGGAAGGATCAAAAGAAGCTGTATCTGGCCCATTGATTCCACGATGAGAGAATCGGAGGACCTGAGCATCGACGCCTTTGGTAGGAGTGAACGGCTTTTGCTGAGCAAAAGCAACCGCCGCTCCCATCAGCAAAAATAAGAGGGTATAAACGTTACGCATGAGGTTAGGATTAGATGGATTTATTATTCACCAAATCAACCACTTCTTCCCCACTTAGTTGACCATGTAGATTTAACTTTCTGTAAACTTTATGTAAGCAAAGTCATCCGTCTGCCATTTGATAAGTGGCCCTTTCTTTTATCCTCCTACACACCTAGCACCTCTTCAATCCAATGTACATTCACAGAAACTCCAGGCGACATCACGACATGATCAGGCGGACACTGGGGCGTTTCAAAGCCATTTAAGGCAAATAGTTCGGGCTGGTAGGTATGTACTTCGGCCTCATGCAAGACATAGGGTGTATGATGAATGCGCCCCTTGAATAACTTCTGACTGTGGGGTCTGTGGGAAAATAGAATATAACGCTCGACCAAGAAAAACTCGAGCGTCCCCAAAGGTGCCTCTCCAATCTTTTTGATAGGTCGATAGGTATAACGTAAGGGGATGGCTTCCTGAGGATTTTTTCGGGTGGAATGAAAATCTATCCATTCTTTATCCTGGAAAAAAGGGGCTTTCTGATGGGCATGTTCATAGGGAAGAGAGAAAAAAGCCCGAGCGACCTCCACGCCTATCCATGAATTGGCGTCAAGCGAGTAAAACCAAACGCCTGGTGTCCCGTCGGGACCAATGACATAGGTTCGAAGATTGAGCTCGAGGAAGTTGGATATGCCAGGTACAGCAGGCAAAAATCGTGGCCGAATACCCTCCATGAAGAAGGGGACAATCCCCATATAAGCTTTTCCTTCGAAAGTATCTACCCTCAATCTTGGAGGTAGCGTCTGCTGTATCTGCTCAGGCTCCACCTCCCAGTGCAAAAACAATAGGTCTCTCCATCGCTGATACATGACCAAAGGTTGGTCTGGCGGGGTCTCTCGAATATATAATCTATGCTGAAAAGAAATGCCATCGTCAGGTATCTTCATATGCCAAAGTTAGTGAGAAAGATGGGATTCCATCTTGCCTATACCTCATCTTCTTTTCGGGGCAAGATCATGGTAAATGTAGCTCCTTCGCCCAGGACGGAGGTTGCCAGGATTGTTCCCCTATGACGCTTGAGGATACGCTTGACCGTCGCAAGGCCGATGCCATCTCCCTCAAAGCGCGAGGCGGGATGTAGACGATGAAACATTTTGAATATGCGCTCCTGCTCCTCCTCCTGAAATCCCACACCATTGTCTGCGACGGATATATGAATCTCATGCGGAAAGGATAAAGCCGAGATATGAATCAAAGGCGAGGATTCTTCTTGAGTAAACTTTAGTGCGTTGCCTATCAGATTATGAAAAACATGTTTCATCAAATGAGGATCTGCATATAGATTGGGCAATGTCTCCACTTGTACGTTTGCTCCACAGGCTTCTAGCTTATCTTTCAACGATTCGAGGACTTGATCTACCAAAGTGTGAACAGAAAAATTCACATAATTAATTTCTATTTGCCCCAGACGAGAAAAATCGAATAGGTGCTTGATCATCCGATTCATCCGGTGGATCACCATTCGCATGTCTTCGATGGGTTCTTTGATCTCAGCATTTTCTCTATTCACTACTTCCTCCAAAACTGAGAGATGATATGTCAGATGTCTTAGAGGAGCACGTAAGTCATGTGTCACCGTCAAATTGAAGGAGTCAAGATCTGCATTGAGCTGTGCCAATTCCTGTGTCTTCAGGATCAATTTATGATTAAGGGATTGCAATTTCTCTTCTGTGGTGCGCTGACTCACTTTTTCCCTTTGAAGTTCTTGATCTTGGGCGATGATCCGTCGGATTTTGATCTCTAGTACATCCATCTCGAGCGGCTTCTCCATAAAATCTGCTCCTCCCTGCCGCATAAAAGCTACTGCCAAATGCATAGAGCTAAATGCTGTCATCATCACCACAGGTGGAGGATGGGCGTTTTCCTTTTGAATCTGAGTAAATACCTCCAGGCCATTCATCCCAGGCATCATATGATCTATGAGCACAAGATCTGTTTCGCCTCTGTCCGCCCACCTGATTCCCTCATGAAAATCTGAAGTCACTCTTACATCAAAGCCTGCACTTTCGAGTTTACGCTGGATCATTTTCCCAATCGCCATGTGATCGTCGATGATAAGAATTCGATTCATGCGCTTATTTGTTTGGATGTAGCTTCGGCTTAGGAGAAATATATCGGTTTTACGCTCATATTATTATGACGAGGATTTCAGATGAAAAATCAACACCTACCTAAAAAATCTAGCCCGAACTTAGCAGATATTGTATAGAACTATCAAGACTTTTGTCAAGTTGTACCTTGAAATGTATCAGGAAGCCAAAAAATAAATTTTGATCCTTCCCCCTGTTTACTTTCCACATAGATTCTCCCTCCGTGCATTTCTATCAATCTTTTTGATATCGTCAGTCCCAGTCCCGTCCCGCTATTCTCCCTGGTGCTCGAACTATCGACTTGACGAAACAGCTCAAAGATCATGGGTATATTCTTTTCTGCGATTCCAATTCCTGTATCCTTCACTTCAAACCAGACCTTATGGTTTTCTCTCCATCCTCTCACATACACACCACCTGTCGGGGTAAATTTGATGGCGTTTCCTATGAGATTGAGCAATATCTGTTTGAGTTTCTGTGGGTCTACATGAAACGTCCCTACAGAAATGGATGCCTCTAGGTCTAGGGACTTTTGCATGGTCAATGGACGAAATGCATCGATTATAGCGCGTACAAAAGGATCTCCATCAATGGCGGTAGGATTCAAGTTCATGTATCCTGATTCTATCTTGGCAAGATCCAAAACCTCATTGACCATGGTCAGGAGGTGCTTCCCCGCAGTTTCGATATCATGGACGATTTCTACCACTTCAGTTGGAGGGGGTAGATCCGTCTCATCCGAGAGCAAATGCAGATTACCCAACATGACCGTCAAGGGTGTACGCAACTCATGACTCATGATATTGAGAAACTCAGATTTTGCTTTACTTGCTTCGAGTGCCGCATTCTTCATATCTACTATGAGTTGTTGATTTGCTATTCTCGCACTGACATCATCTTGTATCCCAATATAGTGCGTCGCTACGCCTTTTTCATCAAAGACAGGTGATAAGGTCAGCTCATTCCAAAAAGGTGTTCCATCCTTTTTAAAATTCTTCAGCAAAACTTTACATGGCTTGGATTCCTTTAGGGCTATCCTGATTGTATGGATAGCTACTTGATGGGGCTCTTCCCCTTGCAAATACCGACAATTCTTTCCTAGGGCTTCCTCAATAGAATAGCCAGTCAGGCGCGCATAAGCAGGGTTTGCATAGATTAAAGGCATGTCTTTCGCCCGAAAATCAGCAATGGTAATTCCTGAAGCAGCCGCTTCTAATGCTCTAATTAGAAGGTCTGAGGAAGGTAATGTATGGACAAGTGAGCGTATTTGATCCAAACTATCCATCTAGAAAATATATTTATTCAAGAAATTCACTTCCTGAAAGATATTATTCACACAGATGAAAAAGAATGAATATTCTTTAGAAAGCTTATTATTTCGAATATCTAAATATAACATATTTAAATATTAAAATATAAGCAAGTCCGATCACAGAATTACATAGAGAATACCATATACATTCTTGTAGATGTCATAACCCCATGTTTATCTCATGTTGCCCACCTGCAATTAGCAATTTTAACATGTTTTGGGGGAGTCGAATAACTATTGAAGATGAGCCTGGAAAAAGTTGGAGGTAGCAGAAAGGCTCAGATTCAGGGCCTCCGAAGGACCTGAAAAGGGATGAGTTGAATTAAACGTGTGGCTTGCTTGAGGAATTAATCGAAAGTCTGTCAGGGCAGGATTTCCAAAGATGTTGAGTTGCTCAGCTTCAAACGAGGGAACCGTCTCATCGGATTGCCCATGAAGGATCAACAAGGGACGCTCGAGATTTTGGACAGCTTTAAGGATATTAAGGCTATTCTTCGCATGCTTTTCGACATCTTGAAACATTGCCATACCCATACGAAAAATCTGTCCTGTACGACTATTCCGTACTTCGCGATATCCTTGTTTTTTCCATGTCTGCTTATCCTCTTTCGATGTCCGATCAAAGGACGAAACCGATCCCCAGGTAGCTACAGCCTGTACCTCTGGTTGCAGGTGGCTCGCTAGGAGTGCGATACCTCCTCCACGACTATGCCCAAGTACACCTAATCCACTAGTCGCTTTGGCACCAAAAAAATCTGTGCGCGTTGCTTTTCGGATGACTTCCTGGAGTTCAGAGACTTCGAGAGAAAATGTGTTGCGCTCAAACTTGTCCAGTTCGGTGAAGGTCTCTCCGTCTGGACCGATACCATTGTGGGAAAAATTGAAGGTGATGACACTAAAACCTTCCTGCGCAAGAAACGCCGCGGTGTGGGGGACGAACCCCCAATCTTTAAAGCCTTTGAACCCGTGAACATAAATTACACAAGGCTTGTCGCCAAAGTCTTTGCCACCAAATAGATTCAGATTCAGCGTATTTCCCTGATCTGTTTCAAAAGAGAGCATCTGTGCCATAGAGAGAGGTGGAGATTATATTTCTTTGAGCTTTTCTTCTAGTTCGATAAGAGAATAAGAAATTACCTCATCGATTCGAGATACCAAAGTCGGTAATTCAGAGAATCCTGGACGTTCTTCTATATATGGAATCTCGTCCGTCCCCTCCATCGGCTTAGTGATTCGAACCACTTGTTCCATCTCTTCGATCAACTCTTTGATCCCCATATACTCCGCAGATCCTTTCATCTTATGTACCATTCGTCCCAGATTGACATAAGACTCTTCTTGCATGAAGGACCGCATTTTCTCCAGCATTTCTGGGGTATTATCGAGAAACTTTTGCACTGTCGTCTTAACAATGTCATTGTCAAGTCCCAGTTTATCTCTTAAGTAGCTTAGATCCGTATAGTTGGTATGAGCCATAGGATGATTATCTATGCGCAAGCTAGCATCTAGATCTGGTTCTTCCCTTTCCCTCGCTTTTTCTTTTCTCTCCTCTAGTTCTAGTTGGCCTTGTGCAGATTTTGCTTGATAGTTACGATACTTTACAATTTTACCATAAAAATTGATAGTATCTATGGGTTTGGATGTATAATCATTCATTCCTACTCGAAAACATTCATCATCACTCCCAGAAATGGCATTGGCTGTCATGGCAATAATTGGAATATCAGATAGCGGAGCACTCAGTTGGTTGCGAATGTATCGAGTCGCATCTAGTCCATCCATCACAGGCATCTGTAAGTCCATCAATACGACGTGATAATCCCCTTTTTCCAGCATTTGTACACCTTCCAATCCATTGTTCGCAATGTCTATCTCTGCATTCCACTTTGTCAAAAGCTTGCGAGTAACTAGCTGATTCAGCGGCTCATCCTCTACCAATAAAATACGCATTCCCTCCAAGTCATATTCATCGGTCTGGCCTACCTGCGCACCTTTTCCTGCTCCATTATCGTCTAACTCTTCCACTCCGCTCGCCTCAAACAAACCATAGGGCATTTCAAACCAGAAAGTACTTCCTTGCCCTTCGATACTTTCCACGTACACTTGCCCTTGCTGGAGCATCACGAGCTGCTTTACAATCGTCAGACCAAGTCCTGTTCCTCCCATTCTACGATTGATAGGAGAATCTACTTGCTGGAAACTTTCAAAAATGACCTTGAGCTTATCCTTGGGGATACCAATCCCAGTATCCTTGACCTCAAATCGTAGGATCACTTCATCTTCTACAATACGATTTACTGTCACATTGACGCTGACGCCACCTTTAATGGTAAACTTAATGGCATTGTTGATGAGGTTGAGTAAGATCTGCGTCAAGCGTACCTTATCCCCCACAATCAGGGTAGGTATCTGTGGATCTAACTCCATATCAAGGGTCAGTTCCCTCTGGCTTGCATTCAACTCCATGAGGTTGGCAATGTCATGGAAGATATCTGCTAGTGTAAAGGGTTCACGCGTAAATTCGACCTTCCCTGCCTCAATCTTGGACAGATCTAGAATGTCATTGACCAAGGCTAGAAGCGTCTGGCCTGCACTCTTGATGGTTTTGATATTTTTGATCTGCTCCTCATCCAATTCTGATTCTAGGAGCATATTGGTAAGGAGCAAAATAGGGTTGAGAGGTGTGCGAATCTCATGGCTAGTTTTGGCCAGAAAATCCCTTCTAATCTTTGCTTCTTTCGTTGCAAGTTCCTTTTCTCTCTCTAGATCAGAAATGCGTTTGCGATCTGTGATATCCTGAAGGGTTCCCCTGATCATGATGGGCACTCCTGATTTGTCTTTCTGCACCTGGGCCTGTATAGAAACAAACCGCACATCTCCTTGAGGAGTCACGACCTGATGGTCCATCTGGAAGTCTCTTCCCAACTGCAAAGCTCCAATGAAAGCTTGTTTCAACTCTGCCGAGTGGCTCTCATGGGCCAAGGCTAAATAATCAGAGAGATGTTGCAGGGTACGTCCAGCTTTTAGGCCAAGAAGTTCGTGGATAATCCTTGCACCAGACCATGAATGCGTGGCCACTTCTAATTCCCAGTTTCCCATTCGCCCCATGCGCTGGGCTTGTTCTAACCCGAGGATATTCTTCTTCCGTTCGATGGCATATCTAAGAATCCTGGGAAGGACCATCCGTTGGAGTTCATCCTTACTGATATAATCCATAGCTCCCAAGCTGATGGCCTCCAATCCTTTTTCTATATCAGGGAGCAAACCTGTCATGGCGATGATGGGATGGGAAGGAAAAGCTTGGTGGAGTTTCACTACCGTTTCAAGCCCACTACTATCAGGAAGTACAAGGTCTAGCAAAATCGCCTGAAAAGGTTGTTGTGAGAGCAGTTTTAACCCTTCTCCCAGCGATTTGGCATGATACAACTCATATGTTAGATGAGACTCAGACCTGAGAAAGGTCTTAATTAATTGAAAGTCGATGTTATTGTCCTCTATTACAAGGACGGGGGTAGCGGAAGCGCCATTCGCCTTCACAAGGTTATCGGGTGTATGATGGGAGTGTGACAATATTGAACCAGAAATTTTCTATCCCTCTGATGACTTCAATGAAACGATTGATGTCTACAGGCTTTGTAATGTAACAGTTTGCATGCAACTGATAGGTATTGATAATATCGGGTTCTGCCTCAGAAGTAGTTAAAACGACGATCGGGATATGTTTGATTCTAGGGTTAGTTTTGATTTCGCTCAAGACTTCACGCCCATCTTTCCTGGGAAGGTTGAGATCCAGAAAAATGATGTCTAACTCCTTTGCTTCCTCATAGCCTTCTTCTCGAAGCAAATATTTCAGTGCTTCTTCCCCATTTGATACTACCTGTAAGTTATAAGAATAAGCACCTTCTTTTAGCGCTTCTTGTGTCAACCTCACATCTCCTGGGTTATCCTCAATCAACAGTATATTTATTTCGCGGATATTTTTATTCATAGTAAGATCCCACCAATTTAACCTATTTTTCCTAAGTGTGGCAAAGATAGGATAATGCGATCGTTTTTGGAAGTAATCTATCTCGAATGAAAGGAATCTTTAGCAGAACGCGAATATAAATGACCTATCATCTTCATAAAAATGGGACTATTTACCCCCTAAAAAAATTCATCTCCCCTTGCTTTCTTACATGTATACCATCAAATAAATACAATCATAAAGCATAACAATCCACTGAAAATCAAAGCGTTTTTTCCTCATGGAAGAATAAAATCATCTACTCATCTTCTGCCCTTATCGCAGTAGGATATAAGAGGGATTTCAACTAGTACCAATAACTAAATATTTTTATCCAAAATATTCATTATTTCCTTAGGCATAAAATTACATCTGCAAGAAACTCGTACCATCCTCAAATGATTTTGCCAAACACTACCCTGAGGACATGATTTAAAAAGCTCATAAAAAGATTCGTTATTTCGTATGATCTACCATATGAAGGAAATAAAAAAGCACAGACGAATCCGCCTGCGCTTCTATTATAATATAGGTAACAATTATTTCCTGTAAACGAGAGATTTCTCTTTAAACGAGTGCCTAGACTTGGTAAGAATTAGTCCCTGCTCAAACCAACAAAGCGGAGGAGGAAAAGGAACAGATTTACGAAGTCTAAATAAAGATCTAATGCACCCATGACAGCCATTTTCCGAGAAGATTCGGAATCTGGATCTACTTGTGCACCAATTCGGAGAAGCTTCTGGACGTCATAAGCTGTGAAGGCACTGAATATCACAACCCCAGCCGCTGAAATACCGAAAGACAGCCAATCCCAGTTGCCAAACATGTTGACAATACTCGTAATGATCAAACCGATCAGCGCCATGTACAGATAATTTCCCCACTTAGATAGATCAATATTGCCAAACATACCTACGATGGCCATGGCACCAAATGTACCTGCCGTAATAAGAAACGTCTCTGTAATCACCCCCATACTAAAGACCTTGAAGATGAAGGAGAGAGAGATTCCCATCAAGAGCGAGAATACACCGAAGGAGGTGCTTACAGCACGAAAAGACATACGGTGTACACGAGAGGCAAAGAAGAAAACAAAGATCAGCGGGGCAAACATGACTATGAATCTGAAAATACCCCCGCCATATAAAAGGCTATCGAAAAAGGCACTGTTGGCCACCCACCAAGCGGTAAGCGCAGAGATCCCCAAGCCGATAGTCATCGTACCAAACACCTGTGTTAAAAATGGATTGGCATTGGCTATTTGTTCTTCTCTCTCATCCACAGACTCCTTACGAGTCCTATAGAACTGGTTTTCCATATTTTTTTACTTCCTACTTTATACGTCTATTTGTGAAATCAATATACGAAAAAAAAGACGAATGGATACGAACTTTATTGTAGGTCAAACAGCAATTATCACAGGGGTCTCGAAAGGTTTAGGACGAGAATTAGCCATTCAATTATTGGATCTGGGCGCGACTGTGATCGGTTGGGGACGCACGCAGCCTGACTATCAGCATCCCCATTTCTTTTTTATCCATTGTCAAGTGCAAAATCCTGAATCCGTCCAGCAAGCTTGGGAAAAAAGTCAAGCCATCTCCCCTAACATCCACTTTTTGATTAACAATGCGGGTTTTGGCGCTTTTGCCCCGATAGAAAAAATCACCCCTGTTGTATGGCAAGAAATGTTCGATGTCAATGTCAAGGGTGCCTTCCTCTGCTCACAAGCAGTAGTCCCCCAAATGAAAGTACAGCAATCAGGACATATTCTCAATATCAGCAGCATCGCAGGGCGTGTAGGCATGCCACAGGGAGAAGCATATAACGCGAGTAAGTTTGCCCTTAGGGGATTTTCCGAGTCTTTATTCCAAGAACTCCGAAAAGACCGCATCAAGGTATCTACCATTTATCCTGGGTCTATTGCCACACACTTCTTTGATGAAATCGCAGGGGTGGATGCCCATGAAAATATGATGGATGCAGCCACCGTCGCGAGAAGCATCATTCAAATTATGGATACCCCTCCCAACTATCTCGTGAGAGAAATCGAGATGCGCCCACTCATCAGTAAGCCACCGAAATAAGTAGGTGGACACAAGAAATGGGGTGATAGAAATTGATCCTTTAGTCTAGGGTTGAAACCACTAGCCTACATGATGCCACCCTTTCAGGGTTCAAAGCTTGTTCATTATCCTGAAGGGACAGTGTCATATAGCATGTGGAGTTTAGTCCCATGCTCAAAGCGTGTACTATTTAACCCGCTTTTATCTGTCTACTGAAGTGAGAAAGTCGTTTAAATGAACCCCCTCTACTTCCTATTAAATAGGTAGATGATGATCGAACCATTGACCCCGAAGTGGTCCATCTCGTCAAACAAACGTCCCTGCGTAGCGCCAGCTCCATTCAAAGCTTCATTGAAGGGCTCGAAATCTACAGGAGAGAAGAAGACCAGAAAGTAAGGTTCCAATGATAAAGCAACGTAAGAAGGTGCCTTGAATCGCAAAGGCAGGTGTAGCTTGAAACCAAATTTCCAATCATCAGAAATGACAGGGAGCGCGTCTGTCTCTGAAAATGAGGCCACAGGCACACGTGACAACTGTGTCTGGAAGTTATTCATCGTCAAGCCCGCACCGACTCCCACAGCGAAGAAGTCGAAATCGATCAATTCTGTCGTCAAATCTATGCCTACAGAACTACCAGAAAAGCCAACTGTTGTACGTATGAGTTCTCCCTGCGCGTTTTCTCCCGTTGCAAAGGTTGTCCCAGACAAGAGATGCCCATGCAAGCGGAAACTCGCCCTCCGACGGTGATATCCTATACCTCCCGAAAATCCATTTGTCCAACGGATGTTGCCCATTTGCGGATCGTCATCTGGGTTGTTGGGTACGTACGTACTATCAATGGTGAAGTTCATCACTCCAGGATTGAGATTGCTAAAATTATATCCAAACTGGAGAGAAATATTAAAATCATCGATTTGGGCAAATGTGGCGGTACTTCCGAAGCACAATGCAGTCAAGAGTAATAGGAGACGTTGTTTCATCTAAAGTATGCTTAATAAGGTATATACAAATGGAAGGAAACTTTGCTAAGAGACGAAACCTAGGCCATAGGGGTTGTCTCCCAGCTTGCGCATGGACTTAATTTAGGAGTCGCCACACGAGCGTTTTCAGTAGATGACGCTCACTTGTGTGTGTGGGAATCAGGCCCTTGAGCGTACGGTCCACCTCTTCGATATATCCTAGGTTGCGGTAGACAATCCCCAAAGGATAGAGTGAGCTGGCCCTAGCATAATCTCTGGCCTGAAAATAATTGACGCCTAATTTATGCTTGATGGAGTTGGGGTCGCGGAGCTGGTGCCTGTGAACCAGGGCTACGTAGTGAAAGAAGCGAAACAGATTAGACACGACCAAGGTAGGCGCATGAATTTTCGTATTCTGAGTCAACCTGTCTATGATCATATGTGCCTGGAAGACCTTGCGATGACTCAAGGCACCAATCAACTCGAAGACATTGAATTCCTTGTCTACATTGATCATCTCAAAAACAAAGGCCTTCGTCAATGTATCCTGCCCTGTAGCCTTCAAGAAGACCCACATTTTCTCTAACTCATTCTCGATCAAATTCAGATTAAGGCCAAGGTTGGTCACGAGAATTTCCGCAATGCCGGGCTCACTTTTGAGTCCACTGGTCTTAAGTATTCTCTCTACCCACTGTGTGACATCGCGGTCATAAAGCTTTTTGGCATGTAGGTCTACCCCTCCATGTTTGCCCAAGGCAGTGATCGCAGCTTTGGGCAGCCCCACCCGTCGATCCTTAAACGCCATCACCAAAACGGTGCTAGGTACAGGCTGAGAAAAGTAGGGAACCAGTTTTTCGATCTCATTTTTGGGCATCCGATGTGCCTCCTTGAGGATGACCAATCGGCGTTGCGCCATGACGGGGAAGCTTCGGCAAGCGTTGACAAGCTGGCTGGCCGAGGTCTCAGGACCATACATGAGGGTCCGGTTGAAGGCATCTTCCCCAGGCTGGAGGACTGCCCCCTTCTCATCGAGTGCTTCTACAATTTTATCTATAAAAAATGTTTCCTCTCCGTGTAAGTAATACACAGGAGCAAACTTTTGGGCACCTATATTTTGAATGATTTCCTGAAAGGCCATAGAATCTCTACGAAAATGGTTCGGTCAGGTATGAGGCCTACTTTCGTAGTAAAAGCTTCTCTCCCACCTTTACTTAACAATGCCCAAAGTTAAACGCATTCCCCTTGTCAGGAAAGAAAATATCTCCACATTATGGGTATACCCCTTGAAATGGGTTCATTTCGTTTCTTTTGCTACTGAAAAGGTGTCATTTGCCGCCACATATCCTGGAAAGCTTTTTGGTAGGGCTTCACCAAATCGGGTTGATCTGTCAGGAGGATATTTTCCTCATTATTTTCAGCGGCAGAACGCGTCCAGTTGTAGCTCCCTGTGAGCAGGATTTTTTGATCGATCAGGGCAAACTTATGGTGCATATGGTAGCGGGTCTGATCCACACGCACGTCGATGCCTTCTTCGGCAAATTGCTCGACATCTGATCCTCGGTCATACAGCTTGTCGTTGTCTGTGATGATGCGCACGTCGACGCGACGCTTGTGAGCTGCAATGATCTCTTTGGAGATTCGATCATCGCTAATGGTAAAAACGCATATATCCAGTTGGGAACGGGTCTGCTGGATCTGCTCACAGATGGCTCGAAGGCAATCCGCCCCAGGACTGAAATATACTTGGTGATCGTAGATAGGCTTGCCAGCTTTGACCAGGAGCTTTACGGCTTGACGCAACCATTCGAGGATACGATCGTTCCGCATGTCATCCATTTCCTCTCCTGCCATCTGAAAAAGCTGAGCCTTTAAATGGCCCAAGGTTTTAGGGTCCAACTCCTCCTCCTGTAGTGCTCTGGCAATCGTTCTTCTTTCTTCCCGTGTGAATACCTGATCTTCAATGGCTTTTCTAAATAACTCTTCTATTGATTCCATATGTGATGGATGATAATGATAAAAGAAGGTAACAAAATAACTTCTCCCTTCGCATGCCGCATTTCTTGTAGCGGCTATCTGATCCTTCTAAACTTCTTCCCTGGCAATTGTCTCAGCATCTCTTTGAACTCCAGTGTAAGCAACAAGGGAGAAAGCTGTGCCATCGGAATCCCTGTGTGATGGGCAATGTCATCGACGATGCGCTCTCCCTTTGAGAGGAGGTTGAGGACTTTGAGTTCGGAGGTAGAAAGATGATCGGGCAAGGGTGCCAAAATCATTTGCAACTGCTCCGTCTGATCGTCATGATGCTGCCATTGAATATCTAGATCTTCTAGTACCTCTAGCGGATCTAGAACCAATTTGGCCACTTGATCTCGAATCAGCGCATTGCATCCTACCGAATATCCATCCCCTACCCTACCTGGAATCGCATAGACCTCACGATTCTGCTCAAAAGCATTGCGTGCGGTAATCAATGCACCCCCTTTCTTACTTGCCTCTACGATGACCACGGCTCGACTCATTCCAGCAATGATGCGGTTCCTGGCAGGAAAATGGGGTGCTTCGGGTTTCGTCCCTGTAAAGTACTCTGTGACCCAACCTCCCGCTTCGAGCATTTCTCTGGCCTTCTGGGCATGGCTGCCTGGATAGAGTGTATCCAATCCATGCGCAAGGACAGCTGTCGTCTTACCTTCTTTTTTCAATACGGCTCTATGCGCTGCAATGTCTACCCCATAGGCCATACCACTGACAACATTGATCCCCTTTTCAGCAAAAAAGTGCGCAAACTTCTCCGCCATCCATTTTCCATAGTCTGTTGCCTTTCTCGTCCCGACAATCGCAATCGCAGGCTGCGCGTTGAGATTAATTTTTCCTTTTTTGAATAGGACCAATGGCGCATTGTGAATGTACTTCAAAGATTGTGGGTAGGCTTCATCCAGATAGGTCAAAATCTCAATGTTGTGTTTGGCACAGAAGTTCAGTTCTTTTTCTGCTCGCTCAAGATGTGCCATGCTTTGGAGACGACCTACGATCTCGTTTCCTACGCCAGGTGTGCGCATCAGTTTGCCCCTGGGGGCAGAGAATACAGCCTCTGGGCTTCCGCAGTAAGCAATGAGATTTTTGACAGTGACGGGTCCTATCCCTTTGGTCAAGCTTAGAGCGAGGAGATATTGGTTGTGGAATTTCATGGTGTGTGATTAAGAGAAAAGACTTAGAGAATCGAGAGCAGAGACCTAACCTGCGCTTAATCTAGGAGAAAATAGAGATTAATGGGTCCCAGCGCAAGCTCTTAAGGAACTGCGGCTATTTACGCTGACATATACATTAGGCTCTATAACGAATGAAATTACACTTTTTTCACAAAAAAAACAGACAGCGAAATCGCTGTCTGCTGAAAGGGGGAATATCAAATAATTGGATTAGGGTATTTCTTGTGAAAAATGAAGGGTTGGGGATTTACACGGTTTATCCCTTCAATCTTTGTTTACTAGGTTAAGCAACAGAACTGAAAGAATGATAGCTCATCATAGATTCAGAAACCATCACAGGCATCAAATTACGAGGGGCCTTGAAAGTATCTTCGATCGCTTCTGCTTGGCTAATGAGATGCTTGATGCGCTGACGGGCGCGTGCCAATCTCATTTTCACTGCACTCTCTGTGATTTGTAGTTTCTCCATCAACTCTTTGATCGAAATATTTTGGTAATATTTCATCACGAGTAGGTCGCGATCTTCTTCTGAGATTCGCTCAAGTGCTTTTTTGAGCTTGGTGGTTCTGGATGACTGGAGGTCATTTAAGAACTGGTCATCGGGTTCTGCAATATCCGCTCCTTCGTTGATGTCGATTTGGGTATATCGGGTCTCTTTGCGGTAGTGCTCCACACAGTAATTATAAGTAATGGCATATAGCCAAGTCGAAAATTTGCTGTTTCCTTTGAAGCGATCCAGTCTAGTGTAGGCTTTCAAGAGAATGTCCTGCACCATATCCATCGCTACATCCTCATTTTTCACGAAAGACATGCACTTGCGAAATACCTTATCCATGTATCGGTCATAAAGCACGCTGTAAAGCGCTTCTTCTTTCTGATTTACGATACGATTAATCAGGACTTCATCGCTAAGTAGTGTAAGGTCTGTATTCATGTTGTAGGTATTGAGGGGTGTCATGGCAAATAGTTGAATAGGTTTCTTTGATCTTTACACTACAAATTTACGGGAGATACCTCTTTCATTTTCACCCCAAAAAATACAAAATTAGTAAGTCTGATTTAAATTTTAATCAAATAAAAAGCTCCTAATCAAATAATTAGGAGCTTGCAAATATATTTTAGCTAAAATTAGTTGCGATACATTACGGCATTTACACCGTCGATCACGCGCTTCACGTTGGGCAAAAACGCATCTACGAGTGACTGGGAGAATGCCATGGGCGTATCACGTCCTGTCACACGTACTACAGGTGAATCCATATAATCGAAGGCGCGCTTCTGAATCATATAGGTCAACTCTCCAGAAAATGCCGCCAAAGGCCAGTTCTCCTCTACTACTATACAGCGGTTGGTCTTCTTGACAGACTGGATGATTGCATCGTAGTCGATCGGACGAAGTGAGCGCAGGTCGATGACTTCTGCTTCTACGCCATTCTTGGCGAGCTCTGCTGCTGCATCTAGGCACACATGTACCATTTTCCCAAAGGTGACGATCGTGACATCTGTACCTGGACGCTTGACATCAGCTACTCCGATAGGAATTAAGAATTCTTCTCCTTCAGGTACAGGTCCTTTGTCTCCGTACATCTGCTCAGATTCCATGACCAATACAGGATTTTCATCACGAATAGCAGTCTTCAACAGACCTTTCGCATCAGCAGGTGTAGATACCGAAACGACTTTCAATCCTGGTGTATTGGCGTACCAGCTCTCCAAGGACTGGGAGTGCGTAGCTGCAAGCTGCCCAGCAGACTGACTCGGACCACGGAATACGATCGGGACATGATACTGTCCTCCACTCATCTGGTGCATTTTAGCGGCGTTATTGATCACCTGATCAATCGCTACCAACGAGAAGTTGAACGTCATGAACTCGATGATGGGACGCAAGCCAATCATAGCAGATCCTACTCCAATCCCAGAAAAACCTAGCTCAGAGATGGGGGTGTCGATCACGCGCTTTTCGCCAAACTCGGCCAGCATGCCCTGGCTTACTTTGTACGCACCATTATATTCAGCCACTTCTTCTCCCATTAGGTACACGCGCTCATCACGGCGCATTTCCTCACTCATGGCTTCTCGAAGGGCCTCACGAAATTGTATCTCTCTCATGTTATATTCGGCGTATGTTAATTTCCTTATGTTTTCGGGTTCAAATTAGGGAAAAATTTATTAAGCCTCCCAAATCGCCAGTCAAAAGCAAAAAGATTCTTTAGAAAAGTAATTTTCCGTTTGTGAATTGACAGAATATCAGTTCAAGTGTATCCAGAATCGAGGCTATTGATAGACGACGATCGCCAAATATTTCCCATCAGGACTCACTTTGGGTCTATAAAAACGACCGACTGTTAGATCTGCTACTTTTTCCCATTCCTCTCCTGTATAGGGATTTAGCTCATACAAAGCTTGCTCATCTCCCAATAGCAACGTCCCTCTTGCAGACCAGCAAAAGTCTTCCGAACCTCCAAGGGTTTCTGCCAGCACTTTCACCTCCTTCAAGCCGCGATGATAGGCACAAATAAATGCGCGGCCTTCCCCATCTTTTCTCACAAACGTCAGCGTATCTGTCCCTGGCTGGGTGTGTATGGCACTGCCGATATTTTCTGCGATGACCTGAGGCTCCTGCGTCTGGATATTGGTCACTTGCAAGGTAAAAGGATCTGTCAATACAAAGAATCCTAGATGATCAGCATCGATCCAGTCATAGTACCCTACGGAATCTATCTTTTCCATCAATACTCCTTCTCCTTGTTCCAATCCATACTTCCAAATTCGCTGGGTGACTCCATCTTTCTCTATCGCTACAGCTGTAAAGTGCTTGCCGTCAGGTGTCATTTTAGGCGAATACTCCTTCCTCAAGGGTGTTTGTGTCATCTTATAGGGTCTCCCTTGTTGGAGATCGTAGAAAAAAACGTCCGACTGCCCTGAGTCATCCGCTGCTACATAAAAGACTCTGCTACCATCTGGTGAGAAAGAAGGTTGATTGTCATAGCCTTTCCGATTCGTGATATTTTTTGCTTCTCCCAGTTTCATTTGATCTCCTTCATAGGACAAGGGAATGAGAAATACATCGGTCTCCATCTGCGCGAAAGAGTAAGCAGGAGAAAATAGAAACAAGCAGATGCCCATGCAGAAGGCGAGAAGGGCAGTAATAGTTGATCTTTGCATAGAAATTAGAATTGCTGGCTAAAAACTCAAATTAGATAGGATTCTTCAGATCTCACCTAAAAATGAGCATTTTGATATCGATAGAATGACATATTTGATCGAAGGATACCTTACATTGATAGATCATGCACGAGTGCCTCCCATCCTTTCTGTATGATATTCTATCTGTAACATATTCACCCTATCGCAAAATAGGGCAACATCTTATCTCCAACTATCAATCTTAACCCTAACCTACCGACTACATGAATTTAACCATACGCAACCTTTCCAAGACCTACCCCAACGGTGTGAAAGCCTTGCAAAACGTCTCACTCGACATCTCTACGGGTATGTTTGGGCTACTCGGTCCCAACGGAGCAGGAAAATCATCCCTCATGCGCACCATAGCGACCTTGCAAGAGCCAGATGAAGGTACCATCCAACTAGGCGATATCGATGTATTGAAAGAAAAGGATCGTGTCCGACAGGTGTTAGGCTATCTCCCGCAGGAGTTTGGGGTGTACCCACGTGTGAGTGCAGAGACATTGCTAGACCATTTGGCCGTACTCAAGGGTATCACGCATGGCAAAGAGCGTAAGGAAGTCGTAGCTGCCCTCCTTTACAAAACCAATCTCTATGATGTCCGCAAAAAGAATCTCGGTGGGTACTCAGGAGGTATGCGTCAGCGATTTGGTATCGCACAAGCCCTACTAGCCAATCCCCAATTGATCATTGTAGATGAACCGACCGCGGGTCTCGACCCTGCCGAACGAAACCGATTCCACAACCTACTCAGTGAGTTGGGAGAAAATGCCGTCGTCATCTTGTCTACCCACATCGTAGAGGATGTCAAAGAGTTGTGTACAGATATGGCCATCATCAACAAAGGACAAATCCTCATGAGTGGCCACCCCTTACAAGCGCTTTCGGATGTGGAGGGAAAAATATGGACCAAGCGCATCGAAAAAGAAGCACTTGCGGCACACAAAGAAAACTATGTGGTCATCTCCGATCGTATGGTCGCTGGCAAGCCCAAGATTCATGTCTACAGTGAGACTCAACCCAGCCCAGAGTT
This sequence comes from Bacteroidota bacterium, assembly GCA_039820545.1. Classification (GTDB taxonomy): domain Bacteria; phylum Bacteroidota; class Bacteroidia; order J057; family J057; genus JALEFZ01. Next base: position 41,315 of record JBCBPW010000003.1, on the reverse strand, counting down.
TGAACTGGAGCAAGCTGATCTCGAAGACGTGTACTTCTCTTACATACATGCTGTCCTCTCCCAACCTGTAAACGCTTAAGCCATGCTCTGGAAAATTGTACAATTTGAATTGAGGTACAGGGCGAAGCGTCCTGCGACCTACATATATTTTGGGATCATGTTTTTGATCTGTATGCTGGCCGTGACATGGGAAAATCTCAGCATCGGAGGAGCAGCAGGTCGTCTCAAGGAGGATGCGCCCAATGTCATCATGAATCAGACAGTGATCATGTCTATCATTGGTATTTTCATCAGCTCTGCCATCATGGGGGTGCCTGTGCTACGAGACTTTCAGCATCGGACCTACTCGATGTTATTTACTAGCCCGATCAAAAAGCGTGACTATCTATTTGGGAGATTCTTTGGCTCATTGATTGTCTTGATCTTGGTACTTTCAGGTATCTCTCTAGGCCTTATGGCGGGTCGTCTATGGCCCCTCAACGATCCTGAAAGATTTTTACCGACCTTCAGGATGGCCTCTTATCTATGGCCCTTTGTCCTAGTTGTTGTTCCCAATGCCATCATCTCAGGCGCACTTTTTTTCATGGGGGGTGCATTAAGTAAACGTTTGTTATTTGTCTTTGTCCAGGGATTAGGACTCTTCGTGTTGTATCTGATTACAGGACAGTTGATCTCTGAGATTGACAATCTAGAGCTTGCCGCTTTGCTAGATCCCTTTGGAGCCCGAACCCAATCGGTCATTACTCGCTATTGGACCATTTCGGAGCAAAATAGTCAGTTACTTCCCTTCACGGGAGTCGTTATGCAAAATCGACTCATTTGGTTGGGTATTGCCATCGGCGCATTAGCCCTCACCTACTTCTCATTTTCTTTTAGCACACCCAAGAAGCGGGTCCGAAAGCAAAAGGTAAGTGCTGAAACTACTTCGCGAAAGGATATGGCTGTTCCCAAGATCCAACATTTCGCGCCTGAAGGTTTTCGCACACAGTTGCTACGCATCTGGCACCTTTCTCGACTCTATTACAGAGAAATTGTGCGTTCTATTCCCTTCATTGCCATTGTCGCCTTTGGATTGATCTTCGTAATCATTGGTTCGACCAATATGCAAGCTATGTATGGGACCGACCCTGTACCCAAGACCTTCTTGATACTCGAAATTCTCTCCTCATTTGATCTCTTCTTCTTCATCATTGTCATATTCTATGCGGGAGAACTTATCTGGCGTGAACGCGACCTGAGGATCAACCAGATTTACGATTCGCTTCCCTTTCCCAATGACGTCAGTCTATTGAGCAAGTTTTCAGGTTTTATGATGGTACATGCAACGCTTTTACTGACGTTGATTGTGATTGGCGTAGGTATTCAGACGGCGATGGGATACTTTGACTTTGAGTTGGGGATCTACTTCTCGAAGCTATTTACCGAGACATTCTCTTTCCTTGCCCTTTTCTCCCTGTTTGCCTTCTTTGTACAGGTCATGGTAAACAATAAGTTTTTAGGACACGGCGTCATGATCCTATTTTTCATTACCATCACCTTCGTCTTCAATGAGATTGGTTTGGAGCATCCCTTATTTGACATCAGTGGCGGTAGTTTAGGAAATTATTCTGATATGAATGCCTTCGATTTCCGATCGCTCTCCTTCTCTTGGGATACTTTCTATGGAGTCGCTTTCTCACTGGTGCTCTTTTCGATTGCTGTGGCTTTCTCAGTTCGAGGAACAGATACAGTCTTCAAGACGCGCACGCATTTGGCTAAACTCCGCTTTGTCCGTCCCTTGATCATCTTCACTTCACTTTCCTTGATCATGCTCTTCACAGCAGGTGGTGTCATCTATTACAACACGACGGTTTTAAACGACTTCGTGACTTCGGATGAGTTGGAAGATGTACGTGAAGCCTATGAGCGAGAGTTGAAGCAGTACATGGACAAACCACAACCCAGAGTTGTAGAGACCAATTTAGAAGTGGATATTTTCCCTTACAGCAAGGATGTAGATATCAAAGGGTTTTATGTGATGAAAAATAAGACCCCTATTGCGCTTGATACATTGTTTATCCAGTTTCCTTCAGAGCAGGAGATCCGTTATCAGGACCTTGTGTTCACAACTTTTGATTCATCGTGGAATGGAACTGTCAGCCTACTAGAGATGGAAGCCCCCTTCAAGTTCGGCATATATCAATTCGAGCCTGCCCTTCAGCCTGGAGACAGTTTTCAAGTCAGTTTTGACGGGGCGTACCGCACGATGGGTTTTAAGGAAAGTGGATCAGGCAATGTGGAGGTCGTCCGCAATGGTACCTTCTTCAATACCAGCTATTTCCCTGCCATCGGCTATGAACCTTCGCTTGAGCTATCAGATGACGACGAGCGTCGCAAACGAGGGCTTCCTGAGCGAGAACGCTCACGTCCGATCAATGATTCCATCGGCTTGCACAACAACCTAATCGGAGATGATGCCGACAACATTCGATTTGAGATCCTGATGAGTACATCAGAAGATCAAGTAGCACTTGCACCTGGCTACCTACAGGATCAGTACGACAAAGACGGTCGTCGTTATTTCCGCTATAAGATGGATATTCCGATGTTCAACTTCTACTCCCTGGTTTCGGCGAAGTATGACATCGTTAAAGAGAAGTGGATGGCTCCTTTTGGCGACTCAATTAATCTAGAGATATATTATCACAAAGGGCACGCCTACAATCTGGATCGCATGATGCAGGGAATGAAAGATGCACTGGCATATTACAGTTCAAACTTCAGTCCGTATCAATTTCGCCAGATGCGCATCATGGAGTTTCCGCGCTACCGATCCTTTGCGCAGTCATTTGCCAATACGGTACCCTTTGGCGAAAGTATGGGCTTCATCCTAGACGTGGGCGAAGATGATGTGGACATGGCTTATTATGTGACAGCACATGAGATGGCACACCAGTGGTGGGGACACCAAGTGACACAGGCGCAGGTACGTGGTGGCGCGATGATGTCTGAGACCCTGTCTCAATATTCTGCCCTGATGGTCATGAAGCAAGCCTATGGACCTGAGATGATGCAAAAGTTCCTCAAGTATGAGCTAGACCGTTACCTAGGAGGCCGCCGCCGCGAGCGAAAAAAGGAGCGCCCCCTGATGCTGGTGGAAGGACAGGGATATATCCACTATCGCAAAGGCTCACTCGTCATGTATGCGCTGCAAGACTATATAGGCGAGGACAGTATCAATGTCGCACTCAACCGCTTCGTCGATGATTGGGCGTTTAGAGAGGACATCTATCCGACAACTATTGATTTGCTGGCGTACTTTCGCGATGTGACACCTGACACACTTCAGTATCTGATCACAGATATGTTTGAGAATATCACCCTCTACGAGAATAGAATGCGTGAGACTGCGTATACAGAGCTTGAAAATGGACAGTATAAAGTGGAAATGGAAATCCATACTGTCAAATACTTAGCGGACAGTCTGGGAACAGAAACACAGGTCCCTATGGATGACTGGATTGATGTGGGGATTTTTGTGGAGGACCAAAAGGGGAAGGATTCGCTTATCTACCTTCAGAAGCACCGCTTCAATCAGGATACGACGAATCTGGAGATTGTGGTGGATATGCTCCCGCTGAAGGCAGGCATAGATCCTATCAATAAGCTGATCGACCGCAACCCGAATGACAATCGGAAGAACGTCGCATCAAAAGAGGAATAGGCTTAGTAGCAACCAGGGCATGCCCTGGTTGCTGAAGAGCATACCCTGGATCTACCCAATAAAAAAAGCCGACGCTGTCAATAGCATCGGCTTTGCTGTTTGTTGTAAAATACATGTCTTCGACAGCGTTTCAGAATTTACTGGGGGGCGTGTAAAATTTACGCTTAATCTATCCCAGCCTTTCTATTTCTGTCTTCTTGCTTACAAATAATCTTCTGGATCGACGCGGATACCATCGCGAATGACTTCATAGTGTAGGTGCGGATTGGTACTTCGCCCTGTGCTCCCTACATAGCCGATGGTGTCCCCTTCTTCGACGATCTGTCCATAGGAAACGCTGACTCTGGAAAGGTGTGCATAAAGCGTACAGAAGATCTCGTCGTGCTCTAGGACAATATGTTTGCCATATGAGCTGCTATCGCTTCTGGTGTTGAGCTTGTTTACACGTCCTGTCGCGCTTGCTAGTACAGGCGTCCCTGTGGGCGCTGGAAAATCAATCCCAAGGTGCATCTTCTCTACATTGAGGATGGGGTGAACTCTCATCCCAAAAGGGCTACTTGTAGGCACCGTCTCCGGCACAGGCTTGCTGGTCGGGATGATGTCGATGTCGAAGGGATCAATGGTTCTCAAGTGTGCTTGCTGTGACTTCAGTACAGGCGAATGAGCCTGAACTCCTGCAAGGTTGTTGTTTGAGGTGCTATCAAGCAAGTTCTGTACACCCTCCAGTCCCGTGAAAGCAATCAGTGCTCCCCCGATGAGAAGAATAGACAAACTTAATAGTACTTTCTTCATAAAATAAAATTAATTCCACAATACAAGGAATCTCTTACGTAAAGAACGACTTAGGGTTCAAAAGTCTGTATTTTTCTTTAGCATACTACGACAAACTCTTTGCCTAAATTTCCTGGGGCGAAAGTATGTATAATACTCTGATACGAATGAACGATGTGAGGTTTCGGTTAAAATTGAGTATTTATCGAAAGTGACGAAATTCTCTATCCTTTTACACCTCGCTCCGAATATTTCACAGGGCTAAAACTAAAAGAACCTCTCTCCTAGCCAAGTTTTGTGGATTTTTTGTGGGTAAATCAGCCATTTTTACGTGTTTTCCGCCTAATTCTTTAGCACGAGTTGCATGTGCTATTTTACATATCTTAAAGACAGCTAAGAAAGTCTTATACCCCATCGGTTTGCTTTGTGATGTAAGATTTCGACCAAAAACGAAAAAAACTCATCATTTAGGAATTTCCCGAATGGAGTTTCTTTCTATTTTCTACTTATTGAAACGGCGTATTACTCTGATAGAAGATAGGGCTGAATAATCCCCATCCATTTGCGATAGCCTACCCCCTTGATGTGTAGGTCATCATTGGTATAGTCCGATTTAAGCAGCCCTTTCTCGTCTGCAAAAGGCACATACAAATCGATGTACGTACACTGATGAGCCTTAGACAGTTTGACCAATGCCATATTGAGGGCGAGGATCTCTTCGTTTTCAGCTCCGTTGGGGGCACGCTTGCGAACTGGAAGTACAGACTGAATAAAAATCTGGGTCTGGGGACTTTCTGTCTTTAAACGAGTCAGCATTTCTTTATAGTCCGTGATGATTTCGGGTATCTCATAGCCTTTCCCCAAATCATTCGTTCCGAGAGAAATGAAAATCTGAGCGGGTTGGTGTCGAATCACCTCATCCAGTCTTTTGAGTACTTTGCGTGTGATGTCTCCACTAATGCCACGATTCAAAATAGCGTTTCTGCTTTCAGGTAGCCATTCATTCCAGTTGCCCGATTGGGTGATGCTGTTGCCGAGAAAAACGATAGCCCCTGGCTGTGGATCAGTCGCCCAAAAAGTAGATACTCTCCGATCGTATGCTTTCTGATACCTGTCTCCTGCGTAGCGCGCCGATGCCCATCCTCCCAAGACAACTGCTGCGATGATGACGATATTGACAGAAAGAGAAATCAGCAGCCACCTATTCATAGATCTTTTGGTACAAAAGAGGAAAAAGCCCCTCTCAGGGACAACCCGATTTGAAGCAGAGAATTACATTGGGATTCCTTCATTTATCTATGACCAAATAAAAAATCAGAAAAAAGAAAATTTTCTGTTGACATCCCTTTTTCATCATACGTCCCATCTAGCAAATGCATCTCACAACTCCGGAGTACCTGTGATTTGTCCCTAGTCCGATGATTAGGCCTATTACCTCTGAGGCAGATCATCTTTACATCAATCCGATTGTCTGTATCCACCTTCAGTTAGATACAGCCAACAATCAACTAATCTTATTTGCTATGAAATGGACTTACATCCTAATGGTATCTCTATGCCTTATATTTTGGAACCCTATGGCAGGCCAGGATATTTGCGAAAGCTTTGAAACAACCACCTGCCCCACATTTCCCTTTATCAATCTGTGTTTTCCTGACTGGATTCCCTCTTCGGGAGCCCCTAGTTTAGAAACAAATAGTAGTCTCATAGGCGGACCTTCAAGTGCCTTTGACGGTAACCAATATGTCCAACTCCGTGTCAGAAAGCAGCCCTTCAATTGCCCTAATTATCCTGATGCAGGAGATGGCATCATCTTAAATTATAATTTTCAGGCAGGTGAGACTTATGTGATCTCCTTTGCTGTAGCGGGTTTCGTTGAGGAATTTGATGTCTTGCTGACCAACGGACTTCCTGCCAAGGGTTTGGCTACATCAGGTGCCTGTCAGTCGGTCGTCGCGATCCCTGCTATTCCTGCCAACTCCCTTCCCTTAATCTCCGAGACTAATTATCCTGGCCCATCGACCTGGACAACACGGACTGTCACCATCACACCAACTACCAATTATGACCAGCTATGGTTCCGAGGGAGTAACATCACGGCGCCAGATGCGAACTTTGAGTCTAACTTCTATCTAGATCAGGTCTGTGTGAGTCAGCCTTGCCAAGGATCTACCTGCGAGCCAAAATTTGACTTGACAGCTTGTGCAGCAGAAGGCGATTATGGATTCATCTTACTAGAATGCGACGATATTGTCGGCTTCAACTGGACATTCCCTGCGGGTAGCAATGCCATCGAAACTTCTCGCAGACGATACTCTGTGATTACCCAAGCAGGAGAGGGTACCTATACAGTAGATATTACTTATGGTGGAGGATGTGTGGAGACGCAGACCTTCGAAATTGTTGCAGATTGCTGCGAGCCACCTGTCGATACATGCTTGCTAGAGGCTCCCGATGATGTCAAGTGCAGCGAGAGTGGCGGTCAGGTAAATATCACGTGGAGTCCTGTAGCTGGCGCGGTAGCTTATAATGTATATTTCACTGCTGACGATCCCAGGTGCTGCAAAGGAGGTGTTCCCTTTACACTCCCTGCCTCTGTAGTGACAGGCACTTCTGTGAATATTCCAGGCCTCCCTGGCTTTGCTAATTGTTACTCCGTTCAGGTAGCTTCCGTCTGCGACAATGGGTTGCAAGGGGCTTTGTCCACGACTTACTGTGTCGACCCTAGTACAACTTGCACATTTGGAGGAGGGCTAGCAGGAGGTGGCAAACGTACAGCCGCACCCCAAATCCAGGATGTGCAAATCACGCCAAACCCTGCGCACGATGTACTCTTGATTGAATTGGCACTTGAGACGGAATCTGTCCTCAAGATCAGCCTATTTGACCAGCAGGGCAAGCAAGTGAGGAGGGAGCAAAGCCCGCTATTGGAAGCAGGTATCCAAGCTTACAAGATGAATGACTTGCAATCCCTCTCAGATGGGATTTATATCCTGCGTGTTCAGACCCAGGAAGGGATCATCCAGAAAAAGCTGGTCCTACAACATAACCGATAAGCTGCACAATATTTTTTCCATCTATCCATTTTTGTGTGGGCCACTCCGATGGGGTGGTCCACTTACATTTTATCAAAATTATACCTCTCGTTTCTGATAGGATTCAAAATCGGGACGGTCCCGCTGATACCCATCTTCGAGATGAAGTGAATTCAATAAGAAGTCAGCCGTAGACTGGTTCATGGCAGTAGGGACATTGTACATCGTCGCAATGCGTAGCAGAGCTTTTACATCTACATCATGTGGCTGTGCCGTCATCGTATCCCAAAAGAAGATAAAGAGATCCACTTTCCCCTCCGAAATCATCGCGCCCAGTTGCTGGTCACCTCCCAGTGGTCCTGACTTCAACCGCTTGATGGCGACTGTTTCTAAGACCTCTGAAGATAAATTTGCTTCCAGTGCTTCACGTACTTTTTTACCTGTAGTCCCTGTACACACGATGTCATATTGTGAGAGGCGACGTACATGGGTGGCGACCCACTGCATCATTAGCTCTTTTCGGCCATCGTGGGCCACCAGGGCAATCGTTTGTTTTTCTGTGCTCATGTTCTTGTATTTATATGGAAACGTACTTACAATATATGGTAAACACATCAGCTCCAAATCCCAAAAGGGTGATATAATAGTGATTATCCTGGATGAATTCAGATAGGCAGGTAGTTTCAATCACAGGTTATTTCATCGATTGCTACTCCCCGCTTTCTTTTGTCCACCTGCTGAAGCCCATGTTTTGGCATTTCTGTCCTGCTACTTACATTTTCTCCCCAATTATAGGACGTAACTTGCAGGAAAAAATATGCATTTGAGAAAATATATCTGGGGACTGATTATCATGCTTGTATCCCTTGCTGCTTGTCAGTCTCCCCAAGAACCCACACCCTCTGCCCAAGAAATCATAGATGGGAGTATCAAAGCGCATGGGGGGGCCGTCTATCAGAACTTCGCGGCGGCTTTTTCTTTCAGAGATAAAGATTATACCATCCAAAAAGCAGGCGAATCCTTTACCTACACGCGTAGCTTTGTCAAGGAAGGGGATACCATCCACGATGCACTTGCCAACGGAGCATTTACCCGCCAGATCAACGGGCAAATAACCTCCGTCCCAGATACGATGGCGACCAAGTACGCTAACTCTGTCAACTCTGTCGCTTACTTCGCCCTCCTTCCCGCACCGCTCAACGATCCTGCTTCCCGAAAGCAATACCTAGGACAAGAAGCCATCAAAGAGGTCAATTATCATAAAATTAAAGTGACATTTGCGGAAGAGGGTGGAGGGGAAGACTTCGATGACGTATTCATCTATTGGATACACCCTGAGACTTTCCATATGGACTATTTGGCGTATGAATACCATGTCGATGGGGGAGGGATTCGATTTAGAGAGAGGATCAATCCCAGGGAAGTGGGAGGGATCCGCTGGCAGGACTATATAAATTATAAGGCAGAGGTAGGAAAAGTAGCGCTAGAGGACACAGGTAAAGCATTGGAGAAAGGAGAATTGAAAGAGCTTTCGCGTATCCTTTTGGAGCACGTGAAAGTAGAATAATTAGCTAACAATCTTTTCGTGGCCTATGCATTGTAGTACGGGCTGAGAAGCGTACTTCGAAAATCGGGGGTCCTCCTTGCTTCTGAGACACATCCAAAAGACGCTGCCTCGTTTATTTCGAATTTCACGCTTAAACTTACAGGAAGCACATAGTGAGTGCGCAAACATATATTTTTATCTATGGGTTAAAAGAACGTGTGAACATGCAGATTATTCCAGAATGTCCCAATATTTTTCCATATAAGATCTGTCTGATATGAGACAATAAGAATCAGGAAATCGCTTACTTTTATTTGCATAAAAATGAGCTTTAGGTAAAGTGAACGTTTTTATCCATGATTAAACTATAGGCTACACAAAAGCATTTCTATACATGCGCCCTCTTTTTTTCATACTTGGCTTCCTGGCTTTCCTTCCTTTCTCTATGGCTCAGCGCCACCTACTGCCCGAACACAGGGGGGAGGGTGTGCCTGGTCCTGTAGATAATTCCTTTGTCATCGTCTGGGAATCTGTCCCAGGTGCTACGGGCTATGAGTATGTGCTCTCGGACAATCGATTTTGCTTTAAAGGCTGCGCGGGGGATACACGAGAATCCGTCACTCGAGATACCTTCGCCACAGAATTTTCCCTTCAACCTGACATTCCCTATTATTGGATTACGCGTATTTTTTTTGCCAATGGAGACACCAGTGATTGGACGCTTATTTCTCGATTCAATACGACTCCTGTAGACATACGTCCACTTTTTGTTGCGGCGCCTTCGCCATTGGTAGGCCGTCAACTCCAACTATTCATCGACTGGGCTGCAACTCCCGATATCCAATCACTTGATTGGGAGCTGATAGACCTGCAAGGACGGAGGGTTCGTCCTACGGGAAGTATTTTGAGAGGCAGTAGCATATTTCGAGTCCAAGATTATACGGTGGACCTCTCAGGTGTCTCTCCAGGCATTTACCAAATCTCCGTCAGCCCTAAAGCATCAGACGGAACACTCCTCAGGTCTATTCAACAAAAGATCATTTTGCAGTAAGTCGAGGAGGAAGTGTAAAAAGCGTTTAGCTCTCCAACATTCATAATTCGAATTCGTCTATATTAAAACCTTTAGGGAAGTTGCTACCATTGTGTATATTTCCTTGGGAACACAGATTAAATCGAATAGTATGGAGCCATATGACCTGATATTGGGAGGTAGTATTGTATTGATTGCCTCCTATTTTGCCAATATACTCGCCAAGAAAACCAATATACCCGCCGTGCTCATGCTCATGGTAATTGGGTATGTCATCCAACAGTTTGTAGGCATAGACCAAAAGGACTTACTGGGTGCCCTCAATATTTTGGGGCCGATAGGTGTCATCTTGATCGTACTGGAAGCCTCGCTCGACCTCAAACTAGAAAAAGAAAAAACAGGCCTGATTCTGAAAGCGACAGGATTGGCCATTATTTTATTATTTGTCACTTCAGCAGCCATTGCCTTGGCGTTGACGACCTTCCTTGATATGAGCTTCTACACGGGCTTACTTTACGCAGTACCGCTCTCTGTATTGAGTAGTGCTGTCATTATCCCTAGTGTCGGAGGCTTGATTGATATCAAGAAGGAGCTTTTGATCTACGAATCAGCTATATCGGATATCGTCGGTATCATCCTATTTTACGCCCTCTTACCTTTTGGAGAAGAAGGGGCAGGAGGAGGCGAAATCATTCACACACTTTCTGATTTGGGTTTGACGGTTTTGTTGTCCGTCGTCTTTAGTTACTTATTGATTATCCTGTTTCAATATGTGACGGAAGGGGCCAAACTCTTCCTCCTCATGGCTACACTCGTAGGACTGTATGCCGCAGGAAAGCAGCTGCACCTTTCACCGCTTCCACTCATCATGGTCTTTGGTCTGGCTTTGAATAACCAAAAGGTCTTCTTCAGAGGTGGGCTGAAACACTTGGTGGACGAGTCCAAGCTCAAGCACATTCTCCATGACTTACACTTTATCACACTGGAAACGGCCTTCTTAGTCCGAACCTTTTTCTTCGTGGCCTTTGGGATGTCGATTGTATTGGGAGACTTGATTCACTGGTCAGTGCCTTTGATTACCCTTTTTGCCATCGTCGCTATTTATGGAAGTCGATTTGTGGGATTGCGTGTAGCAATGGGAAAGGATATTACACCTGAGATCTTTGTTGCCCCGAGAGGATTGATCACGGTTTTGCTCTTTTATTCCATTCCAGCAGAGTTGGCCTCAGAGGAATTTCAGCCAGGCATCCTTTTGCTGACCATTTTGGTGACGAGCTTGGTGATGACCTTCGGATTGATTCGCGAGGCAAGAGTCGGGACAGGCATGGCAGATGACGAAGGCGAAGAAAAGTCAGAAGGTAGTCAAGGAGAAAATCCTACTGCAGAGGGAGAAAGTCAAGGGTCAGCCTCAACTGTAGAAACTGCCTCACCAGCAGAATCAAAAGAACCAAAGGTGATGATACCTTTTCCCAAACCACAAGAACCTACATCTAGCGAATCATAAAAAGCTCTTTTAGGGCTAGATTTTCGTTATTTCCAACATCCTCTAAGCATTTTTCCTGTAGCAAGCTACGGGGAAAATGCTATGTTTATGGGTATATAATAAGCATTTCATGTCTTCATTCACGGATATTCGCCACTTGCTCATTGACCTTGGAGGAGTTCTATACGAAATCGACTTTCCAAAGACGCTGGCAGCCTTCCGCAGTTTGCAACCCGAAGGTGTCGAGCCCATGACGCTGGGAAAAGAAATTCAGTATGACTGGTTTGCCGATCTGGATCAGGGCAGAATTGAATTTCCTGCTTTTGCCCAAGGCTTGATCGATACCTTTCAGCTACAAGCTCAAGAAGAACAAATTCGAACCATCTGGCTTGATCTCCTTATTCAGCTTTATCCAGGCCGTACACAGATGATCCAGGCACTCTCCCAGCACTTTGATCTTGCCCTCCTGAGCAATACCAGTCGTGTACATTTTGATCATTACAGTCCAGAATGCGCGGAAATGTTTGCGGCCATGGATCAACTGTTTGTCTCATTTGAAATGGGTATCAAAAAGCCTGATCCACGCATGTTCTTGATGGCACTGAAACAGATGGGCTGGAAGGCAGAAGAGACACTTTTTGTAGATGACTCTCGGACCAATATCCGTGCGGCAGAAGCACTGGGGATACAAACAGTCTGGATAGAACGACCTGAGGTATTTGAAGAAGTGGTAAAAAAACTGAGGAAGAACACAAACAACTCCTCCCTTGTGAATGGACAATGAGTCGTCAGATCCAACCATTCACCTAAAATAAAGCGAACGGGACTAGATTTTCACTATGTTCGTTTTAGCATGAATAAACCATTTATCTTCCTGATCCTCTGCACTTTCGCTTTTGGTCTACAAGCACAAATTCCCGATGATCCGCTTTTACGGGCCCATGTCGCATGGGACCAGGGCGACCCTGCCACAGTTGTAAAATTACTGACACGCCACTTGGCGAAGGACGACGTTCCTGAAGTTCATCTTGTGCAAGTTCATTATCTATTGGGAGAAGCGTACTATGCTTTGGGCAAAAGTCCCAAGCAGGCCCGTAAGTTTCGAGATGCATGGGAGCGCGCCTACACGCATCTGGCGACAGTCAAGGAACTTGATAAGGGACAATTCAGAGAAATGGCATCTGAAACACTAGAATTTCTGGCTCCCTATCTTTACAACCAAGGTGTCAAACAGTACAATTCAGGTCATTATGCCCAGGCTGACCGTTATTTTTGGAAGACAAGGCAGATCTATCCAGAAGATCCTCAAGTCTGGTTGGCCAGTGCCTTTACATTTTGGAAGCGAGATCAATATGAGGAAGCTTTAGCCGCATGGCAAAAAGCCAGACGTGCCGAAGCCCCTTCCCCGCATATAAGTCCAGATTATGTTTCTAGTCAGCAAGCGGCACATGTGTATTGGCAGTTATTTGTGACACAACTAGGCCCTCCTCCCTCAGCAAAGGCTTATCCATTTCCTCAGCCTTTCGATTGGGCTCCCCCTACGACGATATTGATACAGGCAAATATCCTCCCTGGAATCGATGAAGTAGTTTTTCTACAGGATCATTTACAGGCATTTCCCGAAGATGTCAAAGCGAGAGAATCGCTGGCTGCCATCTTTTGGAAGAAGGGACAATATACCAATTCAAGGGTCGCCTATCAGGAGATTTTGACGTATGATCCCCAACATACCATTGCGCATCAGTGCTGGGCCAATTTTTATTTGGAGAAAGCATTTGATGCCTACATGCAATACCAGGAACGATATGATGCCAGAAGGAAAAAGGGGAAATACATTCAACCTTACACTTATCTAGAAGCGGCACTCCCACATCTGGAGGCTTTGACAGAAGGTGAAAAAGAAGAATGGCCCTCCTACGTCGAGGCGATACAGCAATGCTTAGATGCTGTAGTGGAGGAAAGAGCGAATTAGGTATCTGACCAAAAGAAAAAGTGAAATAAGATGCTCTGAGTAGTCATCAAACTACGCAGAGCATCCATTTTTTAGGGTCCTGTCTCCTACAGATTGTAGGTAACTTCGAGCATGGGACTAAAATCCACATACCATTTTACACTGTCCCTTCAGGACATTGAACAGGCACAGGACATCCTATGTAGAGACGCGATAAATCGACGCCTCTACGTAATCATTCTTTTCCTCAATCTCCCAAACACATCCCCAACCCACGGGCGGTTTGGATGAGATAATCGTCAGGGTGAATGTAGTTATAATCTGTAATGGCATCTTCCAAACTCACATCCACAATGGTACTGTTGCGATAGGAAGCCATGCGACCAAATTTCTTTTCTAGCACCATCTCGAAGGCCTTGATCCCAAACTGTGTCGCCAGGATGCGGTCAAAGGCAATCGGAATCCCTCCTCGCTGGGTATGCCCTAGCACCGTCACACGTGTACTTGCCTGACAATTGGCATTCTTGAGTTGATCCTGTAGGATGTGCCCTACTCCACCGAGGACGCGATTGCCATATCCTAGTTCTTCGCTTTGGCGGGCTACGACATTGCCATCTTTGGGCTTGGCGCCTTCGGCGATGACGATGTTGGCGAAGCCACGACCGTTGACATAGCGCGCTTCTACGGCTTCCACCACCTTGTGGATGTCATAAGGAATCTCAGGAATCAGGCAGACCTCTGCTCCAGATGCGACAGCGGTACTCAAGGCGATCCATCCTGCATCGCGTCCCATGACCTCCATGATCAGTGTGCGACTATGACTCTCTGCCGTCGTCACAAGTCGATCCAGGCTCTCTGTCGCTATCTGCACAGCCGTCTGATACCCAAAGGTCATATCGGTTGCACTCAGATCGTTGTCTATTGTTTTGGGTACACCTACGACGTTCAGTCCCTTCTGAAATAGACGGTGTGCGATGGTCTGGGAACCGTCTCCTCCGATGCTGATCACAGCCTCAAACCCATTGTCTTTGATCCTCGCGATCAAATCATCGGAGATGTCGACAACCTCAATGGTTCCATCGGGACGCTCCATGGGATAGTTAAAAGGCTCGCCCTTATTGGTCGTGCCGATGATGGTCCCTCCCTTCACGTGAATCCCTCCTGTATTTTGGCTATTGAGAGGCATCAGCTCTGGAGGGTCTTTCATGATCCCATTGTAAGCATCTATCGATCCGACGACTTCCCAATCGGGCTCCAAGCGGGCGCGCTTGTAGATGGCACGGATGACAGCATTCAGCCCAGGACAGTCGCCTCCGCCTGTGACTACGAGTACTTTCTTTTTCATGTATAGTGGTAAATGGATGTATGAAGGTCAATGAAAGGCTGGATGCTCATACAAGTCGTCCCTTTGATCTATCCAGACGACCAAAGATAAAGGAAATTTGCCTAGCCCAAAATCTCAATCCTTCCGAAGCTTGATGGAGTAAGCCAGTGGAAAAACGCCCTCATAATCTTTCACCTGCCAACGTTTTTCCCCAACAGATACCGCATTTTGAAAGCAATCATAGGGAGAATAGTCAAACTCATGTAAAAACTCTAATGTCAACCCCTGTGCGATCAAGGGCGTAATGACATCCGAGAGACTATGGTTCCAAGCATAGTTTTTGGTCGTGCCGTGCTGGCCCTCATGATCGGTATAGTCGGATTCCTCATAGGCAATGACCCCCTTGTCAAAATAGGAATACGTGATCTTCCGTACCTCATCATCCATCATCCACAGGACAGGGTGAAACTCCACCATGTAAAAGATACCCCCAGGCTTCACATATCGTGCGAGTATTTCTGCCCATTTTTTAAGGTCGGGCAACCACCCAATCACACCGTAAGACGTAAATACAATATCAAATTGCTCATCCAGATGTTCGGGTAAGTCATAGGTATTGGCACAAATGAAGCGTGTATCAAGGGACTCCGCTGCGGCCAAGGACCTGGCGATTTCTATGGCTCTATCAGAGAAGTCTGTACCTGTCGCCTGAGCCCCCATCCTTGCCCATGAGATGGTGTCCTGCCCAAAATGGCACTGGACATGGAGCATACTTTTCCCCTGGACATCTCCTACCTCTGCTAACTCTATCTCACGTAGAGAGGTCTGCCCCGCTCGAAAGGCTCCCATGTCATACATCTCTGATGTTTGGTGGATATCCGTCCGGGTATTCCAAGAATGCTTATTCTCCTCAAAAAATTGGCTCAGTTGGTCTGTATGGGTCATAGCGATGAAATAATTGTAATCGAATGAAGGGAATTTTCCCTACTAATCTTAGACCATATTTGAAACTTCACATCTGCGAAAAGTTTGTGCTTTCAGAACCTGAACTTCATCTGTTTTGATCGATTTAGCCCCACTAAATCTCAAAAATAGCTTTCGTCAGAATCTAAAATCTCTGCTTTTTAGTTAGATTTTCATTATTCCAAACAGGGTCTTAGAGCGTACGAAGAAAAAGTCGATTGGCTTCAAAAATTTCTTTTTTCCCATAGCGTTTCAGAAGCCATGCCATGGCGATGATTTGAGAGGCCATCCTATGGCGGTGGCTCTACGTGTCAAACCGTTTGGATATACTGGAGATTCATTTCTAATGCCATATCAAGTGCTTCACGATTGCGCGCAGCTTTCATTCTGGCATGTGCGCCGTAGAGATTCGTATGAATCAAATGGGCCAGTTGATGAGCAGAGATATCGTCGCGAATCTCCCCAGCCTGTTGGCCTTCTGCGATGCAAGCGGCAATGATGTCCACCCAGCGGCGAAACTGCGTATCCAAAACTTCAGCTAGTTTATCATTTACTCCTGCTACTTCTATTGAAATATTATTGACCAGACAGCCGTGGCGAAAATCTTCTGACTCATGATACCGATTGATCGTACGATAGAGTGTTTCAATGCGCTTTAACGGACTTTCTCTCTTGTGATCCAGCACCCCTTTCAGAAAGGCTACTTGTTGGTCCCCGTAAGCCTTGATGACGGCTTCTCCAAACATCTGCTTGGACTCAAAAAAGTTGTAAAAACTTCCTTTAGGTATTTGAGCCGCTTTCAATATATCATTGATTCCTGTGTGATGATATCCTTGCCTACGAATCAGGTTCATCCCTGAGACGATAAGGGCTTCTTTACTATGTCTTTTTCGCATTATTTTTGAGGTTTAGCTTTTCTTCCATAAAGGACAATAGAGAACAAATACAAGACGGAAAAAATAGGTTTATATCCAGATCCGTTCTTTGATTTTTCTCATTTTTATTATTCCTCCTACCTAAGAGACGCAGATATACCCCATCTCACATGATGAGGTAAGAAATCAATCACGCATTCTCCTACTTCTTCGCCTTCCCAGATACCAGCCCAAGCCCAATATGAGTACTCCTGCGAATCCCCACACAAAAGCTGGAATAATCGGTGGAGTGTCTATCGGTTGTTCATCTCCCATGAGTACCCATGCAGACCAGAAAAAGGGGTGTGTCCATCTGCGGTCACTTTGGCTGATGTAGTCGAGCTGTGCTTGCTGCAAGGCCTGCGCCTTATCCATTCCCTTTGCAAGGTGATGATAAAACTGCGCAATAATCTTGCTCGTTGCTGCGTCCTCCACCTGCCAGAGTGTCGTCAGACTACTTGCTGCCCCCGCTTCGTGGAAAGCCCTGCCCAAACTCAGCACCCCTTCTCCTTTTTGATATTGTCCGATGCCTGTCTCACACGCACTCAGCACCACCAAGTCTACGCGTAAGCTACTCGATTGGATCTGCGTCAACCCTATGAGCGTATCTGCCATAGCGATAAAGGACTCCGAAGGCGCGTTGAAATGTACCTTCGCATGAGAAGAAATATGAAGAACTTGATATGGCTCATGGTTCTCCCACAAGCTCTGAGCATCTGCTGCTGCCCCGGTCTTTATTTGTACTTCCCAGTGAGAAGCGAGGGCATCTATTTCTTGCTGACTATGGGGTAGAGGCGTAAAAAAAGCACGATCGGCTGATTGGCGTGTAGTCAAATAGCTGGGGGTTCCCTTTACGAAGGGCGCTAGAGCCAAAGATGCGTTCGCTTTTTCTTCCTTTGAAGGGGTACGTGTATGCTGCACGTACCAAATTCGAGCGGAGTACGCTTGCTGAAGCTCATACCTTTGGAGGAGGTACGCGTGAGAACGCCATTGGTGTGGAATATCAGGATGAGCGGTAAGTAATGCCCCAAACGGTAGTAAATGCAACTGTCCATGCGGAATGATAATTACCCGCTGAGGAAATGGTCCGTTCTCATCAAAGCTTGGACGCCAAATCTGGCGATACACATCGTAGGCTTGCTGAACGAAGGCGGTGGCTCCCACAGAATCACAGCCATTCCCTGAAGTATCTTGACAGGTCCGCATCGCTTCCCAATAACTTGTCAGTGCTTTACGCATTTTCTGGACCCCTTCATCGACAGATTCGACCAAACCTACCGATTGTACTTTCAGATCTTGGGTACTTAGCTTCATGGCCCACACCTTTTCTTTTCCATACATGTAACTCAGTATGTGCTCATCGGGAAGGAGTTGGGCTTGAATATCCGCTATGAGAGTAGGGGCAAATGTCTGGTGTAAGGGCGCATCAGAAGAAGCGGATACCTTTTGGACTTTCAGCATGGACTGGAAGAGTTGGAAACTCCGATTGCGCTCTGCGACGTACCACATCTCCTCCCACAACTTAGGATTTTGTGTCTTTTCATACATGAGGTATAGCAAATCCATTGTCTCAGCAAAAACCTGATCATTGATTTCGGCTACATGGCTTTGACTCTCACGGTGATGTTGACTGAGGCGGAGGGAATCGATCAGATTTAATGCCAGTCTGTAGCTATTTAAGGCTGCACCTAGGGCATTCGTTTCCAAATTTTCTTGATATACTCCATACTGGGCTCGTCCCAAATAGTGTGCGGTATGGATGGCTTCAAATGGCATGCGGATGTCACCTGCCCTAGGAAAACCATCCACCAAATCTCGAGTCGCTAGCGCAAGTGCGTCCTTAAGACCTTGTGCTGCTTGCGTGTAATCCTCTGCTAAATAGTCCAAATAGGCCTTTTCTCTTGTGACGACATGGGCAAGGCCCTGGTTATCCGTCTCCTGAGCTATCGCTAGCGCACGTTCAAAAGCTGCGCGCGCTTTGCGCCACTGCTGGGTTTCTCGATAGACGTAGGCGAGATTGGTCTGAGCAGTGGTATAGAATGTCTTTTGACCAATGGTTAGCAATTGAGCTGATGCCCTTAGCAGCTCATTTTCTGCTTCCTGATAGGCTTCCTGCTTGTATCGAATTCTCCCTTGATTGAGCCAGCAGATCCCCTGGCCACGCTTATCGTCTATGGCTTCGAATCCTTGCAAGGCAGCTGTATACAAGGCATAGGCAGCTTCTAATTGCCCCAATTCGCTATGACAAGCTCCAATATTCACTTGAATATTAGAGTGAAGCCGTGTATTATTCAGACTTTTTGCCAATCGTGCGCCTCTTCTCAAGACCTCCAAAGCCGATCCTAAGTCTCCCCTCTTTTTTTCCAAAGCCCCATAACTCATCAAGGTGCGGGCAAGGCTAAAGGTATCCGTTGTACGCATGAGAATGGCCTCTGACTGTATAAAGTTTTGCTTCGACTCCTCCCATTCCCCCATAAAGTACTGAGCAGATCCTACAAATGCGTACGTTTTCCCCATAGAAATGGAGTCACCCGTGCGTTCATATCCCCAGAGCGCACGTTTCATTTCCTCCTTGGCTCCATTCATCTGCTGAAAATACTGCCCCTTCAATATCCCAAGTGTGTAGTGCGCCCATGCGTGTGCGTGAGGGGCTTGCAGACTATCTACTGTGGCTGCTATCGAATCCCATTTGGCAAGGTAAAATGAGGGAGCTTCTCGGAATAGCCGAGCTTCTTTGAGGTACAATTTCTTCAGAGAAAGGGAATCGTCCTGACTTTGGGCATAGGCACACCCTATCAGACAGGAGGAAATCAAGAACAAGTGTATGATGGAAACGCGGTAATGGAGAGGTTTCATGAGGAAAGGGACTATATCCAGGGATAGTTGATTCAACTAATCAGAATATACACTTTCTATCCTTTTATTTGTAGTGAATAAACAGAAAAACCCTTCTCTGCAACAGAAGGGCTTCTCTCTATTTTGTTGGATACTGTTTTGTGAGTGGACAAATGGAGGCAAATAATATTGAGCTCCATACTTCGAAGTCAATTAAAATAATTGATCTTGCGACTCCTCATCACGGCGACTCTGACGCTCATAGCGCTCATTTCTCTCCAGATCTTTACTCAACTCTTCCATATCCTTGCCGAAGTCTTCCAGTATATTTTCTAAGCGATCAAGGGTTCCTCTTTTTTCCAGCCTCCTCACCAATTTTTCTGTCAAAGCCTGAATCTCAGGACCCATTTCTTTGAGTTCGGGTAAAATATGATGGAAAAACTCATCGCCCATGGCCTCCACTAAGTCCAGATTGCGTTCGAGCATGCGCATATAGACTTCTTCATTGCGCTCTATATGCTCAATGACATCATCTCCGTGCTGATAGACACCGTAAGAGAAAACTTCTCCCCAGATATGACGCTTCTCTTCTTCTGTGAGTTCATCTTCGAAGTCCTGATAATGCTCATCTAGCAGCTCATTTAATTTTTCGTCCTGTTCTTCCCAGTCATCTACCGTATACGTCACACGCTGATGTTTCACCTCTGCCATCATCACATCAAAATCTTCCATGAAGACTTCCTTATCCGAAGGACCACAGCTAAATAACAGTAAGGCAGGGAGTAATAACCATAAGTATGTTTTTGCAAAAGGGGATTTCATAACGTTCATATTTTAAATAACACGTAGCTTTTTCGTTGTCAGAATCTTGAAGCATGAAAATGATCCAATCATTTTTCTTCATTTTGACTTGTGTACAATCCTACGTTTGTAGGAATACATTTGACAACTTTAGATGTAGGGATAGTGAATTTTTCCCTCAACCTATGTTAGAGACAAGCAATCCTCACCAATAGTTGGACTGGGAAGTGAGCATATGCCGTTTTGAAAGATGATATGCTTCTGTTTGGCTTATTTTTCATACAAATCATGAGGAAAGCGCAATTTTTTCCTGTTACTTTCGCTGAGGGACTGTGCTAATTTTATCTTCTCGCTACAACAGTAAGTTTTTACCAATCTGGCTTTACCTCTTTATAGATCGGCTATCATGCAATCTTGTAAAAGGGTGTGTGCCAAGATCACCAAATCCTTTCTGTAAATTTTACTCGTTAGAGGTCAGATGAAAAGACTACAGATAAAAAGTGCTAGTAGTAAAAAGGTTTTGCTTTCATCATTACCTTGCGTCATCTGTCCATCTACTTCACTCAACATAAACTGTCTCTCAAAACATTTTTAAACCTTATGGCATTTTCTGAATTGATCACATCTCTTGCCCCTTCGGCTACGCTCGCCATCTCAAAAAAAGTCCGCGAACTGAAGGCTGCGGGCCGCGACGTGGTCGGGCTTACGCTGGGAGAGCCTGATATGGATACACCTGCACACATTTGCGAGGCGGCCAAATCAGCTCTGGATCAAGGCTACACACATTATCCACCTGTGGCGGGATATCCTGCCCTGAAAAATGCCATTGTAGAGAAACTCAAACGCGACAATGGGCTAACCTATGCGCCCAACCAAGTGGTCGTCTCTACAGGGGCCAAGCAATCCCTCTACAATGTGGCCATGGCCCTCTTGAATCCTGGGGACGGCGCTGTGCTGATCGCGCCCTACTGGGTTTCCTACTCCGCGATGGTACACATGGCCAAAGCCGAGGCACAAGTCATCGTGACAGACATTGCCCAAAATTACAAAGTCACGCCTGAGCAGTTGGATGCGACCATGCAAGCAAATACGCGACTGGTATTTTTCACCACTCCATCCAATCCCACAGGCTCTATGTATAGCCGAGCTGAACTGGAAGCCTTGGTCGCTGTGCTAGAGAAGTATCCTGATGCCTACATCATCTCAGATGAGATTTATGAATACATCACCTTCGGTCAAGAGCATGTGAGCTTGGGTACATTCGAATCCATTGCAGATCGTGTCATCACTGTAAACGGCTTCTCTAAAGGATTTGCGATGACGGGCTGGCGTCTGGGATATATCGCGGCTCCGCGCGAGGTCGCCGCACTCTGCGAAAAGGTACAAGGTCAGGTGACTTCAGGAGCCAATGCATTCGCACAGATGGGAGCTGTAGCTGCACTGACGCAGGACTTGGCACCTACCTACGCGATGCGCGACACCTTCAAGGAGCGTAGAGATGAACTATACCAAAAGTTGAATGCCATCCCTGGACTAGAGGTCAACTTGCCTGATGGTGCCTTCTACTTCTATCCTGATTTTGCTGCCTTTATCGGTCGCCATACAGCTGATGGAAAGAAGATCGAGACTATAGATGCATTATGCCTTTACCTAATAGATGAAGTCGGACTTGCGCTGGTCCCTGGTTCTGCTTTTGGTACACAGACCCATGCACGTATTTCTTATGCTTATGCGCAAGCAGAGCTGGATCAAGCATTGGAGCGACTAGGAGAAGGCTTAGGAAAACTCCAATAAGACACATAAGATTGGCCACAGGTAGCACACGATACTACCTGTGGTATTGTATATTTTTTAGAGAAATGATATGATTGATGTTGCCTGTGGAATCATAGAGCGGAATGGAAAAATCCTGGCGGCTAAAAGAAAAATTGAGCTTCGACATGGAGGTTTATGGGAGTTTCCAGGTGGAAAACTAGATCCGACAGAAACAGCTGAAGCAGCCCTGACACGCGAAATCTGGGAAGAATTGGCGATGGAAATTCGGATTTTGCAACGCCTGATTGATGTGGTCCATGCTTATCCGACAGGCGTCATCCGCCTCTACCCCTTTGTCTGTCAGTGGGTAGCAGGAGAACCTACCTTGACGGATCACGAAGAAATCGGCTGGTACTTGCCAGAAGATCTTCCTGCCTTGGATTGGGTAGCGGCTGACTTGCCCGTCCTCGACCAATATTTGCATCTGAAGTAAAAGACTACTCTTTCGACTTTTGTTGTTTAAGCTTCTCCCTCTCTCAATGTTCATTTCCTGCCTTTCCCTCGCCTAATATTGCCATTGAAACAAAGACGCTATCGCAGATCGTGGATTCTCCTCATCTTCAAGCTTTGACCTTTATCCATTCCCATAACTTGAGGAGACAGGCATGCTCTACAACACCCTAGAATTTGCCATTTTTTATATACTCATCTTCTTTTTGTACTGGTTCGCCACAGACCGGCGAGTCAAAGTACAGAATTTGCTGATCCTCGCAGCCAGTTATTTTTTCTATGCTTACTGGGATTGGCGCTTTTTGTCCCTGATCGTCATCAGCTCACTGGCGGATTTCTATGCGGGCATGCAAATCGAAAAAGCGCCCAATAAAAAGCTGAAACAACTCTGGCTTTTTGTCAGCCTCGGTGTCAATATCGGCTTACTCGGCTTTTTCAAATACTTTGGATTCTTTGTCGATAGCTTCATTGACCTCTTCCAAATATTTGGGTATGAGATACCTGCACGGACGCTGAAGATCATCCTTCCTGTAGGTATCAGCTTTTACACATTCCAGACCTTAAGCTACAGCATCGATATCTATCGAGGGCGATTCAAAGCGAGCAAAGATCTCATCGCTTTCTTGGCCTTTGTGAGTTTCTTCCCACAGTTGATTGCGGGGCCTATCGAGCGCGCCTCCAACTTTCTCCCACAATTTCAAAAGACTCGAAAATTCAAACCCGAAAGAGCGAGAGATGGCTTGCGGCAGATCCTACTGGGTTTGTTCAAAAAAGTCGTTGTCGCTGATACCATGGGTGAAACGGTAGGTTTTATCTTAGAAAGCCCTGAAAGCTACAGTGGAATTGTGCTCGTCATCGGTTTACTCCTATTCACCATTCAATTGTATGGAGACTTTTCTGGATACTCAGACATTGCCATTGGAACTGCACGTCTACTAGGCTTTGACTTGATGCGCAACTTCAACTATCCACTGATGGCACGCGACATCATGGACTTTTGGAGGAGGTGGCACATCTCTCTCACGACCTGGTTTAGAGACTATGTATTCGTCTCTCTAAGTGGCGGAGGTATGCTTCGAAACAAAGGGAAAATCATCCGTAACTTCTTTATTACATTTGCTGTGAGCGGGTTATGGCATGGCGCAAATTGGACATTTGTCGTTTGGGGTGCTCTGCATGGATTATACCATATCCCCTATATATTTTTCCCCAAACTCAAATCTAATGTACAGGAAACCAGACCTCCTTTTACCATTGCAGGAACCTTTAAAGCATTGTGGCAAATGCTTTTGACAACAGTCTTGAACTGTTTTGCCCTGATATTTTTCATGGCTCCTAATCTTCAGTATGCATGGGATTATTTCATGCGCATCTGCTCACCCTCACTTTTCCAGATGCCTGAGCGATTCAAATGGAAGGTCGTATGGGCCATCGCTTTCTTGATTTTTGAGCGGGTACAAATGATTCGTAAGACTAAGCACTCTCTTGAAATTGCGCCACTACCTGTTGTATTGCGATGGGGAATCTATTACGCCATGGCATTGACAATCCTATATTTCAATTACGAACGCCGCGCCTTTATTTATTTTCAGTTTTAACCCCTCATCTTTCAAAAAGGAGATAGGAAAATGAGACAAATCCTCCTACGTACGACACTATTTTTACTCCCCATCTTACTGCTATTGGGAGGGCTAGAGTATGTGCAAAAGGAGCTTCCCAATGATTATGCTTTCAAAAAAGCAAACTTTGAAGCGGGCCTGGATCAATGGGAAGTTTTGATTCTAGGCAGTTCCCACAGCTATTTGGGTATAGATCCACACCACATCGCTAGACCTACATTTAACTTAGCTTATACAGCACAAACCTTGGCCTTTGATCAGTTTCTGCTTGAGAAATACATAGATCAGCTCACCAAGCTAAAATTTATTGTACTTCCTATCTCCTACCCTACCTATGGGTCAGAATCTTATCTCTATCCAGGGATCTACAACAAGACGTATTACTATCATCATTATTATGGGAGCAACCTCTTCACCAAGTGGTACGAACCTGAAAACTACAGTCTGTTGGCACTATTGACGGTCAAACGTGCAGTGGATCAAACAAGCCAATACTATAAGGGAGAAGGGGATGCGCTGGTCGAATGTGACAATACAGGATGGTACGGCCCTACGGTGACGCGAGATCTTGAAGAAAATGGGAGAAAGTCTGCAGGTTTTCACGACCTCTTCTATGATACTGAGTTGTATGAAACCAATGCGCGATACCTGACCGAGATGATCCAACTTTGTAAGTCAAAAGGAATCCACCCCATCTTGGTCTCCACTCCGATGTGGCACACCTACCTCAGTGGGCTCAATCCCGACCGTTTGCAGCATATGGTTCAGACCACAGACGCGATTGCGAGAAAGCATCAGATATTGTACCTCAATCATATGGATGACCCACTCTACCGTTCATCCGATTTTTTTGATGCAAACCATCTCAGTCCTTCAGGAGCGGAAAAGTTCAGTAAATATTTAAATTCCATCATGCAATCTCTCGAAAATGGACAACTCGCGGCTCATGCCCAACCATTTGATATTCAACCGTGAACTGCACGTATTCCTTAGAGTGAATACCAATAGAGTTTTTGAAGGATCCAAAAAAACTCTAATTATGTCCATTTATGAAGGGGAGAAAAGAAAACTTTCCATTTTGTTTTAGTTTAGCATAGAAGAACAATCACCCACTTCTTGACTAGCTTTGTAACTGGACTCCCCAAAAACATGAAAAGACTGTTCATATTACTTGCCTTACTGGGTATCCTTTCTCCCTTTTTGATGGGGCAGACGTACTTTTGGGCAGGAGATGAAAAGGTTGCCCTTTCAAAAGATCTCCATTCTGCCGTTGTACTCTACCAAGCCCCTTGGGATGCTCAAGCACGACTCAGTCGTACGCCCCATCTCAAACGCCAACTCATCCAGTGTCAAACAGGCGAGCACATCGTCGATGCTGTACAGCGAGCAGGAATTGAAACACAGGCTGTGAAAAGTATCTCTCAAGGACTAAGGACCCCAGAGGGAATTCTTCTTTGGCCGACACGAAAGGTGCTTTACCAACTGACTCCTCAAGCCAGTATCGAAGAGGTAGAGCTGTTACTTTCTCCTTATCCCAACTCAAGACTCGGGACAACCATAGGAGGTTTCCCTTACATCGAGCTGCCGACTACCGATCATGTCTTGGATGTGGCCAATCTCCTCAAGGAAAGTGGCTTAGTATCTTATGCGATACCTGACTTCCTTTTTTCTGCACAAGCAGCCAGTCCTACAATGGCTCCTGATCAGGTACAGACCTGTGGGGCTTCGGATTCTCTCTTTGACTTCCAGTACTATCTCAACAATACAGATGATTTACCCAACTTCTCTCCAACGTATCCATTCAACCGTTCCATATCGGATATAGATATAGACGCGCCCGAGGCATGGTGTACGACCAAGGGAGATAGTAACATCATCGTGGCCGTAGTGGATGTAGGAGTAGAAGATCATGTGGACCTTTTCAACGATAAGACGGGGACGTCGAGAGTATTGCCAGGCGCCTCTATGGCAGATACGGTTTTGTCACCTACGGGAGGACCGATCTCTGATCCAGATAATCCACAGGCACATGGTGTCGCCATCGCAGGAATCATCGCCGCCTCTCACAACAGTATTGGAGTGGCGGGTATCGCACCCGAAGTAAAAATATTGCCTATCCACATCTCGCTCACACTATCCGCTGTATCGGAGGCCGCTGACGCGATCAACTACGCCTGGAAAAACGGAGCCGATATCATCAACAACTCTTGGGCAGCTGACTTTTGTACAAGCAATGATGCCTTCTTCCCTCCTGTCCTAGCAGCCATCGACAGCGCCTTGACATTTGGACGCGAAGGGAAAGGATGCGTTGTCGTCTATGCTTCAGGAATCATTGATGCAGCCAACCCAAGTACTTGTGTGCGCTACCCTGCTTCTATCGCCTCTGTCTTGACAGTGTCAGCGATGGATGCATTGGGGGACCGTCCGACGTATGCGCCTTATGGACCTGAAGTCGACATAGCTGCTCCCAGCAATCCTTCTGCATTCTCCAATGTTTCTTCCCTAGATCGTATGGGCAACAATGGATACAATACAGATACCACCACATTCAATGGAGATTATACAGATCGCAATTACACCCGTTGGTTTGGGGGAACGTCGACAGCGTCCGCTCAGATCTCAGGAATTGCGGCACTCATCTTATCTGTCAATCCCGAGCTAACGCAGCTAGATATTACTTCTTTTATCAAGCAATCGGCTACGCCCATGACCAATGACACCTTCGGATTTTTTGGAGATGGTAGAGCCAATGCCCAAGGAGCCGTCAGTCTCGCGCTTACCTCTTTCCCTATCGAGTGGGCGTATGTAGAGGGAGAAGTTGTCGATTCTCGCGTCAGGCTATTTTGGGGGACTTCCCAAGAAGAAAATACAGATCGATTTGTCGTAGAACGGGAAAATTCAGGGGTTTTTGAACAATTGGCGACGATCACCGCTGCGGGTGATAGCCAGACGTTGAAAGAATACGAGTGGTTTGACGATAGTCCCAAGCGAGGACAGAATATTTATCGCCTCAAGCAGGAAGACATAGACGGAAAATTTTCTTACTCCTCTTTGGTAGAGGTCTTTTATGCACCCGAACGTACCTTCTTTACCCCGAGTAGTTTTTCGGGGAGTGGGCAGATCATTCCTATAGAGATCATCAACAAAGCCAATCAAATCCTAGATTACACTTTGCTGGACTTACAGGGTCGCCAAGTAGCTTATGGCTTGCTGAGACCTGACCGAAGGTCATTTCAGGTGGATTTACAGATTCCCTTTGTTGCTCCTGGTGTATATGTGCTGAAGATAGGACAGGGTTTTCTCTGGTCTGAAAATACGCGGATCGTCGCGCTGCCCTAGTGCTTTAGCTTCTGGGAGATAGACGAGCCAAGTATTCAAAATGGCTGCCCTGCATCACTTGCTGACAATGAAAACCGCACTGAAAAGCGATGTTTTCCAAACGCTGAAAATCAATATACAGCCACTGGAAAGGATCGCTTTTCACATTTTTATATTCCATCTCATAGGTAATGATCCCATAATATCGATCTTCAGGAAAGGGCACTGAAAACTCCAATTTGTCATCTATCGTGATCTCATGGCTGAATAGGTAGATAAGATCAGAAGAATCGAGCAAGATCTGTCCTCCAGGTTTGAGGACTTCGTGCGCGTATGAGAGAAAGGTCGCTAGGCGATCCAAGTCTCCTACAATGCCGATTCCGTTCATCATCAAGAAAATCGTATCAAAGCTCGTCTTGGGCATGTCTTCTAGCTTGGCTTGTCGTGCCTGCGTCAGTCCCCGCTGCTGCATCACCTCTACAGCCCCTGGCGAAATATCTATAGGCACAACATCTCGCCCACGCTCCTGCATGATCAAGCTATGTACACCTGTTCCTGCTCCGACATCCAATATCTTGCCATAGACGAGGTCCATAGCTTTTTGTTCCCACTGCGGCATCTCTTCCCAAGTACGAAATAGATAAGGTACAGGAATTACGTCGTCTACCGCAATGTCAGATTTTACATGAATCTCTCCTTCCCGATCACCCATCATGTAGTCGCGTACAGCCTGTCCAAGCGGATCTTTATCTGGAGAAATGTAGGAGGTCATAGAGAAAAAGTGAAAATGAGATAGGACTACAAATATAAGGGAATTCTAGCGTGTATGAGAGATCACAGGCTAAGGATGCCAAAGGGGCTCCTACAGAAAAATAAAAAACCGTACGCGTTCATCACACTTATTGATCAGCCTTTCAGAGAAATCAGGACCTTTTCCTATCTTAGTCCCTGTTTGGAACTACTAATCTGCTAGAAATTGGGGTGTTTCGCACCTATACTTCGTCCATTTAGCATTTACTTTTTAGCTTGATTCGTATTGTCCCAAACATAGCTTAGCTATTCAAGCGTTTAACATCATACATGAGGGAACATTTTCAACTTTTCTTCACCAAGGACCGAAACGTCGCATTTGTCATCATGCTCAATGCGATTGTACTCTTTTTTCTCTCTTTTAAGCAGTTTGAGGCGTTTTGGTGGTTAAGCGCGCTGGATGTGGTTTTTTTGTTCTATTTCTTGATGGAGGCGATCGTCAAAGTGCGAGAAGAAGGATGGAAAAGCTATTGGTCCTCGGGTTGGAATCGATTCGACTTTTTAATCCTTATTTTAAGCTTCCCGTCCATATTCCTGCTTTTCGCTCATAACTTTCCTAACCTGGCCTTTATCTATGTCTTTCGCGTAGTCAGGGTATTGCGATTCTTTAAGTTTATCAAGTTTATTCCCAACATCCGCGAGTTGGTTGCGGGGATTCGCCGCGCGTTCAAAGCTTCTATATTCGTCCTGCTTGCCTTTTTTGTCTACAGTTTCATCATTTCCTTGATCAGTTGTCGCTTATTTCAAGATGCTGCTCCCCAGCTTTTTGGAGACCCATTGATTTCTTTCTACAATATTTTCAAGGTATTCACGATAGAGGGATGGTATGAAGTTCCCGAAGCTTTGATTCAGTCAGCCGAACCTACCATGTCAGGTATGGCTGTTTTCTTTGTTCGTCTGTACTTTGTAATCATTGTGGTTTCAGGTGGTCTCTTTGGGCTATCCATTGTCAATGCCATATTTGTAGAGGAGATGGTACGAGACAACAACGATGATTTGATTCTGAAAGTAGAAGCTATGGACGAGAAATTGGATCAGTTGCTGAGACAGCTGCCTCCCGAAAATGGGCAGGATCACGCCCCACTCTCTACAGACAATCCTCAAACAATTCCTTCGTCTGGCAAAGAATAAGTAGACAGACATCATCCCTTTGGGCATCGCTTCTCAAGACCTGCCCCTACGTAAGATCATAGAAATGGATAAGCAAGCCATAAAGGAGATGCATTGAAGTCGCACATAATTTCTGCTCTTACGAAATCGTTATAGAAGTACGATTTTCACATTCCCGAATGAAAGTCCCTATTTTTTATAAACAATCTTAAATTTTAGGCGTTTTTCTTCAACAATTCCTAAACATATTGGGAACATATTGCGTATGCCCTATTTCTAAACGACTATATGCCTTCTAAATAGAAAATATTTTTAATATTCATAAAAAAATATAGGTATCATTTTAATTATGAAAAATATTGAGATTATTTTTTAATAAACTTGCAAATAATAAATCTTCTTGGTACGTTTGTATTGTAAGGAAAAGGAAACACAACACATATAGTAGATAGATGGTATCACCACAGGGTTCGAGTCCCT
Organism: Bacteroidota bacterium; assembly: GCA_039820545.1. Lineage (GTDB taxonomy): Bacteria > Bacteroidota > Bacteroidia > J057 > J057 > JALEFZ01. The sequence goes on along the minus strand of JBCBPW010000003.1, from coordinate 11,357 downwards.
GACTATATCATGCGAGTAGTAGTAGTAGTCCTTTTTAATTGATCCCTAGCTGTGAAGCTGGGGATTTTTTTGTTTTTATTCATCGGTTTTTTGCGATTAGTCATTTTTCATCGTATTATTACGATAAGATATGGGAATCAGCAAAACAGAAAAATTCACCCCAGCTCAGAATCATCTGGCTCAGATCGCCAAAGCGCTAGGACATCCAGCTAGGATTGCCATTCTGGAAGTGCTTATTCGCAAGAACTCATGCATCTGCGGAGATATTGTCGAAGAGCTTCCCCTTTCACAGTCCACTGTCTCACAGCATCTCAAGGAACTAAAACAAGCAGGTATCATCAAAGGGGAAATCGAAGGTCCTCGTACCTGTTATTGTATCGATCAGACCCATTGGAAAGCCGCCAATCAATTGCTTACCCAGTTTTTTGGGCAAGCGGATCACTGCTGCTAGAATTTCCTGTAGCAAAGGAGCTTCATGCTCCCTTATTTTTAGCTTAATTAATCGCAATAAACCGATAAAATGACTCAATCACCTTCTTTTCCTCGTATGCACGTTTCGCTGTATGTCGCAGACATCGACAAAACGGTACAATTCTACGATCAATTCTTTGATCAGCCTGCTTCCAAGCAAATGCCCAAATACGCCAAGTACATCCTAGAGGAGCCTCGCCTCATCATCTCATTTGTGGAGCGCCCCGATCGCGTCCAGCCCAATTTTGGCCACTTGGGGTTTCAAGTAGAAACCAAAGAGATACTCGCCGCACACCACAGTAGGATCAAGACTATAGGATTGGCGACATTAGAAGAAAAAGGCACCAACTGCTGCTATGCCCTACAAGATAAATACTGGGTATCAGATCCTGATGGACACAGATGGGAAGTCTATTACTTCCACGAAGACGTCGAATGGAATGATCCTGCTTATGATTTGGAGAAAGCGAATCACGAAAACCATGCCCTGGATCAGTTTCAGGCACAGGAAATATCAAAGGCAGGAACAGCGGGAACGCAGGGAATGACATGCTGTTAATGACAAAAAATGGAAACGCCATCAACGGGTTATACCATTGACGGCGTTTCTACCTATATTTTTTTATACATAAAACCCTAGCGGTGGTCTACGACCTTAGCGATTTGTCCGCGAACATCAGGTAGCAACATTCCATAATTTGCATTGATGTAAGTAGGATCACAGATCGTGTATGTCTTGCCACGGTAGGTGATATAATCCCCAGGTACTTTTCTATTGAAGCTCACTGCGGTAGCTGCATGGCCTGGATACAGCACACCTACGACATCTAGCCCCACGATCTCTCGAACCAGCCATGAAAATAAGACGGAGCGGTCTTCGCAGTCACTGTACTTATAGAACAGGACCTCATCTGCAAACAGGTATTTCTCCCCCCCAAACTGCATGGCATCTGTCTGATAAGGAAAAGCCGTTTGGACAAATCGCAATAAGAAATTCACTTGTTCTTCCTCCACAGTGCGACGATTGCGCATAGGCTGTAGATCTTGCACCATTTCTCTGAGTGAGGCCACCAGGGTGCGCTGAGCAGGAGAAGATAAGGGCGTCCCCATATAAATATCTAGGTCAACAAAGGGATAGGTCTTGAAGAACTCAATGGTGTTGACGTTCACTTCGATAGGAAGCTCATAGTTCTGTCCCTCATAGGCAAATGTCAGTAGTCTCTTTTTATTGCGAGGTGCAAAATTCGGTGCTTTGGTCATTTTGAGATCAAGGACTCGATTTCCTCGTCCTCTTGTCATACCTGACTCATCTTCATCATAATATACTTTGGCGCTACGGATCTCAGGATTGCCTCCGTTCAGGTCTAGCGCATACATCTTTCCGTATTGATTGGAGCGAAGGAAGGTCTTCCCGTAGAGTGTCTGCTTACAAGGTGCCAGCAAGAATACCTGATTGTCTTCATAGCACACAGTCGCAATGTAGCCTGCTTTAGAAAGCATAAACCAGTTAAATACGGTCTGTGCATTCTTGTCATAGGGATACATTTCTTTCGCAGCTGTATTGATGAGATGACAAAATCCCCAATCGTTCAGGCTATATTCAGCTTGTTTTTGCTTGATTTGGCTGAGCAGGGGCATATAGCGAGAGGCTTCCAGGCGACGAACTTGTTCTTCGATGCGGTTTTCGCTCACACGGTCCATCTTAAAGAACATGTTCGGATCATAATTAACGGAGAGTGCATCTCCAAAATAATCTACATCAAACTGTGCCTCTAAGCCCGAAATCTCGACTCTTACCTCTTCATTGATTTGAGGAATGATCTCTTCAAACGCGTCGTTGTCCACTTCGCTCTCACTATCCTCCAAGATGCTTTCAAATGGCTCGTCACTCTCTGGCGTCGTGATGATGCGATCAAACTGAATGCGCTCATCATTATCGGGATCGAAAGTACGCGGATTGTCTGGCTCATCGATCTTGGGTTGGGGGGTACCACTTTGAAGGCTTTGCTTGAGCCAGATGCGCTTCTTCTGGTTGTCCACCTTCAGCTCTATCATCGCATCCTGATTCCTGATATTCCGCTCGATACGTTTTTTTTGTTCGGCTTGTTCTTTCTTGAAGCGTGCCTCTTGCTCTCTTTTGAGCTTTTCATAGGTGCTTTGGCCAAGGGTATAGGATACACTGAGCAGGAGAGCCAGTGATATGATGATCGCTTTCTTCATGAGATTCTAATTGGTTGGGTGAGTTCCCATTGTTTAGGATGATGTGACATCCAAAGCCTATTTTTTGATGGTGACATCCAGGCGAAGCACCTGCATATCCGTGTTATATCGTCTCTGTTGCGCTAGCCATTTTTGGAAGTCCATGATGGGTAGCTGCATGGGCATTTCTCCTGCACTTTCGTCAGGATTTCGATAGAGAGAAGGCTTGACAAGGGGATCTTTGCTGTAGATGACGTAGAGTCGGTTCTGGTCTACATCTGATTCTGTGTAGAATTCATATTCTTCTACGTAGGGACCCAGTTCGAGTTGGTCTTCTCGCGAAGAAAAAAGGATATACTCTTCATCTGCTTTGACTTTCACACCATTGAGCATGCCCTTGGGCATCTGGCGATAAGGCAAAAGGCGCTGGGTCATCTCGGCGTCTCCGATATATACGGTCAAATACCCATCAATTGGAGACTTGAAATAAAGGTAGAAAGACTCTCCATCGACAAACTCTGTGGTGATACAAGTCTTGGATTCACAGTCTAGCGTTTTGGCCACTAGATCTAGCTTAGGCGCGACCATTTCACGTACTTTTCCTTTCACCTGACACTTAACCCAAAAGTCTCCATTGTCTATAAAACGATCGCAAGACTCTTCCAATGTTTCGATCCACTCCCCATTTACATACGTCTCCGCAATCACGTTGAATATCTGGTTTGTTTCGACCTTTTCTCCAGTATTGGTATTCTCGATGTAGGTACTGTTTCCTTGCAAGATCACACGACCAAACTGCTTTTCTATGGCTTCGATCATGGCGATCTCTTGGCACTTCTGGCATGCTTCGGCTTCACTGAAATCAGACCTTGTGAGATTGATCTGATATTCACCCGTAGATTTTTTGACTCGCTGGGCTGAGAGTGCCAAAGCGAAACATGATATACAAAGGAAAAGTAGGGCTTTCTTCATGATGTTTTGAGAAGTGAGAATCGAGAGACGAGAATCGAGATGGGAATTATCTCTGGGGTCTCGTGCCCCTATTATCGGTTCTAAAAAGCCAGCCCACGCTATACATTGCACAGCATGGACTGGCCTATACTATGGATTAACGGTCGAGTAGACGGTTGATTTCATCGATCAAGAGATCGGCTTCTTCTTCGAGCTCTGCACGAGCCTTTGCTTCGAGTGCGCGCTCAGCCGCTCTGAATGCTTCCTCGGCATTGTATCCGATCTTCACGAATACTTCCATGTCCTTCTTCCCTACGTTGCGGTATACTTTGAACTCAGGGCGAACATATCCGAGGTGCTGGACAATGTAGTTCTTACCACCTGCGATAAACTTCGTCAGTGACTGGCCTGTCTCGCGGTCGATCTGCTCGTTGGCGATCTTGGACTCGACGATTTGGTTGATCTCGTTAGAGATCTGTCCTGCTAGCTGTAGCTTGGCCGCTTCCATTGCCTGCAATTCAGTCGCTGTCTGAGTTTTACCTACACCGTTTCCGTCTGCGAAGATGTACTTAGGGGTACCGTCCTTGTTGCGCTCGTACTGCATCACCCATACACGCTCCAACTGCTTGGCCATAGGCAGGCTACCAGGGAATGTGACGAAATCTTGCTTACCGATCTTACGCGCTTCCTTACGTGCTTCTTTTACTGCACGTGACTTGATGTCCTTGATGGCATCTTTTTCCGAACGCTCATTTGCTTTGCGCTCTTTTTTGGGCTTCTCCTCTTTACGGAGGCTCAGTTGTGCATTTGCAGGCACGGCCATTGCCAGTGCGAGCATCACAGTTAGGATAGAAAGAATCTGTCTCATGTTCATCTTTTCGATTAATGATTTAAATCTTGATTAAGGAGTCGGTCTCTCAATAGGTGCTTACCGCACTGGCTATGAGGCATATATCTATTTCCGAGCTCACGCTTTTACGATGTTCATTTTTCAGTGTTCATTGTTCAGCAATGTGAACCATGATACTGTCACTGATCCATGAATCTGTTAATAGTCTAAGAGTACACCCTCCACTGCTCCAAAGACCTCTGGAGTCTGTGTCCGGTTGTTCATTCTTCTTGCCATGTAAGGCACATTGTCATTGATATAAGCTTTCATTTCACCCAATGTCAGCTTGCGATCTTTGTCTTCATTTGCTGCCCCTTGCAATCCCTTCAAGAAATAGTAGGTAAAGAGTCCGTGCTGCTGCTCTGGATACCAAGAGGCAATCTGTGTTCCTGTAGCAGAGGTGAAGATCATCGCTTTGGGATCCTTGAAGATGCTGTTCGCGCTGGATTTTATTCTTACAAGCGAAGCCCTCGGTATCAGCGTTCCTCTATCAGATGTCCCACTGAAGCAAGCGTCGAGTACGACGGTCAATGTACGATAGGGAATCTTCGCTAGATTGTTGTAGAGCGTGTTGATCGCGTATCCATTGAATCGGACGAGCGAAGGATCACAGTCTACAGGAACAAAGTAGGCTTCCTCTGTTTCTAGATCTGGCGCACCGTGTCCACTGTAGAAGACAAAGACGTCCGACTCATTTTCTTTGACCAGATTGAAGAGTCTTGCCTTGTGGTCATCTTTTGTCCCGAAAGTCCCATTGAAGTCTGCCTGGGTTGCGTTCGAGAGGAAAATGATGTTGTTAGGATCGAAGCCATATGCCTCCTCGAGGTACTTGCGCATGCTGGCTGCATCTTGCAGGGCATAGTCTACGCGTGGCACATCTGGATTTTGGTAGTCGCGATTGCCGATGACGACGGCGATTCCATTGGCGTTGCGGTTGCCCGAGCGCGGGATGTTGCGATCGACATCCGATGTCAGCTGTATATCCTGAGGTTTGATGTCCACGGCTGGGTCGGGTACAGAAGTGATCACGACACGGTCAGCGACCTCCAGTTGTGCGTCAAGTTTCAGGATCAGATTTTGACGCTTCTTATATTTTCCGTTCGCATCCGTGATCTGTACCACGATGGGGATGAGATCAGAGCTATATCTTGTATTGGTAAAGAATTCGAAGTCCAGGATGCGCATTTCTCCAGGAGCCATATTTTGTAAGTCAAAGGCAGATTCCCCCGCAGTAAATACATTTTCAGGCAATTCAAAATTGACTTGTACGCCTTCAGCCGCTCCTTGCCCGCTGTTTTTGACAGCTAGCTTGAGTATGATCGGTACCCCTAGCCGTACACGTCCTCCCAGCTGAGAGGCAAATTTGTAGTCAGTGACCTCCATGATCGGTGGCATGTAAGCACTCACAGGAATACTGATACGCATGGGTCTCGCATCGAAACCATTTTGCTCTCTAACATTGATTTCAAATTCGGCTACACCATTTCTGTCAGCTGTCATTCCTTTGACAGGGATCTTGATGTCTACACGGCTTCCAGGATCCATGTCACCGACGGCCACACTTCTTTTATAATCTAGCCCCGCGACGCGATTGATTTCTTGGACAGAGATAGAAACTTGTCTTCCAACGCCTTGACCTTCATTTTTCAGAGAAAATACGATGTAGCTTGTCTCTCCTATGTCGATGCGATTGTTGCGATTGGGATCGGAGAAATTGAGGCTATATCCGCGCAAGGCAGCAGGACGCGTGGTCTGGACAGGAGCAGGGTCACACTGCACACCTTTTCCCGTCACATAAAGAGGTGCTCTATTATCTAATTGGTATCTCAGGCCGTAGCGATATAGAAGATTGTGAAACTCTCGGTTGTCAATAAGGCTGCGGAAATTGATGTCGCGAATGAGCCATTGCTTGTCTGAATATCCATTTCTGAGTGCTTCTTCCAGATAGCGAATCGCTTGATAGCTATCTCCTTGCAAGGCTTTCAATCCTGCGATGTTGTATTTCATCAAGGCAATATCCATGCGATTGATGGGTGGGATAGATCGAAGGAGTGCAAATGCCTCCGTTTCAGCCCTTTGTACTTGACTTAAGAAAAGGTAGCTGAAAGATTTTTGAACCGAGGGCGAATCTGCCAGATCTAGCACACGCATGAAGTCTTGGCGTGCCAAACTCTGCTGATTGAAGATCATGGCTCTTACTTTGCCTCTGAAATAATAGGAATCAGAAATATCGGGTCGGAAGGAAATAGCAGAAGAGAAATCTACTACAGCTTTATTGTGTTCCCCCAAGATATAGTAGCACAGTCCTCTTTTGTAGTACATCCGCGCCATACGGTTGACGTACTTATTATCGGTAAACTGAATAGCTTTGGAATAATCTAGGATGGCTTTGCGGTAGTCCCCATTGTCAAAATAAGCCGCTGCTCTGTTGTTGTAGTATCCTCCATTGTAGGGATCGCTGGCGAGGGCTCGGGAGTAGTTGTCTACGATTCGCAGAAGTTCCTTTCCCTTCTTGGAGAGGTTGCGCCCCACTTCTTCAAAGGGATGTCCTTTGTATTGCTGGGCTTGGGAGGGCAGACCCAGTCCTAGGATAAAAAATGTAAGGATAAAAGCGAATGTAGAATTCTTCATGACTTCAGCTACTATTTGGGGGTACGCGAAAGCTGTTTATAAGACCTATCAAAATTTCGTGAGGTTGCTTCTAATAAAAGATTTGTGGGGGGAAAAATATTCATCATTCGATTCTTTTCGCAACTTTCCCACAAGTCTGACTTTTTATATAGATACGGAGATCTTGTATCCTTTGTCGATGACATTGAATGAGCGTGTTTCACGACTGATCAAAAGTGCTTGATCATTGTTCATAAGATAAGCAAGAGGATAAAATTTCATAGGAAAGAAGGCGACATTGTGCAGGTAGGTATGAAAAATTACGCCTTTTTGATGAGGGATTCGATTTTATGGTAAATACGTTTCACACAGCCCGCATAGAATCGCGTCTTGCGTAGCGTGGCCATTCATGTTACCTCAGATTATGGATATTGAGACAGATTCGTTAGCTGTATGAAAAATGAGTCATCATTATCTTTTACGCTTTGTAGCATACGCCAAAATAACTTCTGTTTTTACCCTAAACCTTGCAGGTAGTAATTCAACATTCGGAGCTTTAAAAATACCTCTATACCAAACAAATAAGTTATACGTAGAGTTGGACTTTTCATGGCAATGCGCATTACTACCCTCACACACAAGTGGTTTGATCGGATCTTTAAGCCCCACTACAAACACCAGCTAGAAAGGGTGATTATAGGTTTGGCCCTTCTGGGTTTTTTCATTCATTTAGGCCTTATTCTGATTTTCGACTTTGAAAGTGGGACACTGGGAATCCACAGCGAACTTCTCGTCAATCCTATTTCGGCGGTTTATACCCCCTTCTCTTTCATCCTGATTTTTGAAGTATTTCTCCTTGTTTATTATCTCCCTTCCTCCTTTACTACCGCTATAGGAAAGCAATATGAAATTATTTCATTGATTGTCCTCAGAAGGATTTTCAAGGACATTGCGAAAGTAGAATCTAATTATACAGGAAATAAAGTAGAGGAAGTGGTTCCGTCTACTACCGATACAGGTGTGTGGGATAAAAGCATGGCTTTTTTATCCAATACCAAGAACCTTGACCTAGCGGCAGACATGATAGGGGTAGTCGTGATTTTCTACTTGATTTTTCTTTTTTACAAACTGATGCGTACAAGGCCTCGTATTCCTGCCTCTCCTCGCTATAGCCGTTTCATCACACTGAAGAAGTTTTCTACCCTTATCCTTCTTCCTTTTCTCATCATCTTGTCTGCCATTGCCTTTGGAGAATGGCTGATCGAGATCTCCCAATTCAATCAGGGAATCATCAAAGATCTCTCAGATATCAACAATGTATTTTACGAGGATTTCTTCCTGATCTTGATCCTGGTAGATGTGGTCTTGCTGATCATTTCGCTGAATTTTACGGATCGTTACAGCGTCTTGATACGCAATGCGGGTTTTGTGGTATCTACTGTACTTATACGGCTTTCGTTCACGTTTGATGGCTGGATCAGCACCTTGCTCATCATCTTTGGCGTTGGTTTTGGCGTCATGATTCATGCGCTATACAATATGCTGGGCCATCAAGAGCTGGAGGTCATGGCAGAGGAGGCGAAAAGAGAAGCAAATCAGAAAGGAGATACAGTGGAAGAGATTTAGTGAATCGGGAGTCGCGTTATTGAGAATTTTTATCGATGTTTAAGGTTGATGATAATTACTTACAATCACCTTATTCCTGTACCACTACTTTCAATACAGTCTCTACCCCTTCATTTCTGACCTCAATCAAATATACACCTGGTACGGGAAAAGGATATTTGTCCAATAGAAATACCTGCCCAGGGCCAAATCGTCGAGCCGCGGTCATCTGCCCTGCCGCGTTGTAGATGCGCATTTCTGTAGGTAGCTGAGAGGGAGAGGGAAGGCGAATCTCAAGAGGGAAGACATCTACAGGATTGGGGACTGCTTGAATCAGCGAAACCTCTGGCTGAGGGTTGATGGCAGTAGCAGCTACCTTTCCTTGATGCCCATATAAACCTGTCTCTGTCCCCACCAACAACACATCGTCATGCAAAAACTGAATTTGTGTTCCTGCGGGATAGGTATACCCTCGTGTCCACGATGTGGCTCCTTTAGAAAAATAGTATATCTCTTCGTCGACGGCTGCATATACAGTATCTACTCCATACGTGAGGGATTTGGCGATTTTACCTGGGGAAAAAGGAAAGCCAGAGGTCGTATAAGGGGTCCACACATTCGCCCCCTTCAAATCCTTGAAGTAAACTGTAGGTTGGTTGGTCTGTACATTGATCCCACAAGCTACTAGTGTATCTCCACTTGGACTTTGAGAAATGTCCGTAACGCTGACTATAATAGCTGATCCTGTGCTTGTGCCTCCGCTTCCCATGTCTTGCGTCACGGTCCATGAAGTCCCATGTTTGACGAGACGATAGATTGCATGACCACCTGCGACCATATGGTTATAAGCTACGCCAATGTAGGCTACCGTATCCATGCCTTCCTGCGTAAACACGATGTCTCTCACATTCACATCATAACCTGTGGCAGTAGCTTGGATAAGTTGCTGCTGCCACGTCATTCCTCCATCTAGCGAATAAAATAATCCTCCATTCTCGCCCCACTCCATCTCATAACCTACCATGACGATATTTTCGTCAAGGGGACATATTTTGACAGCTTGTATGCGCGCTGCACCTGTAGTCAGGTTTTCCGTAGAAGGGAAATTATAAGGAGGATCTTCGGCTGAGAATACACGCTGCCATGAATGAGTTCCATCTTCAGTTTTGTATACGCGGAGATTACAAGCATAAACGGTCTGCGTATCTTGACCCGACATAGCCACAGCATAATAAGGAGTATTATCTCCATTGGGGAAATGAGGGGCAGACCAAGTGGGTGTGTTGGGATAATTACTCACTTTTCGAACGCCCGAATTTGAAGCGATCCATGCGATCTGTTTTTGAGCGACTATGTCCATCCCATTGACTTGTACAGCCTCTATCCCTTCATTGATCTCCACAATCTGCTGGCCTCTATTATCCCAAACTCCTATGCCCATGTCTGTACTCAAATAGACCACCTCAGAGTTTTGGGGATCAGCATATACAGGACCGCCACGGAGATGAGCTTCATGTCCCATCGCACCGAATGCCTTCCAGCTGCCTGAAAGTCCTTTATCGTTGGTGTGAATATTTCCATAGTAAACAGCGTAATTACTGGCATCCCCTCCAAAATCCAGGTTCTTTCCAGGCGCAACACCGAAGCCTAAGTTGTGGTGTCTCCAGACAGAATCGTTGTCTGCATAGGCGATGATCTTCTGGCTAAAATCAGAACCCGCCATCAAGCGACGTCCATCAGGTGCAATCCCAAAAGCCGTCCATTCCACGATCCCCGTCAAGCTGATGGGTGCATGATCTTTCAGGATGGTAGATGCCTGTAAGCGGGTATACACGTCTGATGAAATGTACAAAAGGGGGGAAGTTCCTTGTCCAAATATGTAGAGCTTCTGATTTGTAGGATGAATGCGGAGTATGGTCCGATTGACACCAGGAGGCAATAAAAGAGGGGCGCCAGTACCTGCCGCAAAATTACCACTTGCATCTAAAGTTCCATGATACAGTTCGGCTCCTTTTACGTAGAAGAGGTGATCTCCTCTTATCAATAAAGACTCTACCCCTGACCCATCTACAGAATGTACAACATCACTTGTTGGATCTGTGTGGTATAAAAACCCTTGATGGATAAAGAAAAGATGTCCCGAGGTCGTGTGTGCGTCGATTTGTTCGATACCTGATCCAAAACCTGCCTCTGTATCTAGCGCACCGACTACTTGAAATTTTCCAAAGGTAGGTCTGCCACTGCCATGTGTCACATCCATGAAAAAAGCAGAGTTGGCACTCTCAGTCGTCACAAAAATACGCGAACGCTCAGAAGAGGTCTTGATCCCTGTGATCGACAGGATACTTCCACCATACATAGCTTCAGCTTCAGGCGCAGTGAGTTGGCCCAAAGTAGGATGTTGTAGCAGGAAAATAGTGGTTAAGAGGGCAAGGATGCGTAGACAAAGGGTCATGGATCCGGATAGTTGAGGGTATTCAAACTTTTATTTCACCCACAATAATATCCATGATAAAAATTTATCTAAAAGAAAGTATGCCCAAAAGCTGACATGGTCCATTTTTCATTTTTCATTTTTCATTTTTCATTTTTCATTTTTCATTTTTCATTTTTCATTTTTCATTTTTCATTT
>JBCBPW010000002.1:35457-208581 GCA_039820545.1 Bacteroidota bacterium | reverse complement strand
GTTTTAAAAAAGTAACATACCTAATATTCCCCTGGTATTAGGTATGTTACTTTTTTAAAACGGAATAAATCTGATGAAATTTAACCCTCAAATATAAAATAAAGCCAGAATTTTATGCCACCCCCTTATACACTTTTATCTGAAGATCAATATTTTGAACTGCTACATACAGAAAAATTATTTAAATAGTCAAATTAACTACATACTAAATTCTTCCCATTTAATATAAAATAGCATACCTACTTGAATGATCCATATTATACTAAATTGTACATTTGAAATGTTTTTTTTAGGAGAAAGCTAAGGGTGACGTACCAAATTGAAATATTTATTTTTGGGTGTAGAAAAATATCTCCTAAAAAGCGAAATTTTTAGACTGGTCTAATCATCAGATATACAACCTTTTAAAGCATAAGTAATGATACGAGCTAGCAAAATTTCCTCAACTTCTGATCTTTCCTACAATAAGAGAATATCTTCCCATAAACCCGCACATAAATCCTGTAAATTGCTCATAAATGCAGATGAAATTCGTGCTGCATGTAAAGCGATTTTTATATGCCTACCCTGAAACTACGCGTTTAATTTTTCCTCAAACAAGTAGTCTACGCTTGTATTTCTTCAACGACTTTGTGGAATTTAATTTCCTATTTACTGTAATCGATGACTTTCCAGTATGTGAGCAAAGGAATTGGCCGTCTACACACCCTTAGCCATTGGGTCCCTCATTTGACGAAATTCAGCCTCAACAAGTGAGACTATTGAACTACTTATCGCATACTGTACGTAAGGGCTGCAGCAGCTTGTGAGACTCAAAAGATGCATCAGTCACCTTTATCAAGCGTGCCACTCCACACGAAGCATTTAAATTATAGAGCAAGGATAGATTCGTTGTGAACAGCGCATGATGCGGTCTTTTCTATCGATGCTGCGGATGGTAGGTGAAAGGATGGATATGAAAACTGAATACTCCCTCTATTTATGGAGCTTATCATGTCAAAATTGCAGAATGGTTGCTTCCTACCTAGCAGCAAAATAAGTACAGAATGCATCTAAAACATACGATTTCAGAAAAAACGAGCATGTCATAACTATAGGTTCTTTTTTATACATCAGCTTTCTGGTATCTGATGTAACATTCTATCAAAATCTAAGAATTTTTTATTCGAAAATACGTCTATTTTTGTTTTTAAATATTCTAAAGAATAAAAACACATACATTAGCCTACAGCATGAAAAATACCTTTACTTTCCTCCTTGCAATGCTTACGGGTTTAGGTTTTACATATGCCATCAATGTAGAGGACTTTTCCCGAGAAACACCACAGACCAAAAGATTTGCTCATGCAGGGGTAGGTTTTGGGCTCACTGGAGATCTCGACATCTACGGAGGACAAAATATTGGCTTCAATGGGGACAATCGCTGGTTGGGTACAGGTATAGAAAATGGGCCTACGACACCTGAAGCTGGTGGGATAGAAGTACAAACCGTGGGGGCTGGCTTTGAAATATATGAGTTCTACCTATTTACCTCTAGAGACGATGGGTTATCGCAGGATGCAGGTCAGATCATCGTAACAGGCACTACCTTTGATGGAAAAACCATTACCCAGACCTTCGAGACCACACTTAGTGGCAGCACAGAGCAAGGGTATGAACGTATCCAGATGGGGGCTACTTGGCTGGGGAGAATTCTGGTATCGATGAGTTTTACCCTTACAGGTAACCTCAACTATATGCGTATCGACGATGTCAACATGAAGACCTATATATCTTATCCAGTGGTATGGGGCGACATCAGCGCGCGCTTTGATGCACAGCGCAACGGCGTTCACTTCACATGGGAAACCCTCAGGGAAGAAAATGTATGGGGCTTCCAAGTGCAACGCAGACGTACGGGCGAAGCGTGGACTGATCTAGGATGGCTAGATGGAGCAGGAAACAGTCAAGTGGCTCAATACTACGAATACCTAGATGCGACAGCAGGTCCTGGCGTCAATCAGTACCGCCTCAAGCAAATAGATATAGATGGATCTACCTACTATTCCGTGACGATCGAGTCGCTCGTAGGCACAGATGCTTTGGGCACACTCAACTGGCAAGATACGCACGACATGCTGATCTGTTCCCATAACATCGTAGAGGGAGATGTTTCACTTCGCCTTTGTAATCTGTATGGTAAGGAGCTTTTTGTGCAGAAAATTGATAAAGGAACCCACGCATTTCCCTTTGGCCACCTTCCTGGTGGTGTGTATATCGCACAGCTAGAAATCAATGATTGGGTGAGAACCTATCGTTTTGTCCAAAAGTAAATGAAGAAGGGAACAACTGAGGCATTGAATCTTATAAAATTGTGTAATTTGCCTACACAAACGATTCATTCCTCGCCATATGGAAACCTTTACTATTGATAATTTCATCACCCTGGCCATGCTCATTCTTCTACAGGCGGTCCTGGGTTTCGACAATCTCTTGTACATTTCGCTTGAATCCCAAAAAGCACCAGAAGACCGACAGCCCTACGTAAGAAAAATCGGTATCGGCCTAGCCATCGTGCTTAGGATTGTGCTGCTGGGTGTGCTGGTATCCGTCATTGATCTCTTTCAGGATCCTATCTTCAAGATCGACATCCCTGAATACATTCATGGTGACTTCAACATCCATAGTCTCATCGTTCTTCTGGGAGGGGCCTTCATCTTGTACACAGCCATGAAGGAAATCCTCCACATGATATCGCTCGAAGAACATGAGGAGCAAGAGGACAAGAAGCAGAAGTCTGTGGGACAAGTGATTTTCATGATCGTCTTGATGAATCTGGTCTTCTCTTTCGACTCTATCCTCAGCGCAATGGCACTGACAAAGGTATTTTGGGTCATGGCGACTGCTATCGTCATCGGAGGTATTTTGATGATTTGGCTCTCAGACCGCATCTCTACCTTCCTCAAGAAAAACCGCATGTACGAAGTACTTGGACTATTTATCCTCTTCCTTGTGGGGGTCATGCTGATCTCAGAAGGAGGCCATCTTGCGCATATGTCCCTGCTGGAGACAGAGATCACGCCGATGAGTAAGGCAACTTTCTACTTCATTCTTGCGATCCTCGTCGTCATCGATGTGGTACAAAGCCGCTACCAGAAGAAGATCATGCTAGCTAGGAAAGCTCACCACCGATTACCACAAGAGTGATATGGCATACGATTCACATCTGGCTGATCGCATTTATGACAGCCTCAAATCCCGAGGGGTGGCCTTCTATGAAAAAAAGATGATGGGAGGCCTCACCTTCATGGTGGATAGCAAGATGTGCCTAGGGATTGTCCATGATCACCTCATGGCTCGAATTGGGCCTGATAGATACGATGAAGCACTCCAAATGAAGGGATGCAAGGAAATGGATTTTACAGGTCGTCCGATGAAGGGCTATGTATTCATTTCTCCTGAAGGAGTGGATCTAGAAGAAGATTTGGAACACTGGGTGCAGTGGGCGCTGGATTATAACCCCTTGGCCAAAGCATCTAAAAAGAAAAAAACACCTCCTTCACAACCTAACTAACCCTTTCAATCAAATGGCACTATCTAAAAACATTTCCATGGACGAACTGCTCCATACGCTCCCTCAGGTAGGAGAGATCACCTGGATCGGACTCCGCTCTGCACGAAAGGCTCCACTTGATGTGGTCTCCCAGGCACAGATCAGCAAAGGAGAAGGGCTAATAGGGGATCACTTCGCAGGTAAGAGAAGTACCAAACGTCAGGTGACCTTGATACAGGCAGAGCACATTGACTCGGTGGCCTCCATGCTGCATCGTGACAGTCTAGATCCTGGTCTGCTGCGCCGCAACATCGTAGTCAAAGGCATCAACCTACTCGCCCTCAAAGACAAGCAGTTTCAGATAGGTGAAGCTGTACTAGAAATGACAGGTCTTTGCCATCCATGCTCCCGCATGGAAGAGAACCTAGGAGCTGGAGGATACAATGCGATGAGAGGGCATGGAGGGATCACGGCGAGGGTCATCAGCGGAGGTGAAATCAAGTTGGGGGATAAACTTCAGATGATCCCTTCTCCAGAAGTTGGCTCCTAGAACAAGATATTGGCTGGATTGTTAAATGGTGGATGCGATACATTGTATTTGACTTGGAAGCGACTTGCTGGAAAAAGCGGCAGATGCGCGGCCCTCAAGAAGTAATCGAAATAGGTGCTGTGATGCTGGATGATAAAGGGCGAATCCTCGACGAGTATGAGCAGTTTGTACGTCCCAAAGTACATCCTATCCTTTCTTATTTTTGTACAGAACTCACCACGATCACTCAGGAGATGGTAGAAGATGCTCCTTATTTCTTCGAAACCATCCCTCAGTTTCAATCGTGGATTGGCATTCACACACATCCTTATTGTCTGTGTTCTTGGGGATTTTTTGACAAAAACCTCCTCACCCAGCAGTCCCTACGCTACAAAATGGATATTCAATGGCTGGAGGCCCATATCTCTCTTAAGCATCAATATCCTGTCTTGCGCGGTGCTACCCAATCCATCGGACTCAAACACGCACTAAAGGCAGAAGGATTCTCTCTCACGGGACATCATCATAGAGGCATAGACGATGCACGCAATACCACCAAGATTTTTCAATCCTACCTCGGTAAGTGGACATTGCCTGACGTAGTCAAGTAGTCTTTTATTTCTAAATACGAATTTTCTTCCTCTTCCCACCCAATCCTAACATAAGTAAGGTTTTAAATAAACGCTCTCTTTTTCTAGGAAGAAAGCCCCTCCATTCCCCCTGACATATTTCCAAACACGAATCAAAGTCAACCACTCGGCCATTTGTCACCATCCAAGAGGTGTAAACTTCCGTAATTGAAATCAAAACCAGAAAGAATCTTACATCGACTGAAATAACTTAGCCTCTTATCCTATGATTTCTCCCAGATATTTTCTCGCGATCGTTTTTGTGTTGGTATGTACCACCGCATTTGCACACCATCCCCAGTCCGTCCAAGGAATGATCAACGGATTCTTATATACATTCACTGATCAAGGACTGACATTCCGATCGCTCGACTCTGACAAAGAGGAACTGAGTATTCGCTGGAACTCGTCTCAAGTGGCGCACGATGTCTATATAATGGATGAAATGGGTATGACACAAGGATTAGATATCCAAAACGATGCCGAAATGATCTGGCACGATAAAAAAGTCCTCATTGAAAATATTTATTCCAACATAGACTTGGTCATCCACCCAGGCAATCTAGAGGCGGATCAGCTGATCTTCGAGTTTGTCGTATATCCAGGAGGCAACCCTCAAGACATTCAACTCGAAAGTGCGGTACTCAATGCCGTCCAAGAAAACGTCAATCAGGATGCCGTGATTCCAGTCTCCATTCAGGCACATCAAGATCTGGGAAGCGAAATGACCGATTTGTTTGTCGATATGGTCATACAGCCTCAGAAAAAGTTGGTACTGTCTGTTCCCACTTACGATCAAGCCAATATTCTGAGTATACAAGTAGCCCTACAGGTACAGTCAGAGTCTGCCGAGTACGTTCAAAACTAGGAAGTAAAGTCGACTTGTTCAGATTCTTTCTTTACACGGAATATCCAAACTTTATCTATTCGACAATCTGTCTTTTGAATAATTGATCCCTGGAGACCTACGTGTTTCCAGACGGTTGAGGTTAATAGGATTTTTCATTGCGCAACGAAGACACAATCCTCGTTGCTTTTTTTATCCTACTGCATTGGGAAGTAATTTCTCTGATTCGAAGTCTGCCAAATTATTCACAGTTGTCTCCGCAATCTGTCGCAATGCGTGCTGGGTGAAGAAGGCTTGGTGAGCGGTAATCAGGACATTGGGGAAGCTCATCAGACGGGCGATGGTATCATCATTGATGATCGTCTCTGAGAGGTCTTTGAAGAAAAGCTTCTCCTCCTGCTCGTAAACATCGATCCCTAAATAACCCAACTTCTTATGTTTCAGTGCTTGAATGGCAGCATGTGTATCGACCAGACCTCCTCTACTGGTGTTGATCAGCATTGTACCCATTTGCATCATATCGAAGGCCTCCGCATTGAGAAGGTGGTACGTTTCCTCATTTAGCGGACAGTGAAGGGAGATAATCTCAGCGGTCTGAAAAAGGGTAGATAAATCGACATAGGTCACACCCTCTACCTTCATCTCTTCGGAAGGATACTTATCATAAGCAATGACCTTGGTCCCGAATCCTTTCATGATACGGCAGAAGACTTGCCCGATTTTTCCTGTCCCGATGACGCCCACTGTTTTTCCATAAATGTCAAAGCCCTCTAGGCGATTCAAGGCAAAGTTACCTTCTCGCACGCGATTGTAGGCCTTGTGGGTCTTACGGTTGAGGGTGAGGATCAAGGCGACGGCATGCTCAGCCACGGCATGAGGCGAGTAGGCAGGTACTCGTACGACAGGAATTCCCAATTCTTTGGCTTTGGATAGATCTACATTGTTGAAACCCGCACACCTCAAGGCGATGATCCGAAGGCCCTCTGCATGTAGTTTCTCGATCACATCACCTGTGACTCGATCATTGACAAATACACAGATCCCTTCATACCCCTTGGCTATGGCCCAGGTCTCCTCATTGAGGTGTGGCTCAAAATAATGGAACTCATGTTGACCTTGATTGGCTGCGTCTAGGTAGACTCGGTCATAGGATTGAGTGGAAAAAACAGCTACTTTCATAAAACAAGAAGATGGTTTCTGGTGAAGTTTTCGTATTTTATTTCGAGGAAAGGTAGTTTCTCAGCGTATAAAGTAGTCCTTATCCAAATGCAACATACAACAATAAGCATATATATTCCTCCATATTTTCACTAGAATTTGCTAAGACTATGCTTGGGAAAATGAAAATCTAGCTAAAGCGCAAACTTTTAGTCGATTCGCAATTCCAAACTTGGTCTATGAGACTTCATTTTATCGGGAATCATTGGCTTCTCTCACGCCCGATTCTCCTCAAACATCCTGTTCCTATGGATACTTTGATCCGATTTACCTACTCCACGCTTCTACAGCATATCGAGTTGTTGGATGAATTGCCCACACTCGCGAGAGATGAAAAAGGACCTGAATTTTGGGAATTGGTACGGACGCGGCTGGAACCACAAAGTCTGATGATCTGGGTAGACCAGCTAGCCTTAGGTGCAGGGATTATCCTTCAAGATCAGCATGTTTTTTTCAAGCCCCTCAGTATCTCTTACCTTTTTGTGGCTGAGCAGAAAAAAAGGGCAAAGGATAGCTGGGTGGGATTGGGGGTCAAGCTCAAGGACCCTGTCTTTACAGAAAAGTATCTATTGGCCAAGGAGCGCCCCTACTCCGAGAGGGGACTGACATACTTCCAGAAGGTGGGGGAAAAGTTGGCGGACTTGCTCATGCTTCCTATGGAGTGGGAAGATATGTATTGAGGAGAAAAAGAGGCAAAGATTTGCGTCTCTTTGCCTCTCAAAAAATTTTATCAAACTCAATCTTAGTGCTTAAGATTCAGGATATTGGTTCCTGTAGAATCCACATACTGAAGGCTCAATACGTCTTCATCTAGTGTCAAGACTTCGAATCGATCTGTATCTCCGTCTTCTTCTAGTGTCAGCTCTGTACCATCTTCGTCCAATGCCCACGTACCGTTGTTGGGATCAAATGCATTCTGAGCATAAGTAATCGTGTACGTTCCATCTTCACTGTATGTCCAAGTAGAAATACTAAAAACAGCGACGAATAGATCTCTTGTATCTGAATCCAAGTCGGGATTCTCGAAAGAATCATATACCCAAGGAGACATGACAAGAAACTCTGAAGGTGTTGTTGTGTTACAAGCTGTGAGTGTAAAGGCTAGCAAAAGCGTTAGGCCAAGGGTTTTGAAAAGGTTGTTCATGTTTAATAGTTTAATTTATAAATGCAAAAAGGTACCAACACATATTGGGGATTATATGTTCTCACTGTTTCCACAAGTTTCGGAAATAAAATCTTGGAAATCGTTTGGTTTTGAATATTCGCAGTGGATTTAGCAATATGTGCTCAATGCGTCCAGGTAAGTTCATTTACCCCTTCGACATAGGGAAAGGAAAACTTGAGGGTATCTGCATTGACCTGGATAAGATCAAATACATCGACGAACTCTGTGTTGGTATTTTGGGCGCGCAACTGGCGATTCAAAGAGTCATAGACCCACGTTCCTGGCTGATCTTCTGTCGTATCAGAATAGGTCAAATTGTACTCCCCATTGGTATAAAACTCATAGGTTAGTTTCCCATAGATATCCTCCAGGACTTCTTTGTCGTCTGCTCGCAAATCTTCATTTGATAGTGATCGAAACTTCCAAGGAGCTGCTGTCAAAAAAGCCTCCACCTGACTGTTGGCAGGAAGCGTAGGTAGGACAGGCTCAGGCTTACAAGCAAATAGGATCATCAAACTCACAGCTATCGCCGCAAGGCGCATCATTTTCTTATTCATAGGACGATTTGATCAGAACAGTCGAGAATTAATATTGAATGTACAAACATAACTCCCCTATGAATCTGATGGTTGCGTCGCAAGAAAAATTCTCTGATCATTTTCCTTCTACATGTCGCTTGAGGTCTGCCCCTACCCGATCAAATCCCGCTTGGACTTTTTTCTTGTAAAATAGCATCACAAACCCAGTCCCCACTCCCCAAAAGTCGTCTCGCGTATAGTATTTGCAAGTCCCATCTCCCAAATCTTCAACTGTTTGTATGCGTACGGTCTTCAGAAAACCTCTATCCTGAATGCCCCACTCGAGCTTTTCCCCAGGTTTCCATGTCATTAGTTGCTCCGTCTGGCGCATAGGTTCTTGTCCCACCTTCCATGCGACATGTAGAATGACATCGTGTCCTACGACTTTGTCCGATTCAATTTTAGGCGTAAATGTATTCCATTGATCATAGGCATCCAGATTTTCCAGCACCGCCCAGACCTTTTGGGCAGGAGCATCTATGATCACAAATGACTCAATAGAAGCTGCTGTAGGTTGGTGTGTAAAAAAGAGGAAGGGTAATAATATGTGTAGCATTATGTATGATGTTAAATAAAAAGTAAGGCTGCGGAAAAATACATTCCTGCAGCCTTACTTTATACCATTACATACGAAAAAGTGATCTTTATCTGATAATAGTCACGGTTCCTTTGATGACAAAGTTCTGACCGTTTTTGCCTACACCTTCTACTACGTAGACATAGACGCCATCCTTCACATTGTCTCCTCTGAATGTACCATCCCAGCGATCTTGCAAGCTATTGCCTTCGTAGAGCAACATTCCCCATCGGCTGTAGACGCGCCACTTGGCTGACTCGATCAAGATTCCTTTGACTTCGAAGTAGTCATTGTTTCCATCACCATTTGGAGTGAAGGCGCTCGGCGCAAAGATCAGCGTCTCTCGTGTGATGCATGCCTCATTGGACAAACTCACGGCTTCATTGCCGCCCAGCTCCAAGGCACGTATGCGATAGCAATAAGATGCTTGTTCGAAGTTGGTTTGTGTATCCAGATAGTCATTCTCTGTCCCCTGTACGATGTCGACCAGCTCCCAAAGATTGGTCGTCTCGTTGTAGACCTCGATTATATACTGCCGCACCCCGAATCTCCATGCACTGTAGACCGTCCAGTTGAGTCTCACACCCACACCTTCTTTTTTCGCTTCTAGTAAGATGGTCTTCCCTTCATTAGAGACTACCGTACGACTGCCACAACTATCCTGTGCATAGACTCGATAGCTATAGGAAGAAAGCGAGACATTGACATCGAGATCTTGGAACTTCGTTTCTCCTGGTGGCAGTGTCGCAAAGACCGTAAAGGGCCCTCCATCTACGGATTTTTCTATATATAAAATAGAAGCTCCTGGTATATTGAAATCATCCCACTCCAAGAGAATTTCATCATTGTTTTGGATCGTGGCGCGTATGACCCGCGTACCTGGGACATCATTTCTGATCTGGCTAATGGCCGAAGTCGTATCACTCCATGAGATCTGATCTGCCTGCGTACCGATTGCTCGGATGCGGTAACTCTTGTCTGTGAAGCAGTTCTCCACAGGTTCGAGGAACTCTAGCGTGGTGCCTGGTAAGACAGCCAAGAACTCGACTCGGTCGGGGTTGTAATTGTCCACACTGTAGACTTCATACTGTTCGACCTCGGCCCATCCGATGTAGGGCGTCCATCGCACGAGAATCTGATTCGTCAAAATTGTCGTGCTTGCTTCCACTGTACAATGCGTCTCTGTCAATCCTAGATTCGATTCCGATCCACAATAATTGGTCACCGTAACTTTGTAGCACTGATTGCCCTGCTCAGGCGTGGCTGTCTCATCATAGAAGACCGTCTCATTGATATACTCGATCGTACCGATCGGGACAAAGCCTACACCATCTTCTTCTCGGTACACAGTATAGTATTGAAAATCATCGTCATTGTGTGGACTGAAGGTAATCTCTACCATATTTTCTTTCACGACAGAGACCTTGCTTATCTGAATCGGATCGGGGATCACATCTCCTAGTACCGTAATCATATCGGGCATGATCACTGTCGTCGCACAACCGTTGGAGTCGGTTGCAGTCAGCGTCACATCAAAGACGCCGTTGGTCGGATAGGAGTAGGTGAAGTCGGGCGTCAATGTCGTGGTACGAACCCCATTTCCAAAGTCCCACTCCCACTTGGCGATTCCAGCTAGTCCTGTCGCCTGCGCGCTAAAGTCTACCAGCATCGGCGGACAGCTTGGGGTATAATCCGCAGTGAAGTCCACTTCTGGATGATCCAGATTGATGAGGTTGATCTGCTCTGCCTCATCTGTACACCCATATTCGTCAGTTACCGTGAGTTTCACTGTATAAATACCATCCTCCTGATAGGTGTAGACAGGATTCTGCTCATTGCTTGTGCCTCCATCTCCAAACTCCCATGCCCACTGTGTCGGCGCATGTACTGTTAAGTCAAAGAAAGTAATCACTTCAGGACTACAGCCCTCCACATCTGAGGTGGTGAAGTCTGCCACAGGAATCGGACGTACAAAGACCATCTGAGTAGCTGTATCCGAACAACCATTGGCATCTGTGACAATCAGGATTACCTCATACTCCCCTACCTGATCAAAGAATTGGGAGAAATTCGCTGACTGGCCTTTGGCAATGCCGTCGATGATCCACTGCTGATCCGCTACACCTGCGCTCGCTGTAGAGAAGTTGACGAAGTTCACGGAGAAGGGCACACAACCACTTGTATCGGAAGCTGTGAAGCTGGCCTCAGGGGGAGTGGTGATCCTGACGGCATTGGGGAAGAGGATAGAATCCTGACAACCCAAAATATTGGTTACTGTCAATTTCACATCGTATTCTCCTGCCTGATCAAAGGAGTGCGTCGGATTCTGCTGCACAGAGATCGTACCATCTCCAAAGTCCCATAGCCATCCTACTAAGGTCGTATCAGGAAGACTCAAATCAGAGAAGGTCACATCTAGCCCTGGACATCCTACCGTTTCATCAAGGGTAAAATCTGCTTTAGGATGAGATAGACGAATGTAATTTTCCTTCCTTACTGTATCTCTACACCCATTTTGATCTGTGACGACCAATTGGACATCGTAAATACCATCTGTGGTATAGGTATGGGTCGTGTTTTGCCCATTTCCATTGAAGAAGTCTCCAAAACTCCACTCCCAGTCCGTCAAAGGATAAGGCCCTACCGTCTGGTCATAGAAGGCAACATCTGTAGGCGCACAACCTAGCGTATCTGGACTGATGAAATCCGCTACAGGACGATCCGTCGCAATGACGATCTTCGATACTTGATCTCCACATCCGTTGGCATCTACCACCTGTAGGTTGATGACATAGCTTCCAGGTGTCGGATAAGTATAATTGGGCTCTTGAAGCGTCGATACATCCCCTGTACCAAAGTCCCAACTCCAACTTGTAATCGGTGCGCTGACCGTCTGCGTGTTGTCTGAGATGTCAATGGCAAATGGCGCACACGAAATACTATCGGCCAGGAGGAAGTCTGCCACAGGTGGTACACTAACTTGCACAATTCCAGTTTGCGTAGCGGTCTGGCTACATCCCTTGACATTGGTGATCGTCATGCTCACCGTGTAGGATCCAGGATCACTGTAGGTATGCGTAGGATTCTGGACAATAGAAGTAGTTCCATCTCCGAAGTCCCACAACCAACTGACGATGGTCGTATCAGGAATAGAGGTATCTGAGAAGCTGACGGTCAAACCTGGACATCCACCTGTCGTGTCGACAGCAAAGTCGGCTTGAGGATTCGTCAGTCTGATGTACGCAGGTTTGAGCAGAGTATCGCGACACCCACTGCCATCCACCACGCGTAATTCGACGTCATATTCCCCATCACTGAAATAGTTATGGTTGGGGAATTGTGCGTTCGAAGTTTCATTGTCCCCAAAATCCCAAGCCCATCCTGTAATCGGAGCAGGACCTGTACTGAGATCGGTAAACTGTGCCGAATGTGGCGCACAACCCAAGGTATCCAAGGAGATAAAGTTGGCCGTCGGCAACACAAGCGAGGTAAGATCTCTCGTAAATGTAGAGCTACATCCCTGGTTGTCTGTCACCGTCAGCGTCGCCGTATAAGTTCCTGGCGTCGTAAAGGTATTATTGGGATTCTGGGCCGTAGAGGTATTTCCATTGCCGAAATCCCACACCCAGCTGACAATCGGTGAAGTCGTCCAAATAGAATTGTCTACAAACTCTGCCGTGAAGGGCGTACAATCTTCTAGATCTGAAGGGGTGTACAAGGCGTTGGGGCCTTCGAGTACTTCTACCAAGTCTGTAAGCGATAAGGTATGGCTACAGCCCAAGACGTTGGTGATCGTCAAAGAGATCGTATACTGACCTGGAATGGTGTAAACATGCACAGGATTAGGATCTGTCGAAGTAGTCCCATCGCCGAATTCCCAGAACCAGCCTACGATGGTCGTATCAGGATTAGAAATATCCAAGAATGACATGCTCGTACCTGGACATATCTGTGTAGCAGAGGGGAGGAAGTTGGCCGTCGGACGTGTCAAGCGGATATAGTCTGACTTAGCGACCGCATCGGAGCAGCCATTGACATCCACCACTTGCAAGCTTACATCATAGGTACCATCACTTGTGTAGGTATAGGTAGGGAACTGAACTGAGGAGGTTCCCCCATCCCCAAATGTCCATGACCAACTGGCCAAATTTCCACTTCCTGGCTGTGTCTGATCCAAGAAGGCAATGTCGATAGGTGAACAGCCGATGGTATCGGGCGCCGCAAAATCCGCTACAGGAGGTGTAAAGACGGTGATCGTCTGGTTGGCCGTATCTCTACAGCCATTGTCATCCGTAGCAATCAATCTCACATCATAGGTTCCAGGATTCGAGAATACCTCTACAGGATCGGTAAAGATGGAGTTATTTCCATTGTCAAAATCCCACTGCCAGTTGAGAATAGGCGATGAGCCAGAGCCAGTGGTATTTGTGAAAGTCACACTCAAGGGCGGACAACCACTAAAGGCAGAAGGCGTGTATCCTGCGTTGGGATTCCCAAATATCTCAATCGTATCGACCTTCGTAACTGTCGCTGTACATCCACGATCATCAAAGATCGTCATAGACACAGTATAGGTTCCAGGTGCCGCATAGGCATGCACAGGGTTGGGAAGCGTAGAGGTCGCTCCATCTCCAAAGTCCCAACTCCAACTGATCACAGGCGCGATGCCATTGGATACATCTGTAAACTGAATGTCTGTTCCTGGACAGACGGCATCCTGATCCATGACAAAGTCTGCATCGGGCGGCGTCAGCTTGATCAGATCGGGACGCACGATGGTATTTACACAACCAAACTCATCGGTGATGGTCAAGCTTACCGTGAAGGTGGTGTCTTGATTGTAGGTATGGTTGGGAAATGGCTGAGTCGCTGTCGTTCCATCTCCAAAGTCCCACAAGCGGGAAATAATATTTCCTGATGCCAGTGATTGATCGACGAAAAGGAAGGTTGCTGGCGCACAGCCGAGGCTATCATTGACGGTGAAGTCGGGAGAGGGGAGCGCCCGCACGTTGACAGGGTGGGTGACCGAGTCGATACAACCATCGTTGTCTGTGACGATCAGTTTCACCTGATAAATCCCTGACTGCGTGAAAGTCGCGCTAGGATTGACCAGTGTCGATGTCTGGCCATTGCCAAAGTCCCAATCATATCCCTGAATCAGTCCTGTATTGCCTGTAGAAGTATTGAAAAATGTCAAACTAAGCGGTACACAAGCAGCGGTATCTGATGGAGCAAAGTCCACAGAAGGTGGCGTATTTACCTCAATGATCTGCGTCTTGGTTTCTGTATGGCTACAACCTAGGACATTGACCACGGTAAGCGATACCGTATACAGTCCAGGTGTATTGTAGGTATGTTGGGGGTTATTTCCCGTACCCGTCGATCCATCTCCAAAGTCCCAAATCCAAGTATCCAGCGTGGTATCAGGCGTAGATATATCTGTAAACTGTACCGTCAGTCCTGGACAGCCCTCATCAGGCGTGTAGGTAAAATCTGCATCGGGGAAGCTCAGCCTAATGTAAGCATTGCGTTGCAGGGTATCCGAACAACCGTTGACATCAAAGGCAATCAGCTGCACATCAAACGCCCCAGTATCTGTGTAGGTATGGCTCGGACTCGTCAAAGCAGAAGAATCCCCATCGCCAAAGTGCCACAAGAAGGACTGAATACCCGCATTGGTGGTCGTCTGGTTGGTAAAGGTCACATTAGCTGGCGGACAACCCACAGACTGATCGACTGTAAAATCAATGGTAGGTAAGCCCTGGGCATTGATTATAGCTGTCGTATCGTGCGTACAACCATTTCCATCCGTCACGGTCAGTGTCACAGTATAGACACCTGGTGTTTGGTAGATATAATTAGGATTGACAGATCCCGTTGTTACGCCATCTCCAAAGTCCCATTGCCGACTGATGATATTCACCCCCCCAAATGCTTGAGACATATCCCCGAAAGAGACTGCCAAGGGCACACAACCACCATTGGTCGAAGTATTGAAGGCTGCTTGTGGAGGTGTATTGACAGTGATCAATGCAGTCTCCGTATCCGTACATCCTTGCGTATTCGTCACTGTCAAGGTCACGGTATAAGCACCTGGCGTGGTGAAGGTATGCGTAGGGAATTGCCCGCTACCTGAACCACCGTCCCCAAAGTCCCAGCTCCAGTCAATGATCGGGAAGTCAGGAATTGAGAAGTCAAAGAATGCGACTTCGGTTCCTGGACAAACCACATCTTGATCCTGTGCAAATAAGGCTACAGGACGTGTGAGACTGATATAATTTGGTTTGGAAATGGTATCTGTACATCCAAACTCGTCGAATATAATCAAGGTCACGTCATAGGTACCCGAGAAGAAATAGGTATGTGTAGGCGCCTGTAGCGTAGAGCTATCGCCATCGCCAAAGTACCACTTCCACCCTGCGATGTTGTAGGGAGAAACCGTCAGATCTGTGAAGGTAATGTCCTGCGAACATCCCAAAGTATCACTCGCTACGAAGTCTGCTACTGGAAGTGTCAAAGCCGTCACCTGTCTTGTCACTGAATCTACACACCCATTGGCATCGGTCACCATTAAGGATACGTCATAGATTCCTTCTAATGGATAGATACCTGTAGGATTGGTCGAGGCAGAAGTATTGCCATTGCCCAGATCCCAGCTCCAACTGACAATCGTGCCATCTCCTGGCGTAGAAACGTCGTTAAAGATCGTGATCAGCGGCGTACATTCTTGTGAATCTACGGGGATGAAGGCCGCAGTTGGTGGATTCAAGACATTGACAAAGGCCGTTTTTACCTCCGTATCCTCACAACCCAACACATTGGTCACTGTAAGCGTCACAGTATACTGTCCTGGCAAAGCATAAGTATGACTCACTGTCGATCCTGTACCTGTCGTCCCATCTCCAAAGTCCCAAGTCCAGTTGGTCAGAGTGGTATCAGGTGTAGAATTATCGGAGAATGTCATCGGTGTTCCCGGACAAGCACTGGGCATGTTGACTGTAAAATCAGCCACAGGAAGAGAAAGACGAATATAGGCCTGCTTAGTGATCGAGTCCTGACAGCCATTGACATCTTCTACCCAAAGCGATACATCGTAGATATTATTATTTGCGTAAACGTGCGTTGGGAATTGATCGGTAGAGCTATTGCCATCACCGAAATTCCAGGCAAAGTTTGCTAAGCCATTGCTTCCACCCGAAGTATTGACAAAGACGACACTTTGAGGCGCACAGCCTACCGTATCGGCGCTTTCGAAGTCCGCAAATGGCAAGCTGTAGGATTCTACATTTTGGGATACAGTATCCGAGCACCCGTTTTGATCTGTCGCAATCAGTCTGACGGTATAGACGCCAGGAATAGGATAGTTGACAGATGGACTCAGCGTATTCGAAGTATCTCCATTTCCAAAATCCCATGCATAACCCACAATCGGGAAAGTCGTGGCTGTAGATGTATTCGTCAGCGTAAGGGCAAAAGGCGCACAATCAGCTGGTGATGAGAGGGTAAATGCAGCATTCGGCCCGCGTGATACCTGAATGAAGTTGACGCGCTCGATGGTATCGCGGCATCCTACTACATTTTCAATGATCAAACGCACCGTATAAGCTCCATCTGCTGTATAGGTATGCTGCACCGTATCACCTATGGCGGTATTGCCATCTCCAAAGTCCCAAAACCAATTCACCAAGGTGGTATCTCCCGTACTGGCATCCATGAAGGTGACCCTCTCCCCCTCACAAAGCTGTGTGCTCGAAGTCGTAAAGTCAGCTTGTGGCTCTCGCACTTGTATATAGTCTGTCCGTACCAGTGTATCACGACAGCCGTTGACATCCTCCACAATCAGAGAGACATGATAGCTGCCTGTATCATTGTAAGTAAAGGTAGGAGAAGGAAGGGTGCTGCTGCCTCCACTTACCCCAAAGTCCCAGGCGTAGCTCGCAATAGAGGCAAGTCCTGTAGATGTATTCGTAAATCCAACCGCATGTGGAGGACAGCCTAAGATATCATTGGTGAAGAAAGAAGCGGTCGGTCCATCAAACACAGCGACGCTCTCTGTTGCGGTAGATATACAGCCATTGTCATCGGTCACCGTCAACGTAATGTTGTAGCTCCCTGAAGTAGGATAAACAATAACTGGATTATTCAGGGTAGACGAATCCCCATTGCCCAAATCCCATAGAATCCCTGTGACTGTCCCACTATTTCCTACAGAAGTATTGAGGAGGTTTAGTGTAAAGTGAACACAACCCGCTGTATCTGAGAGGGTAAACTGCGCCGTAGGAGGACTCAAGATTTCGACAAACTGTACCTTCGTAATCGACTCACTACATCCATAGACATTGGTCACAGTCAAAGTCACATCATAAAAGCCTGTCGCACTGTAGACATGTGTTGGATTCTGGCTCGTACTTGTATTTCCATCTCCAAAGTCCCATGACCAACCTGTCAAGGGATGGTCAGGTAGAGAAGTATCCATGAAGGTAAGAGAGGTCCCAGGACAAGCAGAAGTAGTATCTACTGTAAAGTCTGGTGCAGGCAAGCTCAAGCGTACATAGTCCTGCTTAGTAATAGTATCACGGCAACCATTGATATCCTCTATTTGTAGGGTGACATCGAAGGTATCAGTGGAAGTGTACACATGGGTAGGGAACTGCTGGGTGGACGTATTGCCATCCCCAAAATCCCACAGATAGCTACTGATCGGATAGCTACCCGTCGAGGTGCTAATAAAGATACTCGTGGACGGTGCACAGCCCAGTGTATCTCCACTGGTAAAGTCTGCGAGAGGTAAACTAAAGGCTTCGACTGTACGTGAAACCGTATCGGCACATCCGTTTTGATCTGTGGCTATCAGCTGCACCGTGTAGACACCTGGTGTCGGATAGCTCGCACTGGGATTGGGCAGATTAGAGTTATCCCCATTGCCAAAGTCCCAAGTATAACTTGCGATCGGGAAAGTATTGACGATGGTAGTATTGGTGAATGACGTGGCAAAAGGCGCACAACCCGATACGTCTGTAGGAACAAATTGTGCCTCTGGCTTATCTGCTACTTGTACCAAACTCGTTTTCACCATCGTATCTCGGCAACCTACGACATTCTCGATGATCAACTGCACCGTGTAGTTCCCGTCACTGGCATATACATGCTGAACTGTACTACCTGTACCTGTGGTTCCATCTCCAAAGTTCCAGAAGTAATTGAGGATAGTCGTATCGGGTATGCTCGCATCGGTAAAGGTGACCTGCTGTCCCTCACATAGCTGTAAGCTGCTCGTCGTAAATTCTGCTACGGGTTCTGTTAATTTGATGTAATCGGGTCGTACCAATGTATCCGCACATCCATTGAAGTCCGTCACGATGAGTTGGACGGTGAATAACCCACTATCCTGATAGGTATAGGTAGGATTGCTCTGCGTACTCGTATTTCCATCGCCAAAATCCCACGTAAACGTACTGATCGGCGCAGGTCCCGAAGATGTCTGACTAAAGGAAGCCGTCAGCGGTACACATCCTTGCACATCGTTGGTGAAAAATCCCGCTGTCGGTCGGTCAAACGCATTGATTGTCTTCTGTATAGTAGTTACACAGCCCTCCGTGTCTGCCACCTCTAGTACGATGTCATACGCCCCACCTGCGAGATAAGTCGCTGTAGTGGTATTGCTCACAGATGTGTCTCCATTGCCAAATGTCCACTGAAAGCTCGCGATGGCATTACTATTTCCGACAGACGTGTTGATGACGGTGACTGGAAAAGGCACACAGCCTAGAGAATCCGAGAGGTTGAACTGCGCCGTAGGAGGCGTAAAGATCTCAATGAGATTATTCCTCGTAAGGGTGTTGGTACACCCGTAGATGTTGGTCACTGTCAAACTTACATTGTAGAATCCCGGATTGGCATAGGTATGCGCAGGATTTTGATCGGTAGAGGTATTCCCATCTCCGAAATCCCACAACCAATCCGTCAATGGATGGTCGGGTACCGAAAGATCGGCAAACCGAATTTCTCCACCTGGACATGCCTGACGACGGTCCTGATCAAAATCTGCCACAGGTGACGTCAGTCGAATATAATCTGGCTTGGTCACTGTGTGGGTACATCCATTCAGATCTGTCACCGTCAGACTCACCGTATATACATCATTTACTGTATAGATATGACTGGGATTCTTAAATGTAGAGGTATTTCCATCTCCAAAATCCCACAACCAAGTAGTGATGATTGTCGGCCCTGTGGAGAGGTCTGCGAAGTCTATGGATTGTCCTGCACAACCGAGTGTATCAGTCGACATAAAATCTGCGACAGGAAGCTCGTAGCTTTCGACATTGAGTTGGGCTGAGTCCTGACAGCCATTGGCATCGGTTACTGTCAGTTGGACGGTGTATGTGTTGGGATTGGGATAAATATGTGCAGGGTTTTGTTGTAATGAGCCATTCCCGTCACCAAAATCCCACGTCCAGCTTTGCAGTGTCGTATCTCCCGTAGTCGAAAGATCCAGGAATCCCGTACTAAAAGGCGCACAATCAGCTGTATCTATGGCCGAGAATGCAGCTGTAGGTGGATTCAAGACCGTGATACTTCCACTCACCGTATCCGAATCGGTACACCCATATATATTGGTGACAGTCAAAATCACCGAATAGTTTCCAGGCACAGCATAGGAGTAGGTGGGATTTTGTAAAGCAGAGGAATTGCCATCTCCAAAGTCCCAATCCCATGATACCAGCGGATGATCAGGGATCGATTGATCGGTGAAGGTCACGCCTACAGGAATCCCTGGACATACTTCTGCCTGGTCAAAGGAGAATTGCGCTACAGGATGCGACAGCCGGATATAGTTGACTTTTGTGATCACATCCTCACATCCATTGACATCCCGTACCAAAAGCGAAACCGTATAGTCTCCATCCCCTGCATACGTTTTCGTAGGGTTCAGCACATTCTCCACAAAAGTCCCATCTCCAAAGTCCCAACGTCTGTAGGCAATAGGGGCAGCGGAAGTACTATTCTCTGTAAATGTGATGACGGCAGGGCTACAACCCAAAGTATCCGCTGTGAAGAAGTCTGCAGTAGGCAACTCATAAGCTTGCACCGTCGTGCTATCTGTCGTCAAACAACCATTTTCATCTGTCACGGTCAGGCGGACGGTGTAGATTCCAGGTGTTGTCCATACATAAGAGGGATTCTGTTGAAGCGAGCTGTCGCCTGTCCCAAAATCCCACAACCATGCTTGAAGGGCCGTATCACCAGGTACCGAAGTATCTGTGAAGGAAATGCCCAAAGGTGTACAATCTAGCGTATCCGACATCATGAAGGAAGCGGTGGCAGGCGAAAGGACAGATATGATATTGGTGAATGTGGTATCGTCTGTACAACCCAATAAGTCTGTCACCTCAAGCGTCACATTATATACACCTGGCGTAGCATACGTATAGAGTGGATTCTGATCTGTGCTGTTATCACCTGTTCCAAAACTCCAACTCCACGAAGTAATGGTGGTATCGTGTACCGTCCCATCTGTAAATTGTACTCCGATAGGTTCATTGGGACATACCTCCGCGCGGTCCAGCGTGAAGTTGGCAAAAGGCTGAGAGAGGCGAATAAAGTCATTGTGTATGACCGAATCCTTACAGCCGTTTTGGTCTGTCACGACCAGCTTTACGGTGTAGGCTCCGTTGTCTGTATAGGTATGAGAGGGAGAAGGTGCATTTGAGGTATTTCCATCGCCAAAATCCCATTCCCAGGCTACCTTGACATAAGGAGTGGTTGTCAAATCTGAGAAATTGACAGTCAAGGGGCTGCATCCTCGGCGGATATCTGCTGTGAAGGCAACATTGGGTACTTCGAATACTTCAACCGATTGGGTTACTGTATCTACACAGCCATTGGCATCCGTCGCTAGTAGACGCACATCGTATACTCCTGGTGAAGTAAAGGTGTAGATGGGATTTTGCTGAGCAGAACCATTACCATCTCCAAATGTCCAAAGGTGAGAAACGATGCCTACAGACCCACTCGTAGACCCATCGGTAAAACTGACCGTCAAAGGATTACAGCCATTAGATGGGATATAAGTATAAGCGGCTGAGGGTCCTGTGTATACATTGACCAAGGCCGTTTTAACGATCGTATCACGACAGTTGATGCCGTCACTGACGATCAAGGTTACGGTATATGTGCCCGGATTGGTATAAGCATGCGTAGGATTCTGAGCATTTGAAATATTTCCATCTCCAAAATCCCAAGCCCAACTCACCATGGCAAAAGGTCCTGTACTGATATCTGTGAAGGAAATCACCTCCCCAGGACAGGCCAAGACAGCCGAAACATTAAAATCGGCATCTGGATGATCCAGGTTGATATAATTAGGACGTGTCAAGGAATCGACACAACCGTTGATGTCTGTTGCCACGAGCTTGATGTCATAGCTACCGTCATTGAAATAGGTATGTACAGGGTTTTGTCCTGTTCCCGTCGTCCCGTCACCGAAGTCCCACAACCAAGACACAGGTGCAAAGCTTCCTGTCGTCATATCCGTAAATCCAATACTGGTTACGGCACATCCTACGGTATCCCCTGCTACGAAGTCGACCACAGGATTGGGAAAGATTCGGATGGTACGTGTGGTGCTGTTGCTACAGCCATTGGCGTCGGTTACAGTCAAGCTAGCTGTATAGGTTCCGTCTGAGGTATAGAGGAAACTCGTCGTGGGCGTACTTGTACCTGTTCCTGTACCAAAGTCCCATTGATAGGATACAAGGGCTGCTCCACTCGGACTGGGTGTACTGGTACTCGTGAAAATGATATTTTCAGGTACACAGGCCTGAGAATCTGAAACCGTAAAGCTCGGAATCGGCAAATCATAGGTAATGACATGCTGTGGATCTATCGCCGTATCGGTACAACCAAAGATATTGGTCACAACTAAGCGCACATCAAACGTATCGGAAGTCGTGTAGGTGTGTGTGGGGTTCGTCAGATTAGATGTCACACCATCGCCAAAGTCCCAAGCGTAGCTGATGGTCGTGTCTCCCAAAGAGAGGTTGTTAAAGTTGACCGTCTGAGGTGGGCAAGTGATGCCCGCATTGGAGCTAAAAGCGGCATTGGGACGCCCAAGCTGGATGTAATTATTGCGCGTCAAGGTACGGCGACATCCATTGGTATCTGTCACCGTCAGGGTAACGGTGTAGTTGCCATCATTGGCATAGATATGTGTAGGGTTTTGTTGGGTAGAAGTCAATCCATCTCCAAAATCCCATTCCCAGTCCGTAGCAGGAAAAGAACCTGTCGTCAAATCCGTAAAAGCCACCGGAAGTGGGGCACAGCCATATCGAAACGCACTGAAATCCACATTGGGTAGCGGATTCACAGTAATGTTTCGCGTGGCAGAACCTGTACAGCCTCGATTGTCTGTCACTGTCAAGGTAGCGGCATAAATCCCATCATTGATGTAAGTATGCGGGGGAATGATCTGGCCATTGTCCCCTACTCCATCTCCAAAATCCCAAGCCCAATCTATAATTGAAAAATAACCAGAGGAAGACTCCAAAAACGCTACACTGGCAGGTTCACAAGCTGCGGTAGGTGCCGCGGTAAAAGCAGCCGTAGGAGGAGCCGTTACACGAATCGTGATTGGGCTTGCTGCTGTGTCTTCACAACCATCCACCGTCGTCGCCACCAACTGGACCACATACATCCCTGTATCCAGATAGGTGTGCGAAGGATTCGTCAAATTAGAACTATCTCCATCTCCAAATATCCACGTGAAGTCTACAATTGCGCGCTCTGAGGTCGTCGTATTGGTAAAGGTCAAAGATTCACCCAAGCAGATCTCTGTCACTGTCACCGTATAGGCAGGTACAGGCAGGGGATAAATCTCCACTGGATTGGGACTGGTGACTGACACGATACAACCCGAAGCATCTTCAATCAGCATGGTAGGATTGATCGTGGTATCGTTAAAATAAGTATGGTTAATGGTCGTACCCGTCCCCCCTGTACCATCGCCAAAGTCCCAATCATAAGTGTAAGAAGGATCGGGACTGTTGACACTAAAGGTGACATTTAAAGGATTACATCCTGCCACAGGATTGAACCCAAAGGTCCCCGTAGGACCACTGATCTGGACGAGGTCCGTCATCTCCATCGTGTCGCGACAGCCATCATTGGACTCGACGATCAGTCGGACGGTGAAGTCGCCTGCTGTTGCATAGATCTTGGAAGGATTCGCCAGCGTAGACGTACTCCCATCTCCAAACTCCCAATACCAACTCACCACATCTGCACTTGAGATGTCTGTAAAGTTTACCGTGAGGGGAGGACAGGTAGCCGAAGTCGTATCAGCCACGAAGTTGGCTGTTGGATTGGCAATTGATATAAAGCTCGACTTGACGCGGGCATCGATACAGCCATTCCCGTCTGTCACCGTGAGGGTGATGTTGTAGTTTCCGTTTCCAGGGAATAGGTGTATAGGATTAGGCGCAGAAGAACTGGTCCCGTCTCCAAAATCCCAATTGTAACTCAATCCTTGTCCGACCGATTGGTTGATGAAGGAAATTAAGGAACCTGGACAACCTGTAGAGTCTGTCGTAGTAAACGCTGCCGTCGGGAAGGTAGGCTGGATATAGCTGGTGCGTGTGATGCTGTCAATACAGCCTTCCGAATCCAGGACGCGTAACGTAATGTCATAATTCCCTGGCGTGTTGAACGTATAAGTCGGATTAGGGCCTGTGCCTACCCCACCATCTCCGAAGTCCCACTGCCAATTGACCAGTGAGGTCCCCGAGTCTGCGACCGAGAGGTCCGTAAATGTCACGCCCAGCGGCGCACAACCTGTCAGCGTCCCCGCGCTGAAGTTCGCGTCAGGACCGATGACGTCGATGTAGTTGGTACGCACAAGCGTATCAGCACAGTTTCCATCCGACGCAATCAATGTAACAGTAAATTCTCCCGAAGCAGCATAGGTATGGGTGGGATTGGCTGCTGTAGAGGTATTGCCATCTCCAAAATCCCAGAAAAAGGCCGTTGCATTAGAAGAAGTCTCTGTGAAATTCACCTCCAAAGGCCCACACCCAAAGTCTACATCCGAAGTAAAATTCGCACTGGGATTGGTGATCGAAATATTGGCTTGCTCATTGTCCACACAACCTGTAGTCGTACTGCTGACGGTAAGCGTGATGGTAAAATCTCCTGTACCCGTGTAGGTATGGGTAGGGTTTTGGGCAGTCGATGTATTGCCATCTCCAAAATCCCAGATATAGGTGTCCGCTGTACCCGACTCATCCAAGAAGGCGACTGTCAAAGGAGGATTACAGCCTACAGTAGGCGTGAAACTGAAGTCGGCTACAGGTCCATTGATTCGGATGAAATCCAACTTCGTCATCGTATCACGACACCCAAGGTTAGAAACGACTAAAGTGACGTTGAACGAGCCCGTGTCATTGTACGTATAGGCAGGATTTTGCTGGGCAGAACCCAAGGGATCGTCGCCGAAGTTCCATTCCCACTCTGTAGCTCCTCCTGTCGTCAAATCTTGAAACTGAATCACATCTCCTACACAGGCTAACAAAGGGTTGGCATCAAACTCCGCTGTAGGAAGGGTCCCTGCCTCGATAAACTGAAAGGTCTCCACATTGGTACACCCACTCGCTGTGACAGTGGTCAATGTGACTGTATACTGACCAGGAGCCGTGTAGACATGCGTAGGATTTTGCTGGGCAGAACCCGTTCCATCCCCAAAGTTCCACGACCAAGTGACGATGGGATCAGTAGGAGAGGTACTCAAATCTGTAAACTCTACACTCAAAGGAATACATCCCTCGACTCGACTCATGGCAAACTCCGCGTCAGGCTGCCCCAAAAAGATATAGTTGGGTACTGTCTCTGTCGCCTGACAACCATCAGCTGATGTGACCGTCAACGATACATCGTACAACCCAGGTGTCAGGTAGACGGTGGTAGGATTTTGTGAAAACGAAAAACTGCCATTACCAAAATCCCATTCCCAAGCAATATTCGTACCTGTACTGTTGTCAGTGAAGTTGACAAACATGGGACTGTTACAACTGATGTTTTGATCGGCTGTGAATCCTGGTGCGGGGGTCACATTGACCGTGACATAGCCCGATTTCCCTTCGATGTCGCTACAACCCGCCGAATTGATGGCCTCCAAAGAAACCGAATACGTTCCTGGCGTGGCGTATGTATGAAAAGGATTGGTCTGTGTAGACGTATTGCCATCTCCAAAATTCCATAAATAGGAATCGGCACCGATGGATTCGTTGATGAACTGTATGCTTTGCCCTGTACAGATGGTTGTATCTAAAGCAGAAAATTCAGCCGTTGGCTGGTTGATCAGAACAAAGTTGGTTTGTGTCACGGTCTCTTGACAGCCACTGCCATCTATGATGGTCAGGCTCACATCGTAGTCCCCATTGGCGAGATAGATATGTGTGGGATCTTCTGCATTCGATGTATTGCCATCCCCAAAGTCCCATAGATAGGAATAAGTACCCGCTGGAGTGACAGTAGAATTAAACGTGACAGTCAATGGGGCGGCACAGCCTGTCTGAGGCGTCGCAGTAAATGAGATATTGGCCACATCTGATACTGTAACCAAGTCATTATAGATCCTGGTGTCTTGACAGCCATTGGAGTCTACCACAACCAAAGTCGCCGTGAAAGTTCCTGCTGCGGTATAAATATGGTTGGGATTAGCTCCCGTGCCCAGATTTCCATCTCCAAAGTCCCAGGTGTAAGATTGGATACCTGCATCTCCTAGGGTAACATTTTCGGAGAAATTCACACTCAATGGGGCACAGCCACTACTAGTGTCTACAGCAAAGTCTGCCGCAGGATCGTTGAAAACTGTAATATACCCTGTCTCAGTACGTGTGCTGAGAAAGCCTCCTACAGTATCTCTGACCGTCAAGGAGACCGTATAAGTTCCTGGTACAGAGTACACTGCAATCACATCGTCAAATGTAGAGGTATTTCCATTTCCAAAGTCCCAAAACCACTCATTGACATTTCCAGTAGAAAGATCTGTAAACCTCACGGTGAGGGGACTACAGCCAGATGTGACATCCGCTGTGAAGTTGGCATTGACTTGAGCGTGGGCACATGTACCCATCAAGCTCACCAGCACCCATACGATTCCCAGTTTAGAGCCCCAAGCTCCCAAACTTCGTTGTAAAATTTTTCGCATAAATTTCACCCGCCTATTAAGCAAATTTTACCGCCCACTCAGTTCATTTAACGGAATAGACACTAAACAACATTTCCAAAAATATGAACTAACCATTTATGAAACAGGTCAGATGTAAGTAGGAACAGGCTAGTGTCAAGGTGTCATCGCTTGCTTATGTAATATTCGGGGAGAAGTCGTAGGGAGAATTTCGGAAGAGGTCAAGAGATTGGAGGAGAAGACAGGGGATGTTACAAAGTGAGAGAAAATTTCATGAGGAAAGATAGGAGCAGAAGAAAGGTTTATTCATATTCAGAATGAAAATCAAAATGGGTCTTAGTTGACTGAAGATGACATTTACTACGGTTTTTCGGCATAATCAAACCATCCACCCACAGATTATTTCCATTGGAATAAAGAGATTCTTGTTCGCATTCTGCAATCCTTACTTTTATTTCGAAAAAAATTCAGACAACATTACGTATCAATTTCTATACTTTTGTCGCTTAATTAAGGACGGACTTCAATGCAAAATCAAAACCATTACGTGATCATCATGGCAGGCGGCATCGGCAGTCGCTTCTGGCCCATGAGCCGAGCCGCATTCCCCAAGCAATTCCATGATATTCTTGGTACTGGAAAAACCCTGATTCAGGATACTTTCGATCGCTTTGCCAGCTTTGTTCCCGCTGAAAATATCTATGTAGTGACCAATGAGCGCTACTTTGATCTGGTCAAAGAGCAAATTCCCTCTATGTCTGACGATCAGATCCTCTTAGAGCCTGTAGGAAGAAATACAGCTCCCTGTGTCGCTTATGCTGCATACAAGATCCATAAGATCAATCCCAACGCTACCTTCGTGGTCGCCCCCTCTGACCACCTGATCCAAAAGGAAGAAGTCTTTAAGCAGAAAATTCTCCTGGGATTGGAAGCCTGCGAAAAGGAAGACATCATCATGACATTGGGAATTACGCCTTCTCGCCCTGATACAGGCTATGGGTACATCCAATTTATCGAGGATGAGAAAGACAATGGATACTACCAAGTCAAAACATTTACAGAGAAGCCCAACCTAGAGGTAGCCAAAGGATTTGTAGAGAGTGGAGATTATGTCTGGAATGCAGGGATTTTCCTCTTCTCGGCCAAGACGATCACCACAGCATTTACCAACTATCTGCCCGACATGGCCGAGCAGTTTAGCGGGATTGTGGATGCTTACTACACGGAGGGCGAAAGAGCTGCCATCGCAGAGACTTATGCTGTCTGCAAAAACGAGTCGATGGACTACGGCATCATGGAGAAGGCAGATAAGGACAACATCGTCTATGTGATTCCAGCAGATTTTGGCTGGAGCGACTTGGGGACCTGGGGATCTGTACATGCCAATAGCCACAGAGATGCACACGAAAATGCCCTGCAAGGCAATGTGATCATGTATGAAGGAGGAAATAACATGATCAAAACAGACAAGGAGGGAAAAATGATTGTGGTCAAAGGCATGGAGGACTTCATCGTCGTCGACACTGAGAATGCCCTGCTTATCTGTAAAAAAGATGATGAGCAGTTTATCAAGGAGATCGTGACGGATCTGAAGAGTAGTCATGGCGAGCCTTATGTGTAGGGACCGCTTCGCTACGAGAGGAGAGACCGTGGGATAAGAGATACTTGTGCGTGTACGCGCGCTTAGCTAAGCCCAGCTACGGATGTGTAGTTGGGCTTTTTTGTGTGAGAAGAATCCAATGCCCTATGATTTCGATTTGCTTATGTATGGAAAATTCTCTCTCCTGCTAAGCGCAGAACTGGTCCCTTTCAGTTTGTAAATAAGGCTAAATATATGCTCAAGAGGAGGCAGTGTTCTACGTCTTTATTTGTGTAGGTACTTAACAGGATTCTCAGGATGAGAGGATTTAGGAGGATGTATTTTTTATGAGACGTAAATGAGGATCACCATAGCCCCTATCCCTCTGTTGATAGAACTTCAAAAACTAGGATTCAGGATCTCGCCTTCACTCTTTGAACTCGTTCTTAGGGAAGCTAAAGAATGATCCACTCCCTCAAATTCTCAATCATCCCAAACGTCTGCTAGACGTCCGTTTCGATAACCGAACTTTCCCCTATCTTTGCAATCGAAATTTAATGAGGGATAGGAGATAGACAGATTGCTCAAACTTTTCTTGATGAAAGATCGTCTGTCTTCTTATGTCTGACTTCTCAATGTTATAATAAATGAAAGTAGCTGTCGTGGGTGTCACTGGTCTCGTGGGCACCGAAATGTTGCGCGTACTCGAAGAACGCGATTTTCCTGTATCTGAGTTGGTTCCTGTAGCTTCGGCACGTTCGGTCGGAGCTGAGGTGACGTTCAAAGGAAAGAAACACACCGTCGTGAGCATGGAAGCAGGGATAGCAGCGAAGCCTAATATCGCGCTTTTCTCAGCTGGAGGGAGCGTGAGCAAGGAATTTGCCCCGCAGTTCGCCGCCGTAGGAACCACTGTCATCGACAACTCCTCAGCCTGGCGCATGGACCCTGATACCCCTCTGGTCGTGCCTGAGATCAATATGGATGCCGTACAGGGAAGTAAAGTGATCGCCAATCCCAACTGCTCTACTATACAAATGGTCATGGCCCTCGCCCCGATTCACGCTACATATGGCCTCAAACGCCTTGTGATCTCCACCTATCAAAGCGTGACAGGTACTGGCAAAGCTGCCTGGGATCAGCTCCTCGAAGAACGTAAGGGCGAAGCCACCAACCAAGTGTATCCTCACCCCATCGACCTCAATGTGTTGCCGCATTGTGACATCTTCTTTGACAATGGCTACACCAAGGAGGAACTGAAACTCGTACACGAAACGCGTAAAATTCTCGGAGACGACTCCATTGGGATTACAGCTACGGCTGTCCGTGTACCTGTCTACGGTGGGCACTCGGAGTCGGTGAATATTGAAACACACAAGCCCTTCGAAATCTCAGACATCCGTACGCTGCTAGCAAATACACCCAATGTCATCGTACAAGATGACCCTGCCAACAATGTATATCCCATGCCACGCAATGCCCATGGCAAAGATGAGACCTTTGTAGGGCGTATACGCCGCGATGAATCCATCGAAAATGGCCTAAATATGTGGATTGTGGCAGACAATCTGCGCAAGGGAGCAGCTACCAATGCGGTGCAGATTGCCCAAGCACTGGCTAAGACTACAGTAGAATAAATATGTGGAACAGAATCTCCAAGGTCTACATGCGTACCAAACGAGATGGTGAAGCAGGTTAGGGAAATACTCATTCCCCGCTATGCGTAGACTCCGATCTACACATCCCGAAATATCATTAGCTAGGAGCAGGATGAAAAAGATTCTGCTCCTTTTTTATAGCGTAGTCCCCAGACCAATCAGCCACCGAAATTGGAAGAAATCCTCTGTAGCGGGAGGTCGACTGAGGAAAAGGGGGAAATCTACTCTCAAGCTCAGCGGGCGTCCTGAATTCCTAGGCCAAGGGGTAGCGCCAGAGAAACGCAGTCGAACTTCCGCTCCCACCCCTGCGTCCATCCTCCAATTGCCCCATATGATGTCACGGATGGCGGCTGTATCATTGCCCCTGCCTATCATTCCTCCATCCCAAAAGGCGTATAAGCGATATTCATACGTTGTCCCTTGGCCCCATAAGGAAGCATTGCTTGCTTTTTGAGAGACCCACCCTATCTCTGCATGCGTCGCAAGGCCGTGATCTCCATACCATTCAGGCTGAAAATTTTCCAGCTCCGCTCGATAGCCATTATACCCTCTGAGATTCAGTCCTCCGACATATTGTAAATGCGCCGTTTGCCTCCCGATATCATTCTGCGTCAGGGCTTCTGTGGCAATTCCTCGGTTTAGGCCAGGATGATCGTACATCTCTTCGGGACTCCCACCTGCAAGGTACAAGGCAGACTCCAGCGGCGCTCTCCCCCATCCCATGCGCCCGAAGGCTGACAGATCCAATCTCAATGACTTCCAATTCACGTAGTAGGCATAGGTTGCCTCCAACCAGCCATAGTCATGCGCACTGCCAGGGAGACTAGATCTCAGCTTAGTAGAAAATACCTGCGTGATGTCAAACTTTCTCCCTGCATACTCACGCTTGCGCAAGGGATAGGAAGTAAGCCGAAATTTCAGCTCAGTAAATACATTTCGCTTCTCTGCTGACCACTGATCAGGAAAGTTGAGGTAGTTACGGAAATAGTCCATAGGCATTTTCTGATAGACAATTCGAAGACCTGGACTTTTGATTCGCCAGCGAGGATCTTCCTTTCCGCGTTCTTTTTTTCTTTTATTCTCCCTCATACCCAAAATATCCATGTCTAGATTTAATGCATGGCGATTGAGGCCATCCTTGCTTTGACTCTCAGCGACAAGCGCCACGTTGGTGACCGCTTTCCAAAAGGGAAGCGTAGTTAAGTCTTTATGCCATCGGGCACGGACCAAATAATTGACACGCTGAAAGCTATCAGCAAATGCATCAAAATCAGGTACAATGGCAGAATTAACACCTATCCCTGTCCCGTATCTTACCATCCCATACAAATCGAAAGGTTCCTTTTGCACATAAGCACCCAATCCTGCTTGTGCCCCACTGAAACCATTCCACCAGAGTGAAGGATGAAGGATGAGATGTGGAGAAGGATCAGATTGGATGACGGGTAATAACTGAAAAGTAAACTGCGTCGTGTCTGAGTTGGGCAAGGTATCCTGAGCCTGGATGAAGGAAAAGCCCGTGATGAGGGACCAAAAAAGTAGAAGGTGTTTCATAGCCCGAATTAAAGGATTTCTTCATTAGCATGCCCATGCCTTCTTTTTTTAGCGTATTTCTCTGAACCCGCGCAATGCATCTACCACCTTTCTTAGGATTTTCTGTATGCATCCGACATCAAAAAAAGCTGTTCAACCCCTTTTTCTTTAGATTTTTTACAAAATCTGATCATTCCAAAAAAATATTTCACTTTTTATATATACCGAAACCGTTTACGTAATCGATTTCGTAGAAAATCACCTGATATTCAGATAGATAAACACTTGATTTCTATCGTATAATTCGCAAACTTTAAATAGTAGTTAGTATTTATATAGCAATTTTTGAGGAAAGCAGAGGTACAGTACATAGCATGTCTGTACCTCCTTTTTTTATACAAACCCCCATTTCAGCAGGTAGGCCCAAAAATATCCTCCTCTTTATCAGCGCCTACAAGTCAACCCAAGAAAAAACCGTCTGCCAGCATCATCTAACAGGAAATATTTAGGTTAATTCTGACATTTTTCTTATTTCCTTGACATATCTACACAGATGCGAGCTTTTCCTTATGAAAGAAGGAAAATTATGTTTAAAAATTAGGAATTTGGCATAGCTTGTGACAGGTTACACATCGAAAAATGAGCATGCACGCATATTTCCTTGACAGGCTCCGAGATGCTCCTATAACTTTCATACATTCACCCAAGATCCAAAATATCCACTAACCATATGAATCAAGAGCCAGTTGTCCATACACGCGAACTTTTTCCTGGTCAGCTCCTCTCGTACACCAAACAAGATCATGTCATCACTTTTCGCTGTGACAATGGCTTGCTGCTCAATGTATACGTACTGACAGACGAGATTTTTCGCTTTCGCTTTGCTCCTGAAGGTTATTTCCTACAAGATTTTTCCTATGCAATCGCACCCGACTTCAGCCCTGCGGTATCCAAATTGCAGATTGTAGAAAGAAAAAACTATGTATCCATAAAGACTGCAGCAGTCGAGTGCCGAATGACCAAAAATGGCTTGCATACTACTATGCTAGACTTGAAAGGAAAGGTCATTTTGCAAGACGATAAAGGCTTCCATTGGGAAGATTATGAGCATGGAGGTGCCATCGTCATGATGAGTAAGGTGGCTCAAGAAGAGGAGCATTACTTTGGCTTGGGAGACAAAAGCTGTCACCTGAACCTCCGAGGCATGCGTCTCCAAAACTGGAATACAGATTGTTTTGGCTACGGTCCTGACACAGACCCTCTATATCGCAGCATTCCGTTTTATTATGGATTGCATCATGGGCAGGCCTACGGTCTCTTCTTCGACAACCCCAACCGAACCCTCTTTGACTTTGCTCGGGAGAGAGAGGATGCAACTTCCTTCTGGGCCCATCATGGGGAGATGAATTACTACTATATTCATGGTCCTCAGCTGATGTCTGTAGCCGAAAGATATGCTCAACTTACAGGAAGACCTGAGCTGCCTCCTTTGTGGACCCTCGGATTTCACCAGTGCAAATGGAGCTATTTCCCCGAATCTGTCGTCAAAGATATCGCAGCCAATTTTCGAGAAAGAAATATTCCTTGTGATGCCATCTACCTAGACATCGACTACATGGATGGATACAGATGTTTCACCTGGAACAAAGAATACTTCCCTGATCCT
Organism: Bacteroidota bacterium; assembly: GCA_039820545.1. Taxonomy (GTDB): domain Bacteria; phylum Bacteroidota; class Bacteroidia; order J057; family J057; genus JALEFZ01. Next base: position 175,888 of record JBCBPW010000002.1, on the reverse strand, counting down.
GCGCGCATGATCCGCGAGCTCAATGAGGATGGCTTCAAAACTATCGTCATGATTGATCCTGGGATTAAGGTCGACTTGGAATATGATGTATTCAAAGAAGGGCTGGAAAAAGATGCCTACCTCAAGAATCCCGATGGCACGTATGCAAAAGGAAATGTGTGGCCAGGTCCCTGTGTTTTTCCCGATTATACGAAACCTGACGTGAGGGAATGGTGGGGCACACTTTACAAAGACCTGATCCGGAAGATGGGCGTTCATGCCTTTTGGAATGATATGAATGAGCCTGCGGTCTTCGAAGTAGAGAGCAAAACCCTGCCCGAAGACGTCCGATTTGACTATGAAGGGATCGGAGCCAGTCACGCCCAGGGTCACAATATCTATGGAATGCAGATGTCTCGCGCCAGCTTTGACGGCATCAAAGAATACTTGTATCCCAATAGACCCTTCCTGATCACCCGTGCCTCATATGCAGGTGGCCAGCGATATGCTTCTGTATGGACGGGAGACAATGTAGCCTCATGGGAGCACCTCTTGCTTGCCAGCACACAGTGTCAGCGTTTGAGCGTCTCTGGATTTTCATTCTGTGGCTCTGACGTAGGAGGTTTCAATGACCAACCTGACGGGGAACTCTTCGTGCGCTGGATGCAGTTGGCGATCTTCCATCCTCTATATCGTGTCCACTCCATCGGATACAACGATACAGGTGACTCTGCCATCGATGAGGAGGCGGTCGCCCGCAACATGGAGACCTTCAATCGCGACCAAGAACCTTGGTCCTTTGGTGAGCCCTACACGAGCATGTCTCGCAAGGCCATCGAGCTGCGTTACCGTTTGCTGCCTGTGCTGTACACGGCCTTCTGGCAAAATGTCACCAAAGGCACACCTGTCCTTCGTCCGATGTCTTTCATGTATCAGGAAGATGCGGAGACGCTACATCGTATGGAAGAATTTATGGTGGGGGATAATCTCGTAGCTGTCCCTGTGTCCGAACAAGGCGCGACGAGTCGTGGGTTGTATCTTCCCCAAGGTCACTGGTACGATTTCCGTGATGAGAAAGAATACCAAGGAGGAAAGGAATTTTATATAGCAGCACCACTGGAGTCGGTACCTATATTTGTCAAGGGAGGAGCAGTCATTCCGCTTGCCCCTGTCATGCAGTATGTGGGAGAAAAGAAAATCCAACAGCATGAAGTTCATGCCTACTATACAGAAGGAACGTTGGAAAGTGTATGGTATCAGGATGAGGGAGATGGCTATGAATATGAAGGGGATTGCTATCGCCTCACGACATTTACCCTCAAGGGAGATGGACGTAACCTGGAGCTTACCCAACAGCACGAAGGGCACTTTATCCCTACGTATGAGACCTATAAAATCGTGTTGCATGGGATTCACAAGCGGGTGAGTCGCTGTCTGGTGGATGGCAAGCCTGTGAGCTATTACAGGAGAGGAACGATACTGGAGATCAAGGTTCCGAGGGACTTTGGAGAGCTTCAATTGGGCTAAAACATACAGCCTACCATACTAGTAATAGAAACAAAGAAGGTGATGAGCGCTTGCTTCATCACCTTCTTTGTTTCATGAGGACTCTAGACAATCATTAGAATCCCCCATTGTATACTTGAAATAAATCTCTTTCTCTAATTCAGAGAGACGCCCCAATAGTTTGCCTCAAACTTCCAGAATGCTTTACGTAGCATCTTGAGGAAATACTCCACTTCGAGTAGGTCCATCAACAATGAGATTCCATTGCTGTTGGTTTTTACTTTAATGGTCCGTACATAACCATCATCCAGCGTTTCATAGTATTCCTTCTTCTCTGTCAATGTAAGAATTAACTGCTCCAGGGCAGGTTTGTATAAATCCAGCTTAATGCCTCCATAGGTAACATGGAAGGCTTGGCATTTATAACAATAAACGATCTTTAACTCTTTTTCTTCGCAGAGCGTCTCGAAGGGTAATTTGGCATTGGGAAAGTTATTCATATCACATTAGGTTAGGTTTAGCTTGTAATTATAAAGACAAATGATATATATAGATTATTAAATATTTACATTCCACGTAGTCAGGATTTCATTTGTCAACGTATGAGAACATCGGTAGAATCCTCATGGATTGGAAGCGAGCAGAGACTTCATTTCGTCCATCACTCCAACACAAATTCAATCTGAAATTCTCATAGACGTTACCAAAGATCTTGAACCACAGGTACAAGAAACACTTTTTTATTTAGAATGGATATAAATAGCCAGCAAAAACGGAAAACATATGAAAAAATACCTAGGCTTAGGTATACACTTACCTAATATTAGGAGGGTAAGCATTAGATTTTTCTGTGGAAAAAGGGAATTTTACCAAATCCTCGGGCCACAATTCTCGCTCCATATACCTGAGCCATTGAAATTCATCATTTTATGATTGTCCTACTCGACGTGCACTATCGAGAAAATGAAGCACATGCTGCTGCGGTTGTCATCGACCGATGGTCGGCAGACCGTCCGTACAGAACCTATCAACATCGCATCGCAGAGGTGGCGCCCTACGAGCCTGGCGCTTTTTACAAGCGAGAGATGCCCTGCTTGATAGAGACCATGGCGCAGATCGAAGAGGAAATTGATTGTATTGTGGTCGACGGTTTCGTATGGCTCAATGGAGAGAAAAATCCAGGCTTGGGTGGGCATTTGTATCAATACTATCGTGAATTCATTCCCATCATAGGTGTAGCCAAAACCCCTTATGGAGAGCCACACCTACTTTGCGAGCTCCTGCTCAGAGGAGATAGTCAAGTACCCCTCTATGTGACATCTGCGGGAATCGATTTGTCCATGGCCGTAGGCTGTATCCGTGACATGGCAGGCCCCTACCGCTTTCCGACGCTACTCAAACTCACAGATCAATTGAGTAAAGACTGGACTTGAAGTGCATACCAAATGAAATAGATGTCTTTCTCCTTGAATACCTCGTCCCCTCCCATCTATTTTCTCTTCCACGATATTTTTTCCTTTTTTTACTAGAAATGAGGTGTTTTCTCCTGAATCTGTAGACAATGAAAAAGTATATCTCCACCATCATCGCAGTTATTATTTCCCTAGTAGTCGCTTTCGGACCTGAACCGATCGCACTTCCGCTTGATCCCATCGCCAAAGGGCTTGTAGTCCTAGCTGTATTTGCGGCTGTATTCTCCATCGAAAATATGCTCAAGCGTCGCAAAGAAGAACAGTAAAGCTTTTCAAGCCTACCATTGCACGCATTTTCTTCCTGTTTCTCCTGATATATTCTCCATCTCTCCACACATGAAAATCTATAATTTCTCCGCGGGTCCTGCCTTACTTCCTCCACCTGTCATGCAGCAAGCGCAAGCTGAATTTCTTGATTACAAGGGAACGGGTATGTCACTGATGGAAGTCAGTCATCGCTCGGATATTTTTCAAGATGTGATTGATAGAGCCAAAGCTTCCTTGATCCAATTGATGGAGATACCAGAGGAATATGAGGTGCTTTTCGTACAAGGTGGTGCATCTCAGCAGTTTGGGATGATCCCATTGAACCTATTTAGGAAGAAAAAAGCTGCTTATATCGATACAGGTTCATGGTCTACCAAGGCCATTGCAGAGGCAGAAAGATATGGGAGCGTCGCCGTCTTGGCCTCTTCCAAGGATCAAAATTTCACCTATATCCCTGAATGGGAAGATGCGCAGATCCCGCAGGATGCTGACTATCTACATATCACAACCAACAATACCATTTTTGGTACGCGTTTCTCCAGGCTTCCCCACTCTCCCATCCCGCTCGTAGCCGACATGTCTTCTAATATCCTGAGTGAGCGCTACGATGTCTCTCAGTTTGGGGTGATCTATGCAGGCGCACAGAAAAATATCGGTCCTTCTGGTGTAACCATTATCATTATTAGGAAGGACCTCATCGGTCATGCGCTTGCAGTCTGTCCTAAGATGCTCAACTATCAAACACATGTAGAGAAGGGCTCTATGTTTAATACACCTCCAACCTATGCAATTTATATGGCAGGTCTGGTATTTGACTGGACTTTGACACAGGGAGGGGTAGCACGTATGGAGAAAATGAATCAAGAGAAAGCTCACCTATTGTATGATTACCTAGATTCGTCCCCTCACTTCCAGGCCACAGTCTCAGATCCCCACCGATCCAGAATGAATGTCTGCTTTTCCCTTCCCACAAAGGAGCAGGATCAGCAGTTCTTGGCATTCGCAGAAAAAGAAGGTTTACGCTTCCTCAAAGGGCATCGATCTGTAGGAGGAATGCGGGCGAGCTTGTACAACCCCATGCCCATCGAAGGCGTGCAGCGTTTGGTTGAAGTAATGGCAGCATTCGAAAGGGGGCTATAGTCACATGTAAAAATATCGATTCGTCCGTTTTTCTTTTGTAGAAATACCAGGAATTGTACCTGGCTTCATTATGTAACTATCACCCATCTAAGTACACAGACAAAAGAATGGGATTCGTGTAGCCTAAAGTAGGGGTTGACTATCCACAATTCCCCAGGTTTAAGATCTCCGAGTCTGATACCTTTCGTCTGATGTCTTATTCAAATGATCCTCTATGCAACGTATTATTCCCTTTGTCTTCCTCCTCGCTTTTGCCTTGACAGCCTGTGAGTCAGGTGGGATATCCACTACAGATCCCAACAGCGATGAAACCAATCCTAATGTACGCCTCGCAGCGACTTTCAATGATGGAGAGACGACCACCATCGATGTAGAAAGTGACAGTCCACTGGGTGGGGGTAGCGAAACTATCACACTCGATCCTGGCGATGTCGTCCTGTTCACAGCCAATATAGACGATCCCGAAGGCGTGAAAGAGGCGGCCATCTGGCCCATCGGTGCTTCCTTCACTACCAGCCAACTCAACAGTTCCGCTTACATCAACACCGATCCCACCAACGCGTTTACATCCATAGATCGCGCCTTGACCTACGAGGTGACGGCTGGCAGCGAAGCCCGCTTCTTCGCCAATGCGAGGAACTTTGGCGGAGGATTCTTTGGTGTGACCACGGCGAGTTCAGGTCATATCATCGTGAAAGGAACAGGGAGTCTCCCTAGTTTGCCTGCGGGTGTATTGAGCCAGGAGATCTCTCTCACCATCGACATGAGCACAGGCTGCTACCAGTCCCCTCTAGGTGCGAGTCCTCCTACGGGTGCGACCATCGTCGGGGTATCTGTCGTGACAGCACCTAGTACCGACTTTGTCAGCCTCACCTACAGCACTATCAGCGATCCTACCACTCTTGACACACGCATGGACTTCGAGCGTCTACTGGAAGGCACGAGCCACCGAGTCGACTTTTTCAACGGTCCATGGGGAGCAGGGCGGTGGTATGGCATCCGCGGTATCCGTAAAACGACTTCGGGTGCAGGCACCTTCAAAATCCGTGTTTACTACACAATCTGATCGACCGTGTAGTAGCAGCTCATGAGACTGTCCTTACCAAGGGACGGTCTCCTCATCTCCAAAGCTTGCTTCGCAAGTCCCATATCTCTAATTTGCTGGCAAAAACACACGTGGCTATAATCAAACCATTCAAAGGACTTCGTCCTAAGGCTCAAGACGCAGCCTCTGTCGCTTCTCGCCCCTACGATGTCCTCAATACAGCCGAAGCCAAGGCAGAAGCTGAAGGCTTGCCCAACTCTTTTTTGCACGTCGTAAAACCTGAGATTGACTTTCCTACAGATCACGATCCCTATGCACCTGCCATATATCAGAAAGGAAAAGATAACTTCCAGCGTCTGGTAGATGAGGGCATCTTCTTTGAGGATGATACAGAATGCTTGTATATCTATAGGTTAGAAATGGGCCACGTCAAGCAGTCGGGTATCGTAGCAGCAGCCTCCGTGCAGGACTACTTTGATGATGTGATCAAAAAGCACGAGCTGACAAGACCAGTGAAGGAAGAAGATCGCAAGAACCATGTCCGTGTCTCCCAGATGAATTACGAGCCCGTATTTTTTGCCTATCCCAATGTCAGTGAACTAGATGCCGTCGTAGCCAAGATAGAGCAAGGCACGCCTGCATATGATTTTACCCTTGATGATGGCGTCCGTCATGTGCTGTGGAAGGTCGCGGATACTGCCACGATTGAGCAGATCACGACTTTGTTTGCCGAGAAAGTTCCTGCAACGTATGTAGCCGATGGTCATCACCGTACAGCAGCTGCTGCCTTGGTAGGGCGTGAGATTGGCAAAGCAAATTCCAGCCATACAGGAGATGAGAAATACAACTACTTCCTAGCGGTCCACTTCCCCGACAATCAACTCGAAATCATCGACTACAACCGTGTAGTCAAAGACTTGAATGGACATAGTGAGGAAGATTTCTTAAAAGCACTGGAAAAGTCCTTTCAGGTAGAAGAAGCAGAGGGTTTGTACAAACCGCAGATGCTGCACGAGCTTTCGATGTACATGGATGGCAAGTGGTACGTACTAAATGCAAAATCTCATACCTATGATGACAACGATCCTATCGGCGTGTTGGACGTGACGATCCTGTCAAAGGAGGTGCTAGAACCCTTGCTCGGGATCAAGGATCTACGCCGTGATAGCAGAATTGAATTTGTAGGAGGAATCCGCGGCCTAGAAGAGCTAGAAAGAAGAGTAGACAATGGGGAAATGAAAGCAGCCTTTGCCCTCTATCCTGTCTCTATGCAACAACTCATCGACATCGCAGACGCAGGCTTGACCATGCCTCCAAAAGTCACATGGTTTGAACCCAAGTTGAGATCAGGATTGGTCGTTTATAAGTTCGGAGAGTAACATTTTTCAAGATGTACCCGATTCACCAGCATAAGTTTCATGTACAATGTAAATGTTGTCTGAAGAATGAACATTGACATCTAAAAAATGGAAAAGGGCATCCTCCATCGAGAACACCCTTTAAAAACCTCCATCCCAAATAAAAATTCTTTTTTTCATAGGCAATCATCTTTTGTAGATGGTTGCTTTATTTTTTGCCAGCAAACAGAAGTCAGATCTCATATCCTACCCCGCATCATCCTCTTTTCTGACTTCTATTCTGGCGCATCTTTTTATATTCGTACCCTACACACAGGGCGTCTGACTACTATAGGTCTTGCGACGGGCCGAAATCCCCATCCCCAAGCATTGACACGATGGAAGCCTGCCCCATACAATCCATAGGGATTGCCCCATCGGTAGGCATAGTTCATATCTCTTAAAAACTGAACTTTGGATTCTTCTCTCGCGATCACACTTTTAGCAGCTCTTTTCTCCACTCGCCACACCTGCTTCTCTGTCTTCGTCATACTCGCTTTGTCTACAGACTTCAATTCTGCCAATTTTTCATAAGCCTTATTGAGAGCTGCCGTATCCACTACTACTTGCGCTGTCACATTTTGTAGGCCTAAGACCAGCACGAATCCTAGCGCTACCTTCATCCAATTCTTCATATGTCAAATCACGTTTTATCTGTGCTACAATAGGTTAGACGGGCTTTGGCACTTTCGGTTAGCCCAAAGTGAACAAGCGTGGGGAAAGAATGAGCAAGTGTGAAAAAATGGATATGAATCGAGGGGGAAAATAAAATACCCTATCTAGTTTGAACTAGATAGGGTAACAGTTCTGAAGAGAACGATCAAAATCAAAAAATCAATCTTCCCTTCATTCAAGAATGAACTCTATTCATGGATGACCACCTTCAAGATTTTGTCTCCACCTTTGACTTGATCTATGATGTCCACGTTTTCTACTACTTTACCAAATACCGTATGGCGGCGGTCCAAATGACCTGTACTTGCACGACTATGGCAGATAAAAAACTGAGAGCCTCCCGAATTGGGACGTCCTGTATTTGCCATCGAAAGGACGCCACGATCGTGGTACTGCTTGACTCCGTCAAACTCATCTTCGATCGTATAGCCTGGACCTCCACGGCCTGTACCTTCGGGGCATCCACCCTGAATCATAAAGTTGGGGATGACACGGTGGAATGTCAGTCCGTCATAGTAGCCATCCTTGGCTAGTTTCGCGAAATTTGCGACTGTCTTAGGGGCATCATCATCATAAAACTCGATTTTCATGATGCCGTGGTCTGTATGGATTTCTCCTGTGATCATATGTTTGCTTGATTTGACGCAAAAAAAGGAATTTTTCCGCTTTAGAAACGAATGATTATCACAAATGATTCCACATATACGAGGATAATCTGTGTAAATCTTCAAAATCTGTTATGAAAGCCCATCCCAAATCTAGATTCCACTTCTAGGCAAAACGAAAATGATCTTTGTCAATCGTCGTCAGCCTGTCTATGCGCTTATAAGATCTCATCTAGTACTTGAATCAATGCGTCTACCTCTTTTTCTGTATTGTAATGCACCAAACTGACACGCACGACGCCCTTTTGTGACGCTATCCCGAGGTCCTGAACCAATTTTTTCGCATAGAAATCGCCAAATCGAATCCCAATGTTGTGAGGATCTACTTGCTGGACGATCTCCTCGCTGTCCTTCCCCTCCACAGAAAAAGCAATGGTAGGAACTCTTGTCTCAGGCTGTGCATGGTCTAGTCCTATGATTTTGACACCTTCTTTTTTCTTGAGGAAATGAATCAATTGCTGCCCAATCATCGCCTCGTGATCCGTGAAGAGATCAAAGACTTTTTGCCAACCTTCACGTCCTTCTTCCTCAATCTCATGATGACCTGCCAGGGTATCTAGGTAGTCACAAAGCCCAACCAAGCTATATGCCATTTCATAATTCACATTTCCGGGTTGGAACTTGTAAGGCGTAGATTGAATGAAATAATGGTTCATTCCCTTCATCTTCTCCAACAACTCCTTGCGCCCATACATCAAGGCATAGTGGGGCCCAAAAACTTTGTAGAAACTGAAGATGTAGTAGTCCACATCCAGCGCTTGGACATCGGGGAGACGGTGAGGCGCATAAGCCACACCATCGACACAAATCTGTATGCCTTGGCTGTGTACCAGATCTGACACCTCCCGTACGGGATTAATGGTTCCCAAAATATTGGAAGAGTGGGTCATGGCCACGATCCGCGTGCGCTCAGTCAGCATCGGCTCTAGGTCCTCTATATGCAAGGCTAGCGTATCAGGGCGAAACTTCCAAGTTTTGATGACTATGCCTTTTTCTGCCAAGTCTGTCCAAGGGGATACATTGGCTTCATGATCCGTATTTGTGATGATAACCTCGTCTCCTTCTTCCCACTGATCCACCAAACCCATAGCTAGGATGCGAATCAGCATAGAGGTGGAAGGTCCCAGAACGATCTCATCGTCCTGCTGCGCATTGACATACTGGCGCATCAGGGAGGTAGCTTCTGCCACCCTTTCGGTTGCTTCTTGAGAGACCTCGTAGGAGGCTCCATGCTGCACATTGGCTTGAAAGAGGTAATCATTCATGCGCTCCACTACAGGTAAAGCGATCTGTGAGCCACCTGCGTTGTCCATGAAGATGTAATCACGGTTGAGGCCAGGAAAGAATTCACGCACAAAGTCGAGGTCTAGTTTTGTCATTCGAATTGAGTATCTGCTAATAAGGAATGAGAGGCTTTGCCTTCTTATATTTCACTCCCAAACCACGGCTCGAAAGGAAATCGATTCAAATTATGAGAATTTTTCTAGATTTTTTTTCTGTTGTCAAGTTTCCTTGATTCTCCTCCTCATTTTTTCATTAAACACCTGAAAATCAAAGTATTCCTCCAATCCCTATTCCCAAAATGAGAAAAATCTTCCCAATATGAGAATTATCCAAGGATATTTCCACCCTTACTCGCTCATCCTCAGAGGCTATCGTCTGCTTTCGTGCATCTGGTCGTATATTTGGGAGTCTATCTAGCAACAATGAAGGAACACTCATTTTTCTCCTTCACAACTTCAAATACAGATAGTACAATGATTCGTAAGATTCAATTTTTCGCTTCTAGCCTATTGTTGATATTGGGCATGTATTCATGTGATCTGTTAGAGATCAGTCCCAACGGCTTGGTAGATGAATTATGGGAGGAGGTCATTCCGCTTGCGCTCGGCATTGATGAATGCGTGACAGCCACGGATACGACAAGTGACGCCCTTCCAGCAGCAGCACTGGATTATCTCTCGATAAACTATCCACAGGACAGCATTGATGATGTGTACATTTTGGATAATGGTGGACGCCCCTCTTTTAGAGTGGAGCTGGAAAATGAAACCGTCGTAGTATTTGATGAAAGCGGTGCTGTACTCGGAGAAGGAATGCCGATCAACGTAGGCAATGTACCTGCCTCAGATTCACTGATCGCTGCCCTTGATAGCATCGGAGATGACTTAGAAATCGACGATGTATACCTTGACTTTGCCGCCAATGGTGATAGCATCTACGTAGTCGAATTTGATGATGATTTCGCTGTGAGTGTAGATCCTGCGGGAAATCCACTGTGTTTCTCCAGTGAGGACGATGATGACAGTGATGATAATGAGGATGACGGCGAAGATGATGATGACAACGACAACGATGATGATGATGATGACGACGACAACGACAACGATGATGATGATGATGATGATGACGACGACAACGATGATGATGATGACGACGACGATGACACAGACTGATCTGACATCTGTTCGTTTTTAATAGTGAAAGCGCCTGCCCGTTATGGGCAAGCGCTTTTCTATTTTGGACTTTTCTTCCTAAAGGTCTATTTACACAACCACATTCACGATACGTCCTGGAACGACGATCACTTTGCGTGGGTCTTTGCCATTCAACCATTCTTTGACCTTATCATCGGCCAAAGCAATCTCTTCTACCGCTTGCTTATCGGCATCGGCGGCGACAGATATTTTGGCTCGAACCTTTCCGTTGATTTGCACGGGATACTCGATTGTATCTTCTACCAAATACTCTGCATGGAACACTGGATAGCTCGCCTTCAAGATGGTTTCTTCATGTCCCATCATCTGCCACAACTCCTCTGCAATATGAGGTGCAAAGGGGGACAACATGATTACGTAAGGTTCCAAAATCGCACGCTTGTTGCACTTCATACGTTGCAACTCCTTGGTCAAGACCATGAAGGCAGGCACAGCGGTGTTGAATGCCAAGCGATCGATCGCATCTGAAGTCTGCTTAATCGCCGTATGCAAGGCCTTCAACTCCTCCTTGGTGGCAGCTTCGTCCGTGATGGACAACGCATTCTCATCGTCTGTAAACAAGTTCCATGTACGCTTCAAGAAGGAAAATACCCCACTGATTCCATCTGTATTCCAGGGTTTTGCATCCTCGATCGGGCCCAAGAACATCTCGTACAAGCGCAAGGTATCCGCTCCATACTCCTTACAGATCACCTCAGGATCGACCGTATTGTACTTGGACTTGGACATTTTTTCGATCATAGCAAACGTGTGGAACTCCCCTTGATCATTGGTCACAAATTGTGCATCTGCTTCCTTTGTCCAAGTTTTGTATCCCTCTACGTCCATGATGCCATTGTTCACCAATTGAATATCCGTCGGGATCAAAGCATATTGCTCACGCTCATCTTCAGGGATTAAATCAGCCGAAACGTATTTGTTTGTCTCTTTGTGACGGTAAATCTTACGCGACTCATGCTGGATCATGCCCTGATTGACCAACTTCTGAAATGGCTCCTCCGTGGAGACCAAATCCAAGTCTTTCAAAAACTTGTGCCAAAATCGGGAGTACAACAAGTGTCCCACAGCGTGCTCCGTCCCTCCTACATACAAGTCGATGGGCAACCAGTAATCCAAGGACTCCTTACTCGCAAATGCATCCGCATTTGTCGGGTCTACATACCGCAAGAAATACCATGAGGACCCTGCCCAACCTGGCATCGTATTCAAATCGCGGGTTACATCAGGGCTAGGATACGCAAAGGTCTCAGAGCGCCCCAAAGGTGGCTGACCATCAGGTGAGGGTTTGTACTCGTCAATCTCTGGCAAGACAATCGGCAACTCACTCGTATCTACTGCGTGAGCGATTCCCTCCGCATCATACACAACCGGCGTAGGCTCTCCCCAGTAGCGCTGGCGCGACCATGTCACATCCCGCTGACGGTAGGTCACCTTACCCTTTCCGACACCTCTCTCTTCAAAAACCTCTGTCACTTTCGTTCCTGCCTCGTATGCAGGCAAGCCATTCAAGAAGTCTGAGTTGATCATGGGAGCATCCTTAGAAGTAAAGGCTTCTTCCTCTACATTGCCGCCTTCGATCACAGGTATGATCTCCAAGCCAAACTTCTTGGCCATCTCATAGTCCCGTGTGTCGTGGGCAGGTACGGCCATGATGGCCCCTGTCCCATAGGTGATGACCACATAATCGGAGATCCAGATCGGTAATTTATTCCCTGTCAAGGGATGGATGGCATATCCTCCTGTCCAGACACCCGTCTTAGTCGTGTCAGACATGCGGTCCCGCTCCGAGCGATTAGTAGCCCATTCTACGTATTTTTCTACCTCTTCTTTTTGATCAGGAGTAGTAATCTGTTCTACAATGCTATGCTCGGGGGCGACAACCATGAAGGTATTGCCATAGATGGTATCAGGGCGCGTAGTGAAAACCTCCAAGGTATCTGAGACTCCTTCCACAGCATACACGATCGAAGCTCCTTCTGATCTTCCGATCCAATTGGTCTGCATAGCTTTGATGGCATCAGACCAATCGATGGTTTTCAAACCCGCCAACAAACGATCGGAGTAGGCTGTAATACGCAACATCCATTGCTTCATCTGCCGACGCTCCACGGGAAATCCCCCACGCTCCGACTTACCTTCTTTTACCTCTTCATTGGCCAATACTGTCCCCAATGCAGGACACCAGTTCACAGTAGCATAGTCTGCATAGGCCAAGCGATAATTCATGATAATGTCTGCCTGCGCTTTGGCTGACATTTCCTTCCATTCTACTTCCGTAAATACATCGTCCTGCGTAGTAGCAGCTTGCACATTTACATTCCCTTCATTCACAAAAATCTCCCTCAACTCTGCAATGGGCCTTGCTTTCTCCTCTCGTTTGTCATACCAGTGCTCAAACATCTTGACGAAAATCCACTGCGTCCACTTGTAAAATGAGGGATCACTGGTAGCTACCTGCGTATCAGGATCATAGTGAAAACCCATCATGTCCATTTGCTCGATGTAGCGCGCGATATTTTTACGGGTAGTCTCCGCAGGGTGAATACCTGTTTTGATGGCGTACTGCTCGGCTGGGAGTCCAAAAGCATCAAAACCCATGGGATGCAAGACATTGTACCCCTGGATGCGTTTGTAGCGCGTGATGATGTCTGTGGCAATGTAGCCTAAGGGATGGCCCACATGCAAACCTGCTCCCGAGGGATAAGGAAACATATCCATCACATAATACTTACCCTTATATTGATCGGGTTTTTGTGGATTTTTTTCTGCGACGAAGGTCCGGTTTTCCTTCCAATACTGTTGCCATTTGGGTTCAATGGCCCGGAAATTGTATACTCCCATGTGAGTGCAATCTGAAAAGCTTGTTGAAGTAAGAGAAAGCCTCTGCTGATCACTTATTGGATTAGCAAGGGCAAATTACACGAAATTCCTTCATTGGTGAAATCTCCCAGAGTCTTTTATCTCTGGAAATGGGAGGGGTGAGCAACTTAGCTGTTATTCGACTATGTAAATAAAAAGTTTCGGTAGGAGAAAATTATTTAAAAGAGAGGAGAAAAAGAGATTACAAATAGGATGGTGAAAGGGACATGAAAAAGGCAACTTAAGGGCTATTTACAGGAAACAGGCTAACACTCCCTCACTACAAATAAGTATTTTACATTTTTGAATAAAAAAATTGAATACGCTAATTCCCTAAAAATCAAACATATGGAGACTACTTATAGGATAATCTTGCATATGTTACGTTTACATTATTCGCAATAAATAAGCATATTTTGGAGAATTAACGTTTACATATTAGTAGAAGGCACTGCATCTGATCACAATATTCAACTGTCTTTAGCTAGGAATGCTCATTTTTATTCATTCCCACGGCTAGGATTAAGCTACATTGAATATTTACAAATGAAGACTTATTGTGGGTCAGCTCGTCTGCATAAAGGGAATAATTACATACTACTATCGCTTTCTTATCATTTAACAAGGTTTGTACAAAAAACCCTCAAAAAGAGGAGGATTCATTCCGAACAGGATCTGTATTTTTCAGAGGAATAAGTCGAGATTATGAATGTGACACGTTGTTTGGCTCTGATTATTTGTTGGGTAGGCGGCATGACCCTGTTGCAAGCTGAAAGTAAGTATGATACGCTTTCCTACGACTTTAGTGAGGCACTCCCTCCCGTCATGGATAATACGAACTTTATTCAGACACCCAAGGGACTTACCCCTTTCTCGCCAGAGTCGCCTGCGATTTTTTCTACAGGTGGTTTGCAAGTGCCTGTAAGTACGGCAGGTCCTTTTGTCACAATGAATGCTTATGTGACTTTTGAACAACGCGATCCTCTCAAAATCCTACTCAAGTACAGCACGTCTACCGATGGCAATTCATGGAGTGCATTCGAAGCCTTTCCTGAGTTTGATCATCTAGAAGTTGGGCAAGATACTTTCGTCAGCAACCTAGTCTATCTTTCGCGAGACGTACAATTCGTTCGTTTTGAAATTCTCTACGATCCAACAGGTACAGCAGGAAAGTCAGTTTTCTTCTTAAAAAATCTACGACTAGATTTTTTTCAGCCTGGTAGCATATCTCCTAGTGGGGTCACACTGCAAGATACCAATTCAATAGCGGAGCAAGAGCTAGATTCTGTCTGTAGCTGTATGATCCCCAATTACGTGAAACGTACCAGTTGGGGAAATCCCGACGGACAAGATTACAGCGGATCACAACCTGCCTATGCACCAGTCACCCATAGCATAATCCACCACTCAGCTGGTTCCAATACGAGCAATGACTGGGGAGCTGTCGTCCTTTCTATATGGAACTTTCATACGGCAGGCGTAGGGTCAGGAGGTCGAGGATGGGATGACATCGGCTACAACTGGCTCATCGACCCCAATGGCATCATCTATGAAGGACGAGGAGGAGGAAATAACGTAGTAGGGGCACACTTTTGTGGAAGCAATACAGGTACAATGGGAGTTTGTCTTCTGGGGACCTATGAAAATACATCTCCGACCGAAGCGGCACTCACCAGCTTGAAAGATCTGCTTGCATGGAAATTTTGTGACTCACAAAACGACCCACAAGCTACGATTAATCTTCCCTCTCTCGGTCAATCTATTCCTACTATTTCAGGTCATAAAGACGGATGTTCTACTCTTTGTCCTGGTGCGTTGCTACACGGCGAGCTGCCCCAGATCCGTCAGGCTGTTGCAGCTGATACAACCTGCGAATCTATCAGTCCGCCTACGAGTATAGAGGAGGTCCTTTCCTCATCGGACTTCAGACTGTATCCCAATCCTTCCAACGGAAATATTACTATCGCCTACAGGCAGGCCATCCCCAGTATGAATCGGCTAGTCATAAGGGATATGCAAGGCAAAATTGTCTGGACACGAAGCTGGCAAGCAGGCGCAGGCACACGTGAAGAAGACATTACGTTGTCCTCTATTCCTAGCGGAATCTATGTCGCACAATTCATCATTGATCAAATGGCTCATAACCAGAAGATTATTATTCAGAATTGAGACAAAGGTTATACACCCGTTGAGGAAAGATTCACCTACGGCCAAACATCAAAGTAAACAATTCCTCCTTATCATGAGCGACGACGCTTACAATCTCGTATATTAGCAGACGTGTCCCATGTAGGTACGGTGGATGTATAGAAATTACTATCAAATACTCAATGTAGATACCCAAGCGGAAGCGGCTGAAATCAAGCAGGCTTATCGCCGACTAGCCAAATTGTATCATCCCGATAGTAACAGCGATCCCGATGCCAAACAACAATTTGTCAGTATCAGCCAAGCATATGAGGTCCTCATAGATCCCGACAAACGATGGCGGTATGACCTACTCATCAATTATGGGACGGCCCATACGTACAAGCCCCCTCCACCTGCTCAACCTACCCCAGCCCAACAAGCAGCTACACAGGACGCAGAACGACGTAGGGCCTATAAACGCAATAAAGCAGCGCAAGAAGAGGAGAAGTTTCAAGAATTTGCCAAATACAGAATCCTCTCTAAAGCGATTTGTATGATCGGCTTGCTCCTTACCAGTATCTTATTCGTCGATGGACTCCTATCAAGTGCAGATGGACTAGATCGCATACAGGAGGTGAAACGATTTGCCGATTCCAATGGATCCATTGTGTATCGCATATCGACTAATCACAATCAATTCAGACTCAGCGAAGAAATAGGGACTCAATTTCAAAAAGGAGACCTTATTGCACTCCAGAAGACGCCTCTTTTGGGTATTCATACCTATGTCGAGAAGTGGGAACCTTCTCCTTTGATGGGAACCAAACTCCTAGATGTATACCAGGATCGCGATCATCCATTCAAAGGCATGATCCGTGTCTTGCGCGTACCGCCCTCTATTGGTATCCTAAATATCTTCATTTTTATTCCTATCCTCGCTTGGCTGGCATCCATTGTCGGGACTTTCTGGACAAGGGAAAAACCTATGTTCCAGTTTCAGATTGCCCTGATGAGCGTATTGTTTACCATTTTGTCCCTGATGATCTTGGCACTTTCCTAAATCCATCTTTTCACCCTTTCTGATTTGACCATACTTGCACCTTCTACCTGCTAACATCTCTACTTTGCAGTCAGATTTTCATTTTCCCAAACAGCGTCTTATACTTTTCCTCCCCGCAAATCTTTTGTAGATTCATATAATCATATTTGCATACGATTTAAGAACTACGACGCATCCCAATGGAATTCCTTCAAGCAACTTTAGGTCAGGTCCCCTGGTGGACATGGATCATCGGTATTCTTCTCCTCATCGCGGTTAGAGATATTTTCATCCAGAAAAAACATACCATCCAACACAACTTCCCGATTGTTGGTCATCTTCGCTACATGCTCGAAAGCATCGGACCTGAATTGAGACAATATATCGTAGCCAATAACCGAGAGGAGTTGCCTTTCAATCGGAGCCAGCGCAGTTGGGTGTATGCTTCTGCCAAAAAAGAAAACAACTACCAGGGATTTGGTACCGACCAAGACATTCATGCTCCAGGATATACCTTTATCCACCCTGCGCTGCTACCCTATCAGATCCCAGCAGGACATCCCAATCAGCATGCTCCTGACTTTGTCCCTTCGGCCAAGCTCATCGGTGCCCACCGCCGTCGACCCTATCGCCCAGCCTCTATCATCAATATCTCTGCGATGAGCTATGGCTCACTTTCTGCTGCCGCCATCAGCTCTCTCAACCAAGGGGCTCAAAAAGCCGATTGTTATCACAATACAGGGGAGGGGGGACTCTCTTCCTATCACCAGCATGGTGCGGATATCGTCTTTCACTTTGGAACGGGATATTTTGGTGTACGAGATGAGAACGGAAATTTTTCTATGGAAAAAATGAAGCAGCTCGTGACCCAGCATCCCTATATTCGCGCGATCGAAGTAAAGCTCAGCCAAGGCGCCAAGCCTGGAAAGGGAGGGGTGCTACCAGGAAAGAAAATCACACCTGAAATCGCAGAGATTCGAGGGGTACCTATGGGAAAGGATGTGCTCTCTCCTTCGGCACATACGGCTTTTTCCACCGTTCCTGAGTTGGTAGACTTTGTAGAGGCCATCGCAGAGGAGACGGGACTGCCTGTAGGCATCAAATCTGCTGTCGGAAGACTAGAGCTATGGGAAGAATTGGCCAAACTGATGCAGGAAACAGGAAAAGGACCAGACTTTATGACCATTGATGGTGGAGAAGGTGGTACAGGAGCAGCTCCCCCTTCCTTCGCCAATCATGTCTCTCTTCCCTTCATGTATGCCTTCCCTTCGATCTATCAACTGTTTCAAAAAAGAGGGCTAGAAAATCGTATCACTTTCATCGGTTCTGGCAAGCTCGGATTTCCCTCTACGGCTATTACCGCTTTTGCGATGGGCGTAGACGTGGTCAATGTCGCCCGTGAAGCCATGATGTCTATAGGCTGCATACAGGCTCAGATATGTCATACCAATCGTTGCCCTGCAGGGGTAGCAACCCAAAGTAAGTGGCTACAAGCAGGCATTCATCCTCCGCTCAAAGCGGAACGCTACGCGCAGTACGCCAAAACGCTTCGTAAAGAGATCCTGGCCATTACGCATGCCTGCGGATATGAGCATCCCTGCCAGTTTACGATGAAGGATGTCGATATGGGGATGGGAGATAATCACTATACCAAATCACTGAACGAGACTTTTGGCTACGAGAAATCAGATGTAGATTTTCAGCATATGGCACATCTTCACGCCTGTCCCCACATGGGCGGAAAGTTTGCAGAGCGAACGCTTCAAGCATACGACTAAATGCCAAACGGTAGAATCAGATTCTCCTACCATGTTTCTTTTGATCCCTTTACCTAAAAAGAAACTGTCCCAGCACATTCGTACTGGGACAGATGTATATGTAATCTTATATTTTGAGCTTAGCTTGTCGGCGCATTCACATGGTGTACCACCTGCTGTGGGAAAGGAATCTCCACTCCTGCCTCATCCAATGCGATCTTCATCTGCTCTGTAATGTCAAAATACACCGTCCAATAATCTGCGGGTGTAGCATAGGGACGCACCGCAAGATTCACAGAGCTATCTGCTAGCGTCTCCACGTTGACAGAGGGTGCAGGTGTCTCCAATACATTGGGATGCTCTTCCATGACTTTCATGATCGCAGCTTTGGCTTTCTCGATATTTTCACCGTAACCGATCCCCGTCACAAGATCCACGCGAAGGTGTCCAATAGTAGAATAATTGGTGATGTCTCCATTGGCTAGCGGACCGTTAGGAATGATGATGGTCTTGCTATCAGGAGATTCTAGTGTCGTGATGAAGATATTGATCGCCAGTACTTTTCCGAAGTGTCCTTGTGCTTCGATCAAGTCTCCGACGCGGAAGGGCTTGAACAACAAGATCATGACTCCACCTGCAAAGTTGGAAAGCGATCCTTGCAAGGCCAATCCTACTGCTAGACCTGCTGCTCCAAAGAGTGCCAAAATCGAGGTAGTCTCAATCCCTACCATATCTGCTACAGCGATGAAAAGCACAATGCGCAACACCACATTGATCAAATCCCCTAAAAAGGTTTGAAGTGCTGGCTCCATCTGACGACTTTCGAGTCCCTTTTTGGCGAGATTGACCACGCGACGGATGATATTTCCTCCGATGATAAGTACCAAGATTGCGAGGGCCACCTTGGGGACATACTCGGTCGCTAGATTGAGTACTTTGTCATAAACCGCCGTGAGGTCCATGGACTGAGAGGCCTCGGCAGCTTGTTGTGTAGTGTCTACAACTACTTTTGTAGTATCTGGCATGATGGGTAATTATTTGGGTGTGTTCAATAGAAGCAGGGAAACAGGCCTTTTGTGATTAAGATTAGGCTTTTTGCCCCAGTTTTTTGGTTAAGAAATAGATTCAATAAATTTGATATGAAACTAAAAATATTTAATGAAAAAGATTCTTTTGAACGGAGAAAATTCTTCATCAATTGGCCTTTAGATTGAAAGTATGGTAAAAAGTCATCCCTTGACATGAAAAAAGCCGAAAAGCAGCTGCTTTTCGGCTATATCTAATCGAGAAACGAAGATTAATTTGTGCGTGCCTTCAAGCGTGCGCAACTGTCTTTGTAAAGATAGTCCTTGATAATGGCAAGTACTGTTTCCTTATCATTTTCGACAATACCGATCTTCTTTTCTCCCTCTGCTTCAAGAGCTACCAGCTCATTATTGGCTTTGCGTGCAAACTGGTTACTTCCTACAGTGATTCGCTGCTCCTTACCCACCATGCGCATTTCGAAGTTGTCAAACTTCGTTTCGTAATTTCTTCCGCTTGGGATCGTCGTTTTTGCTACGACTTCTCCTCCTCTCACTTCAGATAAGAATAGCTCACATAGACAGGTTCCTTTGAGTTTTTCGTCCTCTACTTGCATGATCGTGTAGTGTACGACCTTCCAGTCTTGGGCACGCTTCTCTAAGGCCATAGTCACGGTTTCTTTACCCTTTACCCAGATTCCATCCTCTTCTTTGGTCTCATAGCTTACGACATATACCAGCGTCGCAATCTTGGGGCTTAGGTAGGTATACTTGACTTTTTGGATGTCATAGGTCAATTCGATCTTACTAGAACGTACAATACGCTCCAAGTATCCTGCAAAATCACGTACAGATCCACTAGGTAGTGTCACACGCGAACGACCCGTAATATTGAAAACGAATATGTTAGAGGTGGCATTTTCTGAAAAGAATGA
Source organism: Bacteroidota bacterium (assembly GCA_039820545.1). Lineage (GTDB taxonomy): Bacteria > Bacteroidota > Bacteroidia > J057 > J057 > JALEFZ01. The sequence goes on along the minus strand of JBCBPW010000002.1, from coordinate 155,502 downwards.
GAGTACGGCCTCTTTGTTTTTTGTTTCAGGTAATGACTGATAGGATTTTGCAAAGTTATCCAGCGCTTGTTGAAGTTCTGCTTGAATTTCTTGTTCAGTCTGTGCCTGTGTGTGCTGTAACCCAAATGCAGCAACCAAGATCACGAAAGAGAAAAGGCGATAGATGAGTTTCATAATTTATAAGAATTGGACTAACCGAAAATTTACAACCCTAGTTATTTATAGATTTATGAATTACATGATTGCTGCTAATATAAGGAAGGTTCACATTTTTCGAGGGTTTCAAAGGTTAATTTATCCTAAAAAATAGGAATTCCCTGCTTATCAAGAGGATTATTTCTTTTGATTCTGCTACCTTTTGTATTTCTCTTCCTTTTCTTACTTACCTAATGAAAGGCAAAAGACGCCAACACCTACCCCCTAATTTTTACATCCGTGCGTTTATTGTGTATATTTTAGGGGAAACACTTGCGGCTTTCTTGCGAAAAACAATCACAACCCTCTCTTAAACAGGAACTTATTCAAAAGCTAACATAGATCTTAGCCATAAAGTAGAAAGAACCGTATATTCTATCTATGCGCACACGAAAAATTTGGCTTTTCCTTTCACTATGGATATTGGGCTTTTCCCTAAAGGCCCAAAGTTTGGGAAAGGCGCCACTTTACAATTATACGCCACGCGTATATAAGGCGAGCTCTGCCAACTATGATGCAGTGCAGGACGCTCGAGGTGTCATGTATTTTGGTAATTTTAGAGGGGTTTTGGAGTTCGATGGAACCCATTGGGAACTCATTGCACTTCCTAACAGATCCACTGTAGGCTCAATCGCCAAAGATAGCTTGGGGACAGTCTATGTAGGCGGCGTAGGAGAGTTTGGGTACCTCGCCCCTGATGACCACGGCAAGATTCAGCTCGTCTCTTTATTTGATCAAGTCGACCTTCCATCTGCTGCTCAGTCCAGCCCTGTACGTGTCATTGGTACAGAGACAGGTGCGATTTTTCACATCAGAAACTATCCCGCAATCTTTGTCTGGGATGGCAGCCAACTTCTGAGTTTTGCGCTCAATCCAGTGCTGGTAAAAGAAGCCTACAAACTATTCTACCTCGATCGCCAATTATATTATTCGTCACGATCTAAAGGCTTGCTGCGCTGGCAAAACGATACCTTTAGCCCTCCCAATAACCAACCCCAAATGAAGGGCAAGTTCGTCCTTGATTGGATTCCTTATGACGTCAATAATTATCTTGTGTATGAAGCTAACACGGGGTTCTGGCTCGTAGAGAAATCGGGAGAGATGCGTTCCAAAAGATTTAGAACCAGCCTATCCAAGCAGATTCTCCAAGACAACTTTTCCAAGCTGCTCGCTTTGAGTGATGGGAATATATTTGTCGGTACCATCAAAGGAGGGGGATATATACTGGACAAACTGGGAGAGAAAATCAGACATATCAACAAAAACTCAGGACTACAGGACCAGTTAGTTATCAACGCCTTTGAAGATCATTTTGGCTCCCTCTGGTTGTGTATGAGTAAAGGTATCAGTCGCATAGACATCTCCTCTCCTTTTAGCCAATGGGATGAATCCGATGGACTGGAAGGACTCATTTTTTCTGTCAACCGACACAACGACAATCTCTATGCCTCTACCCCCTTGGGTGTCTACCAAATGGCTGAAAAAGGTTTTGAACCTGTAGCCAATATCCAGACAGAAACATGGTCGCTATTCGAAGTCACTCTCCCTATCTCCAATGGCAATACGCGCTCAGCACTTATGGCACAGACCGTGCAGGGACTTATGGAAATCAGGGGAAAACGAGCGTATAAGATTTTACCCGAAGGAAAAAACTCGTTTGCCTCAGCAGTCGAAGTATCCCGACTGCGTCCAGGACTTCTCTACATCAATGATGCCCAACAAGACCTATATCAACTTGTGTATAAAGCGGGCAAATGGGTGCGTAAGGACTTTCCAAGCAAACTGGATGGTCGGTATGAAACACTGGCTGAGGATACAGACGGAGCTTTGTGGCTCATCGAACGCTATGGCCAGCGCCGCGCTTACCGTGTGAAATATGACGAGATCAATAATGTGACCCAAATCGTGCTGTATGGAACGACAGAAGGACTGTCCCCAGTCATCTCGATCTTCAGGATACAGGACCAACTGATCTTTTTTACAGAGAAAGGTCCAATGGCATTTGACCGTGAGACCAAAAGATTCCAGAAGCTTAATCTACCTGGATTCCCTGAATATGGGATCATCTCATTGGTAGAAGGTCCAAATGGAAGTTTGTGTCTGGGACGCGAGTCAGAGGGAAGACGATGGTTTGAGTTGCTTACCTATACCGACTCCGCAGGATATGTCAGAGACTCCCTTAGCCTCTCGAAGCTCAATAATCTTGAAGTTTGGGGGAAAGTCTATACAGAGTCTGATGGTCGTATTTGGATTGGATCATCTGAAGGCTTGTACTGCTACAACGCAGGCAACTCAAATATAGGACAAGTCATGCCCTCTCCTCTCATTCGAAAAGTCATCGTCGGTGAGGACTCAAGCCTGTATATGGGGACGGCGCCATGGTACGAACTGCAAGACTCTATTGCGCCCAATATTCCCTATGCCCAAAATAATCTTTCTATCAGCTTTTCTACCCCGTACTATGACAACTCACTCGCGACAAGATATAGTCATCGTTTGGTAGGATATGAAGAGGAGTGGTCACCTTGGAGTGAAATGACACAAGAAGATTATACACTGCTCCCACCTGGCACGTATGAATTTCAAGTCAAATCCCAAAATGCTTCTTTAAGGGAAAGTCTCGTTACTTCCTATGCGCTGGTCATCCTCCCTCCCTGGTACCGTACGACTTGGGCATTCATTGCCTATGCCTTGATACTGGGTCTGCTCGTATTTGGAACCATCAAACTCAATACCCAAAGACTTTACCTCAAAAATGAGCACCTCGAACGCTTGGTATACGAGCGGACAAATGAAATATGGGAACAGCATAAAGAGATCGTGAAGAAAACGGTAGCTCTCAAACGTCAAAAGGAAGAAATCGCGACCCAACACAATTTATTAGAAGATAAAAATAAGGAGCTAGAAGACGCGCTAGGCAAATTGCAGGCTGCCCAGACAAAACTGGTCGAATCTGAAAAAATGGCCTCTTTGGGGCAATTGACGGCAGGGATCGCTCATGAAATCAATAACCCTATCAACTACATCAAGGGAAATATCAGTCCCCTGAAACGAGATTTTACAGATATCAAAAGATTGTTCCTGCGTATTCAGCAACTCAAAGAAAAAAGCAGCCCCCAGGAGGCCATTCAGCAAGTAGAAGCTTTCGCAGAAGAAATCGAGGCCCCTTATCTTTTTGAAGAAATGGAACTCTTGCTTCAGGGGATAGAAGATGGAGCGGTGCGAACCAAGGAAATTGTTGATGGCTTGAAAATATTCTCTCGTACAGGCCAGGAGTCGTTCAAACTTGTAGACATCCACCAAGGGCTCGATTCTACCTTGACTTTGCTGAATAACAAACTGAAGGATAGAATCCGGATCGAGCGAGAATATGCGGATATCCCCCACATAGAGTGCATGCCAGGAAAGTTGAATCAGGTCTTCATGAATATCATCAGCAATGGCATTCAGGCCATTGAGAAAAGAGCAGAAGCAGAAGGCAGGATCAACCAATCAGAGATTGGTACTGTCTCAATACGGACAGAAGCTACCAACAACTGTCTCCCAGGAAAGAGAGACTGCCTCAAAATCATCCTTTCAGATACAGGAACGGGTATTCCTGATAAGATCAAGAATAAGATTTTCGACCCCTTTTTCACGACAAAAGATGTAGGCGAAGGGACAGGTTTAGGGCTATCCATTTCTTTTGGTATTATCGAAAAACACCAAGGCAGAATCATGGTCGAGTCCAAAGAAGGTGAGGGGAGTACATTTACGCTCATCTTACCTTTCCGCCAAATTGGAGAGATGGAGTCTGTAGGATAAAGCGCTTTTACCCATCAAATGAAAAGAGAGGAAGGACAATCAAATCCTTCCTCTCATTTTTTATGTCGCACGACAGGTGCCGCTTTCTATTGACTAGTCACGGAAAATCTTACGGGTAATGATTCCCTCTTCTGTCGTCACGCGCACCATGTACATGCCAGAGGCAAACTTCGACATGTCAATAACAGGCTGATATACATTGTTCTTCTTCAGCTGATGCTCATAGATACGCGTTCCCTTGGCATCTAAAAGTTCGATGAAGACGTTTCCTACCTTTGCGAGCTTCAGATCGATGTTTAGATCATCCGTTGTAGGGTTGGGATAAAACTCCGCAGCTGTAAGACCTGCATTCACCAACTCTTCTAGACTAGTGAAGATGACGTTGACCGTATCATTGCGTGTTGTCCCACACTGGTCTGTCACTGTCACGGAGTACTCGCCTGCACTAAGGCCGACGATAGAGGCTGTCGTATCCCCTGTGCTCCATAGGATGTCAAAAGGCTCTGCTCCTTGGTTGATGGTAACATTGGCGGTTCCGTTATTGATTCCATCATCACCAGAAACAGCCGTAGTGATGGTCATGACCTGCTTTACGTCTACAAAGACATTGGCAATGGCATTTACCCCACACTCATCCTGGGCGAGTAGTGTATATTGACGATCTACACGGGTTGTAGTGATGGGATCTTGTGAAGAAGACCCAGCAGCCCATCCTACAGGCGGACTCCAAGTATAGTTATACTGTACTTGATTAGGATCTGGAGGCGCGATGGCAAAACCTGTGACGCGCGATGTTCCTGCCATATTTCCTAGTGAGAAAGAGGCACCAGAATTTACGTCTGCAATACGAATTTGATTACCCGTAAAGTCATCACTTACAGCTGAGAGATACAAGTTATTCGTTACAGGATCAAAGTCCATGTCTACATCTGCGAAGTTGGCATTGTATCCTACAGGTCCAATGACGGTATGGCTCCAATCGCTGGGGTCAATCTCAATCAATTCACCAGGAAACTCTAGACCGTATAGACGACCGTTATTATCAAAGTCGATACAAAGCATCAGAAGCGCAGAATCTAAATCAGAGACAAAGTTAAACTGAATGGGGTTTGCCTGCAGGTCTGCTGCATATACTTTGGATACAAGAGGACCATTACCACCTGTCAATACATACACAATGTTCTTATCCTTATCTACTGTAAGACCTCCATAGAAATCATCTGCTGGAAGAAAGTTCATGGAAGCAATGACACTGTTAGTACCTGTCTCGAAGTCATATGCCAACAACTGATTGTTGGTACCGTCAATCGTCCAGAATAGCCCAAATGCTTCATCTCCTTGTACAGATAAATTGGTAATAGAGGTTTCGGTGCTGACAGGTCCCCTGTTACGCAAGTTGTGATTGAATACACGGAAGTTTCCAGCTGCAATCAGATCCACTGCTAGGACCTGCTTGGGTAGCAAGGGTACTCCTCCTGAGAAGGCGGCAAGGTCATTGAGGCGTAGAGAATCATTACGACAAAGACTGACAGTATCGGGCGTCATATTCACGATCGGGTCCGACACGGGGTCTGTCAGTGTCACCGTATCTGTAAATGCAGGACTACATCCATCATCTACAGTCACGAAATAGATGCCTGCAGTCAGACCTGTGATCGCACTCTCGTTTGAGCCTGTGCTCCACTCATACGTAGTCAAAGGATACCCACCTGCAATGTTAGTGGCGACGAATCCGTCATTGATACCTGGGCAAAGCGGGCTCTCTGGAACCAAGCTTACCTGCAAGGGATCAATCGCTGGTGCCACAATCTCTTCGATGACAATACCAAAGGGACCGACCGTATCGGCAGAGGTCGGAGGTGAGAACCATCCGTCGACCATGATATAATAAGTCGATCCAGGAGTCAGACAAGGAACCTCTACAATGGAAGCCCACTCATTGCCAGGAGCAGGACATCCACCTGTGTTGGGTACAGCCGAAGGGATATCGTCATTCGCAGCTTTGAGACGGAAGGTACTGAAGTTGTTACAGTCCCCTACTTCATATATGGCTACCTGCGTATCAAACAATGTACTGTCATTGCAAAGGTCGATACGAACGGTTCCTGTAGGAGGTGCCGTAAATGTAAACCATACCGTACTTGTCACACCATTTTCATTCCAGCCAAAAAAGGTCGTACCATTGTTATTGGTAGGCGCAATCCCTGCCTCTCCTGGTTGAATCGTAGAGTTAAAGTTATCGAATACATATAGTGTATCGAAAGTCGTCAAATCAATCGCATCACACACGTCGTCATTAGCAGGTGCTTGGGCATACAAACCTGAGAGGCTTGTAGCCAGCAGTATTCCTCCTACTAACAGCAGTTGGTAGATTTTTCTCATGCTTAGGTTTTGATTAATAAGGTTGTCAAAAATAAATGCAGTTCCATAAATGTAGCAAGAATACCCTCGGTGGGCAAAATTATTCAGGGGATTGATTACGCAAAAAGTTCATATAGCCATGGATAATTCCTTTTCCATAATCCCCTCTCATACTTCCCAGTGGTCATTTCACTTTCCCGTAAGATGCTTGTACATTGCACTTCATATGCCTAATGTGAACATTTTACTGCCTCGCTTCAGCGAGTTTGTGCAAGAAGCAGGGATAGATGAAGCAGGAAGAGGTTGTCTTGCAGGTCCAGTGGTGGCAGCGGCTGTCATTCTACCCAAAAACTTCCAACATCCTCAACTTACTGACTCTAAAAAACTAACTGTCGAACAGCGTGATCTCCTTCGTCCTATTATTGAAGATCAGGCACTCGCTTGGGCGGTAGGCGTTGTTTCTCCCATACGCATCGACGAAATCAACATCCTCCAGGCTACTTATGAAGCTATGCATCAAGCCATCAGCAAACTGCCTTCTCCGCCTGGGTTTCTCGCCATTGACGGCAACAGGTTCAAGCCCTATCCTGGTATATCTCATGCCTGCATCGTAAAAGGAGATAGTAAATACTTGCATATTGCTGCTGCCTCTGTACTCGCCAAGACCCACCGAGACGCCATCATGGAAGATCTGCATAAGGCGCATCCTCACTACGCTTGGGATAGCAACAAAGGATATCCTACTGTCGCACACAAGAAAGCGATTCAAGCATTTGGACCGACTCCCCATCATCGGAGGAGCTTTAACTGGACATTAAAGGAGAATGGAAAATAAGCCGATCCCTACATTTCAGTTGTAAGAGAGGAAAGGCTGTCAAAAAAGGGAGCCACTTTGTACATTTGCTAAGTATGAGTAATCAAGTACAGACGAAGTTTTGGAAAAGACGATCGCGTAGTACCTACTGGCTGACGACTCTCAGCATTGGATTGGTGCTCTATTTTCTTGGGCTATTTGCGGGTCTGGTCTTATTTGGCCAAGATTTGATCTCCCGAGCCAAGTCCCAAATGGTCATGAAAGTCTTTGTCCACGACGGACTAAGTGAAACCTTGCAAACAGAACTAGAATCCTATTTGGCGTCTCAGCCTTATACACAGACCTTGACCTATGTGTCAAAAGAAGCTGCAGCAGAGGAAATGCTCAAGTATACGGGGGAAGACGTCAGGGAAATGCTCGGAGGACTCAACCCTCTGTTTGCCTCGTATCAACTCCAGCTTCATCCAGATTATATTCAATCAGATAGCTTAAGCCTGATTAAAAATGAACTTAACAAACAGTTGAGTGTAGCAGAGATCAGCTACCAAGGAGAGATGCTGGATGAGTTGAGTCAAAATATGGAGACGGTGGCATGGATCACCGTGGGCCTGGCCATTATCATGGGAATCGTTGCTGTCTTTCTGATTTATGCTACGATCAGACTCTCAATTTACGCAAGACGATTGGCGATCCGTAGTATGGAACTCATGGGGGCTACCAGTGCTTTTATCAGACGTCCCTTCTTGGGCAGGGGCGCACTGCAAGGCTTGATAGGTGGCCTGCTAGCGACAGGCTTGCTCATCTTGACTGTCAGCGGATTATCACAACAACTCGCTGAAATCGATCTCAAATGGGATGCCCTTCCCTTAAATATCTCCATTGGATTATTAGGGGGAATTGTGTTATTTGGCCTTCTATTGGGTCTGACAGGCAGTTATTGGGCCGTCAACAAATATCTGAACAGGAATCTAGACGAATTAATGTAAATCATGGCAAAGAAAGGCAAACCCACTCCGCGCAGAAAAAAACCCAACCCTTCTGCAAAGAAATCTGCCAATACCAGTAGCGCCAAAAAGCCGTCTGCTGGAAGTAAGAGCAAAGCAAAAGTAGAGACTCCTACGGCAACCGCAGCAGCTCCTGCATCAGCTGCTCCCAAAGCGCAGCGCCAACCCAAAGAACAAAAAGAAGTTGTCATGCCATTCGGAAGAATGAATTACATCTTACTAGTCGTAGGTGTGCTGATCATTAGTTTTGGATTCTACCTGATGTCACTCGACGAATTCATTGATGCCAAGGAGTTTTCTATCTCCCTGTACATTGCACCGCCGATTGTTGTAGGTGGATTTTTGGAGATCATCTACGCCATCATGTATCGTCCAAAACCTAGCCCCGCTAGCGATTCTGTTCAAGCATCTTAAATTCAACATTGATTCAATGTAGGAAATAGTTGGGGCTCCCATACATTTCCAACATCCTTTAAGGAATACATATTGACGGCTGGACCGTACTTGTCATCTATTGAAAAAAAAAGGCTGGGAAATTCCCAGCCTTTTTAGAGATTTACCCCTGCAACTCTCATTCGCTTTTTACGAATTCATACATGAACGTCTTCGAATCCATTATATTGGGAATCATCCAGGGGCTTACCGAATTTCTCCCTGTCAGTAGCAGTGGCCATATAGAGTTGGGCAAGGCTATTTTAGGTCTAAAGCCCAAGGATGCAGTCCTTTTCTCCGCTGTCTTACACGCCGCAACCGCACTTAGTACCGTCGTCATTTACTGGAAAGATATCTTGGGCATCATCCGTGATCTCTTTCGCTTCCAATGGAATGACTCCACCAAATTCGTCGCTTTTATCGTCATTTCTATGATTCCTGCAGGTATTGTGGGTGTTCAGTTTAATGACCAATTGGAAGCACTCTTTTCAGGTCAGGTCATGCTGGTCGGATTTATGTTGCTGATTACGGGCGGACTGCTGATGGCATCTTCCCGTATCCAGGCGAAGCCTGGCGAACTGACCTTTGGCAAAGCCTTCTTGGTGGGTTTGTCTCAAGCCTTTGCCATGCTCCCAGGGGTGTCACGCTCAGGATCGACCATCTCGACAGCCCTCATGCTGGGAATCGACCGTGCCAAAGCAGCTAGATTCTCCTTCCTGATGGTGATTCCTGTAATCCTGGGAGGTACTGCCCTCGAACTCAAAGATTACTTCGAAGCACAAGCCACACCCGAAACTTTTCAAGCTGTGGCTGATCAAGCAGGTACCACAGAAGTGGGTATGACAGCCCTGATCGCTGGTTTTATCGCCGCATTTGTCTCGGGCCTCCTCGCCTGTACTTGGATGATCCGAATCGTCAAAAACTCCAAACTGGATTATTTTGCTTTCTACTGTTTCGCCGTAGGCCTCATCGCGATCGCATGGTCTTTCTTTAATGGAGCTTAATGACTGCTATAACGTAAACTGAGTACCTGAATACAAGTACGTTAGGTCTCATTTCTCAGCTCTCACTTCTTCAAGACCATGGTTGAGACTTCTAATCTGCTGAGATTTTGTGCTTTTAGAACCTAGACTTCATCTATTTTGATCCATTTAGCCCCACTAAATCTCACAAAATAGCTTTCATCGGAACCTAAAACCCCTTCCTTTTTCCTAGATTTTCATCGTTTCACACACGGTCTAAGTCTTTTATCGTCTTCAGCTTTTCGCAGAATTTGTATCTTAGCGGCCAAATTGGTTCTAGGATATATCTATGCAAAAAGTCCTCATCATCATTTATTACTGGCCACCTAGTGGGGGGGCAGGCGTGCAGCGTTGGGTCAAGCTCACCAAATACCTTTCGCGCTTCGGCATCAAGCCCTATGTACTCACAGTAGATGAGAAGGTCGCCAGCTACATGGATCGCGACGAGACGCTCAACAAAGATGTTGCGCCTGAAGTGACTGTGATCAAAACCCAGTCTTTCGAGCCGATCAATATGTACGCCAAGATGGTGGGCAAAGAAAAAGTTCCTACAGCTGGTTTTACCAATGTAGATTCGACCAAATTTCGCCAGAAAATCATCAACGCCATTCGCAGCAACCTCTTCATTCCTGATCCTCGCGTCGGCTGGAATTCCTATGCTTACAAAGAGGCTGTGAAAATCATTCAACAAGAGAATATTGATACGGTCATTACCTCTACCCCACCCCATTCGTCCCAACTTATCGGACTTAAACTCAAGAAAAAGTTAGGGATCAAGTGGATTGTAGACATGCGTGATCCTTGGACGGATATTTACTACTACCATATTCTGGGACATTCTTTCCTCTCCCACGCAAGAAATAAATCCCTGGAAAAGCAAGTATTTGTCCACGCTGATCGCATCACTACGGTGAGTTCTGATCTCAAGCGTTTGTTCTGCGAGAAAGATCGTCGTGTCGCTCCACGCAAGATTCACCTCATACCCAATGGATACGATACTGACGACTTCAAAGGGCTTGAGGCGACGCCCAATGAACATTTCACCATCACTTACACGGGCACCATTGCAGATACCTATCGCCCCTCGGTATTTTTCCGTGGAGTCAAGCAGATGCAAGACGCCAATCCCGAAGCTGTGGTGAAGTTGAACTTAGTCGGAAGGTTTTCGGATGCAGTCCGCCAAGAGGTGGGAGAGCTGGGATTAGATGCGACTTTTGTCCCGCCCGTACCGCATAAAGAGGCCAACATCTATCAAGTCAACGCCAATCTGCTCTTGCTGATCATTCCTGACATCGTCAACATCAAAGGCCATTTATCAGGGAAAATCTTTGAATACCTCGCCACAGGTAATCGCATCATCAGCATCGGACCTGTAGATGGAGACGCAGCAGCTATTTTGGAGGAATGTAACATTGGGAAAACCTTTGAACGTAACCAGCAAAATGAGGTAGCTGCCTACATACAGATGGCCTATGAAGAATTTCAGGGGGGTAAAAAAGTAGCGGTTGATTCAGAAGAAGTTCAGCGTTACTCCCGTGAGAAACAAGCAGAAAAGGTAAGTGAGATCATCAAGGGACTAAAAGAAGAAGGATAAAATAGCTGGCAACTTACTGGGGATATAAGAATCAGGATTTCCTCCCCATACATAAGTACTTTTCTTTAAATTGTAGGGATATTCAACCCGACTTTGAACGGTATTTTGATAGTAAGTAGGCATATGCGCAGTATTTTGATCTTTATTCTTTCCCTGGCTTTTTCTCTTCCCCTCACTGTATTCACCCAGGCCACCGTCTCCAAACTAGACAGCTTAAAGGGAGTCCTAGCAAATCCTCCACAAGATCAAGAAGAGGTCTTAAAGCTCTACAATGCCTTGACGAAGGCTTATCAGCTCACCTCCTATGATTCTTCTCTTTACTTCAACAAGCAAGCGCTTTCGATTGTACGGGACCTTCCTCTTTCGGCAGAGGTTGTGCGAACATTCATTGCGCAATCCAACCTCAACAATGGCAAATACCAGGCACAGGAGGCGCAGCAGAGCGCACGGAAAGCCCTATATCTAGCTCAACAGTTGGGCAATAAGTCCTTGATCGCTACAAGTTTTCAGGAACTTGGATTGGGATATAAAAACGCCATGGAGTTGGACTCTGCTACTTACTACACCAGAAAGGCGATTGCGCTTGCCAAAGAATTGAAGCGGCTAGATATCGAGCTAGCGAGTGAGAATGTCATGGGGCAGATCTTCAACCGCTTACAAGCATACGATAGCTGTATCGCGCACTATTCGAGAGCAGTAGAAGCAGGGCAAGAAGGAGGCGTCACCAAACAGGTGCTAGCTCCCATGTACAACCTGTCGATTGCTTATTATAATAAGGGCTTATTCGACTCTACCCTCCACATTCTCTTACGTGCGATAGAATTGGCCAAAATCGAAGAAGCCAGGAGAATACAAGGAGCAGCCCATAGCGTCGTCGCTTCCCTTTACAATATGAAAGGAGAAAAAGATTCCTCGCTCGCCCATATCCAAAGGGGCCTGGACATATCAGACTCTCTCTCAGTGGAGCGGATGTATGGATATATGTCTCTGGGCGAATATTATTTCAATGAAAAAGAGTGGCAAGAAGCCATCAACTACTACCGTCTGGCTTATGATCAATCCATTGGCATTAATAGTATTTCACAGTGTGACCTATTATATGAAATTGGACGTGGTCAACTGGAAAGTGGGAAACCTGACTCAGCCATTTTCTATTTTGATGAAGCAGAAGAAAGAGCGAAATCCTTTGGCTCTGAAGAGACCCTAGGAAAAGTGCGATTGTATCGAGCAGATGCGCTGGCACAGCAGGGGAAGATTAGCGAAGCACTCGCAACAATTGAACCCGCACTGAGTGCCCCCCAACCTGCAACCGTCCTGAGAGGATATACCTATAAAGGACAGTTTCTGCTACAACTCAACCGACCAACTGAGGCAAAAATTAGTTTTCAGGAAGCGCTCAAACTGACCGATGAAACGAAGGTCGAAGACAACTATCCTGCTGTCTACAAGGGGCTTGCCCGCGCAGACTCTGCCCTTGGTAACAACCGATCTGCACTCAAATACATGAGTCTCTACGCCAATGCAGAGGTCTCTCGTCAAAAAGAACGATACCGCACTTCAGTCGCTGAGTTTGAGACAAAGTTCAAGACCGCACAGAAAGAAGCTGAGATCAAAGATCTAGAAACCACTCAAAGGATCACAGACTTGCAACTGGCACGTACAGCTACTGAGCGCAACACTCTCCTAGCCATCGTGGCAATCCTGGTACTGGCAGGGGCCATCATCGGAGGACTTTTCATCCAAGTCCGAAAACAGCGAGAGGAACTCGAAAAAGCCAATGCCACCAAGGATCGATTATTCTCTGTTATTGCACATGATCTACGAGGGCCTGTCACTGGATTTCAGACCATTGGCAAGATTTTCAACCACCACATTGAAAAGGGAAACCTAGAACCGCTCAAAGTTTTCAGCCAACAGGTCGATCAGCAGGCAGGACAAATCCGACGGATGCTCGACAATCTGCTGACATGGTCGCTCCAACAACTCGGCGTATACGAGGTCAAAGCCACAACGTTTGACTTGAAAGGCTTGGGGGAGGAAATCATGTCATTCTTCTCTCAAAGTGCTGGTAGCAAGCAAACGATCTTGAAGGTAGATGTAGATCCAGAGATGCAGTTTACATTTGACCGAAAGGGACTGAGCGTGGTCCTGACCAATATCATCAGCAATGCCGTAAAATTCACCTCCGAAGGAGAAATAGTCTTGTCTGCCGAGCAGGAAGCAGGTTTCACACGCATCAAGATTCAGGATACAGGTGTCGGGATGGCCACAGCAACCTTGCATTCCCTGAGATCTGGAATATCTACTACCCAGCGTGGCACAAGCGGCGAGCAAGGCACAGGGCTGGGATGGCAAATCATCCGAGAGCTGGTCGAAACCTGGAAAGGCGACATCCATATTGACTCGCAAGAAGGACAGGGGACCCGTATTGAGATTTCTCTCCCACACATGGTCTAGGGGTGACATGTCATCTAGTTTTTCGACTGTGAAGAAAAACACTAAGAAATTAGATCGACATGAGACCTTATACAAGATTATTTCTGAGCCTTCTCCTTTGTAGCTTCTTGAGCTTTAGTATTTCAGGCTGCAACCTGAGTCAGATCATCGCTTCTCTTTATATGGACATCACGGATGCTCCGATCGACGATCCCTTGTATCAAGATGTGTATATCACGATTGCAGGATTGGAAGTCAATGGGAAGAAGCTAGAGGATTTTGGAGAAAAACAAACGATCAAAATCTCCGAACTGCAAGCAGGCGTGACAGCCCAACTCGTAAATGCAGAAGTTGCAGCGGGAGAATATGATAACATTACCCTTATCCTCGACTACGATACAGATGAAGATGGAACAGCTCCTGGCTGCTATGCGATGACCTCCTACGAGCGCAAGATCGATCTGGCCAATGGAAAAACAGGCGAACAGAAGATTTCTTTGACCAAGGCATTGAATCTATCAGCAGATGAGGAAGTCAACCTTGTCATCGACTTCGACCTGCGCAAATCCATCCGCTCTTCACTACCAGGAGATGAGTCTGAGCTAGTTTTTGTCGAAGGAAATGATCTAGTTTCAGCACTCCGTGTCGTTGACAAGGCGGAGGCAGGCACCATCAAAGGTACGTTGTTATCAGAACTCTCCTCTAGCTCAGCAGTAAATACCTATGTCATCTACGCATACAAGCCTGAGGATTTCAACAAAGATACGGAGCGATTCGACAGCGATGGTGACGGCATTGCATTTGAAAAAGCCGTGACCTCTACACTCGTGACCGTTCTTCCTGGTCGTTCAGAAAACTTCTCCCTCCACTATCTCGAAGCAGGAACTTATACACTGGTGATCGAAGCATATGAAAGCGAAGAGTTCTACCGCTATCCTGTAGGTTATTTGAAAACCGTCGGTGCAGAGGTTGTAGGCGTCCCTGTGAATGTGAAGGTTCAAGAAGAGACAACCGTCAATTTGACGGGTATTGGGGTGGTGCAGTAGGCACTTGCTGCAGCAAGTACCTACGGCAATGAAAAAGGAGAGTGTGCAGTCGCATGCTCTCCTTTTTTATTCGTATTGATATGATCGGCTTAGTCCCTTGCAGTTGCAAGGGATTAGGTGCACTTGCTACAGCAAGTGGCTACGATACGGCTTCCTTTTCCTCATTCATCAGGGTCTGATGCCACTTCCAGGCAGAGGCCATCATCTCTGTGACGTCACGCTCAGCCTTCCATCCCAGTCTTGATTCTGCCAGCGAATTGTCTGAGTAGATGGATACGACGTCGCCCTCGCGGCGATCACCGATGACGTAAGGAACTTTCACACCCGTCGCTTCTTCGAAGGCGTTGATCGCTTCCAGTACAGTCACACCATTTCCTGATCCCAGGTTGAAACGCTCATACTGGTCTTTATTCTTTCCTTCTACCAAATAATCAATGGCCTTCATATGCGCAATCGCAATATCCGTCACGTGAATGTAGTCGCGAATCGCGGTACCGTCGCGGGTCGGATAATCCCCACCAAAAATGGTTAACTGTGGGATCTGACCCGAAGCTGCGTAGGTAATAATCGGTACAAGATTATTGGCCTTATTGATCGGATCTTCTCCATTGAGACCTGACGCATGGGCACCTACGGGGTTGAAGTAACGCAGTGCCAGGCATTGTACCTTTTCACTCATGCGCGCAAAATCTTTAATGATGCGCTCCCCTACCAGTTTCGTCTCTGCATAAGGAGACTCTGTGATGGAGGTAGGCGTTTCTTCGGTTACAGGCAGTTTGTCGATGTTGCCATAGACCGAACAAGAAGAAGAGAAAATGAAATTATTGACCCCGTAATCCTCACAGCATTGGAGAATGTTGATCAATGAGAGAAAGTTATTGTGGTAATAGCGCAGCGGCTGCTCTACAGATTGTCCTACAGCTTTGAGGGCAGCAAAATGGACGACTGCGACGATGTCGGGATGGGCTTCAAAGATTTCTCTCACAGCAGCTTGATCGGTCAGGTCGATGGAGTAGTTGACCATGTCTTTGCCTGTAATGCGTTTGACGCGATCGACTGTATCAGAAGAAGAGTTTGCCTGATTATCAATGGAGAGCACCTCGTATGTGCCCTTTTCAAGGAGTTCGATTGCGGTGTGGGAGCCAATATAACCCGTGCCTCCCGTAATCAGAATTTTGGCCATAAAAATGATTGGTTGGATACAGGAAGCGAGTTTCGAAAGTAGAGAAAATAGCGCATATCTAGCTTCTCATTTCTCGCCTCTTGTATGATATTATTTTATGCTGATTTATTTTTTCTTGAGGCAAAAGAAAAGGCAAAAATTTTGTAATCGGTAGTAGATGTTGATTTTTCGACGCTATTGTCTGATTAACGGTTCATTCGGTCGATTTACCAGTTGGAAGACCTTGAAAAAGTACTTGGAATAAATCATGGGAAGGCTGCTCTTGACCCCCAGATTGCGAAGCGCCGCTAGCATTTCCTTGTTGAGTTTCATCGTCGTAGCAAATCCACCTTGGCTATGTCCACCTGAACGCATACGTACCATCACGTCGGGAATATGGTGGTAGGATGCTTGGTGAATATGGAGAAAACGTGTGATCAACTCGAAATCCCCTACGATGCGATACGCCTGGTTGAAGACTCCATATTTTTCATACAATTCGCGCTTCACAAAGAATGTCGGGTGCGGAGGCATATGCCCCTGCTTGACTTGGCTGGGTTTGAAGGTCTTTCCTGAATAATAGCGCTCGACCTTATCTGTATCTGCGGGATCTACGATGACCAAATCACCAAACACTGTCTCCACTCCCTCGGTCTGAAAGGCTTCCACTACTTTGGAGATGACACCTGTATGTGCGTAGAAATCATCTGCATTTAAAATACCGACGACATCACCCGTAGCATGTTGAATACCCTTGTTCATCGCATCGTAGATGCCCTTATCAGGCTCAGAGACGAATGTATGGACTTTTTCGCTATAGCTCTTGACGATATCCTGTGTCCCATCATTAGAATTACCATCTATGACAATGTACTCGATATCAGAATAGTCTTGCATCACAACAGAATCCATGCACGACCGCAGGTATTCGGCTGCATTATAGGTTACAGTTACAATCGATACTTTCATCCAGGGTGTTGTTTGTGTGTTAAAAGACAGGTAGACGTGAAGAAGTCATCCTATTAGGGATTTCACTTCGTTCAAGACATCAGACTTAAAGTGTGGGTGCTTAGCGTCTGCTGTGTTTGGATTTCTCCATAAAAGAACTGGCTAATTCTAGCATTTCCAAGACAGGGAGTTCAAGCTTCTAACGCTCAAGGATTTTCTATATCCTACTTCACATTTCCCAACTTTCCATTTTCCCTCATTTATTGAAAAAGTGCCTGCATTTGTTCCTTGAGTTCAGGCTGTGATTTATAGTTTCGGGCAAATTCCCATGCGGCTCGTGACCACTTGTCGTAGACTTCCTGATCCATATGCAAAGCATGTTTCAATGCTTCTTTGAACTGTACTTCTTTTTCCAGTTCGCAGTCCCATCCTATTTCTTTTGCCTGCAAATCTCTCCAAGGCGTCTTATCACTGATGATCACAGGCTTTCCCGCAAGCAATCCTTCAAATATAGAATGGCCAAAGTTTTCACCTAAAGTGGGAAGGACCGAAAAATGATAGTCTGCCAACCTCGCTTGCAATTCATCTGGTGGCAAGGGGCCCTTGAGTACCACCTTTTTACGGTCGGGTAAAGCAGCGATGAGCCCTTCACACTTTTCTTTATAGTCCAAATCCTCTTGGGGACCATAGATATCCAGCCATACCTTTCCCTCTATTTCTTTCAGCCATCCGATTAGCGCATGAATATTTTTTTTGGGAGAAAGGCGAGAATGAAAAACCATGCGCATCTCTCCTCTCACTTTCTCCAAAGATCGCCAATCTGCCTGTTGCTGTCGAGGTAAGTTGCTCACCAGTTGAATCTCTGACTTTTGCCCAAAATGCTGGCGGATGTCCTGAACCTCTTGCTCATCTGTTGCCTGCCAACGTACTTCTTGTAGGACACCCGAGCTTTTCAAAGCCGTTAAAAAGACTGTCTTCTTCAAACGTTTTTGTTTCAGCGCACCCTCCATCAGCATTCCTCTAGGAGCCAGGACTACTTTTCCCATAGCCTGTTTCCGTCCTATCCACAGCGGCCAGATGGTAAAGGGTAATGAAAAAAGGCTGTTGATGTAGATAAAATCAGGTCGGCTCTCACTGATGATCTTCCCCAAAGATTTGTAGGATAGACAAGCTTCTGAGAAATAGTAGAGTCGTACACCTGATTCCCATTCGATCCAGGTATTGGGTTTAATATCAGGATAAGGCTCTGTCGAGGCATGGTCTACGTTTTTGGTAATGACCGATAGCTGAAAATGCTCCGCCATAGCCTCTACAAAATTGCGGATAGTCTGTATGGGACCCCCCGCCTTATATCCAGGGACAAACCAGTCGATGAGTACGGTGATTCTTGTCTTAGATTCCATTTCGCAGCATCCATTGATCCAAAATCACCAACATCCATAGCTTCATCCAGATGACTTGAGGATCATCTGACAGGAAGGCTTGCCAAAAGCTTTTGACAGTGTCTCCCTTCATCAGGTCCCGCTCCGCCAATCTCGCAATGCTCTGTTCACACATTTCCTTCAGCTCATTTTTCATCCAAATCGGCCAAGGGAAGACAAATCCCATCTTCTTGCGATGCACCACCTCGTGAGGAAGTAATTCACCGAGACTCTCTACTAACAACTGCTTAGGGAAGCTAGGATGCTTGAGCACGTCAGGGATGCCCATCACATATTCGACCAGCTCATGATCAAAAAAGGGTACCCGTACCTCCAGTGAATGCGCCATACTCATCTGATCGGTATCTCTCAGCAGCACATTTTGTGTATAAGTACTGATCTCCCCCACACTAACCTGACTGTAGATAGGCAACTGATCGATTTTCCGTAGGGTCTCAGGCTCAAATATCCTTCCCAAAGTAAAATCCTTTGCATAACTTCCCGTTAACTGCTCAATTTCGGCAGGGCCAAATAGCTTCCTAAAAACGGGATACAAATGCTCAAACTGTGCATTGGGTACGGTCATCAACTCTTGGAGACGTGCCACTTTATGCTTAGCTACGAGCGTACCCGCAGCCTGGCTGCCCAGTTTCCTTAGTCCCAGCGGAACCTGATACAGCGATTGGGCTTGCTTAAACTTTTTGTATTGCTGAAAAACAGGATAACCCGCAAACAGTTCATCGCCTCCCAGACCAGAAAGTGCAACTGTAAATCCCTCTCGCTTGGTCGCTTGAGAGACCACATAGCTATTGATACCGTCCCCAGTAGGATGGTCCATCGCTTCTAAGGCAGGTTCCAGCTCATGGAGAAAATCCTCTGGCCTGAGTAAAATGGGATGATGCGCCGTACGATACTTCTTTGCAATCATGCGAGAAAAGGCTGATTCGTCAAACTCCTTTTCCTGAAATACCACCGAAAAGGTGTGTACAGGCTGGCTCGAAGCCTCTGCCATCAAGGCTACAATGGCTGATGAATCAATCCCCCCCGAAAGGAAGGCCCCCAAGGGTACATCACTGATCATGCGTCGCGCTACGGCAGCCATCAGCTTAGCACGTACTTCTTTTTTTACCTCGTCAAGATTTTGAGTATTCTCACGTGTATCCGCTATTTCCCAAAAGGATTCTTGGTGAAAATGTCCCCCTTTCCATACCCCAAAGTGACCTGCCTTGAGCTGAAAGACATTCTTCAGGATGGTCCTGGGAGAATTGACCGAATAATACTGGAGGTACTCCTGAAGAGAAAGGGGATCAATCTCAGGCGGGATAAGGCCCGAACGAATGATTGATCGGATCTCCGAAGCAAACACCATATCCTCCCCTGTGCGCGCATAATAGAAAGGCTTGATACCCAAACGATCACGTGCGATAAAAAGCGATTGCTCCACCTCGTCCCAGATCGCGAGGGCAAACATCCCATTGAATTTTTGCAGACAGTCAGGTCCCCAAGCACGATAAGCTGCCAGAATCATTTCAGTATCACCCGTCCCTTTAAAAGGATAGTCTTTCAGTTCTGTCTTGATCTCCTGATAGTTGTAGATCTCTCCATTGAAGACCATGGTATATCTGCCCGAATGGTCTTGAATGGGCTGATTGCCGACCTCCGTAAGGTCGAGAATCGACAGTCTCCTGTGTCCCAGATGCACGAGTTCGTCTTCGAAGATCCCCTCAGCATCAGGACCTCGATGCGACATCATGTCGATCATTCCCTGGAGCTTTTCTGTCGGACGGTCTACAGGCGTCTTACTGGTAAATCCGGCTATTCCACACATATTTTTTCTCAATCAAGCTAACAGACTGGAAGACATCAGACGGAGAAAGGGGCTGTTGAATCAATAGGTTTGGCTCGTTCCTCGATTTCTTTTATCCAAATACTCACGCATGCTCTCCCACTGTCATGATTCGTTTTTTTATCGGCTGGGCAGGGTTGCCACGGTAGATGGTGTAGGCTGCTAGGTCATGGCTCGTCGTGGAACTGATACTCAAAATGCTATGACTATGGCATCGCACACCAGGTCCAACCAGTGATTTTGCTCCAATCCATACGCCTTTTTCCAAATGTATCCCTCCCACCATGAGATCAAATCCAGGCTTCTTATAATCGTGATTTCCTGTAAGCAGCATCGCTCCCTGGGAGATGCACACATCGTCTTCGATGATCACAGGTGCCAAATTATCAATCCAAGCATTTTCTCCTATCCACACATGATCACCTACTGTCAAAAACCATGGATACTTGATGTTGACACCTGGCTTGATGACGACACCTTTCCCAATTTTGGCTCCAAACATACGCAGGAAACTTGCTCTGATACCCGAACTTGGGTTCAGCGGATTGATGATAACAAGGGCATTCACCAAAAACCAACATATACGTTTGAATGTCCCTGCTCCTGGATCGTACCAGTCATTGTTGAAACTGGCGAGATCTGTCTGAACTTGTTGATCTATCTTTTTTGTTTCCATTGTTCGTCAAGTTGCTAAGAGGCCATACTGAGTAAGGTGCTCGCCCAGACTGTGGGCGTGATCTGTTGTGCTAACTGGTGACTCCGCTCTCCCCAGACATTCAGCGTGGCATCGTCGAGTTGAAACAGCTTTTCCATCACATGGGTCATCGAGGCCAGATCTTGTGTTTTGTGCACGTAGCCATTGTAGCCATCCTTCACAAAGGCATCGGCAGCGCCCACAGCTTCACTCGCCAGCAGCGGTAAACCTGCAGCTGCAAACTCATGCAAAGCCACGCCCCAAGGCTCGACATGGCTCGCCAAGACAAACGCTCCTGCTTCACGCGCAAGCGAGGGCAACACCTCTGGCTGCACAAAACCCTCCACCTGAATCCGAGGATGAGAAGGTACATCTATTTCACCTGCCCCTACGATTTGCAAGGACCAATCATATGTCTCAGCCAATCGAATGAAGGCCTCCGTTACCTCCCCTATACCTTTAAAAGGAACCAACCGTCCTACATAAAGTAATCTCTTGGGATACCGAATAGATTTCTCCGCTCGATTTGTACGATATACTTGAGAAAATGCCTCCACATCTGCACTATAATATCCCAAGCGTATTTGGTTCCTTGCAAAACCCAATCTACGTGCATACTCATACTGTCGCAAACCCGAAACCCACATGTGAGAGAAGTATCTCTTGACGAGAAAGGGACTCATCCACGTCGCGATATGCTGCCGCATGCTACCCACCCACTGATTGTCGATCCCCACAATGACAGGTACGCCTTGTTGACGAAAAGGAAGCGCCGCTTTTAGATATCCTTTGTCCATCCATCCACTGATGAAGATGATCTCTGGCTGAAATTCTTCTGCTACCTTTGCTACAGCCTCATCTTCCAACTGATCACGATCATACACCTGAATACGCGCATCAAAATCAAATTGAAAAGGTGCTTCACGATTAACAGGCCATTTGACCAAACACACCTCATGCCTTCCATCTTCCATCAATGCTCGGAGACATGCCAGTGTATATCCTGCCAATTCGCTGTACAAAATCAATATTCTCATGTAGGATTTAGTTGGGTCTTGATTCGAGGATACTCTATCAATAAGGTAAGCACGAGAAAAAAATGAATGGTAAAAGCATTCAAAGAGGAGTTGAGCCATGACTCAAAAGTCGCCGAAATAAGCGATGCGATAATGAATGGCATACCAAAAGCACGCGCTCGAACCCTGAATAACATGATCAGGAGAAAGACCAAAAAGAATGTAAAACCGATATATCCATTATTCATAATGAAGGTAAGGAACGAATTGTGCATTCCCCCTTGGTGCTCTGTAGCGATCAAAATATCTTCAAGCTCGTGGAAAAAGATCTCCTCATAAGCGAAGCCCTTCCCAATAAAAGGGTTACGATTGATCTCTGCTAACCCCATCGACCAAGCTAAGAATCGACCTGTACCCGTAGTCAATGACTCTACCCTCAAGAATTCTCCCAGTCCTACCATCTGCACCAGTCGCTCAATGGAAATAGACTGAATGAACAGATAAGTGGTAGGGAGAATAAAAGACCATAAAGCAAATACCTGAGTTCTTCCTCCTTTATAAAAAATGTAGAGGGCATAGAAAATACCGATTGTACCCAATGCGGTCCGTGAACCAGACAAGATCACAGAAAATACGATGAGGAACATAATGATTCTCAGTGAGGACTTCTTATGAGGGAATAGTCCTATCAAACATAAAGCAAGAGGGAAAGTCAAGGTGGAATATATTCCCAAACCATTGGGATTGCCTAACATACCTCGATATCGCCCAATAAGAAATACTAGATTAGGATAGAAAATAATCCCTACTAACCCCAAGATCATCACGAGGGCAGATAGATACGATATATCCATGAGCACTTTACCCTTTGTCTTGCGGATCAGATAAGGGAAAAAATGTAAAGTGAGAAAGATCAATAAGAAATAGGAAATCATTTTAGAGAGGGATACACCAATGCTGGGACTTCTCAATCCCCCCAAGAGAGCTACAAGGAAAAAAGGTACGACTCCTAGGATAAGAGGTCTAAACTTGATTTTCCCTCTGAACATCAAGACCATTGTATAGATGGAGAGGAGAAGTATACAGACAATCCGAAGATTCTTGTAGTGACTAAAATAATAGGCCCTGCTATCCCCCATGATCAGAAGCACGAGCAAGGTGATCAGCAGCATTTTGTCTTGCTCTTTTGCCATCCAATAGACATATATTCCTGCCAAGACAGGGATGGTTAATGGCTCAAGGATGCTCCCCGCGAAGTATAGAATCACTTGGAGGAAGAAAACACCACGATATGTTTTGAGAAATTCTCTCAATGAATCTTTAGGTTGAAGTGAGCCCCACAGGATCGACGGACTGATGAAAGTGTTGTAACATCTGGTCAATAACGCGATTCCAAGTAAAGGATTTTACGCGCTTGAAGGAAGCTAACTGCTTCGCTTTTAGACTTACAGTTCCCATCTCTATAGCTTCGATAATGGCGTTGCGTAACGCTGGTGCATCTTTGGCTTGGATGAGCCAACCATTACGGGCATCTACTTGCTGAGCGACAGCCCCCACATCCGTGGCGATGATGGCGCACTGATTAGACATGGCTTCCATGATCACAGTCGGCATTCCCTCCGAGTGGCTAGGACAAAGGAGTACATCTCCCTCCTGGAGAATTTGCTGGATCTTTTCTTTCTCTTTTACCAGACCGTGATAGATGATATGGGGATGCGAAAGTTGCAAGTGATCAGGTATAGGACCAATGAAAGCTACTTGGAATGGATGTTGAACTACTAATTCTTTCAACGCATCGTTTAGATCCTCTATTCCTTTACGCTTCTCATATCGTCCAATAAAAACAAACTTTCTTCTTTCATTCACTGGCTTCTCTATACCTTCCAGTAGCCAGTTTTGATCTATCCCAATAGGAATTTCCTTAATCCTTGCTACGGGAATCCCCAATTTGTTTTTCAGAATGTGGGTCAGCTTCCCTCCCAGAGATTGCACATAATCCGCATGACGAAGCTGATAAGTGGCTGGACCTTTGAGCAAATGTGCTGCAAGCTGCGCCTTCAATCCATAGACAGGCTGGAACATTTCCATTCCATGCAGATTTACCCAGACAGGCGGATACGCTTTTCCTTGAGATTTCCTTTGAAGGAGTTCCCAACCTGAGAACCCTTGCGCATACACAAGATCAATGCTACCTTCTATCTCGTCCAGTGCATCGGCAATTCTGGTACTGTACACCTTTGACTCACGCACATAATGTCCAGGCAACTTCCCTGAGGCAGGAAATTCTAAACGCACTTCTTTGATGAAGCGAGCTTCCTCGGGTGAAAAGGGCGTAGCCCCCTTGTGATTGTGAGGGATGTAATGAAACAGCATGACCTCCACCTCTCTTTGTGCGAGGTATTTGGCGAGATAAAAGGAATGCTTCTGCATACCACCTACCACATAGGGATAGATCCCATCTGTCAATAACGCTATTCTCATATTAGAGCCTTTTCCAGATCGTCAGAATCGCACTTACAAGCTAGTTCCTGCCAGGGACATAGGAAAAACGTGGATCAGCATACTGATTACTTTCCTACCAAATGTTTAATGATCGCAATTTAATGGAAGTTTTTAGGGGAGGAAATAAAAGCACCTACAGAAGCATGCAAATTGTTACATCTCTACAGTGAAGGAAGGAGGCCTTCTTCTCATTGAAAAGCACCATTTCAGATCAACCCATCAATCAAGTAGCGGTGGGATAGCAGCACTGTCCAAGCTAAAAGGATACTCGGGATATAGTATTTCTTGAAATGGAGCACCACAGAAATGAGAAAGGTGATTCCAATCACACACAGAGCCGCCCATTCTTGTCCCTTCATTTGCTGCATGATGTGATCAGGGATGAGTTTGCTATTAAGCAATGAGTCCTTCTTTGAAGACCCAGTAATGATAGGCGCTGTAACAGCTTACCAAAAGGATTACTGCCAAGGTTCCCCAACTCACGAGTCTGACTTCCCTATGCATCCTTTTACTTCCTTCATATTTCATTTCTGCACCCTAATCTTCTATGAAAGGACAATTCAATAGAAATAATCGTTCCTCAGCACGCGTCATCGCCGTATAAGTCCACCTTAGGTAAGCACGAGGATTTTGGCCATAGTCAGGCTCAAAGCCAATGATGACATTTTCCCACTGCCCACCCTGGGCTTTGTGTCCAGTGACTGCATAGCCATATTTGACCTGTAAGGCATTGACGTAGGGATCGGTGCGCATCTGCTCGGCAGCCTTGGAGGGAGGCAAAGAAGTATATTCACGCTGACGCTCCATGAGGATGGTGTACTGGGTTTCTTTGCTGAGCTGTGGCTGCTTGGCCGTGAGCAAGTCAAGGACAATCTTACAGTTGACCAGCATATATTCTCCCTGGCTATCCTGAAACTCCAGATCTACGTCCATCCATTTGAGTCCATATAGCTCTTCATAACTTTCGTTATATACCTCTCTCACCGTCCCCATCTCCCCGTTGGCGATGAATGGCAGCCGCTTGCTATCGCCCCAGGCATAGTTGTTTCGTACCACCATGAGCAGGTCACCAGGCACTAGCGTTTCCTCCGCATAAAAAATCTGTTGGCGCAAGGCATGATTCACCCGCGTAGCGAGATAGTTCGAATAGGTCAAGAACACCACCCGATCGCTATTTCCTTGCTCATAATAACCTATATAGGTTTCGATTGATTCATAAGGTGTCTCCAGCGTCATCACGTCTCGATTGGGATGCAGGATCAGACTTTCCTCCCCTTGCTGGTACACGTCTCGCAGTTGGACCGCATGTGCCAGAATGCCAGAGTCTGTTTCCTGACGTTTGACTTCGGTAAGATGTGCGTCATAAACAGAAAGCCAAAGCTTGCTCCCGACTTCTAACTTATCGAGTGCTGGAGACTCATCATGCCCCACAGGTGGCAACTGCACAGGGTCTCCAACCAATACCAGTTTGCGTAGCTCATCTTGCTCAAAAACAAAAGACAAAAGATCAGAGAGTAAACTATTGGGACTTGTTCCGTCTCTTTTGTCTCCAATCATGGAGGCCTCATCCACGATATAGATTGTCTTTTGAGGAGCTTTATTTTCCTTCAAGGCAAAAGCGACATCTCCCGCTCGTCCTTCTCGTGGACTATATATATGATGATGGATGGTAAAAGCTGCCCGTTGGGTACGCCGTGTGATGACCTTGGCCGCGCGTCCTGTGGGAGCTAGAAGGATCACTTTATAGCCCAGCTTCTTGACATATCGCGTGAAGAGTTGGATTAAAAAAGTCTTCCCTGTACCCGCTGATCCTGTCAAGAGATAGGTTGCACGAAGCTCATCTGAGCGCATGAAATGAATGAATATTCCCAGAGCCTCTTCCTGATCTTTAGAAAGGGTAAAATCTGCCCTCCCAATCAGGTCTTCCATGATTTGTCGATGCAGTCCCTCCATCATTCAAAACCCGTTAGGTAGGTCTTCGTCATGGAGTTAGGTACCACAATCATGATGTCGGCTTTGCCCAGATTCTCCTTACTCAGCTCTGAGATATCCGATTGCTCCACCACTGAGATATTTTTAAGCATGGCATCGGGTACTCCTTGTGCGACGTACCACAAGATCCCTTCTTTATCATCCGAATGATAGCTACCATTCATATGATAGAAGACTTTGCCTTCTTCCCAATTTTTGAGGATGCGGTCTGCCATGGTGGCGTCTTTGATGGCTTGAGCCGAAACAAAGTTTTCTGCCATACCTCCATGCGCATGTCCACCCATCATTTCCTTCATTTTTGCATAGGAGGGTAAGTCAAAGTCGATGGGAAAAGGGAGGCTTACCATAAGGGCTTTTTCCTCATCTGGCAATGAATCCAGAGAAGCAATGCCTTCGCGAGATACTTTTCGCGCATAGCTTCGCGGGATATTGGTCGCAATGAAGGGAATACCCTCTTGCTTACAAAAATCAACTACGGGTTGATAGTCGGTGTCGTGATTGGACCAAAGGTCTGTAGATTGCTTCCATGCCTTCTTCTCTATTTCTCCCCTAAGATATTGGTCTAGACCTGCTTGCTGATCGGTTTCTAGCATTTCTGCCCCAACCACCATTCGTCCAGCTCCTTTAATCTGGGTCAAATCACGAAGAATTTCAAGCTCTAGCCAGTGTGCGATGGGATTGTTGTGCAATTCACCAAAGCAAATCACCTCTCCCTCTTCAAGTATACGAAGTACCTTTTTATATTTTAGTGGCTTGCCTTGGCCATTAAAGATTGCATATGCAGGTTTATCTTGCGCCAGGCTCATTGTCGTCATCATTAGGGCCCATAGGCCTACCAACCATTTTTTCATGAACCAAAGATAGCATTTTTCACTGTTCGGTATTTCAAAAAATGGGCACTCGCCTATTGCCTTTATGAGGAATCATTTTGTAGAAGTTGCGTTGGATGAAGCTACCTATACGATAGGTAGTAAGTCTGCATTTCACTACACAATACTCAGATGCAAAGGAGATGATGCGTGATCGACCTTAAGCAGCAGTCCTGGTAAATGAATCTACTCCTCAAGCAGGAATACGCAACTCCTTTACTTGATGAAAAAAGCCATCATTGATTTCAAAGAAGTAAGTCCCAGCTTTGAGATTACGAACGATGAAATTGGAACCCTCTTGAGGTTGATGCTGCAAAATGAGCTTACCTTTGGAATCAGAGAGGGTGATTTCAGAAGTTTCCAGCTTATAGGGCAGTAACTCAATGAAAAGGCGCCCTTGATGAGCACTTTCTTGATGAGGATAAACGGTGAACCTGACAGCCGATGGGAAGTCAGAATAAAACGAAGTCGTGAGTATATGTTGTTCGACAGAGATCATGGATTTGTAGTAGTCAAACATTAGGGAAAAAGTTTTTTCAGTGTTGTTCCAGTTATTCCAAAAACTGAGCCAGCAGTCAAAAATCTTGTACCAATTGTGCAAATCGCAAATAGTGGACAGGAAATGTTGTTTTTATATTCCCAATCTTTTACAACGAGAAAGTAAAATATCCTCATTTACGTGCGAAACGTCTTCAAAAGTATACACCCATTCCTCAAACTTAAGAGATGATAAGGGGTTCTTGGGTTATGCAAAATGTTTCCTTTATCCCAGATACCCTTGATGCTGTCTGGAGCCAGATCAGAGAGATGCTCACAAGAGGGGTAGCTGATAAAAAAGATCCTTTCCAATCGCTGACGTTGACGACCTATGATGGTCGCTATCCCAATCCTCGTACGGTCATCCTCCGCAAGTTCATCTCCCATCCCTTTACCTTGATCTGCCATAGCGATACACGTGCTGGTAAAATGATAGACATTCAATCACATCCAGAGATTGCATGGCATGGGTGGCATCCTAGACGGCGGGTACAAATTCGACTTTACGGACATGCCCAGACCTTCACTGAGGGGCCGCTATGGGATACCGAATGGAAGCGAATCGGCTTGACTAGTCGCACCAACTACAGCCCGATCATGCCTCCAGCACAAGAGGTCGCTTCCTACCAAAAAGGACAGGAAACCTATGCGCGCTTGAAAGAAACAACAGACAAAGATAGTGAGGAGTGGAAAAAGCATTTTGCCGTCATTGAGACACAAATCGAGGAAGTAGAGTGGCTCACCCTTCATCGGGAAGGACATAGGAGGGCTCGATTTATAAAACAAAATGATCAATGGGAAGGTAAGTGGTGGGTCCCTTGACATTTTTCATTTTTCCAGGTGTACCTGACTCACTAGTATAGGTTTCGTGAACAATGAAAAACGAAGAATCCCACAGGGACTCCTCGATTTGAAAGCATCTTACATTTTGGCATGTGCGCCATCGCAAAATGGGGAGGCACCTGTACCTTTGCAGCCACAAAAAGCAACTTTCTGTTTTTCTTCAATCGTCACTTTCATAGGCGCAAACTCTGTTCCTTTGTGCGAGCCATCGCAAAAAGGTTGCTTGCTACTTTTGCCACAAGAGCACCAGTAATAGGTTCCTGGTTCTACCTCCATGACATAAGGCATTTTCTGGGGTACTTCTGGGTTCGTCATAATAAAAATTACAGTTGAATTAATCCTTTATGAACCCCCAGTACCTTCCTTCGTTTGATGCATCAGATTTTCTTCATTTACTACTCTACTCCTATTTAGTGACACTATCTCCCCTTGGATCTAATTATTTTTGAAAATTCTTTTCGTTTCTATTCCACAAAATGTGCGATTATCCGTATGATTACATAGAATAGACAGGGAAAATCAAACGATTCATCCTTTGCTGAGTCTATAGCGGAAGAGACTGTCATATCAGGATACCCCCATGGAAAAGCCTACTTTATTATATGTCGATGACGAGCGGCACAATCTTGTCGCTTTTAAGGCCTCTTTCCGTAAGTATTATCATATCCTTACGGCGCAGAGTGGGCAGGAAGCCCTGGACCTACTCTCCACTACAGATAGAGACATCTCGCTCATCATTTCAGACCAGCGCATGCCCAAAATGACAGGGGTTCAGCTATTTGAACATATCACGCAGCGCTTTCCCGAACCAATTCGTATGGTTTTGACAGCCTTCAGTGATGTAGCCGACATCATCAACGCCATCAATAAGGGCAAAGTCTACTATTACATCACCAAACCCTGGAAACACGAAGACCTGAAAGTCGTCATAGACAATGCCTTAGAGGCCTACCAGCTCAAATCTGAAAATCAATCGCTTCAAGCAGAAAAGGCCCTCCTGGAACTCAAAGCTAGTCAGCAAGAGCGCCGCTCCATTCAAGCTCAGTTTGAGACCCTCAAAAACCAGGTCAATCCGCACTTTCTATTCAACAGCCTCAACGTACTCAGCTCACTCGTCCACGATGATCCTGATCTTGCAGAGTCTTTCATTGTCAAGCTGACGCGCGTCTATCGATATGTGCTAGATCTCAAAGATGAGACCGTCGTCACACTTCAGCGAGAGCTAGATTTCATCAAGAATTATATCTTTTTGCATCAGATTCGCTTTGGTAATAATCTCCAACTGTATGCAGAAGTTCCTGAAGCGGCCAAACAACAGGTTTTACCTCCACTTACCCTCCAACTCCTCGTAGAAAACGCCATCAAACACAATGTCATCTCCCGAGATACGCCGCTCACAGTGGAACTATTTATAGAAGAGGACCGTTTCATTGTCCGTAATAACTTTCAGCCGAGGCTAAATCCGCCACATTCTACTGGGATTGGCCTCCAAAACCTACGTGAACGTTATCGTCTACTAGCCGAGCAAGAGCCTATTTTTGGTCGAGAAGGCACCTATTATGTGGCGAGTGTCCCTTTGCTACAGCGCGAAAAGAAAAGTTTTTTCTCCTAAATGCCACACAAGAAAACAGGGCATTCCAACGCCTTTTCTCATATTTTTGCCCAGATTTCTCTCCTTTCCAGTCTATTTCCTTCAGATTTCTCCTACATATTAGCACTTTTACCCCCTATCTATATCCAACCTCGTAAGGAAAGTCCTATCCTTCTGATACTTTGTATCGGCACATTTTATGTAAGTTTAACCGATTGAATTTATATTGTGAGAGAAAAGAAAAGATACCCCATATAAATAGGGAAAGTGGTCTTTTGATCAAGTTGACAGGAACAAATAAGAGACTAACAACGTATCTTTTCACCTAATGGCTTCACAGCCCAGGAAAAACTTTATGGACAAAAATTTTTCAATTCTATATGTAGATGATGAGCCTCAGAACCTCATCTCTTTTAAAGCTACTTTTCGTCGTGACTATAACATTCTGACTGCAAACGGCGGACAGGAAGGCATCGAGATGCTTAGAAATAAACATGTCCAACTGATCATCACGGATCAACGAATGCCCAATATGACAGGTGTTCAGTTTCTGGAGAAAACCTTGGCAGAATTTCCCGATACGATCCGGGTTGTGCTTACAGGCTTCAGCGACATGGAGGCCATCATTGATGTCATCAATAGTGGACGCATTTTTCGCTATATCACCAAACCTTGGGATGAGGACGAGCTTCGCATGACGATCGAAAATGCTCGTCAACTATATAAGCTCCAGCAATACAACAAGCAATTGGTTACAGAACTACAATCGCGGGTAGAGGAGCAAGATCGGGTGATCGAGCTTTTTAAGAAATATGTTCCTGAGACAGTTGTAGAAAAGGCATTGAGTGATACCCATGACTCCATTTTCAAAGGAGAGCTAAAAGAAATTGCGGTACTCTTTTGTGATATTAGGGGATTTACGCCCATGAGCGAAGAGTTGTCACCTAGGGAGGTCGTCGCCTTTCTCAATGACTACTATGGCATCATGACGGAGGTAGTCAAACAATATGGAGGAACTGTCAATCAGTTTGTTGGGGATGAAGTCTTTGCCACATTCGGTGCGCCTCTTGCCAATACCCACAATGAACTCAACGCAGTCTTATGTGCGATTGAGATGATGGAAAAAGCCCCCTTGATCTCGGATAAATATAAAGAACGCTTGGGCAGAGAAATCGAAATTGGGATTGGGATCAATGCAGGAGAGGTCGTCGCAGGAAATTTAGGGTCAGAGGAAAAAATATCTTACTCGGTTACAGGTGATACTGTGAATACAGGCAAAAGAATCGAATCCTTGACAAAAGATTACCCAAATTCAATCCTCATAAGCCAAAAAGTTTTCCAGAAGGTCTCGGATACGATTGAGGCCAAAGCTTGGGAGCCTATAGAAGTCAAGGGAAAACGCGATAAGATTCAGGTATATGAGGTAATTCGACGGCTTCCTGTATAAGTAGGGTTGGAACTTGTTTCCCCCCACATCTCATTCACTATTTTCTCTCTATCTAGGGGCTTTTAATGTGCCCCTTTTTCTATTTATGATCCACATGTAATATTTCATATTATTTGAATATAAATTTATTTAATAGTATACAAATCTAATCAAATACATAAGTTTATCTGAAATTATCTGATATGGAGAAGAAAGGCAGATCAATAGGCTGATTAAAAAAGGTAATATGTAAAAAAATGTAGCAAATGGGTACATGATTCATAATAATAGGCGCGAACCGTACAGAATCTTACGCATTATCCTATTTGATCTGACTCGGAAAATAATAGATAAATTCTTGAATACGTGGCGTTTGCGATAAATTCTTTAGCTTCTATTATAAAAAATAGTGCATTTTCTATCGAAATATTACATAAACGGTTCCAAGAAAGGTTTTAATTGTAACTTAGATGCGATGTTAATACCGTCATTGGGAGCCATTGGGGAGAAGGGAAAATCAGGGGTAATCTCACATTTTTCCTTTATGAGTTGGGTCCCTAGTCTAGTACTCGTGATTTTTGATGGTAAAACTATCAACTTGTAAAAGTAATTTAGGATTAAAGGCAAGCTGTGCGTCATGAAGAAGGCCCTGCTGATTACAATTATATCTATCAGTCAACTCTTTTTCCTGGGAGGCGAATGGAATTCCTGTTTAGCTCAAGGAAGAGAGCTCGGCATTGAGCAAAGTGGGATCGTGGATAAGATTACAGTCTTCCCTCAGCAAAGTCGCGTCCTGGTACAGTGGACATTAACAGAAGCTGTTGAGAATGTAAACTTTATCCTAGAGAGAAAAAATGCGCAAGGTGCTTTTGAACTTGTAGCTGCTACTAGAAATACGCCTCAACTCCGCTATACACTTACCGATTTTGATCCCGTTACTGAAGGATCTGTTATTTATCGTGTGAGATATACCAGAATAGGTTCATACGAAAATCTGGGGCATTCTGATCTATTTACCCTCCATTGGGACAGCCAGTCCGTACTCACTATTTATCCCAATCCAGCTAGTGAAGTAGCCTACTTCAAATTACCTGTCTCCCAGCAAGAAGGCACATATGCCATCCGTGTTTCTTCCTCTGAAGGACATGTCATTCATCAAACGCGTTCGAGCGCCTCTTCTTTCACCGCTCACAGGCTCGATGTCCGTCGCTATCGTCCTGGTACCTATTACCTACATGTTGCTACGCGCAACCAGCATTGGGTTTCCCGTTTTGTCAAGATTTAAGCATGGGATAGGGTTAACTAACCCGTTGTTCCTCACATGATTCGTAACTACCTTCATCTCTGAAGTCCTGTACACCAAAATCCCCATCTCTTTCAAGACAGGGATTGGGTATTGAGGTAGTATAAGTTAGCGCTTGATAAAGGTAGCATGTGTCCGATGTCCGTTGGGGGTAGTCATGACAACCCAATAGGCGCCTCCTGACCAGCGACTCACATCCATATTTTTTACTTCATACATGCCCTCTACCGTTCCCTCATACATCTCTAAACCAGAGCTGTGAACGATGCGAAGGCGTGCATAGTCGGCATACTGTGCCGCGATTTTCAACACCTGACCCTGAAGTTCCGCATGCACAGTAGCCCACCGATCCTCCGAAATCACTACTTCTTCTATCTTTGTATGCGAGTGTGCACCATCAATGTCCTGCTGCATGATACGATAGAAATATGTACCCTTGTCTGCTGTCCGATCCACAAATGAATATTCTGATACACCGATCTTGTTTCCTGATGCAGGCAATACCTTAAGATCTGTATACGTAACGCCATCCGCTGAACGTTGGACCACGAACATTTGGTTGTTTTCCTCATAAGATGTAGCCCAGTTTAGGACGACTCCCTGCGTAGTAGGAGCAGCATCAAAACTCAACCACTCTACAGGAAAACTTAATTCAATCTCCTCACGGCGTGGATTGATGTAGCTTTCGATTAGACAAGGTGTAAAGTTGAGAGAAAACATTCGATCAGCCGCATCAGACCAATCTGAGCTTCCCCCATTATCTACAACACCAGCTCTATAGTAAAAGGTATTGGAATTTTCGAACTCCATGGATACCATGTGCGCGGTAGCTGTCACACTGATTCCAGATTCTGTATCTACTTGGTTGGCCATAAATACGTAAGAAGTCTCACCCCATAGATTGAGGACCTGTGTACTCAGTTTGGTACGTGATTCCGTCGTGTATGCTGTAGCTCCTCCAAACGCTACAGCCTCCCTTAGGCGATAATCATCTCCATCTATATCAATGGCAGTTGCGGTCCAATTACCTAAATCAATTGGTGTAGTCGTACCTCCGATTACAAACGTGAATTGAAAATCCATGAATGCGACGGTCCCACCGTATCTCTGTGTGCGCATTTCTACTTGCGGCTGAAATGCATTCCACGCGCCCGTATTTCCAAGATCCAAACTTATGAGACGTGCGTTGCGCATATCTATGATCGTCACGAGTGCATCTACACCGTCCATTACTTCTGAAAAACGGTAAGAGGACTGAAGACCTCCAAACGTGCCAGATTCTAGATTCCAATCATCAAAGATCAATTCGCTCTGAAGTGAACAGTCATTTTGTGCGTGAACGGCGAAGATCAGAGACACTAAAAGGGAAAATATGGTAAAAGTCTTACGTACAGTCATGGCTTAGAAGCTTGTTATTTCTGGGTTTTACTATTCTTCCTAGGGGTTAGGATTTGTCATTATTTCCATTAATTGACATTACAAAAATGAAACTAAATGGGGTGATTATGTAGGATAAAGAGACAAATGGTCACTTTCTACCGATGAATAGGATTTTTTCATACCTAAATAGAATTATATGATATGTAAGAAAATACAATTCTTGTTATTTTTTTATTTTTATGCACCCATGAATTCTAAAAATTTCTTACATCGCTTTTATACCTGAAACCACAAAAATAGAATCATAAAAAAACCCACCATCAAATGGTGGGTTGGGGTATTCCATCCTGGATTTGCCTATCCTCAATCGTTGTCCAAAAGGCTGAACCACAGGTCGGAAAAAACTGCTAATAAAAAGAACGTTATCTGATCAATCTTATGGTGAAATAATCCATTTTCTTGCTTGTATATGCTCAGGTACAGTGTAACAAAAGTTTTATGCTATAATTTTAGCGTATAGTAACAGGCAACTTGGGGGGCGTTGGCCTTGGAATTTGGAGATAGGGGCTGATAGAGGCGTTGGGCTGAAATTCTATCCCGAGATTCATCATCGGGATTGGTTCTTTTTGCCTAATAATCCCGAGTCTAATGCTCGGGACGCTGAGGGCGATAGTTAAAACATTAAAAAACTTACGTTACAATAAGTGAGAGCTACCCTTTATTTCTTTCTCCATCCTTCGGTAAAATCGTCGTGTTAGCTGTAATAGATAAAGCTTCTTCTACATTTTACCTTATATGTATGAAAAGAGGACAACAATTACTTATTACGAATACAAATATATATTATTAAATGTAATTTACAAAAAAATGAATATAATACACACTTATACCACTATGCAAAGCTAGCGAGAAGTAGAAAGGGAGGATTCAAAAAATGAAAGGGAATAAAGGATCGCGTCTATTTTAGTATGAAAAGCCAAGAGCTTTAATTGTAAGATTTGGAGAGGGCACGTCTACACCTTGTTTCTTTTTCTACACTTACTTTCCTTTTCCTGCTTAGGTGAATGTCTCTTCCTTGATAGGAATCTATCCTCATGAGGAGATGACCATCTAAAAACGAAATGACCATACCCCAACCATGGTTCTATAAAGTGATTTTTTCGCTTTATTTACGCTCTCACAATCCCATATACACGCTTATGAATTGTACCTTAGAAATCAGCATGTATCCACTAGATCAAGCGTATGAATCCATTGTTCTGGAATTTCTCCGCAGACTCCGTACACATACAGGCATACAGATCGAGACAAATGGTGTCAGTACCCAGATATTTGGTAATTACACAGAAGTGATGTCCATTGTCCAAGAAGAAATGAAAGCTAGTCTAATAGAAGGGAAAGCAATATTTGTCATGAAGGTAGCGGGTGGAACACTCAGATATCGACCTGAAGCGCATCCATAAACAAAGCCTTTTCTCCACATATTATGAAGAAAAGGCTTTGTCCAATCATTTAGATATGGTCCACACGTCTGTCAAAAGTACGCGGGACTTTTTATTATTTCTTGATTTACGGGCGTTCGCTCTAATTCTACTCGTCGTAGATACTATCGGGGATAAACAAACGCCAATCTAGTCCCTGTTCCATTACAACTTCTTCGCCATTCATGACCGTAAATATAGAGTCACCGGCTGCCTTCTGGATCTTATAGCCTTCCTTTACCTTGCGTCCATCCAAACCCATGATGAAAAGGGCGTCAGTACGATTGGTAAAATCGTAATAAAGATCTTTGGCAGGAACTGTCATCATACTGTCTCCTGTAGCGAAAGATTGCAGTTCGAGGCGAGAGAAATAGCGCTCATCAGGAAGGGGATATTTGCGGTACTTCATTTCATTTGTCTTCACCTCTCCACTAAATTCCATGGCGACAAATTGGGGAATCAAAGCATCTCTTTGGGCTTCCATACCATCGTGAATACGTGTAATATCGGCTGGATCGGGACGACTTGATACAGACATCGTACCTACCCAACCTCCCAAAATGGCGACAACTATAAAGGGAATAAGATCCTGAATTTTCAACATGAATTGATTGCATTGGCTGAGCAGACCATAAGATGAGCAGAAGGAAGCATCTTGGATCTGATCATATGTTTTACGGCATTAATATAGAAAAACCATCCTTTCTGATATAATAGCAATTCTAAATATGTTCTAGATGATGCTATTTTTCGGAATAATTCTCGAATTAAGATGAAAAAATCGTTCCAATTCAAGCAATTTCATATACAGCAAGCACCAAATGTATTGCCTGTGGGGACAGATGGCATCTTACTGGGGAGTTGGACATCGGTCCCAACGACAGGGCGCGTACTAGATGTGGGTACAGGTACGGGTTTGTTGTGCTTGATGATGGCACAGCGCACCCCACGATCTCGTATTACAGGGATCGACATTTCCCCCGATGCCATCTCATGCGCCAACAATAATATTGCTGCAAGCCCCTTTCAGACGCACATTCAGTTGATAGAAACCGATCTCAAAAATTTCGAGGCCCCTCCTTTCGATTTGATTGTGGTCAATCCTCCTTTTTTTGATACGGGCACCAGAAATTCCAATCCTCAGTTGGCAAAGGCGCGCCATACGGATGCGCTTACCCTTCCTACTTTGATTACCTCCATATCACATCTCCTTACAGCAGAAGGCAAGAGCAGTCTGATTCTCCCTTCAGAGAAACTTGCACTTGCCTTGTCGTTGGCACGAGAGCAGGCGTTATTTCCTACACGTATCACGCATGTATCTGCTACTCAACAAAAACCACCTCACAGAGTCTTACTCCAACTTGAACAAACGCCTTCACCTGTAGAGGAAAAACATCTCATCATTCAGAAAGGTGGTGCAAACCAATATACAGATGAGTATATTCGTCTGACGAGAGACTTTTACTTATTTATGTAGGCCTTTCCTTGCTGAAAAATAACAATCCCTACATTATTTATGTCTGTCTTTGGGATTAAATCTTATTTTCAGGCCAAAGAAACCAAGGGCGTCATTCGTTCTTTGGTTAAATCATCACCTAAATGAAAGCAGTGATTCCTGTGGCAGGGGCAGGTACCCAGTTAAGGCCACATACGCACACTCAGCCCAAGCCTTTGATCCCTGTCGCAGGCAAACCTATCCTTGGGCACATCATCGACAATCTGATCGAGGCAGGTATCCGCAAGCAGATATTTATTGTCGGCTATCTCAAGGAGAAAATTAGCACATATGTAGAGGAGCAATATGGAGACCAGATTGAGGCTGAGTTTGTCGTGCAGGAACCTCGTAAGGGCCTTGCACATGCTATATGGACAGCACAAGATCACTTTCGTGAAGAGGAAGAGATTCTCATCGTTTTGGGAGATACCATTTTCACAGAAGATACCAAGAAGCTACTCAAGCTGCCTGGTAGTATCCTCGCTGTGCATCAGGTAGATGATCCACGTTCATTCGGAATCGCCATGCTCGATGAGCACAAGATGGTCAAAAAGCTCGTAGAAAAGCCTGAAATCCCTACGAGCAACCTTGCCTTGGTCGGCATGTACAAGATTTGCCATATACCCGAACTGATCCACCAACTCAATACCATTGTTAAACCTCCATTGGATCCAGGAAAGGAATATTATCTGACCGATGTACTCATGGGAATGGTAAATGCAGGGGTAGAACTTAGGACACATACGGTAGAAAACTGGTACGATTGCGGAAAAAAACAGACCTTACTTTTGACCAATCGAATCCTACTAGAGCGGCTAAACAATCTATCCCAGTATCAGCTAGAAAATACAGTAGTGATTCCCCCTGTACACATTGCAGAAGGCTGCGACATTCAGGGATCAATCATAGGACCCTATGTAGCCATCGCCGAAAATGCAAAAATCCATCACTCTATTGTCAGTGACTCCATTCTGGGAGCATATTCTCAGCTTGAAAGCATCATTCTGAGTCATTCTGTCATCGGCAACGATACCTCCCTGAAAGGAAAGTCCAACAGCATCAACATCGGCGATAATACAGAAATTGATTTCGATCAGTAAACCCAACATCACCGGTCTATATGTATATACTTCAGATAAATACGCCATAAATAGCGTATCTAATCGTCATCCTTTTTCTTATCTCAAATCTTTTGATACATATTGCCCTCTTATCTTTAAATGTAACATCATGGGCTTGATTTATCACCTAGCAGATCCCAAGATATGGGAAAGAGCACTATCGGGAGGGGCGTACGCAGCGGCATCACTAGCGACAGAAGGTTTCATCCACTGTTCCACCAAAGATCAATTGATCCCGAGTGCCACTAAGCATTTTACAGATGCGAATGAACTCGTCGTATTAGAAATACCTGAAAAAAAGGTCCGTCACCTCCTCAAGATGGAACCCGCTCAAAATGGAGAGTTGTTTCCCCATATTTACGGAAAAATCAGGTTTGACTATGTAGAAAATACACGGATGCTCTTCCGCAATAAGGCTGGGGAGTGGGAATGGGATTAACACCATATTGAAAACTTCAAATCTGCGAAAAGTCTCTACTTTTTAGCTAGATATTCATTGTTCCAAACATGGTCTAAGGCTATCTGTGTCATAGATTGCTCCACTAATTTTCTATAAAAATGGAGAAGGCTATCTTTTCTACCTCTAAAAATATGTAAAAAAACTTGTTGATACGTGTTTACATTTTATGAGCTCAAGGTATAAATACTATGAGCGACAGAAGTCTCATGGCTCTACAACCAATAAAGGAGCTCTGCTCAAAGTGGTCATTAAGACAAACTTGACAATCAAAAAGGTAGAAGCCAACAATAAGAGGGCACCAAAGCCCCAGCGTCTGATTTTCTTGGATGAGTAAAGAAGATTCATGGAAGTAGAAGGAAATAACAGGAAAAGAAAGATGAAACGTTAAGTAAGTATTTGGAACAATAAGGAGAGCGTTAGAAGAAGAGAGTTAAAGTTCCAAATGCAGTCTAAAAGAAAAGAGCTTTCATTATAA
Organism: Bacteroidota bacterium; assembly: GCA_039820545.1. GTDB lineage: Bacteria > Bacteroidota > Bacteroidia > J057 > J057 > JALEFZ01. The sequence goes on along the minus strand of JBCBPW010000002.1, from coordinate 116,232 downwards.
AACGTATCTACACTCATAAATTGTACAAATGAACACCTCTAAATTTACCTTTTCTATTCCGTTGGTTGCCTGCCTGTTATTTTGCCTATTGGGCATGACGCCTGCTAGCCATGCGCAGTTTGACCGTCTCAAACGAAAAGTCGATCAAGCTATGGATAGAGCCGTAGACAAGAAAGCCGAGGAAGCAGCAGATAAAGTCTTGGAAAAGACATTGGATAAAATCTTCCAAATGGACGGTAAATCTTCTAGCGACTCCACTTCTAATGACTCCTCAGAAACAGCAGAAGAAAAGCTGAATAAATTGTTTAATACGTCTACGAATGTCACGATAGAACCAATCGAAGGAGAAGACTACAGCCAGATAGAACCGAGTTCTTTTATCGGTACATTCGAAATGGTCACCGAGCTTTACAAGAAGAATAAACTACAAAAAGGCTATCCTCAAACCAATACGATGTCGATCGACGCGTATCAATTTGCTATGCAAACGCAGGACCCAGAGAACACAGATGAGATTATGACCGTCGTATTTGACCGTCGCACACGTAAAGTGGCCACTAAAAACGAAGCGGATAAGCAAGCTTTTGTAGCGAAAATCCCTCGGGTGAAGATCACCATTGAGGATGAAGAAGCCACAGAGGCGAAAGGAGAAGTGAGAGCTACAGGTCGATCCAAAACCATTGAAGGCTACAGATGCAATGAATACATCTATGAAGATGAGGAGGTCATCAGTTATGTCTGGGTTGCAGAGGACTTTCCTCTCAATTATGGAGAGCTGTTTGGATTTATGAACTTCTCAAATAGCAAAAACGGCAATTCTACTAGCTACGACGAAATCTATCCGACGAGTGGAGCTCCCTTAGAGTCCACCACTACGGAAAAGAAATCTGGTGAAAAATCCGTCTGGAGAATTCAAAATCTTCAGTCTAATGTCATCAAGACTGAACTATTCTCTTTGGAGGGATATGAGACGACGGATGTATCTCGCTTCTCAGACCTCCTGAATACAGATGACGGCGATCAGTAAGCCTGTATTTGAAACTTTGTTGAAGCATAAAAACGTCGGAACAGCTTGTGTTTCGACGTTTTTGTTTTTGGGAAAATCTATAGTCCTTTGTGCGATACTTTCATTCATTATGAACGCATCCCATTGGCCCCCTGAGTTTGTTAGCCGCATACAACAGCAGTTTCCCGAAGAATCCTCTGCCTTCCTAGCTGCACTGGATGAGACCCCTGCGACCTCGCTCAGACTCAACCCCAATAAATTCACTTCCTCCCTTCCCTACGCTCAGGTACCCTGGCATCCTGATGGATATTTTTTGCCTGAGCGTCCCCTTTTTACGATGGACCCTTGGTTTCATTCAGGTATGTACTACGTGCAAGAAGCGAGCTCGATGTTTCTTGCTTATGCACTCGGACAGGTCATCGACTTCCAATCTTCCCTCAGGGTACTAGATCTTTGTGCGGCGCCAGGAGGGAAAAGTACCTTGGTAGCTTCTTTGCTCTCTGAAGATAGCCTGCTTGTCGCCAATGAAGTTATTCGCTCACGGGCACAAATCCTCTCCGAAAACTTGCAGAAATGGGGAGCGATACAAGCAGTGGTCAGTCAAAATGATCCTGAAGATTTTCAGGCACTCCCTGGATTCTTTGATCTGGTATTGGTAGACGCGCCTTGCTCAGGGGAAGGCTTGTTCCGTCGTGACCACAAGGCAGCAGAGGAATGGTCACCTGCCCATATCCACTTATGCTGTGAGCGCCAAAGAAGAATTCTCATGGATGTATGGGATAGCTTGAAGCCAGGGGGAATACTCGCCTACTCTACTTGTACCTTCAACGAAGACGAAAATGAACATAACCTAGATTGGCTTTTGCAGCAAGTAGACGCAGAGCCGATTTCTGTAGAAGTGCCTACGACATGGGGCATCACGCTCTCTAGCTACAAGGCCCTTCCTGGCTATCGTTTTCATCCACATAAGGTGAAAGGAGAAGGTCTTTTCCTCACCCTGATTCAGAAAGGAGCCATCGGAACAGACTTTACTTTCAGGAAAAAGAAGAAAAAACAGTTTCTTCAGCCACTACACAAAGATCTCATGCCCAAAGTAGAAGGTTGGCTCAAGGAAAGAGATAAGTGGGCTTACTTTCAGGGGGAGGAGCAAATATTTGCCCTTCCTTCCGCACAAGCATCAGCAGTAGAAATTTTGACACAAAAACTGTATCTCCACCATATCGGGGTCAATGTAGGTGAGATCAAAAAGCAAAAGATCAATCCTTCTCACGGCCTGCTATTGTCTCCATATTTCGGACGGGAGGTTTTTCCCTCTGTGGAACTGTCGCAGCTAGAGGCACTAAAATTTTTGAAAAAGGAGCCTGTCAAAACAAACTTACCAAAGGGTTGGGGATATACGACCTTTGGGGGAGTTCCATTGGGATGGCTCAAGGAGTTGGGGAATCGCGCCAACAATTATTATCCACATCATTGGCGCATCCGCATGAATATTCCCAATGAATCTCCACTTTTCACCATGCATAAAGTTTAGAGAGCTCTATTAGGATAGGATTTATGAAAGATTATATCCTATACCTTCTCATGTAGATTTACGCTTATCAAAAAATTAAGCTATTTTTACACTTGTAACATAGGGAGGGATACAACGCATCCATCCATTTGCTCTACATTACGATAAACACTGTACATGGACTTTTTAGCTGCTATCATCTGGGACTTAGATCCCGAAATTGTCACCATCGGGAGTCGGCCTATCCGATGGTACGGGCCCTTATTTGCCAGTGGCTTCTTTTTTGGAATCTACATCGCGCAAGCCATGTTCAAAAGAGAAGGCATACCTGAAGATTGGCTAGAAAAGGGGTTTCTTTTCATGCTGGGAGGCACCATCCTTGGTGCGAGATTGGGGCATGTATTTTTCTACGATTGGCCCTATTACTCTCAGCACTTGTTGGAGATTCCGATGATCTGGCAGGGAGGACTCGCGAGTCATGGAGCCTTGCTAGGAATTACCTTGGCTTTATATCTGTATTCTCGCTATGTCACCAAGCGATCGATCATTTGGATCTCGGATCGGGTCGTCGTTCCCGTGGCACTTGGTGCGGCATTGATCCGCTTGGGAAATTTCACAAATTCTGAAATTGTGGGAAAGCTGGCTGATCCCGAACTTCCTTGGGCTGTCGTTTTTGCCCTGCGTACAGATTTAGAAAATCCTCCACTCCCTCGCCACCCTGTACAGCTCTATGAAGCCTTTGCCTACCTTCTGATATTCGCCTTCTTAATGTTTCTCTACTGGCGTACACAGGCACGCAATCGCAGAGGTGAACTTGTAGGGTGGTTTATGACCCTTGTATTCAGTGCAAGATTCGTGATGGAGTACTTTAAAACAAGTCAAGGAGGCTTTGAAAGCTCCCTCGCAAGTATCGCCGAGCTATCGACAGGACAGTGGTTGAGTATTCCCTGTGTACTTTTGGGAATGGGATTCTTGTACTATGCTTATTCTAAAGGTGTCAATCCATGGCCACCTGTAGAGGTCAAAGTGAAGAAGGAAAATCGAGCCGAAAGGAAAAGAAAAGCGCGGAAGAAATCTTAATACAGTGTAGCACCTACTAGAAGTTCATGCTTTCGCTTGATAATACATTTTCGAACAGCACTCCTTTTTGATGAGAAAAAAAGTCAGCCTCTGTCACAAGGCTGACTTTTACTCTTTTAGCCTATGCCATAGCGATAGCCTTAGGCGGATCAGGCCCTAGAACAACCACTGCCCCTCCAAGCGGAAGGTATATGTTCCCCCATTAGCAGAAAGTGCAATGCTACTCTTATATCCACCACTATAGGAAAGACTACTCAATCGGAGATTGCCTTGATACAAGGTTTCGAAACCTGGAAACTCATAATCTCGGAAACCTATCTGGTAAGAGTTATTGAAATACATGAGGGTATTGAAGGAGTAAGAATAATCCCTTGAATTTCGACAATTCTCGTAGTAACCAGATGTCTCTAAAGTGTTGCCACTAACGGTAAAGATTCCTACGTAGATATCGGGATAACAGTCCTCGTATTGTCCAGGTGCATAGTTGTCCCAGCAAGTGGTAGAGTTGCGCGTCTCGGGAAAATTGGTTAGTACGATCTTATTGACTCGAAATGCGGAGGGCGTCAAGGCTGTAGCACAGGTGGGTCCTGTAAATCCATTGGGACAGTCGCAGCTTCCACTTCGACAAATCCCTCCATTTTGACAAGTTATATTGAAACAGGGATCAAAGGTTTGACACCTTGAACCGCTATACCCTGGAGGGCAATTACATCCTCCATTTTCACAGTATCCACCATTTTGACATACGACATTGGCACATTCGCTCAATTCACAGTTTGCACCATAATATCCATCGGCACACAAGCAGTTTCCGTCTACACATGTCCCACCATTGAGACATACAGTGTTGCTACAGGGATTACATCCTGCCAATCCCAGACATATCAATATGAGCCATAAGCTCAAAAACTCAAGAAGGTTTTTCATCATTTCTGTGCGGTTTGATTGAAAAAAGCTAAGGGGAAATTACTTTCACAATGTCCTCACTCCCAACTAGTCAGGGAGAAAGTGCTTGATTTCAATAACAGAAACTATGAGTAATAAAGTATCTTTGAGCTCACAAAACAGTTGCAAATCACCAAAATTTAGTCACTTTAGATCAGTAAACTATTTTTCCTACGGAGACTTCTCTCATAGACTCCTTGTAAAGGACTCATGATATATGAGGAGAGGGGAATACGTATAAAGGAGGGCATGCTGTTGCATATTTGCCTGTCCCAACTGGAACTCGCTTTTCTTAGTTGGGAAACTAATAGAAAAAGCTCTGCGCAGTTCCAGGACTACGCAGAGCGCTATGTTTCACTAGTTGGGTTGATGATAGACAGAACCCGCATGGTATCTTCTCGTTTGCACCCAACCCTTCACATCCCTCAGTTTATAGCTGAAGCCTCGTGGGGATCTCTTCCCTTAATACTTCACCGTCACCCCTAAACTCGGTACGATCGGCAACTGATACACAGCCTCGAAACGTACACGATCGAAATAAAAGATATTTTGGCGATTGTATGTATTGATGGCAGAGCCTACGACTTCCAGTAAGACCTTGTTGGCAAAGACCCAGCGACGCTTCACAGAGAGATCTAAACGATGATAATAAGGCAAGCGTCCACCGTTTAGCTCATCACTCAGCAAGATACCCAACTGCCCGTTTTGTGTCGAGATATCTGTTTGCCCTCCATTATCCTGAAAATCCAGCTTTTCAAAGTATCCTTGTGTCTGCGTAAAGGGAAAGCCAGATCCCAATCCCCAACGCAAGCTAAATTCCCAGGGAGATTCCGAAAACTTCGGGCGCACCTTCCGATTGTCGTCATCTGTAGCAGAGAAACGACCCAGGTTATAGGCGGCCACAAGGTTTATAGTATGTCTTCTATCAAAAACAGGCGCATAGGTACGTGGTGTCTGATCAGGTCCCAGACGGTCAGTACGTGTCACGCGCGCCAATCCATAGTTCAAATAAAGATAGGTACTCCTTGTCTGATACTTGACGATGAAGTCTAATCCATACGCGAGGCCCGTCTCTGTAATGAAGTTGGGGTCCGTAGGGAATAGCTTCTCCCGGTTGATATTCGTCAGCTGGGTGAAGCTTTTCAGCCAGCCTTCTACGGTAGTAGTGACACCTGGGATGACTTGAGCCTCGACGCCCGCTAGGTAATGAGAAGCCGTTTGCAATGTATTGTTGTTGACACGGAAGGCCAAGTCCTCAGGAGCTGACAGAAAGCCTTGGAAGAGGTTGACCACATCACGGTCGGAAACTGCCGCTAGCAGGTTTTGAGAATATAAGCCCCACCCGAGGTTCAGGGAGAGACCAGGAAAGTTTAGCTTGGCGCGAAGACGTGGCTCAAAAGAGAAAAAGTTCTGGTTGTTGTAAAAGTGCATGTGCAAGCTCGGCTCGATCACCGCACGCTGAAAGGGCTTCTTATCGCCATTGGCTTCTTGGATTACTTGCTTGTACCTGAAGTGAATCGCCGCCTCTGTATTACTTGCCTCCTGCTCAGACTGCAACCCAAAAGAGTTGGTGAATACATAATCCGTCGTAAAGCCGAGGAAGTTCAAACCAAAGTTGAATTCATTCACAGAGTTCATGATGTAACCTACTTTCAGGTTACCATTGAAGCCCGTGATCTGGCTGGCTCGCGGAAACTCGCTATCGACATCCGTCAGCTGTGTCTGGTAATCCGAATAGGCCAATCCACCTGAGATGATCGCCCCTGCCGTAGAAGGTAAGAGTTGAAAATTGGCCCCAAATCCCAGGGCTTCCCAACCGATATCCGCAGGAAAACCAAAGTTGACATTGTCTGTGTGACGGAAACCAAATACGTTTGCTTCATTTACCCCATCTGTTGCTGTGAGTTTCCCGTAAATATCCAGGAAATTATAAGGCAGACCTACCGAATCATTCACATAAGGATATACAGTAGGTGAGGTTGCGTCGATGAAATTGTTGCGAGCAGAAACCAAATAGCTTAACCCACTCCCTGCATTTTTTCCCTTGGCCAATGGTCCTTCCAAAAGTGCCCCAGCCGAAAAAGGAGAAATATTTCCCTTGGCTTTGAACTGCTTCATGCTCCCATTTTTACTTTTGATGTCAATCACAGAAGAGATACGTCCTCCATATTGACCTGGAAAAGCAGCAGAATATACATCTACACTTCGGATATAGTCTGGATCAAAAACACTAAACAACCCAATCGAGTGGAACGGACTGTAAATCACCATGTCATCCAGCAGTACCATATTTTGGATAGGTGTCCCTCCCCGTATGTATAGCTGCCCCCCTTGGTCTCCCGTAAAGACAACCCCAGGAAGTACTTGCAGGAACTGGGCAAGGTCAGCAGAACCCAAAGACGGAATCAGGTTGATTTCTTTGGGGGTAATGGAGGTAATGCCAATGTCTACCTTTGTTTTATCAATCTCCCCCGTCTTTCTTTCGGAGGTAATCTCAACGGCATCTGTATAAACCTCTATCAGTTTCAAGGCAAACCCTACTGTAACTGTCGTGGTATTGGACTGAAAAAGCACCTCCTTAGTCAAGGTATCGTAGCCAAAGTAAGTAGCGGATACTTCATATTCTCCGGGGCTAATCCCTCTACTGATACTATAGATCCCCTTATCGTTGGTGTATCCCCCCACTTTCAACTCAGGAATCCAAACACGGGCTCCTACTAGAGGCTCTCCATCCTCACTGACAACACGGCCACGTAACTGGGCTGAGTTTTGTGCCCAGAGTCCTCCCATCGTACTTAACAAAATGAGGAATAAGTATACAGCTTGCTTCATTGGGTAGTTTGGTTCATGTACTGCATCCTAACCCCTAAAAGGGTCAGAGAGTTGTAAATTTATTGACGAAACTAATCTTTTCGAGTAAAAACGCCATAGGCAAAGTTGCCAGGAGATGACGTAGTTTCCACTTATTCCATTTAATCGATCATTTCCAGCGAATAATCGGCTAATCTCTACCCTTAAAAACCCTCTCCACAGCCCCTAAAACATGCCCTAGCTTCCTTCCGTCTACACATCTAATGGAATCCCCTTTCTATCCTTTAATATTCAAGCTTATGAAAAAGTCCATTTTTTTATCCCTTTTTACAGGCCTAGCTGCTCTGATGCTCTTTTCGAGCTGTACTTACACCAACGTCCCACTCCCCGCAGAAAATATTTATGGAAATAGCTGGGAAGGCAAATATGTAGCGGTGATTACTTCTCCAGATGGCTCGACCTTCAGTCCACAGTTTGTAGACATTGATTATGTCCCTCAAACAGGTGCTTATGCGATTCAGACACTTCTACCTGTAGAGGAAAAAGGCTACTGGAATCAGTTAGTAGTAGATGCCCAATTTGCACAAATCGGCCACTACGTCTATTTCTCCTATCCCTCTATAGAAGATAAGATCAAGTCAAAAACATCCATGTACATGATATTCGAAGTAGATTCTGCCCAAACGAGCTTGGATAAAGCTGTCAAGAGTCTCAGTCTATTTGCTTTGCCAGACGATGTGTTTGAGGGCCTACCTAGGATTTCTCCCGAGAGAAAGCGATCGACGTCTGGAGAGGATACCATTTCTATGGACAATGTCGTAGACTTTGAATCGCCACAGGCATTAAAGGATTTCCTGAAAATGAAACAAGCAGAAGGAAAAATTTGGGAGACGGAGAAAGAAAAAAAGGATTCCCGTGTAGAGATCACCTTTTTTCCTATAGAGACCTTCCCTAAAGTCAAGATGCAGTAAAACGAGGTCTTTAGTCCACGATTTCAGAGGAAGCTTCTTCTTTGTAGAGGCTTCCTTTGAATTGGGCTTGCGCTTTCTCTAGTCGATCATTGATGGCACGTCCCAGTCCCACATTGGGGACAGGCTCTGTGAGGATCGTATCGTAGTCCTGCTTGTCGATCTCCCGCATCAAGGCAAACAATCGCTGTGCAGCCTCTTTCATATTTCCAGAAGGAGTGAGGACATACTGCTGGTCAAACGGGATGTGAGGGCGCTGGTGACGATAGTTAAGAACAGCTGTACGCGCACCTCCCTTTTCTTCCCAAAGACGCTCTATATGTCCCAAAAATAGATCTGCCCCAGGCGCGTAATGACTCTTCAGCATCCCACTAGCCTTTACTGAGCCTGAAGGTGCACTTCTGGGAGCTACCGGACCCACGACCTCCTCTATCTGCTCCAATGAGAGGCCTCCTAACCTGTAGACCTTGAAAGTATGGTCTTTCTCCCATCCTATGATGGTGGACTCTACGCCAACCTGAGCAGGTCCTCCATCCAAAATATAAGGGATTTTCACCCCCAGTTGCTGCATCACATGCTCCGCAGTAGTAGGGCTTATATATCCAAAGGGATTGGCACTGGGAGCTGCCAGTGGGAAGTCTAGTGAAGCGAGTAGTTCCAAGGTCAGAGGATGCTGGGGCACACGGACGGCTACTCTATCGTTTTGAGCGGTGACGAGGTCAGGAATGATCTCACGCTTGGGAAGCAGGAGCGTCAAGGGGCCAGGCCAAAATGCGTCTGCGAGATCCTCAATTTGTTGGGGGAGCTGGGATACAAATTTTCGAATCCCTTCCAATCCGTAACTGTGTACGATCAATGGGTTAAAGGTAGGGCGATTTTTTACTTCAAAAATTCTGCTGACAGCTTGTGTATCCAAGGCATTACCCGCCAATCCGTATACAGTCTCCGTTGGAATCGCAATCACTTCCCCTTTCCTCAAATACCTTGCGGCCTCCTGTATATCGGTGTTTATGCTTGCCCTCATTTTACGATTTCTTCTATTTCGCCATTTTGGTATCCTACTATCACTTTATCAGCCATTTGGATGAATAAACCTGTCTCTACTACGCCAATCATATGAATGAGCGCAGTATGAAGCTTGGCAGGATACTCGATCGTTGCAAAATGACAATCGAGTATATAGTTCGCATTATCTGTCACGAAAGGCTGATCTTCTGATTGCCTCAGCGTCGTGCGGACCCCCAATGACTCGATTCTTCTTTGTGTAATTTCCCAAGCGAAGGGAACCACCTCGACAGGCAGCGCAAAAGTTCCTAGTTTATCTACCTTTTTGGCATCATCTACAACCACCAAGAATGAATCTGAAAGGGAAGCCACAACTTTTTCTCTAAACAACGCACCACCACCTCCTTTAATCAAATCTAGCTGGGGATCAAACTCATCCGCTCCATCTATCGTCACATCCAAACGGTCTACCTTCGTCAGGTCTCCTAGTGGGATTCCTTCTTCTCTTGCCAGATCTTCCGTCGCACGGGATGTAGGATACCCTGTGATCACCAGACCTCCGCGTACACGTTCTCCTAATTTCTTGATCGCGTAGTAGGCGGTAGAACCTGTACCTAAACCTACCTTCATTCCTGACTCTACAAAGGAAGTCGCGTATTCGCCAGCAGCTTTTTTCCCTGGATGCATTCGCTAATGATTAGAGCGGCAAGTTAATGAGATAAACCTTTAGAATCAGGCTATGGTTTTCCAGAATCCATTTTTTTGCCTGGGGGCAATTCTTTGGCTATTGCCTCAAAAAAGAATCCTTCGTAAGGAGCTAAGTAATAGGGACTGCGGTCCATGTCTTGCGGTAAGTCCTTCATCATGTATATCACAGGGATCTGGGATAGATCCAGCGAAGAGAGGGGATTGGGATCATACGCTTGGAGGTGGGGATAGCTTGTCAAGTGAATCTGCCTGTATAAATGATAAGCAGGCATAATCATCCCTATCAAAACAAGTACATTTAGACAAAGCTGAAGCCACATCTCAGATTTTTGGATGGAAAGTAGGGCGTCCATTATCTCATAGGTCAATAAGAAGAAAGGCACGGCTCCTAGGGCGATGACAATTTCTACATTCAAACCTATTGCGCTGGTTAGCAGGAGACTTACTCCAGGCACGATCCCGATCATTCTGATCCACCATATCTTCTCTTTCAGTTGGGTTTTGTACATGATCAAAAGCTGAATAGGTAGCACCAGCAGTAGCGCAAGCCAAAGCGCAACCTGGAGGTAAGAAGTGGGAGCTGTAGGTAAGCTTTGAATTTGTGGCCATGCAAAAGCCATCACGACTATTGCCAATGTACAAGAAACAGTGCCTACTACCCAAAGGGTCCATTTTTGTGTCGCTGTGTGCCAAACTACAAAAACCAATAGGGGAAGCGCTCCCAATGCCATCCACCATGACCATAAGAAGCTCATACCCCATCCCATCAAACAGGCTTCGATAGATAAGCGATCCTTCCATTGGTGGTAAAAGAGGGTAGCGAGGAAAAAGGCCGCTAGACTTTGCCCTGGCCAGACAGCAAATCGGTCATATACGCTCGGAAATATAGAAGAAATCTGGCCTTCTGCCAGAGGCTCCCAAGATACGTCCCATAAGGTATGCCCCAAAAGCCATCGTCCGATGATCTCTGCTCCACCAAACAACATAAAAATTCCAATCGCTCGATAGGTTTTCTGCGGAAAAGTAGCTCCCAACCATAAAATGACAAGACTAATCCCATAAATACCCCACCAAAATTCCACAATGATTTGAATGATCGGATGCAGCATCTTTCCCGCCCAGGCAGATGGGAGAAAATAACCTATAGAATGCACCAACATTTGCCCATCCTCATAACGAATCGGCCAGGGCAGTCTCACCAAATCTTGCCAGAGATGGTTGTGCCATAAGTAATGCATATGAGGGGTGAGCCATTGCCCCATCCCTATACCGATTCCCAAAGCAAATAAGGGAGACACAAGGATCAAAAAGCGATAGTTCCATTTACTGGGTAGAGAAATAGCAATTCTCTGGGTAGTCCTCATGGAAAGATAAATCCCAACTATCAAACATACACCTAATCCAATGGCAAAAGGAAGCTTCAACCATGTGGCGAAGAAAATGGCGTGCGGAAGCCCTAGATACAGGAGCGTTCGCCTGACGAGTCTACGTAGAGGAATGTCAAATCCGCGAGAAGGAGGCATGCTGAGAAACAGGTTTGAGGATTCATAGGGTGGCATCAAGGTACGAAAGAGCCGAAAAACAAAAAACCCCGCCTAAGCGGGGCCTCACCATTATGAAACCAATATACAACCAATTCTTGATGTCAATTCTCAGGCGTCCAATATTGAACGGTTCTTTAATAACACGCTAGATACAAAAAAGTTAAGAAAATGATCAACTTTTTTTAATTTTGATCTAAAGCTTTTTTGTAGGTAGTCAAACATCTCTCTCTTGCTTCCTTGTGATTCACCATTTCACGCACATAAGCAGGAGTTCCATACTCAGGTACCCATTTTCGCACATAGCGCATCTGAGGGTCAAATTTTTTGATCTGCGACTCTGGATTAAAGATTCTAAAGTAGGGCGCAGCATCGGTTCCAGACCCCGCGGCCCATTGCCATCCACCATTGTTTGAAGACAGCTCAAAATCCAATAATTTTTCTGCAAAATATGCTTCTCCCCACTGCCAGTTGATCAAAAGATGCTTGGTCAGGAAGCTCGCTGTGATCATGCGCACGCGATTGTGCATATAACCCGTCTCATTCAACTCACGCATACCTGCATCCACAATCGGGAATCCTGTCTGCCCTGTCTTCCACTTTTCAAAGTCCGCCTCACTGTCCCTCCAAGGGATGGCCGCATATTGAGGTCTAAAGGGACCGTCTGCAACATGGGGAAAATTCCACAAAATTTGCATGTAAAATTCTCTCCATATTAACTCGTTCAGGTAAGTAAAACTCAAATCCTGTGCAATTTTGCCTAGCCTACGAACACTGATTGTCCCAAAGCGAAGATGTATCCCTATATGCGTTGTCCCTTTTTGGGCAGGAAAATTGCGTTTTTCCTCATATACCTTGATGATATCGGTATCTGGCACCTTGGAAGGAAAAGAAGTTGTGGTTTCCTCAAATCCCATCTCCTCTAGTGTAGGGATGGCTATCGCTTCGTGCTTCCAATAATTTGTCTGCTGCCCTTCGCTGTCATAAGGCTTAAAATGATCAGGTGTCAGATGTGCTCGCCATTTCTTGGAATAAGGGGTAAACACCGAGTAAGGCTTATCACTATTGCTCAGTATAGACTCCTTTTCAAATATGACTTGATCCTGGAACGTTTGGAATGCGATTCCCTTGCCCTCTAGAAATGCTGCCAGCTCTCCGTCACGAGCTTTGGCATAAGGCTCATAGTCGTGATTGGTATACACAGCTTTGATGGGATACTGCTGGATTAACTGATCCCAAACTTCCATAGGCTTTCCGTATACCACATGGAGGGTGCTCCCTAGCTGAGTGAGATGTTGCTGCATCTCGTGTAAAGCTTGATGTAGAAACTGTACGCGGGCGTCTCGGCGCGGCAACTCATCCAAAATGTTCCGATCGAATATAAATACAGGAATCACGGGATCACCTGAGGTCAATGCACGGAAAAGTCCATGATTGTCGTCTAAACGCAGATCTCTACGAAACCAAAATGCCGCATAACGCTCGCTCATATAGATTATTTATTTGGGATAGATGTACAAAAAATAGGGAGCCATGCACCACGAGAAGCATGCACTACTCTCAAAAGCTGTCTCTAAAAACCTAGGCTGGCAGAGATTGTTTGGTGGGTAAGCGATAAAACCTATCCATGAATACCATATGAGGCAGCGTAAGGACAGATATCGCGATGAAGAAGAGGAGGTAAGGAGAAATGTAGGATTGGATACTTTGGGCAATGAACAGCAAGAACGCAATGCCACCAAAACTGATCAAGGAAAACGGAAGTGCATCTTGAACAAAGGACTTCCATGAAAATTGAGGGTGTGCTTTCCTAAAAATGTGTATTTCGTGAGAAATAGAGGCAATAGAATGCCATAGTCCAAAGTAAATGGCAAAGCTCATAAGAAGGGAGAGCTCGTGGCTCATCACAATGAGTAAGACCAAATTGAATGTCTCCCATGCCAGTGATTTAATTGAGAGTGTTTCTCGAAGACTGACGATAACCATGAGTACAAACCACAAGACAAATGCAGGCATCAGTGTCACATACACAAGCGATATATCCCAATTGATGTGATCGCTTTCAAATAGGGATCCCAAGATCTCCCCACTTGCTTCAGGATGAAATCCAACGATCGCCCATAGGACTATCCCCCCCCACAAAATATACAGGAAAGGCCGAAAGGGTGAGTTTGTTGCAATTCTCATGGGCAGTAACTGACTTTGACCAAAATGAAAAGCCGAAATCAGAAGGAAGATGACCAAACTCAAAAGAGGTAAAAAGATCCAGCAAAGAGAATACAAGAGAATCGCCCCGAGATAATAAAACAAGAACCTTCCCCAATGAAACTTCTGCGCATTGGCTTGTTGCACATATCGATCGACTACATGATCGGTTGCACCATGGGGAATACCCGTAGCTACCATGAAAAAAATGAAAATCCCTACCTCCCATGAACCCAAGTCCAAAGACAAGGCAATAGACCCTAATAGGATCGTCAAAAAAAGAATGGTCCTATATGTTTTAGGATAACTCAGATTCATGTATTCCAGCGTTTCTGGATCGAAAAGGTGATTTAGGTAGTGGCTTACGGAGGATATAATAATCTTTGATAGACCGTAGAAAAGGTAGCCAAGGAAGACGAATCATAAGCCAGAGTTCCTCGTGAAATCGGGTAGACTCTTCTAGGAAACGTAAAATCGTCCGAAAGTCATTTTTTCGGTACAGCCGATCGAATATTTTCCTGACAAGATGCCCTCTTTTCAGGATGATATACAACAGCAGATTGTCGTATATCCTGAATCTAAAAGAGGAGGCAGGAAGCAGCTCGACATTATCTTTTTCCTCCAGGCTTTTTACGATTGCTTGCGCTTCTTTCTGGATGCGTCGAAACGTATATCCCGTGGTGGCTTTGGTGGCACCACCTGCTGTACCGATATTGATGATATGATCGCTCACTTTGCGTTTAAATCGGCGATTCGTCATCGGAATCACACCAATCTCTTCACTATCGATCTCAAATTCTAACGTGGGAAAGTACGTTTGGAGGTAGGATTTTAGGTGTTTTTTATATGTTTCTTTGTCCCATTCCTCTTCAGAAAAAATGGTAAATTCGATAAGTGCCTTGTGTTCTGAGACAGGGAGTACGTATACAAACCGTACTTCTTCATCTTGAGGGATACGAAAATCCATCAAGATCATTTCTTCAGGGTTAAAAAAAGATTGTTCTGTTTGGATGTACCATCCATAGAAGTGCTGCTTGAGGAAGATTTCTCTTTCCTTCTTTCTTTGGGGAGGAAATAAGACACTGTTGAAAATATAGGAGGCGGTATAAGTACCTTTGTCTGTGACGACTTTTCCTCCATTGGGAAGGGGTTCTAGTGCGAGGACACGCTCATAGACAAATTCTATTTGCGGGAGTTTCTTGATGGCTTCGTATTTTTCCTGATAAAAATCCAGGCTACTGACGAAGTTGTAGGAAAAGGGGCCAATGAATTGTTGATAGTCTCCCTCGTTGGTGTGAACATTTAGGGTGGACCAGCTTACTTGGGATTGGGTATAAGTTTCTTCAGGATCATCTGACCAGAAACACCATGTCTTATCATTTCTGGTTTTGGGTTCTGTATCCAAGATCAGGATACGCTTATGTTGAAGTCGGCTCTGGCTGAGATAGTAAGCCAAACTGAGACCTGCACAGCCTCCTCCAGCTATGATATAATCGTAGTCCTTGTGCATGAGCGAGAGGGTTGGAAGATAATACTGAAAGGGGTATGGCAGTAGCCATCGATAAGTGAGAGGAGTGGGTAAAAGAAAGGCCCCGGACCAACCCGGAGCCTCCTAGTCCATAATAACCGTTTTGGTTAATTCTTCTTATGCAGCAGCGGCTTCGCGCTCACGCTTAGTAGAAGAGATAGCTACAGAGTAAACTACCAAACCAAATCCGATCTTGTTTACAGCGTCACCGATGTTGTAGATCAAATCGATGTTCAAAGTCTCTCCCAATCCAGCAAGAAGGTTGCCTGGCATCAACATGTAACCGATAGGATAGATTGCCCATCCAACCAATACAAAGTTGCGAAGAAGACGTACAGCTGTAGAAACATCAGGGTTGTTAGAAGCATCAGCAAGCTTCTTCACAGATCCGAATTGCGCTTCATAAACAATACCTACATAACCTAGCGTAGAGATGATACCCCAAAGGACCGTCTGACCTGGCTGGATAGCCTCGCCGATATAACCAGCTACAAGCATTACTACACTGTAACCGATAAGACGCCACATCAGTCCTTGAGAAGCTCCATAAGGCTTAAGAAGCAAGAAGAACTCTACACACATCAAAGGTACAGTCAGTGTCCAGTCGATATAACGGAACTGAGTAGGAGAAGACTCTCCAAACGCTAGCTCGCGTCCAGCAGCTTCGGCAGCTGCAGAAACTTCGAGATAGTAATCACGCATGTAGAAATAGTGTACAGCAGCGATCATTGTGATCAAACCAGAAACGAGAAGGGAAGTCTTCCACTTTCCGTCTACCTGACCACGCTCGAAGAAAAAGAACACTGAAGCGGCAAACATTGACATGTAGCCTGTGAAGAAAGTGAAGCCTACGGCGTCACCTGCTTTCAGATCAGCTAACAACGAGCTGATGAAATTTAAAGTATCCATAATAACGTGTGATGTTGGTTAACAAATATGTAATGTAATAATCGTGCCTAACTAAGTGTCTTTTCGTTTACCAATATAGCCAAAACAGCGCAACAACAAAAAGGTTGAAGAAAAGTGAATATTCTTATATTATTTTCTCGAATATAAGAATTGTAATCATAAATAGCTACTAATCAAGGCTATATATATAAAACTTTATATATCAAAAATAACTTATACTCGTACAGAAAGTCGTTTACACTTTTATTCTGTTTAAGTAAATCAGATTAAAGCTAAACAAAAACATTCAAATATGTCAAGAAGAATGCCCGAGTTTTTTCATAAAAATGAAAATCCCCCTTGATAATCATTAACATAAATGTAATTTCATATTTACATGTATTGATGCAAAATCGTCTAAAAGCACAAGTTTCTCTCTTGCATGAACAAATTCGTGACAAGAAAAATCGTCTAAAATTCTTCAATTTTTATTCAATTTTTTTGTCCTTAATCTTAAATTTTAATCCCTTTTATGAACATAAAAATACCACTCGCCCCATTTCGCTTTGATGGAAGTGAACCTTTTGAAGCAGGTCAGCGCCCTACCCAAATCACCCCATTTTATGAAAATAAAAAAGACTATAAGGGCCTCTTAGACGACTATCAAGACGAGATAGATGACCTCCAAAATATGATGTATGCCCATAATAGATATTCGCTATTATTGGTCTTTCAAGCGATGGATGCGGCGGGAAAAGATGGGACAATTCGGAGGGTTATGTCAGGCATCAATCCACATGGAGTGGTGGTCCATGCCTTTAAAAAACCAAGTGAGGAGGAGCTAGAACACGACTATCTCTGGCGTACAACCAAGCGGCTACCCCAACGCGGAAAAATCGGTATATTCAATCGCTCTTACTACGAAGAAGTACTCGTTGTCAAGGTTCATCCAGGGATTTTGACGAGTGGACAGCGCATCCCAAAAGAGCATATCCAAGACATCGATCAAGTTTGGCAACAACGTTATGCGGATATTCGCCAATTCGAAACCTTCCTTCATCGAAACGGCACGCAGGTCATCAAATTTTTCCTTCATCTTTCTAAAGACGAGCAGAAAGCACGCTTCCTGGACCGCCTAAATACTCCTTCCAAAAACTGGAAATTTTCTGAACACGACGTAAAGGAGCGCCAACATTGGGATGCCTATCAAGCTGCTTATCAAGATTGTATCAATGCTACAGCTACACCAGAATCTCCTTGGTATGTGATTCCTGCAGACGACAAAAAAAACATGCGTCTGATCGTATGTGAGACTATTTTGCAGCATATGCGCCAACTCGATATGCACTACCCCAAGGTCGAAGATGAGCAGAAAATAGCGTTTGAACAATACCGAAAAATGCTGGAAGAGGAGGATAGATGAGCACGTCATAGCGGTGGTCCTACGATCAGCGGCCTGTTGAACCCGCTCTATGAGATCGATGCCTCAATCTTCCTAGTAATCCACTTTGATGTTGTGGTAGGTGTCGGGATTTTCATAGTCTTTGCGCAAGGGGTGTCCTGGCCAGTCCCCAGGCATGAGAATCCGTCGCATATCAGGATGTCCTTCAAAGTAGATACCTAGCATATCATAAGCTTCCCGCTCATGCCAATCGGCTGCACGCCACACACCTGATACAGAGGGAACTGTAGGCTTCAAGTCAGGATCTTCAGACGAAGTCTTGGGGACAATGACCTTCAAGACCAATTGATGCTCATGAATCATAGAGGTCAAATGATAGACTACCTCTAATTCTTGTGCATCTTTTCCTTTGTCTACCCCACTCAGGCAGTTGAGAAAATCAAAATAAAACCGAGGATCATGGAGGAGGAAGGTAGATAGTCGCTCCATTTCCTCTTTCTGGACTTGAATCCAAGGCTGTTTGACCTCACTTGCTGCTTCGAGGATGACACTTTCAGAAAATTCCTCTTGCAAGATTTCAAGCATTTGGGGAAATGTCAGCATATCACTTGCGTTGAGTAGGTTCTTCTTTTTCCATTTTCGGCAAAAACAGACTTTCACCCCTGATTTTCTCTTGCAACTTCATGATCCCCCCTATCAAAGCTTCGGGTCTAGGAGGGCAACCAGGGACATATACGTCTACGGGGATTACACGATCCACTCCTTTGACGACATGATATCCATGTTCCCAGTAAGGCCCCCCACAGTTGGAGCAGGAGCCCATGGAGATCACATAGCGTGGCTCTGCCATCTGCTCGTAAAGGCGGCGCACCCTGTCAGCCATCTTAAATGTCACCGTGCCCGCAACGATCATGACGTCGGATTGGCGAGGGCTAGGACGGGGAAATACTCCCATTCGATCTAGGTCGTAGTGGCTAGCATTGGTCGCCATCATTTCGATCGCGCAACAAGCCAGTCCGAAGCCCATCGGCCATAAAGAAGAGAGCTTGGCCCAGTTGAGTAGATCATCTACCTTGGTAACGACGATGCGGCCTTCGCCTGTTTTATGATCCAGTAAACCCATAACGAACATTCACAAAAGTCAAACAGGAGCGGTTGCAGCTTTCTCTGGTGCCTTTGTTCCTGCATATTTTTCATTTATCTGCTGATAGAGATCTTCAGAAAGTGCTTGTGGGCTCTGGGGAGTCAGTGGTTGCGGCTTGATCCAATCCAAATCTCCATGAACCCATGCGTATATAAGACCTGCAATCAAAATGAGCATAAAGAGCACCATTTCTACCGCTGCAACGATCCCCCATTGAGGGAAAGCTTGAATCCATTCCACCTTGGCAAATACTGTGGACCACGGAAATAGAAACAAAATTTCTACTTCGAAAATCAAAAAGATTAACGCAATCACATAAAAACGCATGTTGAACTGAAGCGTGCTATCGCCAATGGTATCTTCTCCACATTCATACGAGCTGAGTTTTTCAGGATTGGGGCGATCGGGCCCCAGAAGCTTGGCGACACCTAGCCCTAGCAAGACAAACAGACTTCCTCCGATAATGTAGAGGAGCGCTTGCCCAAAAGTGCTTATCTGTACGGTGTCTATCAGCAAGAGATCCATTTCATTTTTTAAAAAGAAGTGACACATGCGCTTACTGATTGTCTCAATCGCATTGTAAAAGTAGAACATGCAACTCAGAAAACCAGATTTTCGGATCGCCGAAACACATTTTTATCCTACTTTCGCTTCAGACAACTAAAATTTAATCCTTTTAATAGATCCATCAGGACATATACCTAACCGACATTCTGATTGATCACTCACAAACAAAAACATCAAACCGCTAAACCACTATGAAAAAGTACGCCTTGTTTATGTGCATAATCCTAGGCTTAGGGATTTCACTGTCTGCTCAAGAAACACCAGATGCCACTCCTAAAGATACAAGCTATTGGACTTCAGGCGGTGTGGCCAGTATCGGTTTTTCCAATACAGGATACAGTACCTATTGGCAAGCAGGTGCGCTGCCCTCACAGGCTGTTTCGGGTCGCCTCAATCTATTTCTGAACTATAACAAAAAGAGTAAGTGGACCAATGAGCTTGCGTTGGCTTATGGCTTGCTCCGCCAAGGGAGAGAAAGTGTATTCCTGAAAAACGAGGACCGAATCGAATTCACCTCTAAGTATGGCGCTCCCCTAGCAGAAAAGCTCCTGATTGCAGCTCAGCTCAATTTCCGTTCTCAATTTGACGAAGGTTTTGAGTTCAATCCTGCTTTTCCCACAGATGAGGATTCAGCAACTCTGATCTCTCGATTCCTTTCCCCTGCCTACCTCAACTTTGGTGTGGGTATTGATTATCAACCCTCCGAAAATTTATCTTTTTATTATACACCTGTCAACGCAAAGATCACCATCGTAGCAGACGAGAACTTACGTCCCAATTTCATTCCCCAGGAAATCACAACGGGACCTGCACGCTTTGAGCTTGGTTCAAACTTAACAGTAAAGCTCAAGCAAGAGGTAGTCAAAAACGTCCTCTTTCAGTCTACGGCTAATTTCTTTGCTAATTACTTAGAGAACTTTGGCAATATCGACGTGAATTGGGAGACGCTCACAACGATGAAAGTCAACGATTTCCTCGCGGTCAGCTTTGCGACCAACCTGATTTACGATGATGACATCTTGTTTGCCATCGACAGAAATGGAGACGGAACGCCTGATGGGAAAGGGCCACGCACGCAGTTTCAACATATTCTGACCGTGGGACTTACGTTGAATTTCAAGGAATAGCGATTGATATATACGTCTCCTAGCTTCTTTTAGCTACACACTTTTCCTTCCCAATCGCACGCTTGCTAATAGAGGGATGATTGAGACCACCATCTTGTGTTTATTGACGTATGAAAGAATGTTGATAAACACTAATGATCAAATGAAAATGAAAATGACAAAGAAAAGATGGCTCGGTATTGCTTTGCTAGGATTGGCACTGGGTGCTATTGCGGGTGCAGGCATGATGATGTGGGAGGCAAACCAAGCGATGGCTGTCCATGATTTTGCTACAGAAGCACTTACTGTGCTTCCCTAAGGACTGTTTGACTGTAAGCTTTCATTTTTGACAGTCTCCTAGACTTGAACTCAACCTCACCCTATACGTTAGTCTTATGATATGGACCTCTTCATTTGAAGGGGTCTTTTTTGTGATAAGATGCAGCGAAATGTGTAATATATACGTTGTAAGCTCAAATCCTTCTTATGAATAGGCCCTATCAGGCATTAATTCGCGGCTGTGTCAAACAGGATCCTCATGCTCAGCGTGAGCTATATGATCTGTTTGCCCCTCGGATGCTGGTGGTCTGTTATCGATATGCTGCAAGTGCTGCGGAAGCGGAAGATATTTTGCAGGAAGGATTCATCAAAGTCTACCAATCCATCAAAAAGTACAAAGACCGAGGCTCCTTTGAAGGTTGGATACGGCGGATCATGATCAATACAGCCATAGATATCCTCAGGAAGGAGCGACATGCACACCACCAACTAGAACTCAATGAAACCATCATAGAGGATGACCAAGAAGACGCACTGGATCAACTAGAGGCGGAGTATGTCCTTGATGTGATTCAGGGGTTACCTGACGGATACCGAATGGTCTTCAACCTGTATGCCATAGAAGGCTATTCGCATGCCGAAATCGGAAAAAAACTCCAGATAAGCGAAAGCACGTCGCGTTCCCAATATACAAGGGCGCGCAGTATGCTCAAGCGCAAACTGGTAGACAGTCGCACGTATCAACATTCGTATAGAGATGTCAGCTGAACAATTTGAACAGAGGATAAGAGGAAAAGTAGAGGGGGCGCGTATGCAGCCTAGTCCTGAACTATGGGCGGCAATCGAACAACAAATTGCCCCAAAAAACAGTCATCGTTACCTATTTTTGTGGTGGACAGGTGGATTTCTTATGCTGACTCTTGTGGCACTAGGTATTTATTTCAAGCCTTTTACCACACAAGAACATCTTCTCCCTCCCCACGCTATCCAGAGCGAAACCGAACATACCCTTCCCCAGAGTCCAAGCTTGGCTGAATTAGAAGAAGCTTGCATGGAGACTTATTCTTCTTTGTACCCACCATCTTCTCTACCTTCGTCAGCGTATATAAACCGACGTCGCACACTATCTCGTATTCCCACCGATCTGCTTTCGGTAGATCTTCATTCAGATTTGCCTCACCCTGATGTCACACTATGGATGGCCTCCCAGAATTCTCAGCTACCTCCAGTAGCTCTGCAAGCAAATAAGTTACCCTCGATTCGTACTTCACTTGCGCACCCTCTGGAGGTTCCTCCTACCCATCGCGAGACCATCAGACGCAAGTCCCACTCCGCCATGTGGTCATTATTTGTGCAAGGGGGATGGGGATATGGCAGAATGCGAATACAAGACTTTGTAGGAGAGGAGGCTTTCTTAGCAGCATCCACAGCCACCAGCGATATCGTATATTCAGATACTTATGATTTCAACGCAGTACCCATTCCTTCACAAAATACAAATACCATTCAGGTCAATCGGGTAGCCTATCCAAGATATCAACAGCGTCTTCAGGTCAGCTTAGGTAGACAAATCAGACGATGGGGAGTCCGTGTAGGTCTTAGTTTTCGTCGGAGTGAGCCTGGACGTATCGAGACGGGGTTCTTACCTGCCAACTTTGTCCCTATCGGGGGCGTAGACATCGCAGCGTTGGGCCTAGATCAGCCACAATTTATCACTTTTCGTCAGACCCAAATGGATATACCAGTCGCGCTGGACTTTTATCTCAAGCGTGGAGAATCTAACCTTGTCTTGACAGCGGGCTGGGCAGCTAGCTACAACACCAATCGTAGCAAGCAAGTGACCTTCGCACAAAGTCCTGAAACACCTAGCGACCCACCCTTGACCTTCAATCAATGGCACAGCTACGCCATGGGAGGGCTCAGATATGAGCAGACACTTAGCCGAGAACTCTCGCTGTTCATACAGCCTTCATTCCACCACAATCTCAGCGCCGCCTATAACAATACGAGTACCGCTGCCACCCAACAAAATCGCATGCGCATCCATATGGATTTTGGTCTGAAGAAGCGATTGTGGTAGATTGAGCAATGAAACAAAATGTGGGAATCCTTTTATTTGACGATGTTGAAGTCCTGGATTTTGCAGGACCTTTCGAAGTATTTTCTGTGACCTCTCAGTTGCAAGATCACACGCTATTCGATGTCTTTACTGTGGGAAAAACTACGGCTCCTGTCCGCGCCATTAATGGATTGTCCGTTAATCCTACCTACGATTTTGCTCATTGTCCCCCCATAGATATCTTGATCGTCCCTGGTGGAGACGGCACCAAGGCAGTCATTCAAGACAATGAAATCCTGACTTGGGTACAGCAGATTCATGAGAAAACATCCTGGACCTTGAGTGTTTGTTCGGGTTCGCGCATACTCGGAGTATTGGGGCTTCTAGACTTCCAGCTTTACTGTACACATCATGAGGTCTACGACTCAATGAAAGCCATCACCCCCAGTGGAAAACCTCAGCCTGAAAAGCGCTATGTACAGGCAGGAAAAATCTTCACCTCAGGGGGGATTTCAGCAGGCATTGACCTCTCGTTTCACTTGGTGGAGAAATTGCACGGTGAAGCTATCGCTCGATCGACAGCAACCTATATGGAGTACCGTCGAGAATCAGCCTAGCGTTTCGGAGGATAGTCTTTTCAACACCTGCTGGAAAATAGGCTGCTTTTCTGCATGAATCTTCAAGGGACTTCCTGCGGGAAATTCTACGTCTAGCTGCTCTGCATGTAGCAACATAGAGGTCATTCCCCATGTTTCCTTCCACAGTTTATTTTGCTTGTTGCAGCCGTGAGGTCGATCCCCGATGATTGGATGGAAGATATGTGCCATGTGCTTGCGCAACTGATGAAATCGTCCTGTATATGGAGTCAACTCTACCCAACTGTAACGTGAGGTAGGAAACTTCCCATGAGGAAGTGGGATCTCAAAATGTTGGAGCAACCGAAATCTCGTTAGCGCATCTTGAGTTTTGTCATTTTCTGTCAAGGGATAATTTATCTCACCCTCTTCAGAAACAAATCCTCTCACCAGTGCATGATAAGTTTTCTTTACTTGACGGTCATGAAATTGTTTTTGTAATGCCGTATTGGATGCAGGACTGAGCGCAAATAGCAGCACCCCTGATGTTTTCCGATCTAATCGATGGACAGGATACACCTTGGTGCCAACCTGATCTCTCAGAAGTTGCATCGCCGAATTATCTGCATCACGTGCGATGCGTGAAGGATGTACCAGCAAACCATGCGGTTTATTGATTGCAATGAGCTGATCGGATTGATATAGGATTTCGAGAGGAGAAATGATATTCGTTTTCAGATCGTTAGCAATGTGGATGAGAGATTCCGAGAGTCGAGATTTCACGTACGAGGAATCAAAAACATATTACTTTCTGTATATCAAAAAGTGTCTGTCTAAATACTTAAGAAAATGATTCAAATATACCCTGTCTCTACCCTAAATGCCTACTAGAAGCATATTCTCAATTTGTTTTTTCTTTACAGGCTTTTTTGCGCTGTTGGGAGGCCTCTATACTTGGGGATCGGGTTGGATATTTTCACAAGTGGATACAAAATCCGTTTTGGTTCCGCTAGCTGATGTCCTACTGGCAGGTCCTTTATCCCTCATTGCTTCCTGGGGAATCTATAAAAGCCAAAATTGGGGGGATGTCTTGGGCCTTCTGACAAGTGGTATGTTTCTCTTTGGTTCAGTCCAGGTGTACATTTTGATTGCTTACACAGACAGCCCTATTCTTTTACAATTATGTATTCCTCCCCTTGGGGGTATATGCTTATCCGTTGCTTTTGCGACTTGGTTTCTCCAGCAGAAGGCTAATCATGTGTCTTCTGGGACTGCGCCACCATCCGCCGAATCCCCTTTAACTCACGAGGGGTGAGGGGTCTCCATTTGCCTACAGGAATATCCAGGGTGACATTCATGATTCGAATCCGCTTGAGCTTCGTCACGCGATAGTCTAGATACTCACACATGCGACGAATCTGACGATTGAGCCCTTGCGTCAAGATAATCTTGAACTTCTGCTTACCCATTTGCTCCACATAGCATTTGCGTGTAACTGTGTCTAAAATGGGTATTCCATTGCTCATCTTCCGCACAAAGTCTTGATCAATCGGCTTATTGACCGTGACGATGTATTCCTTCTCGTGGTGGTTACGGGCGCGGAGGATCTTATTGACAATGTCTCCATCATTGGTCATGAAGATGAGGCCTTCGCTCATTTTGTCGAGACGACCGATGGGAAAAATCCGCTTAGGATAACCGATGTAGTCAATGATGTTATCTTTCTCGACGCGTGTATCTGTGGTGCAAACGATCCCCACAGGCTTGTGGAAAGCGAGATAAACGGGTGTGTCGTCCTTTGCTGTTATGAGTTTTCCGTTTACACGCACTTCATCCCCAGGTCCTACCTTGGTTCCCATCTCAGGGACCTTCCCATTGATGGTCACCCGTCGCTGCTCTATCAGCTTATCTGCTGCACGACGGGAGCAATACCCGACTTCACTTAGATATTTATTGATCCTGACCCGCTTTTCTTCCATTGGTACAAAGATCGTGATAAATCAGGAAAATACGCAACTCATAAGGTAAAGGAGATAATGATGAATGCCCATTTAGATAGTTAGGAAAAAGAAAGGCTCAATCCAACAAACCCACCTTTTTCCAGATGCTCCCTAATCCTACAGCAAATCCCAGCGTGACACCCGTAAGGCTAGCGGCCAGTGTATATTCACCATAGATCCAATATCCTGTGGTAAATAAGGCGCTGTACACCAACCCTATTCCAAGGACCGTAGCCAAAATTCCCATAGGTACATTCCAATCTTTTTGTGGTAGCTCTTCAGGAGGAATCTGGGTGCGTATCCTGAGCCATCCAGGTCCACCTGGACGTATCTTTTTTACAAAATCTTGTAGAACTTCAGGTTTTTCAGCAGGTGTCAAAATGGTTACAATCACCCAAACAGCTGTTGTAATTAACACGATCAAAGGAAACTTCCAGTAGGTAGGCCAGGAAGCTGGATATAACCCTAGCGATTTTGACTCCAACAGAATAGAAAAAATCCCCGAGGAAAACATCGCCGCAATCTCACTCCAGGCATTGATTCGCCACCAAAACCAGCGCAAGATGAAAAGCAGACCTGTTCCTGCGCCAAACATGAGCATGTATTGAAATATCTGAACCGAATTGTTGAGGTTCAAGGCAGCCCAAGCGGAGCATAACATCAAGATTGTTGTCGTGATACGTCCGATATTCACCATCTCTTTTTCAGTCGCCTTGGGATGGATAAACTGTCGATAAAGATCATGGACGAGATAAGAAGCACCCCAGTTGAGATGAGTAGAGATCGTAGACATAAAAGCAGCCACCAATGAAGCAATCACCAATCCCATCAATCCCTGTGGGAGAAAGGTCAACATAGCGGGATAGCCTAGATCGTTTCCGAGCTTACTCTCGGAGACGTTGGGAAAGGCTGCCTGGATGCTATCCATATCGGGGAATACTACTAAGGAGGCGAGCGCCACCAAAATCCAGGGCCAGGGGCGCAGCGCATAGTGGGCGATATTGAAGAAGAAGGTCGCACGGAGGGCATGTGTCTCATCCTTGGCTGCCAGCATACGCTGCGCGACATATCCTCCCCCACCAGGTTCGCTTCCTGGATACCAAGAAGACCACCACTGTATCGCAAGCGGGATGATCAGTATGGGAACGTAAGCCGCAGGATCACTGAAGTCGGGGAAAAAGGAGATCTTATCCTGCACGACGGGATGATCCATGAGCGCATCGAGGCCTCCTACGGTGGGATGATTGACAGCCACAAAAGCGGCTCCGATCGAACCCGCCATAGCCAAGAAAAACAGGATAAAATCAGTGTATACCACCCCCCGAAATCCACCCAATGTACTGAATAGGACTGTCACAAAGGCTGCTAAACCAATCGTCTGATAAGCATCCCACCCCATCATGACCTCTCCAATCTTGATAGCTGCCAGACAGACTCCTGCCATGGCCAGTACATTGAAAAATAGCCCCAGGAAGACCGCTCTCAGTCCTCGTAAGAAGCGGGCAGGTTCCCCTCCATAGCGTATCGCATAAAACTCGATATCCGTCGTCAGTCCCGATCGCCTCCACAATCGCGCATAGACAAAAACCGTCAACATACCTGTGATCAAAAAGGCCCACCAAACCCAGTTTCCCGACACGCCATTTTGCCTGACGAGATCCGTCACGAGATTGGGGGTATCGGTAGAAAAGGTAGTCGCCACCATGGACATCCCGAGCAGCCACCAAGGCATGGATCGTCCGCTGAGGAAAAACTCTTGGCTGCTTTTGCCTGCTCGTCGGCTTACCCATATTCCGATTCCTAAGGTCAAGCTAAAAAAAGCCACAATAATCCCCCAGTCGAGGTTGGTCAGTTCCATAGTAGTCCGTAACTTAATTCTTGTTATAATTTTGATTATCGCCTTCAGCGGGAGTTCTTTTTAGGGAAAAAGAACCAAAACCCTACGGAATTTTAGCCCAACGCATCTATCCGCCCCTACCACCATATTCCTAGGCCAACGCCTCCCCAGAGAGCCTGTTACTATACTCGAAAAGTATATCTTAAAATTCATCTTATAGTATAGTATTATGATATGATTGATAGGCGCGAAGTGGGTGAGAAAAATCAAATATAAAGAAATTGGTCAACTGTGGAAGGCTGAGATGCTAGCAGATCCTATTCATCTGACAGTAAGAAAAAGCCATCTTCTCCCTGTCTTTGGTACAAAGGCATGAGAATGAAGCCAGAATCTGGTGCATGGATAGGCCCCTTTCGATCGTATGCCAGGAGCTGTCCTTTTTCTACAGAGACAAAATTCTTGAAGCCTGGAAGCATGTGAAATCCATCCTCAGGGAGGATCGAATGCCTATAAATTAATTGGGTCATTTTGGGGAGATCACGCGACCAAGCCTGCAATTTGTCATCGTGTGCATGCTCGACATCCTCCACATCTAGCATACCCAAGGCGCGCATGGTTCCTACAATCGCGGAGATAGAATTGTCTACAGAAACTGGCGCATGGTGCTGTCCTGCCTCAAAAACGAGTGCGTCTGTGGGTATGCTCCAAGGATTTGTCTCGGCATACTCCACCAGCGTCCCCTGCAAAGCACCGATCATGCCTTTGACAATGGGGGCATGCAAGGACTTAGCGACTTCAAGTGCACGAGAATCAGGAGGAGGAATCAAAAAAATACCGCCCGTAGCCGTTGTCGTGTGGATATCTAGGAGGAATAGATAGGAGGGATTGTAGGAATCGATCTCATATCGAATCGCCTCATGCAGGGCCCGCGCTTCTTTCTCCTCAGCCGTCAATGTATCTACAGGCTGTGCCAAGATCTTTGACAGCAGTTTAGGTTTCCAAATGCGGTTCAGGTCTTGCCTGACATATCTTTCGCCTGCTTCAATGGCCCCAAGGTTTCCCCTCAGTCCTACCAACTTGCCACGATAGTGAAAGGAAGGATTTTTTCGAAACTCCCAATCAATCATCCGTAGCAAAGCCTGTACAGCAAGGCTCCCCGCAGGCTCATTTCCGTGCATCTGTCCCACTACAATGAGCAAAGGCCCATGGAGCCCATGACTACGCTCTCCAATTTTTCGTTCAAGGTCTGTATCTACCGTGCGATTTCTCATACTCAGACCTTGAATTTGCACAATTCCTCCGAAATTTTGATACTTATCTCGCAGTCATATGCATATTTCGTTCTCTTTTGTATGTGAAGTGGATCACTACTCACTAGCAGCGGACCTTAGCAAACGACGTGTCAACTGAAGGAAGTTACTCTCAGACAATAAACCCACGAGCCGTCCATCGTTCACGACAGGTAGGCATCCTATATTATGGGCTTCCATTATTTCCAATGCTTTCATCAGGGTCTCAGTCGGACAAATTGTAATGATTTCCTTCTTCATGATGTCTTCTACACACTGTGCAGCTTTTCCCAGTCCATTTTTGTGACGCGTAAAATGACGCATCAGCATACGTGAAGTGACCAGCCCTACCAATTGTCCTTCCTTGTCCTCCACAGGTAGGTGACGAATGTTGCGCCAATTCATGATGTCAGCTACGAGGTCTATGATGTCTTCCCTGTGGACTGTGTGAAAATCTGTCGTCATGCATTCCTCCACACGAATCTTGGTAGGTGCATATTCTTTCAAGGCACCAAGTGTAGGGATCTTCCATGTATGTACAGGGGCTTGTGTCTCCTGATTATGGATGATGGCATTGGTCAAAGAGGAAAGGGCCTCCTCGCGATTCGTTTCTTTCAAAAACCCTGTGTAGGTCTTCAACATCCATCTGGCTCCGTTTGTGTGATGCTCGGCACGCTCTTGGATGGTGCCCAGATACTTATCGATATCCGCCTGGGCGATCCCATGATGCTTGAGTCCTTCTCTCGCCAGGGGCAACAGCTCTTTAAGTACCAGCTCTCTCGCAGAAAACTTCTTCTCATTTGTCCATGTGAACTCACTGTCTACACCTGTCCGGGCCCCTTTGATGAAGTTGTCACGTGCATCAGCGAAACTCATATGCTGGGTAATGTCAGGATACTCCTTAGACATCCCAACCATGGTTCCTAGCCAAAAGGCCGTATTGGCCATCTCATCGTGCAGTGTGGGTCCTGCGGGTAAGACACGATTTTCAATCCGCAGGTGAGGCGTACCATCCGAGTTAATGCCAAAACAAGGGCGGTTCCAGCGATAGACCGTCCCATTGTGCACTTGTAGCGCCTTGAGTTTGGGCGTGATGCCTTCGCGAATTTTGTCAAAGGCACTGTAGGAGTCCTCCGAAGCCAAGATCGGACGGAAGCGGGAGATGTCCTCCTTATAAATTTCTAGAATGGAATGCTTCAACCAATCTGTCCCAAAAGTCACGCGAGGGCTTCGCTCACGCTGGTAGTTCAAGCTCTTGCGATCGTCGATAGATTGCTGAAAGAGGACAATCCTTGTCTCATGCCAGAGGCGCTTGCCCATCAGCAGAGGAGAGTTGGCGGCGATGGCCATGGTCGGTCCTGCAAGTGCCTGTGCGATGTTGTACATCGGCACGAAGGTTTTGGGTTCTACCTGTAGATGCACCTGAAAAGATGTGTTACAGGCTTCCAGCAAGGGAGAGTCATGCTTAAGGTTCAATTCATCTATTCCTGTCAGCCTCAACTCGTAGTCCGATCCACGCATATTTTTGAGTGCGGTCATCAAGGCAAAATATCGCTGCTCGGGCGTCAGATTGTCCAGGACGAGGTCATACTTTCTGATGGTGGGCAAAATTCCCGTCAGGGCAATCCGTGTATCGTGGCGCGCAGCGACTTGTTGTACAGAAGCAAAACAGGCCCGAAGCTCAGCTTCCATCTCACTCAGGGCATCCTGCGTGAAGAGTTGAGGTGATAGATTGAGTTCCAGATTGAATTGAGCTAGCTCGGTCGTCAGCCAATCAGGATGGAAGTCTTCCAGGATCTCGACCGACTTGAGCGCGGGCTTCCCGTAGCGGTCTACAAGACACATCTCCTGCTCGGCACCGATGCGGACGACACCCGTCTCGAACCAATCATTTTCAATCATATATTCTAAGGCCTGCACATCTTCGAGTAGATGACGCACAAAGGCTTGCATATCTTGCTGATTCTCAGAAAGTATTTTTACTCTTGCCTCTCCCATGGTAGAAGTTCTTCAGATAAATGGATATTAAAAGTTAGGAAAAAGGATTGTAAATAGGAAGAGGCATATATGATGATCCTTGTTTCCTGAACTTCAAACAATTGTCATTTTTTTGCTCAATACTTTACGATTCGTCGAATTTGCTTGGATTTCCCATTCATAGATTGGACTTGAAGGAGATAGACACCCGAAGGGTAAGGACTAAGATCCACTTCAAACGAACTACTTTCTGTACTTTCATAGAGCTTCTCCCCTACTACTGACCAAATCGTCACCTCCGCCAGCGGGATATTATATCTGACCGTCATTTTGTGATTGGTAGGATTGGGATACACCTCCAATAGGACATGCACAGGGGCATCATTATCGACCGTTTTCAAAAAACAAGAGAGTCCGTCAGGGGCTTCAGAGTATATGGGATTGTCATTTTCTTTTATACAAATCGTAGTAGTGGAAAAGCCTAAGCCGACGAGAAAGGGGTTAAAAATATTGAAACCACCGCCTACACCTTCGATTAAGCTCGTGGGACCGTTATTTGTATCGAAGAAAAATTCCCTTGTTACTTCTCCATTGAGCAAGGTATAGGGTTGAATATCCTGCAAAATACCTTCCTCTATTTGAGTAGCGCCTAGCCTTACTGTATCGCCTATCTGCGCAGCAAAATCCAAGATGGGAAAAGGGCCTCCGTTGGTGGTGGATAGATCTCTCCACCATACTCTACGTGCAGCCGTATCTTCTCTGATGATTGTATGGCCGACAAATACATCAGCTGTCAGGGTATCATTGGCACAGGTAGATTCCTTTGTTTTGCGAGTGGCAATAAAGAACCATCTCTCCCCATCTATGAGGGTATCACGATCCAGCAACATCCTCCGATATTTAGTGCCAAAACAGATATCGTTTCCCTCTGTATCTTGAATATCCCATGTCTTATCAGGAAGAATATAAGGTCGATAAGACTGGGCGAAGAGGGAGTAGCTAATCGATAAGGTTAAAAGCAGCAAAAGTGTCTTCATATGATGATTCATTGTTTTGTTTAATACGAAATGGACTAGAAATCTGCTGCATGCCCCTCAAAAAAATCTCCCTCAGAAAAACTTGACCTAATTGTGATCTTTTCGTGATAAAGTCTGAGGAAATTACTCGTATTCGATGAATGTGTAAACATTGTAAGAAGCACACAGATAGAAAGGAAGTCAGAAATCAGAACGAAAGTGTTAACAGTCAAGCTTCACTTTGATTTATATTCTTCGATTCATTCTATCTGTTGCCTTACGCCATTTTTCATTCTTCACACTTCATCTAAATCACAAAATGAAAAAAGTAGCACTATTCTTCGCCATCATTTGGGTCTTCTCCCAATCCCTATCTGCTCAGGTAAATGACATCAACACTTTCTTTGACCAGACAGATCAATTCCTCAAGTCTTATGTCAAAAATGGAAAAGTTGCTTATGAAAAGTTGAATAACAACGCCCAACTCAATCAACTGACAGACTTTGTGGGACGTGCATCGCTCTCGAATCTAGATGCTGCAACTACGCAGGCATTCTACATCAATGCCTACAATCTCCTTGTCATCAAAGGAGCAGTTGCCAACTATCCCTTAACTTCTGTCCTCAATGTCAATGGATTCTTTGACAGCAAGAAGTACAAGGTGGCGGGTCAGTCCCTGACATTGAATCAGATCGAAAAGGATCGCTTACTCAAGACCTACAAAGATTCCCGCTTTCACTTCGTATTGGTTTGTGGTGCAGTAGGCTGTCCGCCCATCACCAACTTTGCGTACCGTCCTGAGAAACTAGAAAGTCAGCTGCAAAGCCAGACACGCAAAGCATTGAACAATGCCCAGTTTATCCGTGTGGATGCAGCGAACCAGAGCGTGAGCTTGTCTCAGATATTTGAGTGGTATAGCAGCGACTTTGGAGGAAGCAAAACTTCTGCGCTGGCTTTCATCAACAAATATCGTAGCCAGAAGATCCCTGCGGATTACAAAATCCAGTTTTATACTTACGATTGGTCACTCAATGAGCAGCCTTCAGGAAATGGAAGTATTGATGTCGAAGAGGTTACGGATTTCGATGCTTCGGAGGGCAATAATGCAGCGCGCTACGTCGTCTCGGCGGCGATTCCCAAGCGCACGACAGAAACTAAGATCTTCAACAACCTCTACACACAGCAGACAGGAGATGGAGAGACATTGATAGATCGCTCGACCTTCTTCACCTCCTGGTTGAGCTTTGTGTACGGGGTCAGTGATCGTTTCAACGCAGGCTTTGACCTGCGTTACCGTCGCGTATCGAACGACCGCGCATCGGCTTCGCCTTTCAGTGTCCTGGGCAACCCCCAGGGAGCTGTCACCCGTCAGGGGATCACGAGCATCGGCCCGAAGATCCGCTGGGCGCCGACCGCCAAGCTGCCCAATTTCTCTATCCAGAGTGCGTTTTGGTTTCCTGTAGGAGAAAATTTGCAAGGAAATGGCCAACTACCTTTCATCGACTGGGACGGCGCGACTTGGTGGACACAGTTTTTCAATGACTTTCCCTTGGGAAATAACTTCTCGCTGTTCACAGAGATTGATTTCATGATTGAAGACATCGGCAGCCGAGCAGAGGGCGACATCAACCGTATTTCTACCCCTGCCACGGTCATTTTGAGCTATTTCCCCAACCCACAGACGACCTTCTACTTCCTCAATGGCGTCTCTCCTTACTGGCAGCAGGATTTTGATTACTTCGCGCAGTCAGGTCTAGGATTCAAGTATCAGTTTACACGCAAGTTTGAGGTCGAATTGCTATACACCGCTTTCACCAATGAGTTCCTACAAGAGAACAATGGACGCGCTTCGACGTTTAATTTTGGGTTGAGGTTTAATCGATAGCCGATCATTTTTCATTTTTCAGAATACACACCTTTCCATTCCCCAAAAAACCATGATATCCTAAACACATACTATTTATTCTTCCATTCTTACGCGCCCCATTTCACACATTTTCATGAAAATCATCACACAACTGTTATTCTTTGGCTTCTTACTTCTTTCTCACGTGCTGGTGGCACAACATCAGATCCAAGAGGTAGAGGTAGAAGGACTTAAAGAAACGAAATTGGCCTATTTGAGTCATTTCATCGATACGAAACAGGGAGAGACCTTAGATTCTTTGCAATTGCAAAAGGATCTACAGCGCCTCAGGAACTTGTATGCTGTAGCCAATGTCAAAGCACAGATTGACACGCTAGCGGAAGGACTCAAAGTCACCTTCCAAGTAGAAGAAGCATGGACTTTTTTCCCGATCATTAATTTTGGAGGAATCAGGGGGAATTTTTGGTTTCAACTGGGTTTCACAGATGTAAACTGGTTGGGGAAGGGCAAACAGCTTACCGCCATTTACCGAAACAATGACCTCCGCCAAAACTACCAACTCTACCTTCGTGCGCCTTTCCTTCAAGGATCTCGATGGGGCTTTTCGGGTGGACTTCAGCGTTTTGCTTCGGTAGAACCTTTGTATTTTGGAGATCAGACGGTCTTCTACGATTATACCAACCTTAGTGCGACGCTTACGGGAATCTACCAACTGGACCGCAACCAATATTTTGAAGGGGGAGTGACCTTTTTCAATGAGGATTTTCAGAAAAATGCTCGTCATGCGGGAGAAGCTACACCAGGTCCCAATGCGCTCAATGAAAATAAAATCTTGCTCAAAGCGATTCATGACATTAACCGTATCAATTACGATTACTTCTACGAATCGGGCTTTCTCAACCATGCCAACTGGCAGTCGGTCTATAACTTCGCCAAAAATAACTGGTTCCACATCTTCTTGAATGATGCCAAATACTACCGCAGGATCGGCAAGCGAGGAAATTTTGCTTCTCGGCTCCGCATTGGCATCTCGACCAATACCAATTCCCCCTTTGCTCCCTTCGTGCTCGACAGCTACGTCAACATCCGCGGAGCAGGCAATCGAATCGATCGAGGGACAGCGGCCTTGATTGCCAATTTGGAGTATCGCTATGCCTTTTGGGACAAACGGAGATTTGCGGCGCAAGTGGTCGGATTCTCCGATGTGGGGACATGGCGCGACCCAGGAGGTAGTCTGACAGAGTTGTGGGATAGAGAGCAGTTTCGACATTTTGCGGGAGGTGGGCTTCGCTTGATTTACAAGCAGGCCCACAATGCGATTTTGAGGGTAGACTATGGAGTGGATATTTATGCGCCGAGCCAAAGGGGCTGGGTGATTGGGATTGGGCAGTATTTTTAAGGGGGAAAGAGAAGAGATTGTGATGAAAAACTCTGACCACGCTGTAGCGGTGGTCCTACGTAGGATAGGCTATCCCAACTTGCTATTTGAATAGTTGCTTCTTTCAGTTCTTACAGTATTTTCGCATATTAAGGGAAAGCACTATTATGAGCGAGTGGAGCCAACAGATACACAGCCTAAGCGAATGGGCCAATCAAGCCTTCCGCTTCCTTACACCAGATGAACTCAACTGGCGTCCAGATTCCAGTACATGGAGCATCGCCCAAAACCTCGAGCATCTCATCACAGTCAACGAAACCTACTATCCTGTCATCGAAGTGGTGAGAAGGGGTCGCTACAAGGTTCCTTTCCTTGGTCGCATCGGTTTTCTCAACCGCGCCATGGGCAACACGGTTTATCGCTCCGTCGCCCCTTCTCAGAAGCGTAAAACGCGCACTTTCCCCATTTGGGAACCTTCCCAAAGTACCATCAATGGCGACATCCTCGATCGCTTTTTGCAGCATCAGGAAGAACTGGCAACTTTTATCGATAGCTGTGCAGATCTTGTAGACCAAAAGCAGATCATCTCCTCTCCTGCCAATCGCAACATCGTATATCCCCTATCCAGCGCATTTGACATCATCGTGGCGCATGAGCAGCGACACCTAGAAGCGGCCGATCTGATTCGCATTCAAATCTTGCAAGCGGTTTCCTAACGTGTTTCAATGGAGTGTGATGGCTCGGTTTAAACAGATGAATGCTCACCTGATCTTTGAATTTGGGATCGCCCCAGCAAGTTCATTGTCCTGAAGGGACAGTGACCCATAGTATGTGGAGTTCAGTCCCATACTCAAAGCAGAGCGTATGCGATTTCATTTCATAAGGATCATCCCCCTACTCCAGTCTCACCTCCCAACCCGTACCCGTCAACGCTACTTGCTCGAACTTTCGCCATCTCTGGTCGCTTGCAAGACTGGCATCTAGCGAAATGGTATTTCCGTTTACCTCACAGCTTTTGTAGGTCTTCTCAGGTACTTTTACGATCACTTTCCAGTTTTCCTTTGTCTGGGAAATATTCATTTTCATTCCCTCCCCTACCCTTTCGTAGCGGATGGAAATCACATTATCTCCCACTTCCACCTGCTTGAGTTCGGCTTCATTCCAGGTAGAAGGCATCTGGGGTTGAATGACAATGGTTTGCTTGTAAGCTTGAGGCTTGACCCCAAAAAATTGTTGGATAATCGGTACGCCAAAACTGTAGATATTCCAAGCTTGGACAATCATCCCAAAGTCGGGTGAAACCTCATACATAGATCCTGGAAAAGCATAGCTAAAGCTCCTGGTCATACGCTGTAAGTAGTCCAGTGCTTCGTCAGGACGTCCATAATTGTTTTCAGCGACAGCTTGTACACCTGTCGGCAGGGTCATCACGGCCCCCGTATAAGAGAAGATCTTTTTGTCAGCCGCAAATGAACCCATATCCTGCCCCGCCGTCTCGTCGCGGTCGATCCCCGTCACAAACATCCCAAAAGGATTGACAAATTGGCTGCCCGTATTGAGGGCGGGGATGGCATAAGCAGCGGGCGAGATGCCCATCTCCATGGGCGTGTTGACGACCCAGTTGTGGTGCAAGACGAAGCCCTGCTTTTGGGTAGCAGGATAGCTGGCAATCTGCGCTTGAGTCGCTTCTAGCTCCTCCACAGCCCAGGGCTTATCGAGTGTATCGGCACGTACGATGGCATCTTCGATCAGGTGCCTCGCCTGCGCCGTCGTCCCGACAAAGTCTGCGTAGGAATTGAATTCTCCCACCCAAAAGTCTGTATTGATCTTTTCCTCCAGCTGGGAAGCCATGTCCTTGTAGCGATCCTCATCGTCTGCCTGCCCCAACTGCTGGGCCATCTTAGCTGCATCTGCAAACGCCCGCTGGGTATAAGCCGCTACGTCAATCATCTCCGAGTTCAACCCATGGATTTCCATCATCCCAAAACCATCAGGCAGTAAGTTGCCATCTTTGTCTTTCTCCGTCATCAGCCAATTCAAGCCCTTTTGAACGGTAGGATAATATTTCTCCAAAAATGCCTTATCTCCTGTCCACTCGTAGACATGCCAAATAAGAGAGGCAAACTGAGGGGTCTCGTTGATATTGCCAGGATTGAATACGGCTCCATTGGTGGAGACTTCGTGCAGGATGCGTCCGTTGCCATTGAGTGTATCGGAGATCCTGTGAATCAAATCGATGGTTTCGTAAACCAGTTCCTTGCGCCCGATGGCAATGGCTCCCTTCAAGGCATATTCTGTGTCAGCACCAAACCACCAGGGATAGTCGGGAATCCCTGCTGTCAGCCCTCGACCTACACCAGGCACTTCTTGGATCAGCCAATCGGTGTTGTATTTCAACCACTCAAAGGTCTCCTCTATTTCTGGATCTGGGATTCGCAATTTTGTCTTTTGTTCCAGTTGCGTAAATCGTTGTTTTTTATCCTCAAAAAGCTGCGCATAATTTGTGGTCAGCTGATTGTAAGTCTCTTGATCATTGGCAATGAAAAGGGGAAAAGTAAAGGTCTCATTGGCTCCCACACGTACCTGATACGTAATGGTCCCCGTTTTTCCTTTTCCTACATGCTCAAAATCACAGATGGGGGCACCTATTTCATGGCCCGAAGCGGCAACCGTACTTCCAAATCTGACTTCTCCACGATTCGCTTCATCTTTTCCTACGAATACACTCGCTGCCTCATCCCAGACGAGTTGATCTTCTCCGTCTCCTAGCCCCGTTCGTTCTCCCAACCACACGGGGCGCAGATCTACCATACCTGCGAGATGCATCGTCAGATCCAGAGGAGTAGCTTGCTGATGGGTGATTTGGTACAAAATGACAATCCCCGCCTGACCATCAGGGGCAAACTGTAGGCGATCTATCTCTAAGTCAGGAATTCCCTTTGTATATCGATGTCGATTGGCAAAAGGATAATTGATGAATGTATCTGCTTCTGTCAGGCAATACATGTCATTTCCTTGCTGAATCCCCAAGGTAAATCCATCCATCAACTTGATGGGATGTGCCCAGATACCGCCCATTTCACCCTGGACATGCCAGCCTAAATCTGGAAACTTCCCATCCTGATGTCCTACCATATACAAGCGATCTCCTGCCGTGACAAAAGGCGAGGCGAGGTAGGATGCTTTTCCCTTGATGGTGGGCAGATCGGATGTATCAAAAGGAGAAGAAGTCGAGGAGGGTTGACAAGCAGTCAAAATAACCCACACCCAAATCGTAAGTAGCAGCAGACGTTTCATCATAGTAGTTGTCATTCAATCCGACATCAAACTAAAGGATAAATACGAGACTTTAGAAATTATACCAATAGTGGATTACATTTTCGTTGATATAAGGAACAATCATAATGGATAGATTGGGAGGAGAATCTCACCATTTTTTGCTTTACCCCATCTGTCCGCTCATTTCACAACAAGTAATTCAAAATGAAACCTATTATTTTTTGCAACCTGCTCCTTTTATGGCTTTGTGCTAATGTGTATGGACAAGAATTAAGAGAAATCGAGGTCATTCCCAATGAAATCGTTGAGGTTGAAGGGACTTTGTCAGATGGTTCCCTGATGTCTTCCTTGTCTTGGGCATGGAACAGTAGCGTGGCCTGCTTCCCCGAGACACAAAAAAAGAAATTTACGGGGCACCATGTCCTCTACCAAGCGCAGCTCCCACGCTACTCTGAGATGGTCATCAAGGTCATCCCGAAGGACCCCAAGGCGAATTTCAGCTTGTACGCCTACGAAGTCGGCACCACCAATGAGTCTGTCGTTCCTAACCTCTCCCAGTGTGTCCGCTGCGAAGCCGACCACAAGTGGGACTACAAAAGACGTGGCAAGACGCAGGATCACACCCGGACGGTGACGGATATTCTGGCCATCAACAACCCTTACAAAGTGATCATTGGTGTGGTAGGAGCCGAAGGACTGGCAGAGGGAGAATATACGCTGGAGGTGAGTTTGAAGTCGAGATAAATCCCTTTGGGAGTCGTTGGAGACGACAGATTGAGGCATGCGTAGATCGGAGTTTACGCATAGCGAAAAATGTGAATTTTTCGATTCATGCTACCCCATTTATTGTCCTGAAGGGACAATGAGATGTAGCGTGTGGAGCGCAGTCCCATGCTCAAAACAAGTCGTTGGAGACGACAGATTGAGGCATGCGTAGATCGGAGTTTACGCATAGCGAAAAATATGAATTTTTCGATTCGTATGCGCTAAGCATGTGCCACCATCTGGATGATGCGTGCCTCTCCTTGATGAAAGGGCCCTTCATCTAATTGACGGGTGACGACTTCGAGGGAGATAATGTCGAGGGATTGAAAATCTTCGCGGAGTTCTTCTTCGCTAAACAACATCGCATCACTCTTGGGGCCGCCTGAGGTAAGTCCTAGTTGGGTCTTGTGGAAAGCTTCGAGTATCACCATGCCTTCAGGTTTGAGTAAGGGAATCAATTGACGGTGTAGGGATTGTCGCATGCCAGGTGCTGTATGAACAAAAACTAACCCAATCGCATCGTATGTCTCTGCTGGTAAGTGGATCGAATCAAAACTCATGGTGTCATACCGAAATTCTACGCCTTCTTGTTCAGCCAGTTGTAAGGCCTTTTCTTTGGCCACCTCGCTGAAGTCAAAGGCATGAACATCCCAGCCCATCTTCGCTGCAAATACCGCATTGCGCCCTTGTCCTTCTGCTGGAAGTAACAGACTCCCTGGGGCAAGCTTCTCTAATTGTTCTGCAAAAAACTCATTTGGTGCTACCCCATAAGCGTACGTATCGGCTTGGTAGCGCGCATCCCAATGCTCCTTCATGAAACGGTGTCCTTATATCTTTTTCAATAGTTTCAATATAATGATACGAAAAAGTAAAAGCCAAGGCATCCCATGAAGAAATAAATCAAAATAATCCATCACTTGCATGCCTTCTGCTCCCCCTGCGATCCATTTGAGTTTGCCCCAGATATGAGGCTCAGGAAAGAAGGGCGCCAGCCCAAGCGTCAGAGAAAGCATCAGGAAAAGTTTCCAGTCATTGTGGAGATTCATAGGCGAATGAAAGTGAAAGGATCGAATGTTGCAGTTTAAAAAGGTGTAAGCAATAAAGGAAAAACCGAAAGACAGATGAGAGCTGTCACTCAGTTTTTCCTTCTATGATCTATGCATGCTGCTCAATCAATTGCTTGAGTTGGTGCTTGGGCTGCATACCCGCTTGCTGCCACTTGATCTCTCCATCCTTAAACAGGATAAAGGTCGGGACTCCGCGCACACCAAAGTGCTGAGCCGCAGCCTGGTTCTTGTCCACATCTACCTTGATGATGTGTGCCTGATCTCCTACTTCCTCTATCAGATCCTTCAAGATCGGCTGCA
Organism: Bacteroidota bacterium; assembly: GCA_039820545.1. Taxonomy (GTDB): domain Bacteria; phylum Bacteroidota; class Bacteroidia; order J057; family J057; genus JALEFZ01. The sequence continues at coordinate 76,130 of JBCBPW010000002.1, read as the reverse complement.
TAGCCTGACAAGGTCCACACCAAGTAGCAAAGAAATCGACGAGGACAGGTTTGTCACCTTGAATCAACTCGTTGAATGTGGCTTTTTTATTTTCCATTTATATGAATGTTTATAAAAGACAAAAAGGCTATAAAAGTCATCCTCTGAGGCATTTGACCACTACTACCTATTACTTCTCTATCTGTTCTCCGGCGGATCTCCACTGGGTGATACCACCTTGGAGATTGAATACTTCTGTGAATCCGTAATTGGTCATGATGCGTCCTGCACGAGCAGATCTTCCTCCTGCATGGCAGTACACCAGCACAGGACGAGAAGGATCCAACTCCGCTAGCTTCTCCTGAAAATTGGGATTGTTGACATTGAGGTTAATGGCTCCTGGGATCTTACCACCTGCATACTCCTGTGGCGTCCTTACATCGATTAGATAGTAATTTTGATAGGTCTCCATATAGATTTTAAACTGAGATACCTCTACATTTTGGACCTGCTGACCTGAAACCTGCCCTGCAAAGAGGAAGCCTGCGAGAGCTGCGAGTAATTTTCTCATCATGATGTGTAGTTTATGATTCAATGCCAAAGATAATATATAATCAGATTATAATTATGTGATTCATGTTACGGAAAGTGTAGGAGAAAGTTGATTCAGCCTCTTCCTTGCGCAGCAGAAAGTGAAGATTCGTCCGCCAGCCTACAAAAAGCAGGCTAGCCTCCCCGTAGTATATCAAAAAGTCTTATTTTCCATTCGTTCAAAAGTGAGTCAAGATATGACCTCTTACATCTATATATCTACTGACATAGACTATAAAATAGATTTTGAGAAATAATTTTCGATCGTAGTAACAAGCTATTTGGGGTCCCGATGTTAACGCTCGGGATGGGTTCGGAATTTGGTGTTAGGGGCGGATACAAGTGTTGGGCTTAAATTCCATCCCGAGATTCATCATCGGGATTGGTTCTTTTTCCCTAATAATCCCGAGTCTGATGCTCGGGACGCTGAAGGCGATAGTCAAAATTAATGAAAACTTAACTTACAATCTTTTAAACACCCACATCATGGATAAAAATACCATTTGCGTACACTCGGGCACTTTCATCGATTCAGAAATGAAAGGTAGGACCACGCCGATTTATCCCAGTACGTCCTATGCCTACCTAGACATGGAGCACAAGCGATATCCCCGCTATTTCAACATCCCCAATCAAGGCGCTGTCGTCAAAAAAGTTGCCCAGCTAGAAGGGGCGGAAACAGGTGTCTTGTTCGGGTCAGGTATGGCCGCCATCAGCACCGCGATGCTCAGTCAAGTCAAACAAGGGGACCATGTAATCCTGCAAAAAGAGTTATATGGAGGGACCATTGCCTTTGTCCAATCTGAGCTTCCCAGATGTGGGGTCGAGTACACCTTTACGGAAGGGATGGAAGTGGCAGATTTTGAGGCAGCCATTCGTCCCAATACACGATTGATTCACATCGAAACCCCTTCCAACCCCTTGCTCACGCTGGTGGACATCGAAGCCATTGCCCAGCTCGCCAAAGATCACGGCATCACGACGATGATCGACAATACCTTTGCCTCGCCGATCAATCAGCAGCCCCACAGGTTGGGCATCGACATTGTGGTACACAGCGCCACGAAGTACTTGGGCGGGCATAGCGACATCTGCGCGGGGATCGCCCTCTGCTCTGAACAAAAAGCAGAAGCCATTCACCTATCAGCCAAGAACTTTGGAGGCAGCATCAATGCACAGAGTGCCTCCTTGCTCGAACGCAGCCTCAAGACCCTCAACCTCCGCGTACAGCAGCAAAATCACAATGCACAATATCTGGCAGAAGCATTGGAAGCCCATGAGATGATCCAGCATGTATACTACCCTGGACTAGCCTCTCATCCTCAACATGAGCTCGCAAAGAAGCAAATGCAGGGATTTGGAGGGATGCTAACATTTGAATTGGCACAAGGGATCGACAATCAAGCCTATCAAGAGGCGCTCAAGCTCGTAGCGCCTTCTATGAGTCTAGGTGGAGTCGAAAGTACCGTTTGCTCTCCTGCACTCACCTCTCATGCAGCGATAGATGAAGCCACAAGGCAAGCCATGGGAATTTCTCATCAGATGCTTCGATTCTCTGTTGGAATAGAAGATGCACCTGATCTATTGGCAGATCTCAACCAAGCCTTTCAGATGGTCGTGATGGCACATGCGTGACAATCAGATATGATGTGGGGGAAATATTTGTTTCCCCCCATATGTATATGTAATTTCCCGCATATCTTACTATATTTTTTATCATAAGCGTCCTCAGCAGTAGCATTTTTATGGCCATCTTCTCATTTTTAAACCGCAAGAAAGGAAAAATCAGTGATGCTGATATCATCGCCATCGCCAAACAATTGGGAGGTCAAGTGACCCCCTCTTCTCTTGCTGTAGTCACCCATCTGAAGATTAAAAATGCAGAAAGTAGACTCAAGAGACTGCGAAAAAGAGGCGTATTCAATGTAAAAGTAAATGACAACTCGCGCATCTACCAACTGACCAATCCTGATCTCATCAGAGAAAATGAGTTGACGAGTATCAAAAAGAAAAGAGGCAATGAACCTGTAACAGAAAGTGACATCATCATGGCTGCCGTCAAAGCAGCTGGGAAAATCACACCTGGAATGCTGTGCTTTGCCACGAATCTGTCTCTTGAAGAAGCAACCCTTCGTCTTTCGGATTTACAGAAGAAAGACGTGTTCGATATTCATGCCGAAGCAGGAAAAGGGATCATATATATACTCAAAGATTGGGAATCCTATCAGAGCATCCTCAATCAGTCTGAATAGGTAAATTCTCCTTCATCAGATGTCATGAATGACCATCAGCCTGAAAATACCTATTGTCCCAATTGCTCCCATTTTCTGAGGGAGCAGGACAACTACTGCGCACACTGTGGACAAAAAAATACTACTCACAGGCTTTCTCTCGGTCGATTTCTCCTAGTCTCCATCCAGCAAATTTTCAACTTTGATACACGTACCTATCATACCCTCAAGGATATGTGGGTACCTGGATTGATCACCAACCGATTCAATCAGGGACATCGCCGCTTCTATGTCCCCCCACTTCAATTTTACTTGTTGATCAGTTTTCTCTTCTTCCTCGAAGTCAATTTCATCACGCAACAGGATGCGGAGAAAGTCAACAAGGAAATCAATACGGCCGTCCAATCGGATAGTCTATCTGTCAATGGTCGAATCAATATGGTGGGAAAAAGCCTGCTGACAGGGACAGAAATTAAAGATCTCCTGAAAAAGGGGGAGGTTACTTCGGCAGATTTGGACTCCGTGTTCAAAGCCAAAGACCTACAGGTAAATTGGGTCGAAAGGCGTGTTGCCTTATTTGGCATCGCCTTGATGGCCGGGCAGATCAACTATGTGGATCTCTACCATAGTATGATGGAAAATACCAGCAGGGTCATGTTTCTCCTGATGCCGCTTTTGGCCTTGTTACTCAAACTCTTCTTTGCGAGGAATCGCATGTATTATACAGAGCATTTGGTGTTTTCTCTCAACCTCCACTCCTTTGCCTTCATTTGGATGGGGCTCTTACTGGCGTTAAATTATGGGATAGGCGCCCGATACATGCAACTGGTAGTGATCTTTGGTATTTTGGTGTATCTCACCTTGGCTATCCGCCGAACGTATCGTAGATCCTGGGGAGGTACCATCCTAAGGACTAGCCTGATTTCGGGCCTCTATGGATTTATTTTGATGTTGGGATTGACGCTTGCTACGTTGGGTTCTATCATTAAGTGATTTCCTCCTCAATGTCTGTACCCCTTCCAAGTCCCTCCATATCGATAGAAGGCTCCCTTTTGATAATGCTCACAGCAATCTTTGCAGACGAAGATCCACGTTTTCCCTTTTTGGATCTGCACACGATACATGGTGTCGAAGTCCTTTTTACATCGGGGACAATTTTTCGTTTTCATTCCTTTCAAACATGGACCTTCCCTCAATGTTTACTCAAAAGACCGTGATTGGGCCGCATCGGGATTCCACATCAACTTGCGCATCATGAATCGCTCTTCATCAAAATCCCATTTATTTTTAAACGTTCGGGATTCCAACTCTTTTTCCTGCTTGTCAGGAAGGTGGGGGAAAAAATCAATCTGGGTCAAAGCCTCTAATGAGTCGATCGTGACCATATAATCTGACAGACGTTCATCACTCTTTTTGTTGGGGAGAAGAAAAGCAGCCGCTTTGGAGGAGACATCGTTGAGGTCCAGCAATATCTTGTAGTACCGCGAGGGAGCAGCTAGTGCTTTTTCCTTGCCCAATCTACGCTGGGCACGTAGGGTGAGTACTGGCCCTGTGACGACGTATAATTGCTGGCTTTGCTTGCACCAGTCGCGTACTTGCATCTCCAACTCCTTCCAGATCCCCCGATTAAATCCTGGCTGCTGGGGGCTGATGTTGCTCATATAAAAGCTTTGCTTGAGGGCGTCCTCATCGAATGACATGTCAGCAGCGGGCGCGAGATGCCCTCGATCGTATCCACTTTTGAGATAATCCGAAGGGTGGGCACTACCGCTGACGACTTTGGGATCAACCTTAAAAGAGGAAGGACGCTCAAAAGCAAAAGTCTGTAAGTCCTCAGCACGCAACTCGTAGGCCACCCACTCTGCCTGCTCATGTGACTCTGCATATGAGAGCTTGATAAAATCGTGCGTAATGATATGTTGGGTCGTAGAAGAAGGATAAAAATCGGCTAGACTTGTCACCCTTCGCTCGTCATGAGGATCTGGGGGAATGACAACTTCGGTGGAGTCTTGCACCTCAATCCACAAAGAGATTTGATCTTGCAGATCTTGTGGCAGCGCAATAAAAATAGCCATGGCCACCGCAACAACACCTGTAGGTATCCCCAACCCTACCAGAAATCGTTTGACTTTACTATTATTTCCTCCCTCTTGTGTCTTTGCCATGTATCCTGTTATCGATCATGTGTAGATATTCCCAAAATAAGGATATTTTTCTTTACAGAAATCAAAAAAACGAGAACAGGGACTACAATCTCTCCCTGTTCTCGCACCTTTGCGTCCACTTTCTTCTTACAAGTTCTGGCCGCCCGACACCTCTATACGCTGGGCATTGATCCAGCCTGCATCGTCGCTGGCGAGGAAGGCCACAACGCCTCCAATATCTTCGGCCTGTCCCACACGTCCCAGCGCAGTCAAGCTACCAATCATCTCTACCACCTGCGGATTCGCATCAAAAGCTCCCTTGTTGAAATCGGTATAGATCGCGCCTGGTGCGACGAGGTTGGCTGTGATCTTGCGCGCGCCGAGTTCCTTCGCCAAATACTTGGTGTACACTTCCATCGCGCCTTTCATCGCTGCATAGGGTCCGTAGCCAGGGAAAACGAAGCGCGTCAAACCCGTAGAGATATTGATGATGCGTCCACCGTCGTCAAGGAGAGGAAGCAAACGCTCAATCAGAAACACCACTCCCTTGAAGTGGATCTGCATGAGATCATCAAACTGCTCCTCAGCTACTTGTCCGACAGGATTGTAGCCACCCGTCCCTGCGTTGGTTACGAGAAAATCCATTTTGCCATTTTCTGTATGCGCACTGAGCGTTTCTTCCAGCCTTCCTGCAAACGCTTCAAAGCTGCTGACCTTGCGCTGATCCAGTTGTAGCGCTACTGCCTTTTGTCCTAGTGCTTCTACCTTTGCTATCACTTCCTGAGCGGCTGTCTCATTGCTGTGGTAAGTGAACATGACATCACTTCCGTTTTCAGCGAGACGAAGTACCATGTCTCTTCCCAACCCACGGCTACCACCTGTTACTAATCCAATTTTTCCTTTTAGATTTTTCATTTTGTTTTTTGCTTAATCGTTATGATACAAAAGTAGAGACTGGTGCTGCTCGTCTAAAGGCACAATTCAAAGGTGGGATGGCAAAAAACAAAGGTGGGGACTTTTCTGGGTCAATAACTGATCGTTTACAGCCCTTTTCGATAGTTGACGGGGGTCTGCTCCGTGTACTTCTTGAAGAATTTGCTGAAATGGGTAGGTTGGGCAAACTTTAATTGGTAGGCGATTTCCTTGACGGATGTGTCAGTATGTGTCAGTAGCGCCTTCGCCTCGGCAATGGTTTTCTCTGTAATCCAAGTGTGAGCCGACTTTCCTGTCTTCGTTTTGATGACTGTATTGAAATAATTGGGATGGAGTTGCTGCTGGTCAGCATAGTCTTGGACATTGGGGAGATGGGAAATAATCGCTAGCTCTCGGAAGGTCTGCTCCAATGCCTGACGAAAAAGGTGAACGATTTTGGAGCCTCGATCAGCTTCATTGCGTGGATCATAGTCAAACCAAAAGCGCGCTTTTATCTTGAGCAAAAGCACCACAAATAAATTGGCGATGATGTCGTACTTGTAGGGGGATGTACCGACCTTCTCGCTCCACATCTGCTCCAACAGCGTGAGATAGGGCACAAATTTCTCTTTTTCTAAATAACCTGGAGGGACCGTCTCAGCCAAAAGAAAGGGAAAATCCTCGAAAATATCTGCCCGTACATGTGATTTGAGGAAGTCCTCTGAAAATGTCAGAATAAAACCATGATAAGGTTTCGTCGTTCGGAAAGACTTGAGATGACCTGGATTCGTGAAGTAAATGGTATAGGGCAAAACCTCAAACTCCTGTTCATCCAAAGTATAATAGCCATGCCCTCCTACGATGAACAGAAAGGAATAATAATTGGCACGAAAGACAGGAGAAGTAATGGGATCTTGCCCATGAATGTCTTCGATTCTGTCGATGGTAAACTCCACCTCTTGCTCCATGGAGATTCCCATTTGAGCATAGAGATCTTGTAGCGTTTGATGTAAGATGACCTTTCGCTCCATGCATCCCAATCTGGGAAAATTTTGGGAGATTTTCATCTAAAAGTGATGGCCTCTTTTATGATTCGTTCAAGAAGATTTTTCTCGACCTCATACATTGCTTGTTGTGCTGCCTCCACCACAGATTCTCTACTTGTGAGCAAAGCTACATCCCTGTAGCAAATAAATTCCGCGCGCCTCTGATCCCGCATTTTTGATACTGATGGTATGCCTGGGCTGCGCGCTCGCGGATCTGTTGCCCAGATTCTTCTCGCATCCAACCGTCTAGCGCGGCTTTGAGGGTGTAGGCTTCGGGCGCCATGAGGTGTGTCGTCCACAAGAGTGCCTTCGTATGTGCCTGCTGGATGTAGGGCTCAAAATACATTTTGCTGTAGCAACCCAAAATGATCACCTTAGGGCGCAGGGTTTTGGCTTCTCGAAAACTGACATCGGGCTGTACATCCATTAGCCCATTGTGCCCAATAAAACTTAGCACATTCGCCTTTCCTCCAAAATACAGCTTCTCACCATCTGATGTACACTCCACACGTGCCCCCTGCCCATCTGCTGCATGGAGGAAGTCCTCTAGACAATCTTTCATGTGTGCCCCATGATAAGCCTCTGCCAACAGATATACGTCTTGGGTCCGATGTTTAAATAGACGCCTGTCCAGTATATAGCTGTAATCTGATTCGAGTTTCTTTACCAGGACCCAATCCGCCGTTCTTTTATCCAAAAAGGTCTTCACCCCATAACCCGCTCCCCAATACAGATTGCGATCAGGATCATCTCCCTTACCTATGGATGCAGGTACGGGAACGATGCCTTGTGTTTCATTGTCACAAAGGGCGACCATGACATGGACTGTGCGCGTCTGTGCAGCAAGCCACATGACAGGTAGCCAAAGCAGTAGGAAGGAGAGACTATATTTCATGATTAAACGGAAGCTTTTGAAAGCATAAGCCTAATCATGGCATAAGTTACAAGTACTCGGATCCCTTATTTTATCTCAGGTAAAACCGCAATGCACTCAATCTCCAACCTTGCCCCGCGTGCCAGACTGTCTACTCCAACAGCCGATCGTGCAGGGAAATGATCCACAAAAAAGGTTTTATAGACTTCATTCATTGCCCCCCATTCTCCCATATCTGCCAAAAATACGGTCACTTTCACAATGTCATCCATGGACGCTCCATAGTGACTGAGGACAGTTTGGATATTTTCCATCGCTTGCTGTGTTTCTCCTTGTATACCTCCTTCCGCTAGTTTTCCCTCTTTCATCCCGAGCTTACCTGCGAGGTAAAGGGTCTGGCCAGCTTTGACAGCTTCTGAGTAAGGTACATTTCGCTCTGCATTTGCTGGAGAGTTGTAGTATTCGACTGTGAACCTTTGTTTTTTGGGAGGTTGCTGACAAGCCGCAAGGAATGCGAGGGCGGATAATATTAGAAGTGCTAGGAAATTTCTCATGATCTGTAAAATTATCAATGCAGTATCTCCTGACTATTATACAGATTAAATTTTACTTCCTTTTATTCACACTTCTTCGAAATCTACTTAGCAAATAGAATGAAAAACTTGCGTAACCGAATGGTTTTATTTAAATTGTAACCAAACGGTTTCATTTTATGAGAAGAGATGTATTCCAGGCTATTGCCGACCCTACTCGCAGACAGATCATTCAGATCATTGCCCAGCAGGATCTCAACCTCAATGCCATCGCTTCCCAGTTTGAGATGAGTCGTCCTGCTATATCAAAGCACATCAAGATTTTGAGTGAATGTGGGCTAGTCACAATCACCCAGCAAGGAAGGGAAAGGTACTGTAAGGCCGAATTGCAGCCTCTTCAAGAAGTTTCCTCTTGGGTTGCCCAGTATCAACAGTTTTGGGAAAGTAAACTAGACTCGTTAGATGAATACTTGAACCAAATCTATCCATCAAACGAGGAATCTGGGACATAGCCCGTTTTTAGTCCAAATGCACTGCCCATATCGCTGTTTTAGAGGCTTTTTCGATTGTATGGTCTGGTTTATATGGATTTTCCTAAATCCTCCATGATCCCACCTTGAGCAGCTTCTTATTTTTCACCTAAAAAAACCTACAAATGATTCGTGCACAAGATGTTCAATTTCAGCTTACTCGGACCTTTTCAGCACCTGTAGCCCAAGTATTCCAGATGTGGACAGATGTAGACCATTTTGCCCAGTGGTGGGGTCCCAAGGGATTTACGGTTCCTGTATGTAAGGCTGACTTTCAGGTAGGAGGAGCACTGTTATATTGTATGAAGGCTCCCAACGGGATGGAAATGTGGGGGAAGTTTGTCTTCCAGGAGATCGTGCCTAATCAGCAAATCGTCTTCATCAACTATGTCACCAATGAGAACGGTGAAATCATGCAGATGGCGCATATGCCTGACTGGCCCTTGGGTATCATCAATGACATTCGATTTGAGGCAGATGGAAACCATACAATCTTGCACTTTAGTGCCTATCCTTATGAGGGAAATGAGAAGGAGTGGAATGCTTTTGATCAAGGTAAAAATGGACTAGGTAAAGGATTTGAAGGCACCTTTGAAAAAATGGAAACTTATTTGGAAACATTGAGCTAGACAAAGTGTGAACATTTCTTGCTGAGAGGGGAAATGTTCACGCTCACTATATCTGTAAAAAGATAGGCTACCTCACCACAATCTTCTGACGAATCCTATCTCCCCCTTGCTCGATCAGCAAAATATGTGGCCCCGATGCCAAAGGCGGTAGCTGCATAGATAGTTCCTGAAAACCTACCTGCATCTCCATCGATGTCTGATATACTTTTCTCCCATGAATATCCATCAATAAGCAACTGCCCATACCTTGCCTTGGGGAAGAAACACGGGCGATTAACGCGCTTTCATTCACATAGGCTAGACCTGAGAAGGACAACTTCGCTCCAGGCTGCACATCAATCCTAACTGTTGAGGAGAATCCCACATTTCCTGTCATATCCCTTAGTCTCAAACGATAATAGTGGGTTCCTATTTTCTCTTGGGAAGTTGAATAGAAATATTGGGGAGATCGATTGGCTCTCACGAGGTCTAGAGGGATAAAGTTCAGGCCATCTCGACTCTGCTCAATCTGGTAGACCATGTGGGTCGTTTCTTCTGCGTAGGACCAATTGAGTCCGATTTTTCCATCTGCATACTCACCAGATAATGCGAGATCCAGGATATCCAGCGGCGTATTCAAACAGCTACCACCGATGGTAGGTCCGACAAAACTCAAGTGCTCTGTTCCACCAAAGCTCCCCACCCCTGATGTATTGTCATCCCCCACAATCACCAGCATCTCTGTCACGGGCGCCCCATAATATTCGATCCAGATGGTTCCTTCGTTTCCACATCCTGGATAATCGCCGCAGTCCTGAGGTGCATTGGACTGTTGCAAGGCTGAACTACGTGTGGGAATATCTTCCCGCTTTAACTCTACATCGTCATAAAAAAGTACCAGTTCGCCAGGCGTGTTGCCCCCAATATTAGATTCGACATCACCAAACCATGCCCCAAACTGATTGATGGGAGGATTAAAAGAAAAACGAATGCCATTTTGTGAGTTAAAGTCTCCTGTAATCTCCGTGAATCGTGTGTTATTGGTCGGAATGAGTGACAGCGGCATGGGGGCACTATCCTGAAGAAAATCACTTCCAGAAAGAAATGTCATTCCCCCTACCTGAGGCTCTCCTTGGATCGGCGCTTCATCAGGTCCCTTCATATTGACTACCCTAAACTCTACAGTACCTGTGTAAGGTTGTCCTGCCGTACCAGGAATCAGCTCAAACAGATTGGTAATCGTCCCTACTCCAGCGGTGCCATCGTAGGTCATATCTCCAAATACAGGCTCAAAGGAGAAGGGCGTCACATTATTGCAACTGTCCCCTATTCGGCGTTCCCAGGCATCGTTTAGCGTATCTGCCAGGGCACGCTGGGCGGCCACATTGGTGGGATCATTGAATATCTCTCCCACAAACTCGGTCGTCGGGATGTCATAGTTGCTGACCGTGATCGGTCCTGTCGAGATGTCGGTAAAAGTCCCGCTGGTGAAGCGAAGATTGAGTACACCAGAAAAGAAAGGGGTGATTTTGAATCTTACACATCCATCGTCAGGAATCTCAGAAAAGCTAGGTTCTACAATGACCAATGTTCCTCCATTATTCTGCACTTCAATAGGTGTGGTGTAGGTAGGATCGATCACATTGCTACCATCTGCTGCACATACATCAATATAAACTGGAAGATTGAGGCCAGCATTGATAGGTACATCATTAAATATCAACTGCGTAGCCTGTCCTTGAATCTCAGGAATTACACATACAGATAAGCACATGAGGAAAATTAGTTTCCTCAGAGGTGCTGTAGCTAGAGGGTTCATACGTTTGGGCTCTGGATATAGTTTTACCTACATTTATAACTGCCAAAACCTCCGATTGTGCTAATTTTCGCATTAAGGAATTATTAATTCTTACTGATTATTTCATTACCCACCAATAAATACTTCGCCATCACAGCCTTAACAAATAATATTTAGCTAGCAATTTCTACTTCTCGCTCTACAAACTCAATCCCATGCTGGGCTAGCTCCTCTAAGATCGGATTGTAAATCTCCCTTTTGACGGGAATCTGTACCCCTGGAAGGTGGAGTTTTCCTTGAAGCATGAGTTTTGCTGCAATGCCCAGTGGCAAGCCTACTGTCTGCGACATCGCCGTTTGCTCTGCATTCTCTCCTGTCAGGACCATGTAGGACTGCAATTCTCGATGCATCTCCCCCTCTTTGAACTCAAACTTGTGGTACATCACAATCTGGTCCTTATCCTCAGGCTGCATAGCCCATTTCTTCTTCAGAATATGCTCCAGAACCTGGGCAGGGGTCCCCTTATTCAATCCTACCAGTTCATCGTCAAACATGCCCAACCAATTAAACTTATGCATTACCGCACCATCCAGATCTAGTTTGAGATAGTGTGCCAATTTCAGCTCAATAGAGCTGTGAGGATCATATGAGAGAAAGGAATTGATGAATTGACGGTGGGTCATTTTGTCTACGCCCTCCATCTGGTAGGTATCGTCTGTCGCGCCAAGCTGGATGAAGGCATCCCAAGCCTGGGAATAACCTGGACGACGCAAGGTCCCACGATATAGGGTCCGAATCCCATGGAGATTGTACACATCGAGGTACTTCAGGGAATCGCGATTGGCGTAGCCTTCAAAATAACCATGCGCTGGAATAAAAATTTGCTCTGTGCGGCGAAAAAGACGGTGATAAGGAATAAACTTGTAGCGACCTTCCTGTATGAACTTCACGATGCCCTGTCCTGCCAAGACGACGTTGCGAGGATTCCATGTGAACTTGTATCGCCAGGGATTGTCCATCGAAGACTCTGGCGCGATCAGTCCCCCTGTAAATGTCTCAAAACCTGTCAGTTCATAGCCTTCATCTCGAATTCGATCCAAGACTTTCATCCCTGACATATGATCAATCCCTGGGTCTAGTCCGCACTCCATGAGTAACATCACGCCTTGCTTTTTGGCATCCCAGTCTAGCTTCCGTACTTCGGGACTGACATAGGAGGCCGTAATCATGGGTTTCCGAAACTGGACACAAAGTGTCGCAGGGAGATGGTGAAACCTTGCAGGGAGCATCGAAATCACCAGATCTGCACGGGTCACTTCTTGCGCAAGTTGGGCTTCGTTGTTGACGTTGAATTGGATGGCACGGGCGTGGGTTGAGCCCTTGATTTTGGCTTGAGCTAGAGACTGGGAAAGGTCCCCGACGGTGAGAAACCAATTCTCCTGAGGACAAAGTGCGAGCAAGTAATCAATCAATACGGTGGCGGAGCGCCCTGCCCCTATCAATAGAATTTGTTTCATGTAGGTAGTCATTTTGAGCAATGAGGCAAGCAGTATTTGCTCACTTCAGCATCAAAGCTATGGATCTATATAGATACCTACAAAAATTTATAGTAGAGACGTGATTCAATACGCCTCTACTATGTGATTCATCACGTCTCTACTACCAATGTCATTTAATAAGCACCATCGCCTATGTCCTGTCCCCATTCCTCCATGCGTTGCAGGTAGCGTTCATGAATACGGTCGGACACACGCACACCATTTACATGCATGTTTTGCTCGTCTATGCAGAAGGAAAATCCACGCGCGTCGTCTCCGATAAGGCCATCGTTTCTTAGGGAGCGGCGCAGCTTGCTGCTGAAGGAGCGACTATTGACATTGGAGTTTACCAAGATTCTTCTTTCGCCATTGGCGGCACAGTTGCAGTCTCTAGCCGTGAGATTGTCTAGCTCTCTCTCTGCCTCACGAACAATCTGCTCCTCTCGACTCAAGTTCTCGTCATAGACGCGTTCTCTTACACGTTCTTCCCGCTGACGCTCCTGACGGCGTTGCTCAGCCACAACTTCTTGCTCGCGCAGTCTGATTTCCATTTCCCTCAGTTCCCTTTCCTTTGCACGGAGGGCTTCTTCTATGCGTTCAGCATCTGCCTGAACAGGTTGTGATTGACGCTGCGCGCGTGCAAACTCCTCCTGACGGCGTTTCATTTCACGTATCCTTGCCTCGAGCTCTCGCTGACGGGCTTCAAGCTCTCGCTCGCGTGCCTGCAACTCTTGTGTGCGTGCGCTAGCCTCTTTTTGTCTAGCATGCGCTTCCTGAGCCTCCCGATATCTATTCCAATTGTGGTGCCCTTCTTCCTGCTCTTCTATTGCTTCGGCCCATGACTCCCACTGCTCAGCCCAAACCTCCAGTTTTTCTGCCCAAGCCTCCACATTTACCTCAAAGTTTTCCATGTCCAACTCAAGCTTGTATGTAAGATCCTTTGCCAGTTGTTCCCCAAACTCCTCTCCAAATTCATCCCCAAACTCTTTGTTGTACTTTTCTCCGAACTTCTCCCCCCATTCTTCCCAAGCTTCTGCATACGCTTCCCATTGCTCGCCGTATTCATCAGCCCATACATCGACCTCTTCCTCATAGGCTTCAATTGTCCCTTCAAACTCTGAAAGCTGCTCCTCAATTTCTGCTTCTGTCATTCCCTCAACGTATCTAAACGCAACAGGAGGAGCTGGCGGAGGAGGTACATCTGGAACAGCAGGAGCAGGAACCTGGATGTTGGGGAGATCGGGGATCACGATGCGCCCACTACGTGTAGGGGGAAGCGGAGGGAGTGGAGGCAGAGGAGGTGTATCTACTAAAGCTAGGCTCCCTTCAAAGAAGTGGTCATCCATGGGTTCCAATTCAACGATTTCTTCTGAATGGCTCAGTTCTTCGCTAGCCGCTTCAGTGGTTTCAAAACTCTCATCCATCCCAACCATCCAATCTGGCAGAATCGGTACAGGAGTGTCAAAAGTTGCGGCCCAATTGCGCGGGCTGACAGTCTGCGCAGCTTCTGGTGAGACAAAAGCGAGTCCGCTGAAACTCGTGAGGATCAAAAGGCCAAATACAGCCTTGGCGGTGATGCGTCCAGGTTCGAAGCCTGGCTTGAACAGACGCTTGATACGATGTAAAAGATGTTTTTTATTTCCTTGCATGCCCATTGCGAGTTGGGGTTTACGTAAGCTATAAGTTGCGACGAGGGTCAGTGCCTCGGCATAATTTTTCTTGTCTTGTAGGATCTCGACTGCCATGTCATCACAGCAATGCTCGCGCTCGACACGAACCTGTGAAGAGATCCACCAAATGGCGGGATGATAGAAAAAGATCGATTCGATAATGGTCTGGATTAGATTGACCATGAAATCGTTGCGGATGATGTGCGAAAGCTCATGTGCCAGCACGGCTTCTACCTGCTCGGGTGTCATGCTCGTCAGCAGCCCTACAGGAAAAAGTACGACAGGCTTGAAGTGACCTAATACGAGAGGAGAAATGATCTTCTGGGACTCCAACATCAATAGCGTATCTCGGATACCGATCTTGCGCGCCATGCGATTGAGGCGATTTTGCCATTCAAATTCCATGGGCTTGGTATGACGGAAACGCAGATTTTGGATGTAGAGATAGTTGATGATCCACTTCAATGAGAAAAACGCGAATCCCACTAACCACAGCCATGTCAGCCAAGGCATATAAGGGCGCATGTCTCGAAAAAAGTCCATGAGCGTCACACCTTCTTCCTCCACGACAAATTCTGGGTCACTAAATTCATTGGTCACAGATGTTTCGAACCATTCCTCTGCTATCTCCTCTGAGACAGGCGGGGATTCGTCGAGCCATCGTTCGTCAATATCGGGGGCTTCAGAGACTAGACTCAGGTGGAATTCTTCCTTTCTCTGCTCATGCACCCTATCATAAGATTGCCAAAATACAAGCGCAGTCCCTAGGACCATGATCAGCAGGGCCCCCATAGCCATCCCATAGCGTACTTGTGCTTTTTGGGGACGGGCAATGTTGAGAATCAGGGCCAGTACAGCTGCGATGGCTACGCCCATCCAAAGGGAGTGCAGGAGGGTCCAACCAAAAGCTTCAGCTAAAATTTCGAGGGAATCCATAGAATTGTGGGTGATTAAAAAAATGAAAGTGGAAGGAAGTTTAGAAGCGCAGAGGACAACGTGAGGCAATGCGAACAGACGCTTTGCTACATCATTTCTTTGTCCATCGTACCTGAATAATGAACCATGAAAAATGACACTGCTTACTCTTCATCGTCAAGTCCGTCGAGGAATCGGCGGATCTCATCAATCTCTTCCTGTGAGGTATCTCGTCCTCCTAGGGCTTGCATAACCAGTTGGGTGGCCGAGCCTTGGAAGGCGGTATCCAGCAGCTTATCAATCAAGTGTTTTTGTGCTTCGCTTTGCTCGACTTCTGCTCGGTAGATGTGGGTTTTCCCCTCTCTGACGCGAGAGACCATTCCCTTATCGTACATGATCTGCATGATTTTGAGTGTTGTGGTGTAACCCACTTGACGATGCTTGTTCATTTCGTCATTGACTTGGCGCACCGTAGCTGTGCCTTGGGTCCACAGTACCTGCAAAATCTCCAGTTCACTATCGGTCGGTTTCTTTTTCATATCATCAACTCTTTTTACGAAGGCCTTCGTAACACAAGTATATACGAATCTATTCGTAACTACAAATGATTTACGATTTTTTTCGTAGATGGTGGTGGGGAATATTGCGGAAAGTCAAGGAGGGTGTGTTGGAATCACCCATTCGACGGTGAAACACGATGCATACCAGTGAAACAGCACGCTCTGCGTAGTCATCCAACTACGCAGCACCTCTATCTATTAGTTTCCCAACTAAGCAAGCGAGACACAGCTAGGCTGATAGATCTAAAGCACCAACATCTTGTTTGAAGCAAATAAACTCCATCAATACGCATTGAGCTCCGCCTTCTCACACAAACTCACCTTATCCACCTGCAACTCAATCGGTCCTTCCTCCATCTCGTGAAATACTTTGACAAATTTTGCCCCCCAAATCATCTCATCGTATCGGTAGGACATGCGGGCGTGTACGTGCTGAGCAAAGGTCTCATCATAACCTTTGAGGGTGATGAGAAACTCGGTATGCTTGTACGCCAATTCTTCTGATGTGCATCCGTGCAAGGGGCTGTCCTGAGTGATGGGGTGGACGATGGTCCATGTGAGGGGAAATAATTTGACCTTGTCACGCTCTAAGTTGAGCTGACGAAAATCCTGCTTTTCTTTTCCATTGACCTTATTGTAGTATCTCATGACCACCATCACCTCTAGATCAATCAGTTGGTTGATGCGTCTGTTGACAATGCGAAACTGAAGACTGTTGATCGCCCCTTCTTCGGCATGTGTATACGGAGCAATGAGGATCTGATCGGAAAAACCAATCTTAGCAGAGGGCTGCGAGAAACGTCCCATCAGCACGCCCGTCGCTACCGCAAAACCTAGCAAGCCCGTCATCGCCTCAAATGCAGCAATAATATTTACAGAAAGCCCTACTGGACTCACCGTGCCATATCCGACGGTGGTAAACGTCTGCACAGAGAAGAAAAAAGCGTACATGAATCTATCTAACCATGTGATCAAATCCTCTCCACCAGATAATTGCTCAACCCCAGCCATGAGATACAGAAAAGCAAAGACGGTATTGAACAGCAGATAGGCCACCAACACACATAGCGCAAATTCCCACCAGGAGATGGTCACCAAGAACTGGAAAGGATGGATATCCTGTATCCGCTGGCCGACTCTACGGATATTAAAAGAGCCATCCTGATTGATCAGGCGTCGATTTTTGGCAGATATACTGGTGCCAAACCCCAAGTCTCGGTTCTTCTCGTCTGTCTCAGACCCATTGGTACTTGAGGCATTGGGTTGTCTGTTACCAAATATTCTTCTTTTGGGCATGAAGGTGCGGTTTCTTTGAAAGTTGAGCGGACGGGCCGCTTTTTACAAAGCTATGGAATAATCTTGATGTGAGGACTTACCTGAGTAAAAAGCCTTTCGTATGGATTAGGGGAAAGGAGCAAGGGCCATTATCTTCTTTTGGATAGAATCTAAATTCCCAACACTTCCGCGGTCGTTTTCAAAAGTTCTATCGCAGGAGAATCAGACAAACAGTCTCTACAGCTAGAATACATGATCATGCAATCATTGAAGTCGGTCAGCATATGTAACAGTAGTCCTATCCCTATGATGTTGAAAGGCTTACGAAAAAATAACAGCACCACATAAACCCCCATGGCATAGTAGGTATGGAGCGGATGAAAATGGATGCTACATCTATTGGCCTGAAAAATGGGGTCTGCTAGTAAGTGGTCCAAGTCAACCAACATAGTCGCGAGGAGGATCAAATAGACTTTCTTCCAGTCTTTTCTGAAAAAACCGTAGGCAATAAAGAAGGGGAATCCTATATGCAAGAAGTAATGTATGAATGTTTGCATAGGCTGCTAGTCATAAGACCCTCTATCTACTAATCTTTTGATTGAGTATTCATGGTAGCTACCTGAAGCTTTGCCTGATGGCAGAGTGCTTATTCGGATTCCCCTCCTTCATTCATAGTAGCACCTCCCCAAATCCGCTTCAAGCCATACGCGTGTCCCTTTATTCCCGACAGTATCCCTCCCTCCGAAAAGACAGCAATGGAAGAAAAGTTCTCATTCGGAAAAACGGTTTCTGTCATCACTACTTTTCCTTCCTCCGCAAATACCTCTACTGATGACCAATCTATGAAAATCCGCAACGCCAACTCATTTTCCAAAGCAAGCGGAGCTACATGCACCCCTGCAAACTGATCCGAAAAGTCTTTTTTCCCCGCCTCTACTCGATCGATGAACAACTGCTGCTTGGCTATATCGTATCCGATGTCTAGATGCTCATTGAGACCATTTGCCAGTGTCAACCCTACCTTTCCTTCGTGCCCGTCCTCCCATTCCATCGTGAGGATAAGCTCTGACGTCTGCGGTGAGCCTACCTGTGAGGTAAGATCCAATCGGTCTGTCACCTCATCAGCAGCAAATTCCTTTGCAGGACCTCGTAGAGATGCTAACTCATCGACAGGTCTGGTAAATAAGCGAAGCCCTTCGGAGGTTTCCTTCAGTTCCAACGTCCGGGGCACGGTCATCGCACTGCGCCAGGGATACGTCGGTATCAACGTTGCATATTGCCAATTGGACATCCACCCAATGAATATCCTTCGATTGTCTTCTTTTGGAATATCCGAGTAAGTCACCCCTGCATAGTTGTCTTTTCCATAATCTAACCAAAGGACATCTTCTGCTGGATGATCATTCTTGAAATTTATCCCATCAAAATCTCCCACGAAATACTGCGTTCCTGATCCTTCATTGGGACCTCCACTTCCTAGACTGACGAGCATAACCCATTTGACGCGTGCAGAATCTCCATTTACATATAAGGGAAATAGATCTGGACATTCCCAAACCCCTCCATGACCGCCTTCCATCGCCCCAAACTCACTGACTTCTTCCCAAGCTTTGAGATCAGGTGAATGATACAGACGTACCCTGTCCCCACTCGCAAAGATCATGACCCAGCGCTGAATCCCCCCATGCCAAAAGACTTTGGGATCTCGAAAATCACGTATCCCTGGATTGGGAATGACGGGATTGCCTTCATACTTGGTCCATGTTCGTCCCTTGTCGTTGCTGTAGGCGATGCCTTGCGTCTGGAAGTCGTTTTGCTCTGTACGCTCACCTTCCATGTTGTGATAGGTAAAAATCGCGACCATTGGGGGATCTTCCCCTTGCTGGAAACCCGACGTATTGTCCCAATCGACTACCGCTGAACCCGAAAAGATCAACCCGATAGAGTCTGGATACAACGCAATCGGCAGGTGCTCCCAATGTACCAAGTCCTCACTCACGGCATGCCCCCAATGCATCGGACCCCACACCGTGCTATCAGGATAGAATTGATAAAATAAATGGTACTCACCCGCATAATACACCATGCCATTGGGATCGTTCATCCACATGCTATCAGGTGAAAAATGAAATTGTGGACGGTGAGGTTCCAGGTAATCGTTGACAGGGGAAATGGGAACTCCTTGATTCTGGACAGCTTGAGGATGATGACAACTCAACATAAAAAGGAGACCAGACAGGCTGATAAGTAGCATATACTTCATATACAGAAATAGAGAATTCTTGAAGTTTTAGGAGAAAATGTAGAATGAATAAACACGACTATCCTTTGATCTCAGCTTGAGTATTTTTCCCATGTCCCAATAATTCATCCAACTCCTCCAAACTCTTGCCCTTGGTTTCAGGCATGAGGAAAATGACAAACAATAATTGCAGCACCATCATGGCAGCGAAGAAGGCAAAGATGGGCCAGGGCTTGTCACCATCTCCTGTAAGTTCTCCAACCCACGTGATAACAGGGAGGGAAATCAACGTGATCAATGCAGCAAACACCCAGTGGGTACCCGATCCAAAGGCCTGTCCATTGGCACGTACTTCATTGGGAAAAATTTCAGAGATAAATACCCAAATCACAGCGCCTTGCCCGACAGCATGGGAAGCGATGAATAGTAGAATCCCAGATAAAATCAGGATAGAAGGCTGCCCTGTGGCATATCCCCAAGCGATGATAGACAGCGTCGTGATATAGCCAAAAGACCCGATGTACATCAAACTACGCCTCCCCATACGGTCGATCAAGTACATGCCCAGCAATGTAAAGATCAGATTGACGGCACCGATACTTGTGGATTGTAGGAGCACCTCCTCCTTGCCGATACCTGCGGCCTCCAGCAATCGAGGCGCGAAATACAACACGAAGTTGATTCCTGAGGCCTGATTGAAGAAGGCCAGGAGAAAAGCGAGCATAAGAGGAAAGGAATAATTGCGAGAGAAAAGGGTGCGGTTGGAGACCTTGCTTGTGTTAGCTTCCGCCTCTTGGATTTCCCGAAGTTGGATTTCGACCTCCTCAGGCTCATAAATTTTTGCCAGTACCGTTCGAGCGGCGGACTCATCTTTTTTCTTAACTGCTAACCAGCGGGGGCTATTGGGTACGTTGAGCACCATCACGACATAGATCAAGGCAGGCAAAGCCTCCACTCCTAGCATATACCTCCACGCATTTTCCTCTATAAATTCTCCTAAGAAGTAGTTAGAGAAGAACGCAATGAAGATCCCAAAGACGATGTTGAACTGATAGAGGGCGACCAATCGTCCTCGGTTGTTAGCGGAGGAGATCTCAGATATATACACAGGTGCCGCCACCGAAGAGGCCCCTACCCCTAGACCTCCGATAAATCGAAAGAAGGAAAATGAGATGGGATCCCAAGCAATAGCCGATCCAATAGCCGAAGCAAAGTATAAGATCCCAATCCAAAATAACGTACGTTTTCTTCCTATGGCATCACAGGGAATCCCTCCGAAGATGGCCCCAATGACTGTCCCCCATAAGGCCATCGACATGATGAAAAAAGTATGGGTAAAACCCTCCGTCCCCCAGAGTTCCTGAATAGGCTGATCCGCGCCAGATATGACTACTGTATCAAATCCAAACAGAAAACCCGCTAAGGCCACTGTAATCGACCAACCCAAAATCTGTGTATTCTTCATCCCAAGTGTAGTATTCGTCTTTCATGCATGCGGGAATGTTCAGATTCCCGCAAGAATCAATATATCCTAAAGGAAGTATATGAAGCAAATCTAGGAAGATGAAAGACAAGCGTTTGCAGGAATTTTCCTAGGCAGGGACAGATTCCCACTGCGCATGCGGCCCCTCAATGTGGACATTCCAAGCATTGGGAGAGATTCGTATTTGTAATTGGTCCAATAGATGTTGAAGATCCTGTACACGGAAGGGAGCTGTATCAATCTCTACTTTTTGATTTGGGCTGCACACAATCAGAAATCCATCAATGAGGTTGCCCTTATATTCGAAGTTAGAAATGTCATTCAATCTGATCGTAGATTGTTGGTTGATAGTGTAATGATACACGAACTGTTCTGCGTCTATTGCAATTGAGGGCAGCTGCTTTCTCACATTTCGCCAGATCCAAGGGAGGTATGCCCCGAATAGGAGGACGACTCCCAAAAATCCACAAAAGGTAGAAGGGAATAAATCGTATTCCACATGCATCATGCCTTCTGGGCTTAGTATAGATTCTCCTGCTTCTCTCATTCTTTCACCCTGTGGACCATATGAGTAGGTCCTCAACGTCCCTAATAATTGGGTCACCAAAAGAAGAAAGCCCAAAATGGCAAGAAATACCCCTTTCTCGTTAAAAGCAGGGTGAATTTGAAAGTCGTACGCTTTAGGTTGTTTGTTGAATTTTTGTATATCCCAGATACTGGCTATCAGGAATAATGTGGATAATGTCAGTCCTATGTAAAGCGTCCACTGTCGGGTAGTTGGATCGAGTATTAGCATCTCATCCCCCCTAAGCCAATAAAAACCTGCAATCCCTATATAGGCAAGCACAATGAAAGCGATGATTACGCCTAAAACGAATGAGGGTTTTTGAAGGGGGATTGTCATTCTCATGATCGTTGGCTTTCTACTTTTTAAATGATCATCTCATAAGGCAAACTAGATGTTCATTGTTATATACAGGGTCTAAGTGATAACACACATTATATTCACACTATGAAAAAAAAGGGGATAACCTTACGATTATCCCCAAAAATCCCAGTGAAAATAATTAAATCTTAACCTCTGGTGCAGGTTGGACTTTCGTCTCTATTTCTATCTTGCCGCAGTGTTCCTCAAACCATGTTTCCATGTCCTTGAGCTCTGGGCCAAATGTCTCCACACATAGCTGCATACATTCAGGTGTCAGTCTCATGTCCCATTTCCCCGACTCCGTCTGTACACATCCACATAAAGCTGTTTCTAACTCCTTCTCCTCTTGACTTTGACATCCCAGCATGATCCCCAACAATAGTATCATGCCCCACAAAAGTTGTCTCATAAATGAAAACGGCTTTATATGAACAAAAATTAATATTCTTGTGTTACAATGTCAACCCCAAATAGCATATTTTTCCGATATATTGCTATTATTCCTCACGCACGGTCACCTGCCTATCCAAACTGATCCCCGCAAAGATGCCCAGTCCTCCTTTGATATTGGAGTAAATGACTGCGGGCTGCCCAAAAGGACTCAAACTCGCTGCTATCGCCGCGTCTCTCGTCTCCACAAATCGATAGTGATCAAATGTCATGTGATACAGCGTATTGATCACCGTATCTCCGATGGCAAAGTCAAACCCTGTTCCAAACGCAAACGGCTGACCGTTAAATACCACGTCGTCTGCAATGAAATCCTGCTCAACAGAAGTGACACGCATGGTAACCTCTTCATCACCAGAACCTGAAATCACCTGATCCTCTCTCACTTCCAACACCCGACGATAAAAGTTCGCTTGTGAACCATCATCTGTGAAAAAAGACAACAGGAGAGACAAGGTATCATTGGCCGCTTGCTGGAAAACGAGACTGTCAAAAGGAATAGGCTCCAAAATCTGTGTTTTCGCAGAAAGTGCCTCTCCATTGGGCAAAGTGATATTCAAATTAAAGTCCTCGTTGTAAGACTCAGGAACAAGATTAATGTTTAAATAAAATGTAACGGTATCTCCTAGGATAGGTCTGAGAATATTCAGTGTGCCTGTATCCACACCGATTGCGCCCAGCGTAGGATCATCTAGCCTGAAGGTCTGCTCTGCCAGCGTGAAGATTTCGCCCTTGTGCTCGATGGTCACATCCGCTCCTTTGAGATAGCTGATGGTCACATCGTCGAAGTAGGGCTGGCTCTCAGTCAGCGTCAAAAAGAAAGGCTGTCCTACTTGCAGATAGGATTCAACCACATATTCTGCGTCATATTCGGGGAGTTCCAGATCGATCTCCTGCTGAAGGTTACAAGCCCCCATAAACAGTGAGGCCAATAACAGCAAAAAGATATAAGGTTTCATTGCGTTCATTTTTGAGAATTCGTTCAGCAAAGGCTTGCGATTAAAACTTAAAGTTCCATGTGATGGAGGGAAGAATAGGGAAAAGAGAAACTTTCTGAGCGGACTGTCCGATGGGAATCCCTTGCTCATTTTCTCTTGGCTCTAGGTAAACGAAGTAGGCATTTCGGCGACTGTAGGCATTGTAGGCACTGATCGTGATGTCAGACTCGCCCCACTTGTGATCATAAGCGATGACAATCCCCACGTCCAACTTGTGATAGTCAGGGAGCCGTACATTGTTTCGATCGTCAAAGCGAGGGACGAGATTGACCAAGCCAAAATTATCGGCACTCACATCTCCTGTGTTAAACAGGGTAGAGGCGAGATTAGGACCAAACATCGTCAAGTAGCCAGGTGCCAATGTGTACGCATTGCCTGAACGAAACTCCCAAGAAGCACTGACATTGATGGATTTGAGCTTCTTGAAACCCAATTTGACCTTATTCGTCAAAAAGCTCGTCCATGTTCTGGGAAGCTCATATAAGGCTACAATCGAAATGTCATGACGCTTGTCATTACGCGCGAAAAAAGGCTCCCCGTTGTTGATGACATTTTCAATCTGTCCTTCGGGAGTCCGAATCGTATCTGCAAACTGGCGCAGCGTCCAGCTCAAGGTATAACCTATCCAGCCTGTGAGTTTTCCCTTAGTTTTCTCGATATAAAATTCATTTCCATACGCCCATCCTCTACCAAAGACAAACTCAGACTCCAGATCATCATTGACAAAGAGATTCGCTCCTCCCTTGAAGTCGATCTGATTTTGGAACCATTTGTAATACACTTCATTAGTCAACAAAAACTGATCGCCTATCGCAATCGAAATCCCCGCAGCTACCTGATCGGATATCTGTGGTTTGACTCGACTCGTAGAGGGATACCAGACGTCTGTAGGCAGGGTACTTCCCGTACTAGCTACGAGGTGTAAATACTGAACCATGCGGGCATAGCTGGCTTTGAGGGAGATTTTTTCTGAAAGGCTGTACTTGGCTGAAGCACGAGGCTCTATATTCGCATAGTAGGTACTGTCGGGACGGGGATCGGGATCATTGACTAAGAAAGAAAAGTCCTGGAAAGCCGAAGCACGAAGCCCTACATTGATTTTCAGCTTATCGTTTACTTCAATATCGTCACCGATATAGACGCCGTATTCCATCGCGTAGTAAAGATCCCCTGCCTGGAAGTCGAAGACATCACTCGAATCGGCTTGTGCCTCTAAGCGTCCCACATTGAATCGGTGATTGATGGCCGAAGCACCAAAACGTACCGTATGCTTGGGGTGTGGCAGCCATGTGAAGTCTGTACGCAGCGATTGGTCTGTGATTTTGGATCCTAGCTCGAAACCAAACTGGTCAAACTGGTTAGCAATTACATACTCGTAATCTGTGACACTGATCGATGTATTGACAAACAAGCGCGAACTGAAGAAGTGATTCCAGCGCAGCGCACCGTTGGTATTGCCCCAAGTAAAATTGAAGTTGATCGGTTCATTGTCAAAAAGGAAACGGTCCCTTCCAAAATATCCCGAAAGATATAGCTGGTCCTTGTCGCTGATCTGATAGTTGATTTTCCCATTAAGATCGTAGAAAAAATAATCGGGAATGGGGTTGAAGTCGGGGTTATCGCTACTAGCCTCGTTGATGGCACTTGTGATGAGGTCGGCATAGGTACGTCGTCCAGAGATGATAAATGAAATTTTATCTTCTAATATGGGGCCTTCTAGCGTCAGACGCGAAGCGATCAAGCCTAGGCCTCCTGCCCCACTGAACTTTCGCTGGTTTCCTTCTTTCATCTTCACATCGATCACAGAAGACAATCTTCCTCCATATTGACCTGGGAAGCCTCCCTTATAAATTTTCACATCTTTTACAGCGTCCGAATTGAAGGTACTGAAGAAACCAAACAAGTGAGAAGGGTTATACACCACCGTATTGTCTAGCAATACAAGGTTCTGGTCAGGTCCTCCCCCTCGGACGAAGATCCCACTGCTACCTTCACTTCCCGAGGATACCCCAGGTTTCAACTGAAGTGTCTTGATGATGTCTACTTCTCCAAAGAGAGCTGGCAATTTTTTGGCTTCTTCTATGGTGATCTTCTGCACACTCATCTGCGTAGAGTTGAGCTGCTCTTTGAAAGACTCTGCTTCAATCACCACTTCATCTAGCGTGGCATTGATCAGATCAATATCTAGACGAATGTCATCTTTGACGAGGATCTTTTGGAGGATCGTCTGATAGCCCGCATAGGTGATGCGAACCTCTACGCTGTCATCTCCCGCAGGTACATTGAGTGAGAAGAAACCATAGGTGTTGGTGTAAGTCCCTCGATTCAGGCTGGGAAGGACAATGGAGGCTCCGATGATGGTCTCGCCTGATGCTTTGGCACGAACGACCCCACTGAGTGTAAACTCTTGGGCCATCGCTTGCCAGGGGAGCAATAAGCATAACATCAAAGATAAGCCCCAGCTTCCTGGACCCACTTTTAGTCTAGAGAATAAAGTGGGTAGATAGGTTTTGAACATGTTGACGTGTTGCATTGATTAGTGAACAAAGTGCGGCAGTTGTAGAAGCTGTAGTATAGGGTTTTGTTACACCAATGAAACGGGTTTGGGAGTAGTTTGTTAGGGTAAAAAGAAAGGAATTGGCAAATGTGAAGGGATATGCTTTTTTTTGCCGAAAATTATCTGCGAAAAGCACTTTTTGTACGATCAACCAGGGAATATCTTTCTTCTTCCACATTTTTTCTACCTCCAATCCACTGATCATGTTGACAGTTTCTGAAGCTACAGAAATCATTCTCTCAGAAGTATCTGACCCAAAGATTCAACACCTCCCACTCGAACTTTGTCCTGGAAAGGTATTGGCGGAAGATTTACGCGCGGATCGTCCCTTTCCACCCTTTCACCGAGTCATGATGGATGGGATCGCCATCGCTTATCAAGCGTTTGTTGAAGGAAGGCGTCAATTTCAAGTAGAAGGTATAGTTGCAGCGGGAACGCCTATTCATACCTTAAGTCATGCCACTTCATGCCTGGAAGTCATGACGGGAGCTATGCTGCCAAAAGGAACAGATACCGTCATTCGGTATGAAGATGTCGTGATAGCAGAAGGGATGGCAACGGTACGTGTAGAGGAGATACAAGCGGGACAAAACGTCCATCCTGAAGGGACAGATCGTAAGTTAGGGGAGCGCATCGTGTCCAAAGGACGTCAGATTTCCGCCGCAGAGGTTGGGGTAGCTGCGACCATTGGCAGGAGTGCCCTTGCAACCTACGCCCTGCCCAAAGCCCTGGTCATCTCCACAGGCGATGAATTGGTTCCTGTCGATCAACAGCCACTACCTTACCAGATTCGTCAATCCAATGGATATAGCATAGGTTCGCTACTTTCAGCTTGGGGGGTAGAGACGGACTATGCGCACCTAATGGATGAGCAAGCGGTGATCCAGGAGAAAATGAAAGATTTTCTGGAGAAATATCCTTTGATCATCTTGAGTGGTGGCGTTTCAAAGGGAAAGTTTGACTTCATCCCTCAGGTAATGGAATCACTCGGTGTGGAAAAGAAATTTCATCGTGTGGCGCAGCGTCCTGGCAAGCCTTTTTGGTTTGGGGTAGCCCCTACGGGCACGCGGATTTTTGCGTTGCCAGGCAATCCTGTTTCCTCATTTGTATGTACGCTCCGTTATATCCAACCTTGGTTGCGTACGATGCAGGGGATGCCTCCCTTTGAGATGCAGTATGCGGTCTTGCAGGCAGATATTTCATTCAAGCCTGATCTCACCTATTTCGCGCAAGTCAATCTCAGCCATGGTCGGGATGGTACACTCAAAGCCTATCCTGTAGAGGGGCACGGATCGGGCGATTTAGCGAATCTTGTCTACGCAGATGCAATCATGGAACTTCCACAGGGAAAGGATCATTTTGAGGCAGGAGAGGTGTATGAGGTGATACGGTTTCGATGAATTACCAAAAGGTCTGGATGCTGTAGTGGTGAAACTTTTGGTCATTACTGATGAGGGTATAGCCCTCTGATTGAGTTTGAGCGATCAGTAGCCTATCAAAAGGATCACGATGCTGAAATGGCAACTTCTCCAAACAAATTAAGTGATCGAGAGAGATATTTAGGATGTCTAACCCTTGCTTTTGGGCTTCATTCCAGAAAGTTTCCGAATCGTGTCTAAGCGTGAGTTTTCCAAGGCTTCTTTTTATACTCATTTCCCAAAAACTGACAATACTCACCTTCAATGATTTGTCTCTATCTATAATTACTTCCTTTGCTGTATGAGAGAGTCTTTCATCTCCTTCCATCATCCATATTAAAACATGTGTATCTAACAGATAGGTCATTACATATAGTCTTTGAAATCCTCTAAAGGCTCATGAAAATCTGGCGCCATATACACGAGTGTTCCTTTTAGGGCACCAATTTGCCTTTGGGGTTTTTCTCCTTTATCCTCTCGCATTTTCTTCATTAGAAGTGCAAGGGCAGAGAGATGTTCAGGAGACATTTGATCTATCTCTCTAATTAGCATAAGTTTTAATTCGGCTGTAGACATCGCTTCTCTTAAGTATCTTATCAAGATACGACTTATCTCCCGATTTAGATTTCATTCTTTATCATTGTCCATGATTTACGTATGATTTTATTACTGATTGGCAAGCTGTGAAATCGTTCGATTCGATCTTTACCACCCCACCCCTCTCATTTTCCCACTTCCACCTGAAACAAGGCCATATTGTCAATGCCCAACGCGTCCTTGACCTTTTCATTCCACTTCTTGAGTGCAACTACATTTTTTCCTCGCTGGACCTCCGAAATATAGCGACGCGTCGTCAACTTGTACCTTTGCTGGCTCTGGGTGTACAAGGCGTCAATAGTTTCTAAGCTCTGATCTTCCAGTTCTTGAATCGCGCGATCTAGCTTCCGTCTTTCGACCTCTAGCAAATCAAAATATAGGTTGATGAATACATGATCAATAGCTGTGATGGGGAAATAGTAATAGGTTTCAATAGGATCAATCACTGCCCGTAACTGGTAGATGAAGGTGTCTGATAGTGGGGATACATCCAGATAAAGCTTGCACCCCAACTGGTATTTGTCACGTTCAACCACAGGTCCATCTTGGTATTTCTCCAATACCTCGGGACTCGCTTCCTTGATCAAGACTCGATCCTGCTGCCAGTTGATGTAGGGATACTGCAATTGGTACGAATAGCTATCTGTACCTGGAGTCAAATTCTTGAAATAGTCCTGAATCTTATATTTCTCAATGAATGTGCTTACTTCCTCTGCTCTGTCAAAAAATCGAAACTCATTTACATTAGTCCAAAAATTTGTGTCATAAGGCGCAACAGTGATATCCCTGTAGTCCTGTAAAAGCGCGCGCGTAAAAGTAAATCGAGGTGGTTCAAAAGCTTTTTGATAGTCGTATGCACGTAGATAAGCCGTTGTCCGAGCCGCATTTTGCATTCCCTCTCGTCCCATGTATGTCAAGTCATAGGAGAAGTCAATGGTTTCTAGATTCACGGCCTCTCCCTTACGCTGGTAATTGCGCGTGATGTTCATGCTGACATGCCCGATCTTCTCATCTCCCAGCAGATCAAAGGGATGGCGATAGGTCTGATTGACACGGAAATTGATCTTGCGAATCTGCTCATGCGTCATGTCTAGCCACAATCGTGTCGTAAATAGCTCCTTACTCGCTTCCCAAGGCACACAGTCGATGACATAGATCCTAGATTCCCCTTCCATGAAGATCTCCTCTAGCGAAAGATCGTAGCTTTTCATCAATTTCTTTCTCCCAAATATGAGCGGATTATCGGGGAATAAAGGATCTGATAGAAAGATATTGTGCAGCAAGAAGATCTTGGAAGATTCTGTAGATACGAAGTATTTTTGGTTCACCGATTTCACACCGATTCGCCCCTTTTTGATGTTCAAGCCTGTGACTTTGTATCCTTCGTATTGCCCATTGTAGTAAGCCTCAATCAACTCTGAGATCTGTCCGTCGAAATAGGTCTCTAAAAAGAAGTAAGTCTTGGCTTTTATGATCTCATCTGTCCCATTGCGCTTGGCCTTCAGCAGTAAGTCATAGAGATAATCATTGTCTGTAGTGATGACGACCTCGTCTAGTGTGGGAGGACTGGGACGAAGCGCGATCGTCCATGATGCAGAGGCTTGAACGACTTTTTTCTGACTTTGATATCCGATGTAAGAAATTTGCAGGGTATCTCCAGGTTTATTTTCGGGGAGGACAAATGCACCTTGTAGGTTGGTGGCCGTCCCCTTCTGACTGCGCAGATTACGGACAGTCGCATAACTCAAAGCATATCCAGAGTCTGCATCTGTAACCGTCCCTTGGATTTGGATACTTTGGGAGCGTGCTACAGAAGACAATAGGAGCCAAAGGAGAATACCGCAGAAGAAGAGAAGACGTGTGGACATACCAATGAATGATCAGCCCATAATTTAAGGAAGTGTCATGAAAGTGCGGGAGAACTTCTTGCGAAATATCGTACGTTCGTTTTA
This sequence comes from Bacteroidota bacterium, assembly GCA_039820545.1. Taxonomy (GTDB): domain Bacteria; phylum Bacteroidota; class Bacteroidia; order J057; family J057; genus JALEFZ01. The sequence goes on along the minus strand of JBCBPW010000002.1, from coordinate 46,301 downwards.
ACCCGTACCTTTATCTTACGTAAATATAAACGCTTACCCTCCTACTTTTTGACTATTTTCATTTCTATTCCGTTTGAGTCATGAACACAAAAACTCTCTATCGTCCTGTCAATCAGGCAGAGCTAGACTTGATTGTGGATCTCCAAAATAAAGCATTTCCTCCACGCTTACCTGAGCAGCCGATTTTTTATCCTGTGCTGAATGAAGATTATGCTATTGAAATTACGACAAAATGGAATGTCCCGTACTATGGTTCAGGCTATGTGACGGCATTTGACGTAGACGCAGATTACCTCTCGCAGTTTGAAGAAAAAGTAGTGGGTGGTCCGCAACATGTAGAGCTATGGATTCCAGCAGAGGAACTAGAGAATTTTAATGCACACATTGTAGGAACGATCCGCATTACGCATTCTTTCCCTAGGTAGGACCACCGCCACGGCGTGGTCACTCTCCATACCACCCTGGTCATTATCAACACCCCCCATGCGAATCATCCCCCAACCAGCGCCAACGTCTTGTTGGTGCTGGCAAACGGTCCCCATTAAGGCACGACAAAAAGCGCCATATATCCTTTATAAGCATCAGGAGAAGCATCCGTAGGGACAATAAAGTCTTCTGAATGGTCCCCGTCATTCAAAAGCAGACGCATCCAAGTGACTTCATTGAGGGGAAAGGTCGTTGCGTTGAAATCGACCTTCCAATAAAACGTCTCTCCTCTTCCTTCCTCATAAAAATCTTGAACAAACTTTCCTCCACTCACAAACTGCGCATTGCGCTCCAGCTCAGGATTGAACTGCACGAAATTGTCAAGCCCTGTCGCAAATTGCACGCGAAAGTTCTCCAACTGCCCGATAGCTGTGCTGTCATCTTCCAGCCCAAACCAAATCGTCAACGGCAGACCTGTCTTGCATCCAAAAGGCTCTGAAGGACGGTTGCGGAACGTATCCACACGGACCTCGCCTAGTACAGCAAAGCTCTGGAAAGCCGCTACGCCCACCAACTGAGGCTGCGTATTGGGCTGAGAAGAAATGTTGCCGAACATGTCAGGTGCTCCGCTGTCAATCCATGACTTCAAAGCGGCAATCTGTCCCCCCGTCAAAGGATTGTCATACAAAGGCATGCGTCCCAAAATCTGATCTTCTGTTGTCACACGATGGTAGATCCAGGACTCCGCCGAGTTACCTGGCACGACGCGATAGACGTAGTCTTGATTCTGAGTATTTTTGACCACAGGCTGATAGACCAGCGTACTGTAGGTAGACTGGACCGTACGGAAATCGGGTTCGAAACTCCCATCATGACAGCCTGGCACGGCACAAGACTGCGAAAAGATGAACTGATGCAGTCCGACCAAGCTATTGGAATCAGGTGGTGTGATCGTCACCGTCGTGTCGGGATATTCGATCGCATCAAAAGGATTCGGAGGAACCTCATCAGAAGCTCCTTCAGGATTACAAGCCATCAGACCCACTGCCAGGAATAATATGTAGAGAGGATATATTTTCATGCCAAATATTGATTGTAATATTCTGGGATAACTTGGGTTCAACCCATTAGACAAAAACTTCATTTAATACGCTACCAGGAAGCATGCCTGAAGGAATGTTCACATCAAAGCCGAGTGCATGGGCGATGGTAGGTACGATGTCGATGCTTTCTCCCACGGGATTATTGGCTGAACCCACACGGATGTCCTGATTCACGATGCCATTGGGGCCGACAAAGAGTGCAAAGATCTCGCGCGATGTCGCATCGCCTGTATGGTCTGTACCGAAGCGTCCATAGATGTCTCGTACAGTATTGGTTTCTAGATTGCGCCCGTGTTCAGGCACCAGAATCAAAAGCGTATCATTGGCCATTCCAGGTGTGGACTGGATCGTATCCCACAAGTGAGAGACAGCATAATCCGCCTTGCGAATGTTGTTGAGGTAAGCCGTAAAGTTTTGGTGCGCTGCATCGATATCTGTGATGTTCACCACCAACAATTCGGGCGTGAAGCTTTTGATAATCTCTTCTGCAAACAGGATAGTATAGATGTCATTATTGGCCAATGCGGAGGGCATACCGAGGGGATTATTTAAGCCTCCATTATTTCCCTTCTCATACATTTCTTGGATAAAATTCGCGATGGCTCGTGCATCCTCAGGCGTATTGACATTGCCACTGTCATTCAAAATGGCCTCTTTCCCAAAGTTCTGATTCAGAAAATTGCGGATCATACCCACTTTTTCTTCCTCGTGAAATTGAAACTGCTTGGGTTGCCCCAGTTGGGGATATAAGGCAGGGTTGAGCAAATAGGTGGGCGCCATATGATTGGCACCGTACATGGGCCCGTACTGCGGATGCTGGCTGTAGTTCAAAGCAGGATAAGGTCCCAAGGAGTTAGAAACCCACCAAGCATTGCGTGCAGTCACGACGGGTGAGTTGTGCTTGAGGTAATATTCAAATATAGTCGGCTGCTGCGGATTGGTGCGCAGGTTCAAGCCTGTATCCGTATAGACGCCTGTCAATGCTACTGTGTGCCCATTGAAGTGTCCTGTAGGACCGTCGGCATAGCGCAGCTCTGGAAAGAGCGTTCCCTCCTGCGTCAGACGATTGGGATAGACTGGGCTGGGAATCGTCTGCAAGCCTTCCTCCGTCGAGGCGGCACCTGATAAGATTCCTGGCATGAGATTGCCTAGATCCTGGTGGATAGATTCCAAGTTGCGTACCCCACCTGCAAATAGGCAGAGAACTACGTGGTTCACCCTACGGTTCATGGTCTGGGCAAACAAACGGCCACTAGGCAATATATAAGGAGCAGCTACAGCACCAGCTGTCAGCAGAGAACTTTTCTTAAGGAAGGTGCGACGCTTCATATCAGTGGTGGATTGGAAATGAAAAAGTGAGGGTGGATCTTTAGGGTAAATCTCTCGTCTCGACATTTGCCCTGTCTAGGCGTGCTAGTAGTATCGATACTCATCTGATGTCAAAAAGGCATAATAAATCATCTCCGCTGTGATTTCACTGTCTCCTTCGATCATCTGCTTGAGCTGCCAGCGTTCATATTCTCCTGGTTCTCGGACATAAAACTTGAGGTAGGTATCTTCTATGAACTGGTCGAGATTGCCTCGCATATTTTGGGAGGTGGGCACAGCAGCAGCGGGATCATTGAGCATGTTGCGCACGATGATGTCTGCAATCAAGGCACGATCCCCCAAGGCATTATAGCCGATGGTCATGGCATTGAGTTGATCCTCTGTGATGGTACGACCAAATAGATCCGAATACGCAAGAGAAAGAAACTCCAGATCCGATTTGAGATTGTCTTTAGAAATACCTGTCTGATTGACCTCGACTTCATTGACCTCATATACATAGACCTTCTCTCTATCCTGATTGGTACAGGCAAAACCTACCCAGACAAGGAGCAAGAAATAGGGAAGTAGTCGTTTGATATACATGTTTTTATAATTAGCCGTTTGTGATGATGTACGCTATTAGCCCATCTTTGGAACCATGAAAACCTAGCTCAAAAGCAAAGATTTTAGGTTCTTAAAGCACAAATTTTTCGCCGATTTAAAGTTTCAAATAGGGTCTTAATCTAGTCCCATGTACTCATCTGATGAAAGAATCTCTTGTAGCAGTTCTTCATAATCCCCCGATAATCGGTACAACTTGGTCGCCTCGCTCATCTCCACTGAGTTGGGGCTCCTGAAGAGAAAGTCTTCATAGATCTCGAGTACAGCTCCTTCATAATAATTGTCCGAGTCAAAAAAAATCTCAATCATCTCCGTCTTGCTATCGCCTTCTTCCCCGAAGAAAATGGTATTGATCCCATCGACCATCTGGCTCGCAGCAGCTTCTTCGGCGACGGTGGGATACCTTCCGAGAAATGTTTCGAAAAGAGATAAGACAAAATTTTGGGTGCCCATATTGATCTCGTCATAGATGCTATTGTCCGCACAACGACGATGCATTTCGATACGGTTGATGAGCTTAGAAGGTAAAGCGTTAGGTACCTGTTTAAGGCGAATGAGGCGTTGCTGCTCGTACTCGATCAATTCGATGAAATCCGCGTAGCGTGGATCTTGCTTCAGCGACTGATAGATACTAATCTGGGTCGTGATATCTGCTGTATCCAGGTTGTTGAGAATTTCTACTCGTGCGATTTCGTACTGCCTTTCATAGTAGGCGATTTCGCTTTGTACTTGGGCAATCAGATTCTTCCGCGTGCTGATAGAGGCATTATCCCCATCCAAAGTGGCCAGAGCTGCCTCATTTTCTACGAAGGTAGGTTTTCGCCCCAGTAAAGAAATATAGAGTTTATTGATGTAATTCTGCTTAATGACGAGCGGCACATTAAGGTCGGGGGGAGCTGTATTATCTTCTATGACAATGATCTCTAAGTCTTGCGGATCTCGCTGACATGCCACAAAAATCATCGTCAATACCAAGAGGGATAGCGGAAGAAAACGCATAATGAGGAGGCTTTGATAGTCTTTGGATGATAATGATTACGAAAGGTTTAATTAGGGAAAATAAATTTGTACTTTCTTTTAACAGAAGTACTACCAAATAAAACGCATAACTTCTCAATTACCCCCCAACAGGCGCTTTATCACATTTTAAAAATGTAATATTTCATACGTACCTGCTCATATTTCTATCTGTCCCCACACTCTCTACACTTGTAGATTTTCAGAGCATTTAAAAATTTCATTGTTTCGCGAAAATCGACTTGAATAAATGCAATAATAATTCAATATTTATTATAACTTTTTGATCAATAACGAAGTTTTTGTACTATTCTTCTTTATTTTCAAACATAAAAAACAGCCCTCAACACAAGCTTTCGAGCCTAGTGTAAGCCCTAGAATATATTGTGAGTAAAAACTTAGTGAAACTAGCATTTGATAATTATGAGAAATTTATCAAACAATCCATGTGTAAGGAGCTAAGACCATGAAAAACTTACAAATCCTCATCAGGGAGAAAAATCCGATCATTGCCTCTATCCTCCAAATCCAAATCCAGGATGTAGGCTATACTGCTGTAGATGGGCCTACCTCTTTATCAGACTTTATAAAAGCGCGTGAGCAAATACAGCCTGAGCTATCCATCATCGGTATCGACTTGGCAGACTTACCAGACAGGCAAAGCATAAGCATCCTCTTTGAGGAGCTTGCACTGCATCCTACATTATTTCTAATTGCCTATCCACGTATGACCTCCGAGTTGAGTAGATATATCTCCTCTCCGCACGATATTCTCTACAAACCATTTTCCCATCAAGATTTTCTACAAAAACTCCAAAATATCCCCATCATTCGCACTTACATGAAGCGAACGAATGCATAACCACTCTTCCTAAAGGGTTACCCTGAGCCCTTTGGACATATTTATTTTTCTAGTCGATTCTTCAAGTCAACTGCACATGTTTATATCCATTCTTTCTGTTATTGAATCTTTTCTACTTATTCTTTCCAAACTACTTTCTCAGGGATATCTGGGCAGACTTCAGGAGTTCCCAAGAGGAGAACGCTTACTCGGAGAAAGTACGTCTCCGGCGAAAGATCCTACTGTCAGTTTTCAGAATCAGATCGAAACACAGGGCATTTACATTCAAATTCTTTTGATCCTGGTCGTTACCTCTCTCTGCATTCTGATGATCTTCTTTTATTTCAACAATAAGAAAGAGAAGACAGTCAAGGCCCTCCTCAAAGAGGCTGAATCTCGCTTGCGCAAACAGAGAAATAGCCAAGAGATAATGCAGCAAAAGATTCACGAACGCTCCCGAGATCATTTGCATATGCTGGCCTCTATTCTGGACCTAGAACTACTCAAACAGACTTCGCCCGAAGTTATCCAGCCTATTTCCAAAAGTCTCAATCGTATCAAGGTACTTGCCTTGATTCACCAACATGCCTTTCATCGTGAGGGAGAAACCTTCATTGAGCTACGGCCCTTCCTTCAAGCCCTGATGCGGTCCCTCCTGATTCACGTCACTCAGGAAAAGGGAGAGGTCATACTGGAATGTGACATGGGCAAAATAGAATTGGACCTTGACCGAACACTCGCTCTGGGCGTGATCCTCAATGAACTACTTACCAATACCCTCGAACATGGATTTCCCGAAGGACAGCCAGGGAAAATTACCATACATGCTTATCCTCTTCCCAAAATCCAACTCGCGATCGAAGTAACTGACAATGGAATCGGAATTCCAGAATCTGAATGGGAGCAAACAGGTGTCGGGCTGACCCTGGTCCAGCTACTCGTACAAAAAATGCGGGGCACCCTTCATCGAACCTCATCTTCTGAAGGTACTACCTATCGCATCATCATCCCTCCCAGCTCTCGCCAACATGACTGGTCAGCTGTACAGGTGGTGTAAGAAAAAGTCAGAACAGGTATTTCCCATGTAGTCTTTCCTTTTACCCTATTTTCTCTAATTTACGGGTGTATTCCATTTTCTCCTGTGAACCTCTGCGATGGCAGACCTCGAGGTGAGAGCGGAAAGTTAGCCTTCATCTGTATCAATTGTTGTCTACAATGTGGAAATATACTCTTACCCTTTTGACCTTCTTGCTATGGTCATCGATTTCGCTTTTTGCTCAGCTAGATAAAAAGACGCTTTCAAGAATTGATCAAGCAGTCAGCAATGCGTTTGAGACATTTGAGCCTACGGGACTGGCAGTAGCTGTCGTGAAGGATGGCCAAATTGTGTATAAGAAAGCGCTGGGTAAAGCAAGTGTAGAGGCAGGTACGGACCTCCAGACGACTTCTCTTTTCAATGTAGCTTCTTGTTCAAAGGCCTTTACAGCTGCTGCGATGGGCATGCTTGTAGATGAGGGCCAAGTCAAGTGGACGGATAAAGTCACGGACCACCTACCTGATTTTCGTATGCGTGATCCCTACATCACGCAGCAGATCGACCTGACAGACATCTTGAGTCACCGTTCGGGGCTGGGTACATTTGTCGGAGACCTGCTTTGGTATGGGACCGACTACACAGATGAGGAGGTGCTGGATAGATTGAAAAATCTCCCCATTGACAATGGTTTTCGTCGCAGCTATGGCTACAGTAACTTGATGTTTTTGACTGCGGGTGAGGTCATCGAAGCAGCATCTGGACAGCCCTGGTCAGAATTCATGGAAGAGCGCTTTTTCGCGCCTCTCAGTATGACAAGTACACGTCCTTCTAGCGACGAGTTGGGTATGGACGCCAATCAAAATCTGGCTTTTCCCCATATCGATGGCAAAATACAGCCCATCTATGATTGGAATGCTGCCAAAGCCGCTGCAAGCATATACTCTAATGTAGAAGATATGAGTCAGTGGATGCTGCTGCTGTTAGACAATGGAAAAATAGGAGAAGTCCAAATGATCAAACCCAACACATTGGATTATATCTTCCGTATGCATACACCACTGACCGTTTCACGCACGATGCGTTCGTGGGGAATCCACTTCAGAGGGTATGGGCTAGGTTGGTTTATGATGGATTATGGAGGTAAAAAAGTCCTTGAACACGATGGCGGCATGCCAGGCTACATTTCAAAAGTAGCGTTGATTCCCGAAGAAAATCTAGGGGTGGTTGTATTGAACAATGGTATGCACTTCTATGTGGATGAGGCAGTGAAATTGGCCATCTTCGATGCAGTATTGGGGAAGGATACCAAAGATTGGAATGCCGAATTTAAGGTCTATGAAAAGGGATATGAGAATTACTCGGCAGAGGAGGAAAAAAGAAGAATGGACCGTCAGCAAGCCAACACTCAGCCTTCTGTGGCCTTAAAAGACTTTGTAGGATCCTATACAGAGCAAAATTATGGCTACGGAACAGGAAATATTGATTTGGAGGGAGTGAATTTGACCATTGCTTTGAGTCCCAATTCTGATGCTTTCACGGGAACTATGAGCCATTTTCATCACAATACCTTCAAGGTCCAGTTCAATGATGCCTTTTTACCTTTCGCTTTAATCACTTTTGAGCAGGGCGTCGATGGCAAAATCAATGGCTTCACCATAGAATGTCCTATATCTGATTTCCACTTCGACAACCTTCACTATAGCAGGTGACATTTTTCATTTTTCATTTTTCATTTTTCATTTTTCATGGCGTACCTGACTCACCAACGTAAGTTCCATGAACCATAAAATATGTCCTGGGTTATCTGAACAATGAAAAATATTCCATGAAGAATGAACTACGCTCTAGATGCTCTTCGATTAAATAAGCCTAAGAGTGCCTGGACATAGGAAGACTTTGTGTTGATGCTCAGGAAGTCTGCTCCAGACTTGATAAACATTTGCTTGGTTTTGCGAAGGTTTTCATGATACCATTTGCCGTAGGCCAGCCGGGTTTGCTTATTGGCAGTATCAATCCAGCTGCTCTGACCTGACTCTGCATCCAGCACCCGTACAAGGCCCATATTGGGAAGTTCTACTTCGCGATCATCGTACAGGTGGACCCCTACTACATCATGCCTTCTCCTGGCGATACTCAACGCATCCTGATAGTCCTCCCCTGTATTCATGAAATCCGACAGCACGAAAACGATGCTACGTTTTTTCAGTACGTTGGTGAGATGACGAAGGACTTTCCCAAGATCGGTCCCTTTGCCTTGGGGCTCGGTATCCACGAGGTCACGTATGAGGCGGAGAATATGGTTACGGCCTTTCTTGGGGGGAATAAAGGTCTCAGACTGGTCGGAAAAGAGGATCATACCCACCTTATCATTGTTGTTGATCGCAGAAAAAGCGAGTACCGCGCAGATCTCTGCGATGACGTCCTGCTTGATGCGGTCTTCTCCTGCTGCATTTTGTTGTGTCCCGAAGAAGGTCGAACCACTCACATCGACCAACAACATCACAGTCAACTCACGCTCTTCTTCGAAGACTTTCACAAAGGGTTCGTCCATGCGCGCTGTCACATTCCAATCGATGTTGCGCACGTCATCCCCATACTGGTAGGTTCGCACCTCTGAGAAAGACATTCCACGCCCCTTGAATGCTGAGTGATACCCTCCCGAGAAAACCTGATTAGACAAATCGCGTGTTTTAATCTCGATTTTGCGGACTTTCTTGAGAAGTTCGGCTGTCTTATCTCTTTTCATGTGACTTTGATCATTTTCCACCTACAAAGATAAAAGCAGGAACTGGAAAAAGTTTCCCTTAACGAAAGTTTAACGTTTATGGATACATACCTGCTACAAATTCGCAACTCAGCCAAAGTATTTATAGATTTACCTCCCTAGCTAATATTCCATGCGCATCAACAAAGACGATTCCATCCTCATCATTGGCGGCGGCCTCTCGGGGCTTTTTACAGCTTTGGCTCTTCAACATGAAGGCTATGAGTCCGTCAAGCTCCTCCACAAAGATCAGGAACTCAACTGGCCCGAAACTCCCGTTCAGTTAGGTGCGCACCTCTTTCCGCTCTTGACAGCTTTCGGCTTAGTGGATGAATTAAAAAAGCTGGGGACGCCGTGGACGCAAGGAGGTTTTAAGGCAAAAAATGGCAAGGAAGTACAAAATCTAGACTTGGATCGAATCTCCAATATGGTGGGTTTCAAGCCTCATTTGATCCCTGCGAGTACGTTGCTCAAGCTCATAAAAGAGCGTCTCAAACCAGGGACATTGCAAGGAAAGGCAGACTTTATTTCATACACCCAAAATGAAAAACAAATTCAGGCTCACTTCTTGGATGGCAATAGTGAGACACATGAATTCATGATTGGGGCAGATGGAGAAAACTCTCGTGTGCGTCTACAAATGCTCGGAGAAGTTTCGCCCAAGACAGAAGATCTGATCACATGGGAATCTGTCATCGAAAAATCCAGTCTTCCTGAAGAGTTACTAGGTACGCTAGAGGAGCCTTGCCTCGATTATGTGGGACCAGGACAGCGTGTCTCTATTCTCCCAATGAAGGAAGGTAAAATTGGGGTCGCCTTTACCCTCAAATCCACAGGACCTGTTGACCCCCGCCAGGCAAAGGAGCAGTTACAAGCGAGTTTCAGCGATTGGCCGCAGCCAGTACCTGAGGTCGTCGATAAGATCTGGCCAGCCTCTCTAGTCCCCAGAGTCCACAAAGATCGTGACCTGTCCAAGCAGGTATTCCGTGAGCGTGTCATGCTCGTAGGCTATGCAGCCCAGCCGATCATGCCCTTCCTAGGGATGGAAGACTCCTTCGAGATCGAAAGTGCTGTCACCCTAGTCAACCAGCTTAACGCTCAACCTAAAAAAGTGGAAAAAGCGCTACAAGCCTACGAAAAGCGTATGCGCACACGCGCGAGCATCTACCATAGGGCAGGCAGACGCTATGCCAATTGGCTTTCGGTCACACAGCCTGTGCGGTACACCCTCCGCAATGTACTCTTCCAGTATCTCCCCGAGCGCACGACAACGGCCCCATTTTATAAGATCAATTTGGGGAAATGATGTGGGTAGATACGTCGATTCATGGCATCTCTCATAAAGTAAGTTTGCAAGTGCAACACCCCTACCGCTATGCGTAGCCATCAAGCTACGCAGCACCAAAATCTATTAGTTTCTCAACTAACAACGCCAAAAGCAACAGCAAAATCCCAGAAAGAGAAACACCAACCCACTCTGCGTAGCAACAAAACTACCTAGCACCACGCCCCCTACCGCTATGCGTAGCCATCAAGCTACGCAGCACCAAAATCTATTAGTTTCCTAACTAACAACGCCACAAGCGACAGCAAAATCCCAGAAAGTGAAACACCAACCCACTCTGCGTAGCAACAAAACTACCTAGCGCCACGCCCCCTACCGCTATGCGTAGCCATCAAGCTACGCAGCACCAAAATCTATTAGTTTCCCAACTAACAACGCCA
>JBCBPW010000002.1:0-35447 GCA_039820545.1 Bacteroidota bacterium | reverse complement strand
CCACGCCCCCTACCGCTATGCGTAGCCATCAAGCTACGCAGCACCAAAATCTATTAGTTTCCCAACTAACAACGCCACAAGCAACAGCCCCAAGCATGACTCAAGCAAAATCCCAGCAATCCTACCTCTTCCAGATACAAACTGAAGGGAACAAAAAAGTTGTAGACACGCCCCTTCATGGCGTATCTACATAAAACGAGAGATTCCACATCCCTAATCCCGCATCAGCACCTGCTCAGGATCAATCAAAACCTTCTCGATATGATCCAGAATAAAGTGGCCTGTATTTCCATTGACCATGACGATATAGCCCATATCCAGTCCATCATAGAGCCTGAAAACAGCTTTAAAGTCACCGTTATTTCCACTGTGCTTGATTACTTTTCCGTGTGCAGCTTCTGCCACAAATATGCCTATCCCCACATGCTCCTTCGCGTTCCAGTTATTTTCAGCAAAATCCTCTGGAACCTGCGTCTGAGAAGAAAACATCAACTCGAATGTCTCGGGCTTCAATCCTTTACGGTCTTGCAACGCAAATATGAATTTAGATAATGCTTGGGGATTGGTCACCAATGACCATGCGACACCTGGCTGATCTGGAAAATCAATCAAGCCAGGGTATCCATTGTAATGGCCATGTGATTTTCGTGGAAAAGCCTCCGAGTCATATTGAAAATACATATCCTTTATACCCAAAGGTTTCTTCACTTCCTCCTCCAAGATCTGGTTCATCTCCTTACCCGTAATCTCGACCAGTACGCGTTTGAGATATTCGAAGCCTTCTCCTGAATACCCAAAATCTGTCCCAGGCTTGAATTTGAAGCGCAAGCCACCATCCCAGCCCCAGTTGGGGAGCCCTGTCTGATGTGTCAGCACATGACGTGCTGTGACTAGTTTGGCATAGGGCATATCTGCAATCTCTTCGAATGCCAGGTATTCATATAGCGGCTTATCCAGGTCAAATATCCCTTTCTCCCAAAGTCGCAGTGCGGCAAAGGCAAACACAGGCTTGGTGATAGAAGCCACCTCAAAAAGGGTTTGATCAGTGACTGCTTCACCTGTAAAATTATTGCGGACACCATAAGTCTGGCTGTACACAATTTTCCCTTCTTTAAAAGCAGCAAAAGCGACTCCCTCCATCTGATAGAAGTCCATATATTTCTGAATCTCCTTGTCTATTTTGGGTCCACTCTGCGCATTCCACTCGCTTAGGAGATTCCCCTTCGTTTCAAAATCAGGCTTGGGTTCAGGTTTCAATTGGTAAGTAGGAAGATCCATAAATTTCCCTCCCTGTACTTCGAATGCTTGCTTATGGCTAACCTTTGCCTTGAAATAGGTATCTCCATTGAAAAAGGCGATTTTACCCGGTCGGAGGAAGTATTTCCCATTAGGAAGAATTGCCTCAAACTCAAGAGATTCATTTACAGGCAAATACATCCAGATGGCTGGGTTTTCTGCTGAAACAATCTGAATCCCCTCAGGTCGTGTAGGAGTCTCAGGATCTTCCCAGGCTACTTTTCCTTTGACACGTCCCATCGTCCCAGGCAAGCTTTGAAATATAACCATGCCGATCCGTCCTGGTTGGGGTGATGAGCTTTTGCCTCCTCTTCCTACCCATCCGTAGATCACACTTTGATCATCCACCTTATCTTGATCATTGATCATATGCCCCAACCCCATGATTCTCCCATCGTAGATCGGCTCATTGAGTTGCACTTTCAGCTCATAAGTCGTGACATTTCCTATTCGTTGGGTTTTCACATCGACCTTTTCCCAATCCAGATAAGCCTTCAACTGGGGGTCCCAATTATCTGTAATATCTGTAAGATCCCGATAGTTGTCCCGCATGGTGTATCTGGCGACTCCTGATCCTTTGGGATGATAGGCTTCGTTCAAGTAAAGGGTATAGGTGTCCATGTTATTCCAAGCAGGACTTTCCACCTTGGAGATTTCGATGTCGTCTTTTATCACGATAGCCAGTAAGAGCGCATTGGCTTCTTGGTCATAACCACACATGTAGTAGGCCAAAAAATCTTCTGCGCCCTCCGCCTTCGCCCCAAACAAAGCATTAGATATAGGATATTGCATGAGGTCTTGCGTCCAATCATCTATGCTGCCATCTATCGTGATACCAGATAGTGGGTAAGCAAGGGCGATGCGTTCATGAGAAGGTGGAATGGCGAATAGAAATGAAAAGCTGAGCAAGGAGAAACAAAATCCACTCAGATAAGGAGATAGCTGATTCATGATGTTTAATTGTGTCGTGAAATATTGCGTTGCTAAGTATTAGCACTACAATATATCAGTACATCTAAATGCCAATCTTGCGGAAGTCTATCACAGACACGCTTCAACCAAAAATAGCAAGAAGCCACACGCAAAATGCGCATGGCTTCTCAAGACTGAGTCTTTCTTATCTTATGGTTGCTCCCCTCTTCTAGTGATTTTCCTTGAGTAGATCGGGAAACTTATTCTTGAATCGATTCAAACGCGGAATGGATACCGCACGTACATATCCCTGATTGGGATTGCGACGCTCAAAGTCCTGATGGTATTCTTCTGCTTCGTAGAAGGCTTTCAATTCCTTGACCTCTGTCACGATTTCTCCTTCTTTATACGTCCCATTGGCGACGAGTTCAGCTATGTAGTCCTCGATGATTTTCTTCTCTTCTGCATTTTGATAGAAGGCAATCGAGCGATAAGCTGTTCCGTAGTCGGGCCCTTGTCTGTTAGGTGTTGTAGGATCATGCGAGCCAAAGAAGACAACAACCAACGTCTTGAAATCCACTACTTCAGGATCGTAGTACACTTCTACCGTCTCTGCGTGCCCCGTACGACCTGAGCCCACTTCCTTGTAGGTCGGATTCACCTTGGTCCCTCCTGCATATCCCGAAACGGCTTCTTTTACACCATTGACAGATTCGTAGATGGCTTCTACACACCAGAAACATCCACTCGCAAAGTAGGCTTTGCTCAACCCTTCTACATTGACGGGCTTTTTGGCCACTACATTGATGGGCGCGGCATCTTTTTCAACGGGTGCTTCGGCAGAGGTATTGGCACAAGCCGAAAAGCTAAAAATCAAGGCTGCAAGAGCCAGTATGTGTAAATTCTTCATTGAAATGTTTTTTGCAGTCTACGGATCTATGACTGTAAAAAACGTTAATTGTTTCTAAAGGTCGATGGATCAAGGGTTCCTTTCGCAGGAATCGTCAGGCAGCGGACCCTTTCAGGCTCATGATTGCTCGAATTGTGCTGCAAATACGCGTTCTTCTGTAATTCCAGACCATGTGAAGGTAATGTCTATTTCAATCTCCCATCTTTTATCCCCAAGCTTTTTGCCTTTTACCTTCCCTTGCTCAATAGATACCGTCTCGATAAAACAAAAACAAGAAGGCCTAAACGTCATCTGAATATCCTTCAATTCCTCATCTTTATACTCAAAGGATTCTAGATCCATCGGAACTTCAAACCAGATCCTCTCTCCGTATTCATCATCTGCAATACGATCGTCCTGGTTGCCTTCAAAATCAAACTCAAATACCCGTTTGTCTCCCACATTGACCCGAACAAACCCTTCATTATCTAGGGAATCTCCTGGCACGATCTCAATGCTACGGTTTTCAAATACCTTATAGGTGCATTGACCACGTCTCCCCTCTTCAATACTACATCTGGTAGGCTCAAATCCTTCTTGCTTGCACCCCACGAGGGCTATCATGACAATCGAAATAATAAGTAGGACTCTTTTCATTTGTAATCTCTTTTTTGATTAGACGAAAATGAGGGAGAAACTGCTGATTATCAAGTCCAATTTTGAATAATTATTAAGTTCATAGGTATCAATACTCTGTAACATAATTTTTTTAATAGTCGCCTTCAGCGTCCCGAGCATTAGACTCGGGATTTTTAGGCAAAAAGAACCAATCCCGATGATGAATCTCGGGATTGGTTCTTTTTGCCCAACTCATCTATCAGCCCCTAACGCTAAATCGTAAGCCAACGCCCCCACAGATCACCTGTTACTAAGCTCGAAAATCATAGTATAAAACTTTTGTTTCACTGTAATCAATCATATGTTCTCAAAACAAAAAAGCCCCCCACAAAGAGGAGCTCATATCTTTCGATCCGCCATTGCACATGCTTACAGCAATCCATCGACCGCGCTCAAAGCCGCATCGTAGTCAGGCTCGTGTCCAATCTCAGGGACAAGTTCAGAATACACAACTTTGTTGTCCTTGTCCAGCACGAATACCGCACGAGCAGAAAGTCCTTTGAAAGGGCCATCCAGGATCTCTGTGTTGTACTCCTTGATGAAATCGCCATAGCGGAAGTCTGAAGCAATGATGACATTCTCTACACCTTCTGCTTCACAAAAACGGTTCATCGCAAAAGGTAGATCACGAGAAACCACCAAACCTGCTACACCTTCGCGCTTGCCCAACTCCTCGTTGAACTTGCGTGTCTCCATCTGGCAGACACCTGTATCCAGGCTAGGTACGCCGATCAAAACCTTTACCTTTCCATCGAAATCATCGTAGAGGGTCCCCTCTGACAAATCTGCCTTGACGAATGTAAAATCGTTCCCCAAGACGCCAGGGGATGGAATGTCGTCCAAAATTGAGTGTCGCTTACCTCCCAGGGTTACGTAAGACATGGTGGTTTTTATTTTTTAGTGAAAAATTTGTGGTACAAAACTACCAAAAACCTCAATATGTTGGGCACAATGTGTAATAATTGTATGTGTCCGACGACTTATCTTACAGGAAGTGCTTCGATAACGTATGAGTAAGGCAAGAGAAACGGCTTTTTTAGACATGATCCAGCAACATCAGGGGGTGTTGCATAAGGTCTGCCGTATCTATACCCGAAGTGAGACCGACTTTTCTGACTTAAAACAAGAGATGCTCCTCCAACTATGGCGCGCCTACCCCTCCTTCAGACAAGATGCCAAAATCAGCACTTGGATCTACCGAATCGCACTGAACACAGCAATCACAAGCCTCCGAAAAGCCCAGCGGCAAAAGGTTCACACCGAAGATCCTCACGCACTACCTGAGCTACCGACAGAAAATTTTAAGCCTGAGCAACTTGATCGGCATGCCGCTTTGTACCACGCCATCAACCAGTTATCGGATATAGAAAAAGCGATCATCATCCTACACCTAGAAGAGCAACCTTATGAAGAGATTGCACAGATCATGGGAATCACGCGCAATCACGTAGGTGTCAAAATCAGTCGGATCAAACAAAAACTCAAAACCCTCCTCAAACCACATGCGTGACAAAAGGAGAACCAAACAAGAGAGCAATAAAAAGTCTTGCGAAATATGGAATGGGAAATACTAGAAAAAGAGTGGAAAGTACTGGAATCACAGCAGCCCAAGACAGCTTTAGATCGGGACAGCTTGCTCCAAGTCATCAATCGTAAGAGTCAGCATACCCTTCAGAAAATTCGTCGAAATGTCATGGCAGAAGTGGTCATGACCTTGCTACCCTTTGCTGTGGGGATTGTGTACTTTATCCAAAATCCAGAGACGCCTGCACTTTTTATCTACCTCGTGACAGCCTTTACCTTGTGTAGCGCGTCATTTTACCTTTACAAATATTGGCTCCTGCGTCCTTCCGCCTATATTTCTCTACCAACCAGAGAAGCACTCGAAAAAAGTCTTCGCCTCATGACCCTCTACCGTACCATCTACATCGTTTCTAGTACTTTATTTGTACCTCTAGTGGCAGGTATGGGTGTTTGGATTGGTTTTTTCGCAGGTGTCTATCAGGAG
Source organism: Bacteroidota bacterium (assembly GCA_039820545.1). Classification (GTDB taxonomy): domain Bacteria; phylum Bacteroidota; class Bacteroidia; order J057; family J057; genus JALEFZ01. The sequence continues at coordinate 29,664 of JBCBPW010000002.1, read as the reverse complement.
GGGATGACTTGGCATGAGCTGACAGTGTTGCAGTGGGTAGCCATTTCTCTAACCACGATCTTATATGTAACAATAGCAGTTCAATTTTTTCGGTGGTATATTCGTAGACTGTATGGGAACTCTATCGAAGTTCTACGTACAAATCTGAAAGAACTATCAGAATCTATATGAACAAGCTGTCAACTTTTTCTTCCCTCTGGGGACTTCCTTTCTTCCTTTTGGGCACATTTTTCCTCTCCCCCTCTTCTGCTAAAGCACAACCCGAAACCAGCGAAACCTTCTCTCAGAGCCTCCTCTGGGAGATCAAGGGCAAGGAGCTCGCGCAACCTTCCTACCTTTTTGGGACCATCCACCTCATCGGAAAAGATGATTTCTTTATTCCTAAGGGAACCAAAACGCGCTTTGAGTCCTGCGAGGTGCTTGCGCTAGAGATCGACATGGACAATCCCATGGAAATCGTAAAAATGACAATGGCTGGTATGCTCGGAGGCAAAAGCCTGGAAACTCAAATGGACTCCATCGATTATCAGCGACTCAAGTCCTTCATGCTAGATACACTGGGTATTTCGACTGCCGAGTTCAACATCGCCATGCGCATGCAGCCCATGCTGGCTTCTTCTCTCATGTACCCCAAGATGATCGAAGGTGAAACCGTTGCCTACGAAGAACGATTTATGAAGGAAGCCAAAAAGCGCGACATGAATGTAGTGGGGCTAGAATCTGTGTCAGATCAAATGGGCGCTATATCGGATATCCCTATGGAGGCACAACTCGAAATGCTCATGGCCTATGTAGACAGTTTCGAAGTCCAAAAAGCCATGTTTCAAGAGTTGGTAGACATCTACAGAGCGCAGGATCTTCCCCAACTGGCTGCTATGATGGACGATACGGAGGAACTGGGCGAATTTGAAGATGTGATGCTCAACAACCGTAACCGCAAGTGGATTCCCAAAATCGAAAAGCTCGCCAAAGCCAAGCCGACTTTCATTGCGGTAGGGGCAGGTCACCTCTGGGGCGAAGAAGGCGTGATCCAATTGTTACAGCAGGAAGGCTACGAGGTCACGCCTGTTAGATTCTTTAAGGAGGAAGAAAAACCGATTCAGGATCAATAAGCCATAAGCCTTTCATAGCGTATGTTTAGATAGACTCGCTTCTGCTAGAGATACATGCGAGTCTTAACTCATTTTTCCTTTTCGTGCGCACGGATTCATACTTATTTACTTACATCACTTCAACATGACACCTACTCAGGAAAAGTTTCAGCAACTGGTAGAAATTGTAGATGAGCTACGCGTCAAATGTCCCTGGGACCGCAAGCAGACCAAAGAGTCGATTCGCCACCTGACGATTGAGGAGACCTTCGAACTAGCAGATGCCATCATCCAAAACGACTACGAAGAGATGAAAGCAGAACTAGGAGACTTGCTCATGCACACGATCTTCTATGCCTCGATGGCGCGAGATGAGGGCAAGTTTGACATGGCGGAGGTACTACAAGAGCAGATCGATAAGTTGGTTCGCCGACATCCACATGTCTACGGTGACATGGTGGGTGCGACAGAGGAGGAGATCAAAGCCAATTGGGAGCAAATCAAAGCGAAGGAACGCGCGATGAAAGGAGAGTCCCACAAGTCTGTCCTTGATGGAGTCCCTGACAGCATGCCCGCACTCATCAAGGCGCAGCGTATGCAGGATAAAGCAGCTAGTTTTGGCTTTGACTGGGAAAATGGAGATCAAGTCTGGGCTAAAGTACAGGAGGAAGTAGCCGAATTTTTGGCAGCCGAAACCCATGATGAAAAAGAAGCAGAGATGGGAGATCTGCTCTTCTCACTCGTCAACTACTGTCGTTTTGCAGGAATCAATGCCGAGGATGCTTTGGCTAGGACCAACACCAAGTTTAAAACACGCTTCCAATTCATTGAACAAAATGCTCGAGAGCAGGCGCGCACCCTCACTGATATGAGTCTGGATGAAATGGAAGTACTCTGGCAAAAGGCAAAAGAGAAGGGAAACCGAGAATAAGGAATCAATCCTCGAAAGATTTCACTTCTCTTTATCCACTTAAAACGATACAATCACATAAGTATTTATACGCTAATGTAGGCGTAGTACCCCCTAAATCCTCCTAACGAATACAAATATAAGTGACTCACTTACAATGAAATAGCCTTAACACAAGCGGAACTCTAGTTCCAAAGCTTGAACACTTTTACTACATTTGTATCGTTAGAGATGAATACATTATTTATGGATGAGTCAATTCAGGATAATACTCCATTTTTCGACTCGCTGATTTTCAAAAACATCGCACATATACTAGGAGAGGATATTGCTTCTAATGTAGCCATTGTCAAAATGGAGCTTGGTAGGGACGCACATCCTGAGTCAGATCTAGGTGCCATTATCGGAAATCTGCATACGACACTGGAGAAGATCAGACTACTCGCTAAGCAAATTTATCCGCAGGCATTGGAGCAGTTTGGCCTTGAAGCCGCCATTGCAGGAGCAGAACTAGACAAATGGGCCAAGGTACAGATAGAAGGAAATACACAAGCATTGCCCTCTTCTATCGCAATATTGATTTTTCGTCTCATTCAGATTGTGGATCAAGTGGCTAGTAGATACTTACTTCCACTTGAATGGAACATTCATGTATTTTCTCATGATGTCATCATACATGTTCATGTCCCACAGACAATCAAACTTGAAGATTTTCCTCTACCCTGTATCTCGCGTCTCGTACGCAGCAATGGCGGAAAAGTTCACATCCATGATGCGCATTCGTTTTCTCGTATAGATATCAAGATTCCTAAAAAATATTCGTGCGACTAACCTTCTCTTATATTGATTTTCTATCATCAGTAATCGATATTGTAGAGTAGGTATTCCATCAAAGCCTCAGATCCCTCAATCTATTACCTATGACTCGTGTTGCATTAGTAGATGACCATGCTTTATTCAGACAAGGAATGGCGCGTATGATTTCAGAAATGGAAGGCATCGCGATCGCTTTCGAAGCAGAAAATGGCCAGGAACTCTTGGATCAGTTGAGCCATGATGTGCCTGATCTTATTTTGCTAGACCTCGAGATGCCACAGATGGATGGTATCACAGTCTTGCCTATTGTAAGAGAAAAATATCCCTCTATTACCATCTTGATTCTATCTATGTACAATGATGACCATTTCATCGCGCACCTGATGGAAAAAGGAGCCAATGGATATCTACTCAAAGATGCCTCCTTGGACGAGGTAGAGATGGGAATACGTACAGCATCTGAAGCAGGTTTCTACTTCAATGATCGTGTCTCTAAAGTCATGTTGAATACACTGGTCAAGCGCAATAAAATCAAGCCTACTTTGGCCTTCCAGGTTGAGCTCACAGGCAGAGAGTCCGATGTATTGAAACTCATCTGTCAGGAAAAAACAACTGCGGAGATTGCTGAAACGCTTTTCCTCAGCCCACGGACCATCGAAGGATATCGCAATCGACTTCTGGAAAAGACAGGCGCACGCAATACAGCGGGGCTCGTGGTCTTTGCGTCTAAGCAAGGCTTGTTAGACACGTGGCTGAGCGAGAAGGCGAGTAACTGAGTCAGAGGAACTTTCGGCCTTCTAGATCGAAGCCTTTTATTCTGGAATAACAGCTGAGGCTTCGATCTCCACAACGAGCCCTTCTTTGATGAGCGCATATACCTCTACCATCGTACAGGCGGGACAGATCTCCCGAAAGACTTCTCCGTGCGCTCTGCCGACCTCTTCCCACAGATTCATTTCTGTAATGTAAATACGGGTCCTGATGACATCCTGCAAGCTCGCTCCTGCATCCGTCAATGCTTGTTGGATCTTCATGAGAATATAGTGAGTCTGGTTGTAGGCTTCATTGGGAAACATCACTTGATCCCCATCTACAGCAGTCGTACCAGATACCTCGACAATCTGGCCGATTCTTACTGCCCTTGAATACCCTACTTTATCCTCCCATACTGCACCTGAGGACACATTCAATCGCTTCTTGGTTTCTGGATTTTTCTCTACCATTTACATGTATTTTCACAAGATGAAGACCACAATGTATGGCGACATGCTGCCTTTCATTTTTGAGAACCGTAGTCCATTATGATGATCTTTCCCTACATCGTTGAGCCTACGACATTTGATAGGCCATATTCGTATGTAAAAGAAGTCGTTTTTCTCGAAAATAACCACCCATTCAAGCAATAGGTTTTACAGAAAATACATCCGGGTTTCGTAGTAAAATGATTGAAATGGATTGAAACGTTCTAGCAGCTCTCTTTTCAAACCTAGTAATGGATATCCACAAATTCTACATACGAAACTCAAACAGTCTCTAATTTTCAGTATTATTGAAACAGAAAGCTACGCAGAGGCCCTACTGGCTTCATGCATCATCTTCAATATACTTCGCTATGTGGTCATTTCTCCGTAATTTTTTTAAGCAGATCTTTGGGAAGCCTGAGGAAGAAAATGTGCTTCCTCCCCAAAATCCTACACCTGCACCCGATACTTCCCCCGATCCTGTAGAGAAAGAGGAACCCAAAGCGGCCGATTCTGACTCCATTCCAGAAGGAGCAACCGTTTTGCTTGTTCAAAGGAAAGCAGCTCGCTCGATAGGAATCGTAGGTACACTTCAACTCAATGGAGAAATCCTGGCTCAGACTTTAGAAAAGGTAGCTACAACCACTCAAGATCAAGCCCTATCCCCAGGCAACTACCCGATTAAACTCAGAAAAGAGGGAGGCATACACAGCACCTACAGTATCAATTTGGGAGAAGCTCATAAAGGGATGCTTCAGATTGTCGCACCCGATCAACAAGGATTTCGTTATATCAAAATGGGCAATGAGGCTCAATATGCGTACGGCTCCATCCTCGTAGGGAAAGAACTAGAGGAGTATGAAGGTAAATCTCTCCTGACCTTTACAGAGTCTGTCTACCAAAAAGTCTATAACCAAATCTATCTCCTTTTAGAAAATGGAGAAGAGGTCTACTTACAAGTAGAAGAATAAAAGGTCGAACAAAGTCCATGAGCATAGGTTATGATCTAAATCACTCGTTTCTCATGGAATTATTCATTTATTACCTCATGTTGATGGTTCAGCCTGCTGTACTCATAGTAGGATTCATCATCATCATTGCTTTACATTTACACCACAAACGTAGTACCGATTTCCACGCAGATGATTGGGGATCAGGTGGTATTCCTATACCTGTCGAAGTGCCTGGGCCTGATGTCCTTCCTACCCATAATGCAATCGGTCATTAGATTAGATTCCCCAACATTACACACTGTCTTAAATCGCGCCTAACACATACCTAACTTTAGGTAAATACAAATTTCTACTTACCTAATAAAGGGTATTGGAAAACCTGGAAAACAATGATAGTTTTAGGGCTAAGTTAGAATTAGTCTAAATAAGATTTTCATAGTTAGGTCTTGCGTAAAGTCTAGATATGGTCAGTGTTCCTACATTTATACCGCGTGTCATTACCAATGATCAAAACCTTAAAGGTTTGGCTCATGGACAAAAGGGAGTAATTACTCATATTGAAGGGGATGAAATACAACTTGCCTTGCTAGAGTTAGGCATAAAAGCAGGGGATGAAATGACACATATGGGTACGGCTCCTCTTGGTGATCCCATTTCCATCATGGTCAATCGTACCCAAATATGTATCAGGAAAAGGGATGCTGAAAACATATGGATTACAGTGAAATAAAGTCCACCTCTCTATCGACTGTAGCGTTGGTGGGGAATCCCAATAGTGGAAAATCTTCTCTCTTTAATATACTTAGTGGACTCAATCAAAGGGTAGGAAACTTCCCAGGTGTAACGGTAGAACGCAAACTAGCCAAACTGCATCTCGGTGACCGCGACTTGAATCTGATTGATCTTCCAGGGGTAAACAGCCTTTATCCCAAATCAGAAGATGAACGCATTACCTCTGATGTCCTCTCTCAAGCTGGCAATCTAGATCATCCCAATCGAGTACTTGTCCTGACAGATGCTACCCAGCTTCGGCGAGGTATTGCCTTCTGTATGCAAGTAATGGATATGGGATTCCCGACGACCCTCGTCGTGAATATGATAGACTTGCTAGAGGCGGAGAACATGAAATTGGATACTGCCAAGCTTTCTGGACACTTGGGGATACCTGTTTTTGAGATTTCTGTCCTAAAGAATCGAGGAATTGCAGAACTCAAACAGCATTTGACTCACGATCCTCCCCCTCCCTCGGCTCCCTTTTTACAGATTCCTCCTGCCTTTCGAGCAATGCTGGAAGAGGTTGGACAATTTCTGCCCCAAGCCAACGATTTCCAAAGATACCGTAGGTTGCTACTCAATTCCTCTGACGAGCACATTCCTCCTATGGATTTGGAGCGCATCCGTCAGTTAGGTAAGCTCACCCCCAAAGTCCGACAGCAACTCATCAATAATGAACTGTTGGTCAGATTGGATAGAGCCGATGAGATCCTAGAGGATGTACTGATGGCCCCTCCTACCCCAGCCAAGCGACGGACTGAGCAGGTCGATCGACTCTTCACCCATCCTGTTTGGGGATATGTAATCTTTGTGGGCATCCTCTTATTGATTTTCCAATCCATTTTTGCGTGGGCCGAATATCCTATGTCGTGGATTGAAATGGGGATGGGTGCGATCAAAGACGGAGTAGTTGCCTTGATGCCCGAAAGTTGGCTACGTGATCTACTCGTAGATGGCATCATTACAGGGATAGAAGGAATTGTGATTTTCGTCCCTCAAATTGCTTTTCTATTCTTCTTCATCTCTATCTTGGAAGACTCTGGATACATGGCCAGAGCGGTCTACATCATGGATCGCATCATGCGTCCCTTCGGTTTTAGTGGTCGATCGGTTATCCCGCTGATGGGGGGCATGGCTTGTGCGATCCCATCTATCATGATGACACGAAGCATCAGTAGTCCCAAAGAACGTCTGATCACCATCTTGGTCACGCCATTGATTAGCTGCTCGGCTCGTATCCCTGTGTACACCTTACTGATTGCCTTGTTTATTGCCCCCAGTCAGGAATATGCCTTTTTTGATGCCCGAGGACTTGTGATGACAGGTCTTTACTTTCTAGGATTTTTCATGGCATTGATGGTCGCCTGGGTATTTAAACACGTACTGAAGTATGAGTCAAGAGGTGTCTTTGTGATGGAACTGCCTGCTTATCGCATGCCCCAGTGGAAAAATATAGGGCTAACGGTAGGGCAAAAGTCCTGGTCATTCATTGCCGAGGCAGGAAAAATCATCTTCGCAGTGAGCATCATTTTGTGGGTTCTGGTCAGATTTGGGCCTGCTGAGGAGAAAGAACAAATCCAATCTACATATCAAGCGCTCATTGATCAAGCTCCTGCTGATCAAGTGGATAGTTTGCAATACGCCCAACAGTCAGCACTACATAATGCTTCTTTTGCTGCGGTACTCGGAAAGACGATCGAACCTGTTATTCGTCCGTTGGGATATGACTGGAAAATTGGCATCAGCTTGATTACTAGTTTTGCTGCCCGTGAGGTATTTGTAAGTACCATGAGCATCATCTACCAGCAAGATGACCCCGCAGAGGCAGAAGATGAAGATACAGGTAGGCTCCGTCTCGTACAGCGTCTCCAAAAAGAGAAGCATCCCGAGACAGGTAAGCCCATTTATTCACTGGCGACGGTGCTATCCTTGCTTATTTTCTATGCTTTTGCCATGCAATGTGTCAGTACACTCGCTGTCACGCGCAAGGAAGCAGGATGGAAATGGGCCTTGATTATGGTCACATATCTATCCGCCTTGGCCTATTTTGCGGCATGGGGTACACATGCTTTGGTTAGTTTCTGGATAGGGTAAAAAAAGCGTATGCATTCTTACACCCTGACTTAAACACAAAAACCCTATATTTGCGGACCAAATCATTTGCCATGCCTGGGAGAATTTACCTCTTCATATTCATCGTATTGTGCTGCCTATGGGGTTGTAACCAAGGAGGAGACGACCCTATCCTGCCGACCTATCTCAAATTGAACAAGCCGACGGTCATCGATCCTTCGGGTGTACAAAGCGACTTTGCCATCAAAGATTTTTGGGTGGACCAAAATGGGCAGTCGCTCGGCGTGCAGCCCTTGCCTACAGTTATTCCTGCCCTGATCCCCTCCGAAGGAAGCGTCATGACATTTGCAGGAGGTGTCTTCGAAAATGGCTTTTCTTTCTTTAGAACTCCTTACCCCTTTATCCGTGGCGTGACCCAAGTCATTGAACCTCGCCCTCTGGATACCATAGATATTGACTTGACATTGGAATATCTATCACCCGATACGGTCCTCCAGTTTGCCCTTAATGAGGATTTTAACTCTGCTATCTCTGTCTTTGAGTCCAATACACAAGGCAGCAACTTTACCTCACTTTTCAACAGTACAGAAGCAGCCTTCCAGGGAGTCGCAGGGGGTAAAGTCACATTTACGTCTAGTCGATACGATTTTGCTGCTAAGACCAAAACACGCTATGCGCTCCCTCAACGGGGAAACAACGATGTGTGGATAGAGATCACGTACAGGGGTGACGTACCTTTCAGTGTAGGGCTCAACTACTACTTTGTCCTCAATCCAGGCGTAGGACAAATAGATGCGGGCAATTTCCTCCCCTCTCCTGATGAATGGAACATCGTCTATATTCATATAAATGATGCCATTCGCTCGCTCCCTGAGGCGGCTGTTTTCGAACCCTTTATTCAAGCCACGGCTAGGGATGAAAATGGAACCCCTGGACGGGAAGGATTTATCTTCTTTGACAATATCCGCATCGTTCACTTTCGCCCATGAATCGACGCCGCATTCAGCGACTCATCTACCTGCTTTCTGATTTTATCGTCACCTACACAGTGTGGCTGGGATTCGTCTATTTCAGACGCGAAACCCTCGAAGGCACTGGACATCTAGATGATTTTCAGCAATACATCAATGCAGGAGTGATCTCTATCTATTGGTTGATCCTCTACGCTATTGGGGGGCTGTATGGAACCCCTTTTCGAAAATCTCGCCTACAAGAATTCACACAAGTATTTAAGTATACATTGGTTGGCGTACTGGTCATCTTTTTCCTCATTTTCCTCGATGATCCCATTCCACCTGAGCATCCCTCTGGGCAAAGAATCCTACTCACGATCTATCTAGGACTGCAATTTGGGGGGGTCATCATCCTCCGATTCATCATCACCACACGTACCAACGTCCGTATCCGTCGTCGCCAATTTGGTTTTCCGACCCTGATCGTCGGTTGTGGTCCACAGGCCCGTCAGATCTACGACGAGCTAGAGGGCATGCGTCGTCACCTGGGATACCAATTCAAGGGATTTGTATCTCCTCAAGGTTGTGAGGAAAATGTCTTTAGGGGCAAACTCAAGCACTTTGGAGATACACAACGCCTAACAGAAATCATTCAAAATCGACGCATTGAAGAAGTCATCATTGCGCTAGAGCGTGAGCAAAGCCAGCAGGTAGGTTTCATCATCGAGCAGTGTGAGTCCACAGAAGCCAATATCAAGGTCGTACCTGGGGTATATGATTACATCGTCGGGAGTGTCAAAGTCTCTCACATCATGGGAGCCCCACTGATCGAGATTTTCCCTCAGATTATGAATCCTTGGGAACGCGTTTTTAAGCGAGCCTTTGACATCGGGGTCTCCCTATTTGCCTTGCTTATCCTTGCGCCTGTGTATACAGCCCTCGCCATCTTGATTCGATTCGACTCCACAGGGCCTATTTTCTTTCGACAGGTCCGCATTGGCAAACTGGGGAAGCCTTTTAAGATCATTAAGTTCCGCTCGATGTTTGTCGATGCAGAAAAATATGGACCCGCTCTGTCTTCAGATCATGACCCAAGGATCACAAGAGTCGGGAAGTGGCTGCGAAAGTTGCGTCTGGATGAGTTGCCGCAGTTTTGGAATGTCTTGAAAGGGGATATGAGTATCGTAGGTCCTAGACCCGAGAGACAGTTTTACATAGATAAGATTGTGAAAGTCGCTCCGCATTATCGACATCTTCACAAGGTCAAACCAGGTATCACATCCTGGGGGCAGGTCAAGTACGGCTATGCTTCGACTGTAGAGGAAATGGTGGAAAGGCTGAAATTTGATATTCTGTATATCGAAAATATTTCGCTCGCCCTAGACCTTAAGATATTGCTCTATACCTTCATTGTGATTGTAGAGGGGAGGGGAAAATAACATGGATCATTTTTCATTGATCAACCAACTATCACGGTTGCTTAAACCATGCGAGATGAAAAACGAAAAATGATCCATGAATCCAATCTCTCTTAGAGTAGCTCTGTCAACCTGCGTGCGACAATCTCATCACGATAGGCTTTGCGCTGTTTAATCTGAGCTTCGACTTCTGCAAGTTTGAGCTTGAGCTGGGTAATTTCATTTGCTTGTGCTTGATACGCAGTATTAGAAGAGATGCTGCGCAATTGTTCTCGGAGTACATCGGCCTGGGCCTCACGCTTCAAAATGGCGAGGTCAAATAATTCATACAAAGTAGCGAGTATTTGAGCCTTTGCGGCATCTTTTTCTGCCCCTACTTTGCTATCATAGGCAAGCTTCAAACGATTAAGTTCTGCTTCCTTGTAGGTGGCTTTCTGCTGATACGTAGCGGCATGTGCTGCGGCGTTGACCGCGCGGGAACGCTGATGGGGGGCTTGAGCTTGAAGCGTAGATACGCTTACGAAAACAAGGAGCAAGAACGGGAAAGTGAATAGTATTCGTTTCATAAGAACGAACAAGGTTGAATGTTCGACGAGTTTATAACTACAGAAATCGAGCCTAGATAGTTCGTGAAAAAGCAAAAATCAGAAAAAAGAGGATTGAGTCGCCAGAATCCAAGAGTCATTAGCAAAAAAATCTCCACTATTTATTTTTTATCCCCTCTCCCCTCTTCGCGCTCAGGGTACTTTTATACCCCTAATCGAGCCCATTACATTACATTTTCATAACACTAATCTAACATAAATAACATACTGATAATATGTAGGTCCCTATACCTTCAAAGAGATCATGTAGTTTTGCGCGCAATGTGAAATTCAAACAGAAGCCTAAAAATAACTAAGTACTGTTTATGAACCATCTAAGATTGCCGTTTCTCATTCTCCTACTTATCATAGGGGGAATCAGTACAGTCCAAGCGCAAGGAACGATCCGTGGAAAGGTAAATAACGGAACCACTGGAGATATCTTACAAGGAGCTACTGTCCGCCTCGTTGATCCAAATGGTCAAGTAAGAGGAGGTGCGTACACTGACCTTGAAGGGACATATACAATCAAGACTTCTGCAGGTAACTACAGCTTGATTATTTCTTATATCTCATATATCAGCGACACAATCAATGATGTAACGCTAGAAGATGGTCAAGTAGTGTTCAATGAAACACTTTTGGTAGAAGAAACTGCTGCGAATGAAGAACTTGCTGTAGATATCGTGGGCAAACGTAGCAGAGCCTCTACTGTAGCCTTTGACCAGCAAAAGAAAAAATCAGTCAATGCCATAGACGGGGTTACCTTTGACCTAGTCAAGCGTACAGGGGATGCCAATGTAGCAGCTGCCATGCAGCGTGTAGTAGGTGTGACAGTTCAAGATGGTAAGTACGTATATGTCCGTGGTCTGGGCGATCGCTATTCACAGACGCTTCTCAACGGGGCAGACTTACCTAGTCTGGACCCAAACAGAAACACCGTACAGATGGACATCTTCCCTTCCAATTTGATCGATCAGGTAGTAGTATATAAGAACTTTACGCCTGACCTGCCAGGGAGCTTCACAGGAGGCTTGATTGACGTAAGAACGAAGGACTTTCCTGATCGCCCTACAATCAATATTTCGGCTTCTTTGGGCTACAATACAAATGCAAGTCTGAGAAACGACATCTTATCGGACGAAAAAAGCTCCACCGACTGGCTAGGATACGACAATGGAAAGCGCGACGTACCCGAGATCATCGGCGAGCCAGGTTCTTTCCTCACCTCCACCAACAGTAATACGGACTTTGATAATGCGACCATCTTCGATCAAGCCATCAAATCATTTCAAGTTCCCTTGCACCCCATAGAAGGAAGCTCTTTCCTCAATCAGAACTACCAGATCTCTCTGGGTAACCAATACAACCTCAGCAAAAACATCGACCTCGGCCTTGTCGGTAGCCTTTCCTATCGCAATACATTTGGTGCGACCAACGAAGGAGGTAACGCATTCTATACCATCTCTGGTCCCAACGACCGCTCACTAGGTGCTGAAAACGACCTGACTTTAGGCACAAACGTAGGCTCACAAAGTGTGCTTTGGGGAACCATGGCCAAGGCTTCCTTGAAGCTGTTCAAAAACCATAAGGTCTCCTTGAACTACTTGCACAACAACTCTGGCGACAGCCAAAGCAGAATCCTAAACGGTATTAAGCCTGCTAATACGACGCCTAGTTACCGCTCCATCTCTGTCAACTACTACGAGCGTGCGCTGGATGTCTTCCAGCTGAACGGGGAAAGCGTATTCGGACCACTAACAGTTGACTACATTGGTTCCTTGACCACATCTTCTCAGAATCAGCCTGATCAGCGTCTAGCTGCCTATCGTACAGATGGAGGTGAATTTCAGTTTGACCAGTCAGAGCAGTTGATTGCGCAGCGCTTCTTCCGTCAGCTTCAAGATCAAAGTGCAGACGCCAAGCTGAACCTCAAGTATGACTTCAGCCTAGGTGGCAATACAGGCTTTGTCAAAGCAGGCGGTAGCTACACACAGCGCACACGTGTATTTACACAGCGTGTCTTCAACTATGAGTCTGAAGAATTGAGACAAGCTGTAGATCGTATAGACTGGGATGGAGATCCAGAAGATCTTTTCATAGATGAAAACTCTGGTATCATTGGTAGAGATTCAATTCCTGAGCGAATCGATGGCCAGTTTGTACTCGTCGAAGTACCCCTCTACGGGATCATCCTAAACGAACGTTTGACAGAAGCTTCTGAGAGCCAGTTTGATGGTACGCAAGACGTCATTGCTACCTATCTCATGGCTGAGCTTCCCATTTCCTCTCGTTTAAAATTTGTAGGGGGCGCACGTTACGAGTACAGTACGCAGGTCCTGCTTGTGACAGAGCGCGGCAACCGTGCGGTAGATCAAGTCTACAACGACATCTTGCCTTCGGCTAACTTCATCTACGCAGCAACCGAAGACATGAATATCCGTTTGGGTTACTCTCGTACACTGGCGCGACCTGCCTTCCGCGAGCTTGCTCAGATCCAGTATATCGACTACTTGGGGGATTTCACAGAGGAAGGTAACCCTAATTTGGTTCGCTCACTCATCGACAACGTAGACCTGCGTTGGGAGTGGTTCTTCGGGTTGAATGAATTGATCTCTGTTTCAGGATTCTACAAGGTATTCCAAGATCCTATTGTGCGTACCATTATCACACGTAATCAGAATCCTTCCTTTACCTACGTGAATCAGGAGACGGCGAATGTATATGGAATTGAGGTTGAATTCCGTAAAAATCTTGCGTTTATCAATGAAGGCTTAGAGAATCTTTCTATCGGGGGGAATGTCTCCTTGATTCAGTCAGAGGTACAGCTGGAGCAAGACGAACTAGATGCGCGTCGAGCCAATTTCCCTGGCCTACCTGATACGCGCCCCTTGTTCTCTCAATCACCTTATGCAGTAAACGCAGAATTGTTGTATACAGAGCCTATATCAGGATGGACAGGGTCATTGAGCTACAATATCTTCGGCCCTCGTCTGATTGCAGCGGGAGCCACAAACTCACTGGATGCTTACGAACAACCTCGTGGACTCCTCAACTTCTCATTGTCTAAGCGTATCAAGGAGCGCTGGAGCATCCGATTCCGTGCGAACAACATCCTCAACCCCGAATACTTCTCAACGACTACATTGACACCTGAGATTATGGGACTAGAAGAAGGGGCATTTGAAACACAGTCTTTCCCCTTCCGCAGTCAAGGTAGAAGAGGACAGACATTTTCACTCAGCGTTTCCTACAGCATAAAATAGCTTTTGACTACATAAAATTTCCAATCCATACCTTTACCCAAGGTATGGATTTTTTTATATATCACATTAGAGTCATGCATCTAGACCTATACCCACACATAATTGATTATCAAATGTTTACATAACAAAAGGTTGACATATTCTTAATCTACTTTCATCTAATTTAATAATCCGATAACACGATACATCTATATTCGTGCCAGATTTATTTTAAATCCTTACCCACAAAATCAACGCAATTCTTATGAAAAATTTGTACGTTACTCTCGTTGCCCTTTTGGTGACGCTTGGCGCTACAGCGCAGGTTGACACCATTCGCAACAACACTGGCGGAAACGCTACATGGACTTCAGGTACAGCGTACTATCTAGATGGATATGTATTCGTCGAAGACGGAGATACATTGACTATCGAAGCAGGTACAGTTATCCGTGGTCTTCAGAATCCTACTTCTGGATCTCAGCAAGGAAACGATACAACTGTAGATGATGCTTCTGCTTTGATCGTAGCTCGTGGTGGATACATCATCGCTGAAGGTACAGCTGCTAACCCCATCATCTTTACTTCTGATAAAGATGCAGACCTCAACTCTATCACAGACGTTACGCCATTTGAGCAAAACCTATGGGGTGGTATCATTGTACTAGGTTCTGCTGGAACTAACACAGATCCTATCGAGCAGCAGATCGAAGGTATTCCTTCTTTCGAAACACGCGCTGTATACGGTGGAACTCAGAACGACGACAACTCGGGTATCCTCAAGTACATCTCTATCCGTCACGGTGGTAGCCTTTTGGGACAGGACAATGAGATCAACGGTCTGACGCTTGGTGGCGTAGGTAGCGGGACCCTCATTGACTTTGTAGAAGTTTTCTCAAACCAGGATGATGGTTTTGAGTGGTTTGGTGGAACTGTCAATAACTACCACTTGATATCTGCTTTCTGTGGTGACGACGCTTATGACTGGGACCAGGGATTCCGTGGAAAAGGACAGTTCTGGTTCGCTATCCAGCGTGTAGACGCAGGGGGTGAAGGTGGTGAGTTCGATGGTGGTACTTCTCCTGAAGATGGAACACCTTTCGCTACTCCTCAGATCGTAAACGCTACATTCATCGGTCGCGGTCCTGACAAAGGAAACCGTACCCTACGTATCCGTGACAACTCTGGTGGTTTCTTCCACAATAACATCTTCGCTGACTTTGGTCGCGGTGTTGAAATCGAGATTCGTGACGGAGCAACTGAATTTACCGTGAAGCGTGCCCGCGAAGGACAGTTGGCATTCAAAAACAACATCTTCTGGAACGTAAATGCTACAGGTACAAGCGATGACGCTTTCATCGGAGCTGCCGTAAACTTCAAGACACGTGTAAACGGTGTAGATGTTCCTGCACAGATTGCAGACTCTACAGCTGCTGTAGCTGAAGCCAAGGCTGTAGGTGACTCTATCTACGCTGCTGGAAACAATGCATATGCCAATCCTAACTTCGTGAGCGTTGACTCTGTAAGCCGTCTTCCAGACGCAAACCAGAGCCTAGACCCACGCTCATTCGCTGGAATCGCTACAACTGACCTTGATGCAGGTGTATATGACTCTACATTCTTCACAGCTGTAGGATACAAAGGAGCTTTCGATACAAATGGTTCTAACTACTGGTTGACTGACTGGACGGCACTTGACCTTTACGGTTTCTTGAGCCCAACTACCGTTGCAAATGACAACCGTATCGACTTCGAATTGAACGCATTCCCTAACCCAACCAATGGCTTGGTCAAGGTAACGGCTAACAACTTGAAAGCAGCCAACGTAACTGTTATTGCTTATGACGCTACAGGACGTAGAATCGTACTGAAAGAAGTTCCTACTATCGCAGGTACATTGAACGCTGAAGTAGACTTCACCGCTCAAGCTCCAGGTATGTACTACATCACCTTAGAGCAGGACGGCATCCTCGGTACAATGAAAGTAGAAGTAGAGTAAGTTTCGCTTCTCTCACTTTAAATAAATAGTAAAGCCAGGCTTTTGGGCCTGGCTTTTTTTATCTCAAGAAAAAGTTATTACCAATTATTTGATAGGCATTTAAGTGCCGATGTAATAAAATGAACCAAGATGTGCTGCGTAATCATCCAACTATACAGCCATAGATAGACACCATAAATGGCGTCTCCACGAGGATCACTAAATCAGATCCATTGGCGTGTCCACCTGCAGGGGAATCTCTGATAGGAAGCCCTCCCCAAATACAGCTCCCGTCATATGCCCCATATTTCGCCACCTGCCTTCCTGGAAGTGCCAGAAGTTCTCATTGGAAATATAGGTTTCGGGTTCACCCGTCTGCGCTTGATATTTGGGATCAAAAAACTGAGAAGTGTAGGCGAGAATTGCTGCTTTTTTTGTCTCTACAAAGGGTGTGATGTCTACGACAAAATCAGGCGTATGAGACCAGTCCTGGATGTAAAAGAATAAACGTTTGGGACGCCATTCTTTTTGTGATTCCCCATTCCATGTTGTTTCAATCTTTCTCAACCCACTCAAGAAAGCCGCCTCACCCACCAACTTACTTCCACGTCCGTGGTCAGGATGTCGATCTTCAGGTGCGCCTGCGATGACTATTTCAGGTTGGTATTGACGGATCTTTTGGATAATGGCCAGCTTATGTGCCTCGTCTATCACAAAGAATCCGTCTCGAAAAGCAAGATTCTCGCGTATGTGCACCCCCATGATTTCTCCAGCATCCTGAGCTTCCTTGTCTCGGATCTCGGCACTCCCGCGCGTGCCTAACTCACCTCGCGTGAGATCGATTAATCCTACCTTTTTTCCTTGTTGGACCAATTTGATCACCGTGCCCCCTACGCCCAACTCTGCATCATCTGGATGGGCTGAAAATACAAGTACGTCTAATTTCATACTTGAAAATTAGGCAGATATCTGCAAAAATCATGGATAAACATTTACACTCACTTATATTCAATCCATCCCTTTCCTTAATTCCCTCTTTGCAACATCCATTTCTGATGAGAAATCATGGGTTTCTGTCCCTTCTTTTGGTACTTCTGAACCCATATATAAAACCCATCAGGTAAGTCCGCTGGAATCTGCAAAGCCTGTGTTTCCCATTTATTCAACCTCCATACAAGTCGGCCTTCCATATCCCAAAGCTCCCCTTGATAGCTGATATACGCCTGATTTTCTCCCTCTAGATATATATGCCCATCATAAGCAGGATTGGGGTACAACTGAGGAGCAGGAGCTACAACAGCAGCCAATGGATCGATATCCGCTACCGTATTCTTTCCTCCACTAAATACTTCTGGACGTATCATGAAGGAACCCGCCAGACTGATGGGTGTCCAGTTGCCCAATGAATCATAGTACATCAAGCTACGATTATCATAGGTGCGATCCAGCCCCAGATTGATGGGAAGATTATTTGTCTGCCTCACACCTACCCAAAATTTTGTCGGTACCTTTACAGGCTGTAAGAAGGCGTAACGCTCAAAATGATTGGGCTCGTCGCCATACTCCACCTTTAGAGAGCGGGAGGCCAAAATAGAGTCGGGATCAGCATCTCCCCATATAGTCAGTCGAAAATCTTGGTCTTGTAGATAGTCTACGTCTCCATTGATCGGATTCACATATACCACGGGGACGAAGTGTATCCAAACCGCAGAGATCGAATCAGGTCTAGGTAGATTTACTTCTACCCCAAATCCCCTTGCGCGATTCATCCCAAATCCTCCATCCGCTTCCCCATCGTCGTAAGCCCAGATACTATCTATAGGAAATTGGCGAATAAGCGTATTATTTTGGGGAACATTGTCTCGGTTGGCAGTCGTTGTGATGGTCAACTCAAAGGCTGCATCTCCTGGAAGGCCCTGCTCATCAAATGCGGCTAAAGGCACATCCACATCTTGCTTTGCATCTACACTGACGATGGCTTGCTGCGTAAAAAAACCAGAAAAGCTACTCTGAAGTACAGGATCAGAAAGTTCTGCATTTACCTCTACATCCATGCCATCATTATCCAGATTCCCTACAGAAATGGAGAAAGGTTTCATCCAGGGCTGATCAATATAATAGGAATAAGGAATGGCCGTATAGGGAGCAAATGGAGAGGTGGTCAACTGAATAGGAGCGGCATCCTGAAAGACTGTATCCGAAGGCATACGCCCAGGTGCGAGTTTGACGTAATCTAGGTGCCAGTGATCGAGCGCAGCCGACTGTGTACCCAGCGTCTGAAAAACAATCTGAAAGCATTCCTGAAAATACCCAGCATTGGTCAGCTGGATGGTGTATTGCTCAAAAGGCTGTACACTTCCTCCTGGAATGGCCAATTCTTTGATAAAATTATTGGGTGCGGGCTCATTGGTACGCAAAAAGACGAGAAAACTATCGGTTGCTGCCTCGGGTGCGTCTCCCCTACCTTGTGCTTGCAGAGCAAAAGAAAGGTACAAAGCGTCATTGGCATCATAGCTCCGAAGATCAATACACTGGCTGGACAACCGGTCCGTCTCTCCTATAAACAAGCCATTCGTAGCATAAGGCGTCCCTTCGCGCGTCAAGCCATCAAATGTTGCCACTCCTTGTGTTGGAGGATTGATGGCCATATGTTGCGTGATCTGTGGAACATCAAAAAAGAAGCTTGGGGTGTACCACAGACTCGAATCTGGCTCTCTTAATCCTTGACTAAAATCATCGAAAAAGGGCGACTGAGCTGAAATGATAAGTGTATCTAATATATTTCCCCGTACGGGTGCATAGGTTGCCTTCTGGCCTTTCCTGTAGTTCCAGTTTGTATCTTCCTGCACGACCTGCGCGTATCCCCCTATACTGAGCAAGCTCCATCCCAACAGCAAGAAGAACTTTTCAAAGCAACACTTCATTCTCATATTCATAATTTTTCCAGACGGGGGGCAAATTAGCAAATATCAATCGGGAGAAAAATGGCATCTGGAAGTCACGATAAAATTAAAGATGAAAGGTTAGGAAAAGTTATTAAGTAAAAAGGGAAGCTCCTCGAAAGAGCTTCCCATATAAATGTGTAAGTATTTCTCAAATAATTGATGATGTGACTACTTCCATGCTGTTTCAAAAGGATCAGAAATTGATGATATCATTGGCAAAGATGAAGATCATCAAGCCCAATATGAAGATCATACCAAATTGCTGAGCCATCAACCTTATCTTCACCGAAGGCTCACGTCTAGTAATTCCTTCGATCAGTAAAAAAAGTACATGTCCTCCATCCAATGCAGGAATCGGTAAGATATTGACAAAAGCCAGCACCATACTCAAGATGCCAGTCATACTAATCAAAGCAAAAATCCCCTCCTCTTGATACCGCTCAAACAATGCTTCTCCAATACGCAAAGGTCCCATGACAGATTTTGAAAAGCTCACATCTGAACGTGTAGCATTGCTAAAGCCTCTTATATTCAAGCCTACGATCCCAAAGGCTTGTCGCGAACCTGCAACAATGGCTTCCCATAAACCAAAGTCCTTGCGCTCCAGACTGATGACGCCGCGTGAGTCAGGCTCTACGCCCAGGATATTCCTTCCGTTACGACGAAAAAGGACGACTTCGGTTTGTAGCGTATCTCCTGCTCTCACATAGGTCACTTGTGTATTAGGACCTGGATGGCTACTTACTACCTTTCTCAATTCACTGAAGACTTTGATAGGTGTGGAGTCGATCCTGATGACCACATCCCCTGTCTGCAATCCTGCTTCACTTGCAGGTGTCATAAACTTCTCTTTCACACCTTCAGCATTTTTAAATGCCATGGAGTCTCCCACGATGAGTTGGGCTCGAATATCAGGAAAAAAATCAAACAGGTAATTCTCAATCGAGTCTTCGCTGAAGTAATTCTGAATATTTCCTGGCACATTTAAACGGACAAGCTGGTCGTCGCGCATCACTTCAAAATAAGCCTCATCTTCTAGCAAGAGCCCTGTGCGCAAGTAATCATTGAAATAGGGGAAAGATTCTCCTTTAAAAGATACGAGCTTATCTCCTGACTGGAACCCAATGATACTACCTAAGGAGTTGTCCTCAAGGAGCATAACGATCCCATTTTCTGCTTCTGACATGGGGATACGATCTTCTCCATAGATGTACTTCACACTAGAGAATATGGCGATTCCCAGGATCACATTCATGATCACACCTCCTGTCATCACAATCAGGCGCTGCCATACGGGTTTGGCACGAAACTCCCAAGGTTTAGGGGTCCAATCAGGAGCGGTAGCAGTACTACTAGCTTGCTCTCCCTGCTCGCGGGCGCGCTCCCGATTGATGGTCTCCCGATCAAAGGATTCATCGATCATCCCGACAATCTTGACATATCCCCCCAATGGCACAGCCCCAATTTGATACTCTGTCTCACCTTTTTGGAAGCTGAGGATCTTAGGAGGGAAGCCAATGGAAAACTTCTCTACTCGTATACCAAACATCTTGGCAGTCAAGAAGTGCCCTAACTCGTGTACAGTTACAAGGATCGTAATACAAATGAGGAAAAGGCCAATTGCCTCCAGTACCTCTAGAACGGTTGCCAGCCTACCCGTGAAGTATCCGATTCCCAAAATCAACAAGACACTCCCTGCTATGATTCCCAGTCGACGGTAATTTTGGCTTCTTTTTCCACTCATGCTTTCTGTATATCCTGATAATATCAGCTCTTACAAGCCTTTCTTTATCAAATTCGGTTTTCTCATTTCTAAACAGTTGGTACTTTTTTCTCACAATACCTCTACTGTTTTTCTTCAGATAAAAATGATATTCGGAGGCTGCTCGAATCCTCCCTGTATTTATCTCATTAAAAATGAATATTTTACTTAAAGCAATCTATTCAACAAACAAGCAAATAAATTAAGCAAACAAAAATCAAAGGCCTACATATTACAGATATATTCAGTTGCTTGTTATTTCTACCTAAATACGATTTTCAGGCTATAGTTTAGGTACGAATACGCCTCAATTAGTTTAAAAATAACTTATTTTTTCGATAAAAGTTTCTTTTGCTATATGACAGATTCTCCACAAGGTTTTCTAAACACAGAAAGTGTTTCCTCCTCATCTAGGGAAACACTTTCTGTATACACTGCCTAAAGTATAGGCTATTTCTTTAAACCAATTTCTCTCAAACGCTGGTTGAGATACTCTCCTGCTGTCATATCCTCGTATTGCTTGGGGTTCTCGTCTGTGATGCAGCTCGCTAGAGACGTGAGATCCATGTTACTTTTAGGATGCAAAAAGAAAGGCATCGAATAACGCGGCTCATTCATTCGCTCCTTGGGAGGATTTACCACACGGTGAGTCGTGGACTTGAGGCGATTGTTGGTCAGGCGCTGGAGCATATCTCCTACATTGATCACAATCTGATTGGGTTCCGGATTGGCTCCCAGCCAGTTCCCTTCCTTTGTCAATACTTGTAGCCCTTCAGCGCTTGCTCCAATCAGCAAAGTGATCAAGTTGATGTCCTCGTGCTCTGCCGCTCTTACCGCTCCATCAGGCACAGCCTCAGGATTTTCAATCGCATAGTAATGGATGGGACGCAAAATGGAGTTACCATTGTGGACCTTGTCATCAAAATAATGCAGAGGTAGTTCCAGGTATTCGGCAATCGCTTGTAGCAAGGCTTTCCCAGATTTTTCGAGCGAGCTATACAATTCCACTCCGTACGCCTCAATGTCTGGGACTTCAGGAGGAAAAATATTATCAGGATACTCTTTCTTGATAGGGTCTCCGTCTCTGACTGTCTGTCCGATGTGATAAAACTCCTTGAGGTCTCCTACATTGTGTCCTTTTGCATGCTCTTTTCCTTTGGAGATGTAACCACGCTGACCCGCAATCTCTAGATCTTCGTATCTCCTTTTCACATCCTCTGGCAAAGCAAAAAAGTCCTGAAACGCTTGATAGGCTTTTTCTATCGTCAGGTCAGGCACACCATGGTTAGCTACAATAGCAAATCCAATTTCAGAAAATGAATCCCCTAGAGCTTTCACAAAAGCTGCTTTTGTCTCTGCGTCGCCTTGCAGATAGTCATTTAAATCGACTGTTGGGATCTTATCTAATGTCATATGAAAATATATTTTCAACAAAATTAATAAATTCTCAAGAATGCAGAACGAAACGAATATCATTCCCCTCTGTATACTTAACTAAAAAGTGGCCTGGGACATTATATAAAACCTGAAGGGCTAAAGGAAGTTTATATTTCCAGAAGTCTCACAATATGGAGCAAAGAAAGATCATACATATCGACATGGATGCTTTTTATGCTTCGGTAGAGCAGCGAGATCATCCTCAATTGAAGGGGAAGCCTGTAGCAGTTGGAGGGTCTCGTGAGCGAGGAGTTGTGGCTGCGGCGAGCTACGAAGCCAGGCGATACGGCGTCCGATCAGCCATGCCTTCAGCTCAAGCCTACAGGCTCTGCCCACATATCACGTTTGTGAAGCCTCGCTTTGATCGCTACAAAGAGGTCTCACATCAGATTCGCACCATTTTCTTTGAATATACAGATCTGGTAGAACCCCTCTCGCTGGATGAAGCCTACCTAGATGTGACAGAAAATAAAAAAGGGATTCACTCTGCCACGCTCATTGCCAAAGAAATCCGTGCCCGAGTCTTGGAAGAGACGCAACTGACTGCCTCCGCAGGTATCAGCATCAATAAATTCCTCGCCAAAGTCGCCTCTGATATCCACAAACCCGATGGCATTACCCTCATTCCACCTGAGAATGCACTGGCTTTCCTCGAAAAACTCCCCATCAAAAAGTTTCACGGAATCGGTGCCAAGACAGCCGAAAAAATGAAGAAGCTGGGCATTCACGATGGGGCTGACCTGAAAGCACGAACTGAACTGGAACTTGTCCGGAGTTTTGGGAAAGCAGGTCGACATTACTATCGCATCGTACGAGCCGAAGACCACCGTCCTGTCAAACCCGACCGAATCCGAAAGTCTGTAGGAGCAGAGAATACCTTTGGGGAGGATGTGGAGACAGAAGAAGAGATGCTGGGTAAGCTGCAACCGATTTTGGTAAAGGTATGTAGCAGGATGGAATCCATTCAAGCGAAGGGAAAAACTATCACATTAAAAATCAAGTACTTCGACTTTCAGCAGACGACGCGCAGTCGTACACTCGGACAGTATGTATCTACCTATCAGGAAATCTTTCCTGTGATTCAAGATTTACTCCTCCAGCCCGAATTTCCACCTAAACCTGTCCGTCTCCTGGGGATTTCGCTTTCGAGCTTGAATACAGAGATCGAAGATAAATCAGGCCATCAGCTGACCTTAAGCTTCTGATAAAAATAAATTTAGCGTGAAGGAAAGGGATTGAACACCCGTTCTTTTATCTCATACTCACACCCCATAGTATTGATCAGAATGCGTGGAGAAACCACTAGAGAAGAGATATGGATGACTTTCCCTCCTTTGAGATACATGGACATATAATCTACGCCATAAGGAAACATCATGCTCATATTAAGCGTCACGCGATCCACTTGGTCCACATGAAATAAAATATTTTCTCCTGTATGTCTGTCTACATATTGGATATACTGGTATCGCTCATCTATTTCTACTTGCTTACGCTGCTCACGCACCATGTATTGATTGAATAGATAAATGCCAGGAAAGTAGAAAGGAGCGAATATGGCAAATAACCATGTGATCAGGGGTGTAATGGAGTTTTCTCCCTGGACTAGGTAATAATAAAAGCCAATCACAACAAAGAAGAGCAACAGATAACTCATCAACTGAAAAGGGAGAGTCAGTGCTTGCTTTTCGGAACTATGAATATCAAAATAGCTTACATGTGGCTCTAGCACTTTGACATGTCCATCAGAAGAAGAATTAGGCAGACTCATATGATTACTCATTTACAAAAGAGACGCTCAGCACCTCACACGCCAGGATACTCCTGTATCAGGAATGGGACGCGAGGGATGGTACAAAGCTTTTCTTTAGGATGATTTACTATGCTTAACTCTATGTGAGCCTAAAAAGTTGCAAACTTTTGAATTAATTTTAATGCGAATATTACTACTAATAAATAATTCTCGATATATCTATATATACCCTTATATGGATAAACTGCTCTCATAATGCTTTTTGTCCTGCGCTTTTTTAAGTCAAATATTTACATTTGTGTTTGGACTCAGCGCGGGCGTTCTATATTAGCATCAATCTTTACACGTATGAAAGTCATCAAGAACATTATCTCATCGATTTATAGCCTTTATGTCATATCGATGTTTTTTGCAACCATGTTGCTTGTCCTGATACCTTACATCCTAATTTCGCCCTTTCCCCGCAACACACGTATGCGCTTTGTCTATAAGATCAATATTGTCTGGATCACTTCCTGGGCCTTCCTCTGTGGGATGATATTCAAACCAGAAGGACTACATCACATCGAGCGAGATCAGCCCTATGTACTCGTCAGCAACCACCGCAACATGCTCGACGTTGTCATCACAGGCTCGCGCATCCAGCATCCTTTCCAGCCCTTGGTCAAGGAAGAGGTCATGAAGATTCCCTTATTTGGCACCTTTCTCCTGCGCGTCACCTCGATTCCTGTCAACCGCTCCAATGCCGAGAGTCGCAAGCGGAGCTTCCAGCGCATGGTCGACCGAATCAAAGAAGGTACTTCCATTTTGATATTTGCTGAAGGAACCCGAAATCGTACTCCTCATCCCCTCAAAACTTTTTATGCAGGTGGATTTAGACTGGCCATAGAAACCCAAGTCCCTATCCTGCCTATTGTCCTATTGGATATCTACCATCAACAACCCGTAGATTCTTTCAAAGTATATCCAGGCATCGCGCGGATGCATCTATTGCCACCTATCTCCACCGAAGGAATGACAGAAGCAGACGTACCCATGCTTCAAGATAAAGTTCATGAGATGATTTGGAACTACCTCATAGAAAATGACAAAGATTTTCAGCAATATGAAGGGGATCGGATGGAGGTTTTGGCCAAGCTAGAAGCTGAGAGAGTAGCCAAACGCACGAGCAGGTAAGCTTCAAAGAAGTAGGATAGGCTTAGGTAAGTACTTATGTACTTGTGAAAATAGTGTAGCATTAGACAAACAAACCCTTGGAAATCTCATCTCTCCAGATTGTATCTAGCACTTCAATTAAGAAGGTGGACAAATATTTTCAGGGCATACTTTTATAAGCGCTGGGATGATCCCGAACTAAAAGATCGGGATCGGGCGAGCCAACCATGGATTGAGCTTCAGCTGTAGACCGAAGGAAACCAGTCTGCGGAGATCGTCTCCACGATTACTTTTTCCTATCCATTTGTTCCAACTGCTCGTACAGCGCACGTTCTTGAGCAGAAAGCTTGGTCGGAATCGCGATATGAATCTTGAGATACAGGTCTCCAAAGACGCCGCTTCTATCGTAGTCTGGCATACCCAGTCCTTTAAGTTTGAGTTGTTTTCCAGGCTGTGTGCCTTCAGGGATGGCGATGGCCATATTTCCCTTGAGGGTGGTGATCTCGACTTTTCTCCCTAGTATAGCGGTCAACAAAGGCACGCGGATCTCCGTATGTAGGTCGTTTCCCTTCCTGGTATACTTGCTGTGGGGCTTGATCATGATCTTTAGATACAGATCTCCTGCTTCACCTCCATTCTTGCCTGTGGCGCCTTGTCCTTTGATGCGAAGGATCTGACCATCCTGTATCCCTGGGCGTACTTTGATGCGCAAGCGACGACCTTCAAATTTGAGGACATCCTGCATTCCATAGTAGGCTTCCTCCAAGGTAATCTTGACATTCGCTTCGTAGTTTCTGCCTCTTCTTGGACCTTTTTTGGCTCCAAATACCTCCTGCCAAAAATTGCCAAAAGCCGCTCCCCAAGCAGAATCTTCTCCTTCATAGCTTCCTGTTCGGGCAGGCTTGGTAGTCGTACCTTGCGGATGCTTGTGGTATTTGTACATATACTGCCGACGCAGATGATCGTACTTGATCCTGTTGGAAGAATCGAGTAATACCTCTTTTGCTTCCGAGATCTCTTTAAATCGAGCCTCAGCTGCACTATTATTGGGATTGGCGTCGGGATGGTATTTCAACGCTAGCTTCTTATAAACCTTTCGTATCTCCTCTTCACTGGCAGTGGGAGAGACTCCCATGACTTGATAGTAATCCTTGTACTGCATACACACATCTGATCTCGCTTTCTCCCCAAGGGAGATTCATTGGCTGGACTGGGATTCCAGATTAGAAATGCTCGTCTGAGCGCTATATTCCTAATACATAATTTACAACAAGTTACGGTGTTTTTCCTATTTCTGGAAAATGTCATAGTCATTAAGCACGAAAAGAAAACCTAAGCCGTTGAAATTGGGTTATATGTGGTAAATTGCCTGTATGTTATTCAAATCAAAAGATAAAGGAATTACAGAAAAAAAGGTACTTCAAGCCTTGGGCCATGTCGATGATCCCGACTTAAAGAAGGATCTCGTCACGCTTAATATGATAGAGGACCTAAAAATAGAAGGGAAAAAGGTCAGCTTTACGGTGGTATTGACGACACCTGCTTGCCCGATGAAAGATGCTATCCAGAATGCTTGCATCAATGCAGTCAAACTCATGGTGGATCCTGAGGCGGAAGTCACAGTAAATATGACGGCTCGCGTGGTATCTGATTTGAACAATCAAGTTTTGCCAGGAGTCAAAAATATCATTGCTATCTCCTCAGGAAAGGGAGGAGTAGGAAAATCTACGGTAGCCGCCAATATGGCGATTGCCCTTTCGCAAGCGGGAGCACGCGTGGCTTTGTTGGATGCAGACATCTACGGGCCGAGTCAGCCCCTCATGTTTGACTTTGCAGATGCACGACCGAGCCTTGAAAAGATCGGTGACCGCGACCTTCTGGTTCCGTTTGAGCGGCATGGCGTCAAGCTGATGTCTATCGGCGTGCTCGTCAAAAAAGAGCAAGCCATCGTATGGCGGGGACCTATGGCTTCAAAGGCATTGAGACAGCTCATATTTGATACGCACTGGGGAGAGGTAGATTACCTTTTGATCGACCTACCTCCTGGTACAGGGGACCTCCATCTCACACTGGTACAGGCGTTGCCTGTGACGGGTGCTGTTGTGGTCACGACGCCTCAGCAAGTGGCTGTAGCCGACGCGCGCAAGGGTGCAGATATGTTTCAGCTAGCACAGATCAATGTTCCTATTCTGGGAGTTATTGAAAATATGGCCTTTTTCGTTCCTGATGATGCACCCGACAAACAGTACTACATCTTTGGTAAAGGGGGAGGTAGCGAGTTGGCAGCGGATATTCAAGCGCCGCTCTTGGGACAGATCCCGATGCGAGAGCAAGCAGCGATCCAAGCGGACGCAGGTAAACCCGCCATCCTGACAGAAGATCGTGTCATGCAGGAGGCATTCCGACAGTTGAGTGCGCGACTCGCACAAGAAATAGCCATACGCCTTGCGCAGCAACCCCCGACGAAGAAAGTAAATCTGAAAACATAAGACGACCAAGCGGAGTAAGAGGACAGATGTTGAGAAACGATCTTTAATGGGGGTCACGTCTTTTTATCTGACCTATTACTTACTTCATTCTTAACGTTACAAGCCTCATTCGCGTAAAAAGAATAGAACGAGAAAGGTAGAAAATGCGGAAGTTTTCTGTATTATTTTCCTTCATATCAAAGTTTACACCATTTTTCTCAGTCTTACCCATTTAGTATTTTACATGTGTCTGGGTTATTTTTTATATTTGATCAATGAGAGAAGCACATTTAATAGAACGAATCGAACGCGCCTTAGGATCAATCAGAGACTATCTTCAGTCTGACGGAGGAGATGTGAAAGTACATCAAGTGCGTCCTGATGGAGTGGTCGAAGTAGAGTTACTGGGAAACTGTGAGTCTTGCAGTATGAGCAGTATCACCATGAAGGCAGGAATCGAGCAAGCCATATTTAAAGTAGCTCCTGAAGTAAAAGGTGTGATTGCTGTCAGCCCCTCTTAAACTTATACAATCGTACACGTTGCTTTTGATTGGGTTTACATCCCATATTAGTATCCTATCTAGAGGGTCAAAAGCCGTTTGTGTGTATTTCTAAGAAATCTTCCAGCCATCTTTCCTCCTTTTAGAAAGAATAATATTTGTACCCAAAGGTAAAAGCCTCAACTCTACGCGAGATGAGGCTTTTTATATTTTGTGAAAGAAAGCTAAACTTGAAAGAATGCTATTGGATTACTAGACGCTTCATGATCTTATTGTCTCCATCCACGATTTGGAGGAAATATACACCAGGAGGAAAAGCACGTAGGTCTATTTCCGTACGGCGATTGGTAGAAATCTTATCTTCCAAGAGTGTTTGGCCGATCAAGTTTACTACTTTCAATTCAAAAATCTGATCTAGATCCGCATTCACCTGAAGATAGACTACATCTGTCGCAGGGTTGGGAAAAACGGAAATCTCTGCTGGGATACCAGACAGAAAATCATCATTTGTGAGCAAACCTGCTCCTTGTAAGGAGGCGAAGCTCCAGAAAATAAGTGTAAGTGAGATGAGTAAAGCTTTCTTCATGATTCTGTTTTAAAGACACTTCTTTAATATACCCAAATATATGCCAATTTGTTGCATTGCCCTACAGAAATTTAAGCTCAGTGGTCAATATTCACCCAAATCCCGTTTTAAACCTAACTTGAATGGATTAAAGAACTCCCAATAGCTGTAATATTTTCAGATCATATGTGACTTTCCTGTACCGTTTCCTCAAGTACTGCGTATACCTATAAGAATAATAGTTTGATATATAAGTATTTGCAATATACAGAAAATATGATATGCAGGATTAGTTACCTTTCTACTGATTTCTAGTCTGATAGAGCATGAATATTTGTCATTATCATTCTCCAAGTAATATTCATAATTTTTGAAGGTAACAAGAGATTAATTGTAATTTAGGCCCGTCCCAATTGGTTTTTACAAGAGATAACGAACAAAGCGCAAAAGCAAGTCCCTTGGATAAGTTTATCCAGAGATTACCTCCGACATTTGTCATATGGACCATCGTCATTGTACTAGCATTGACGTGGGGGAGTTCCTTTCTTTTGCTAAAATATTCACTGGAAGTATTTGAACCAGCGCAAGTATTCGCTGGTCGTATGTTTTTTGCTGCTCTTGTGCTTATCCCTTTTGTATTTAAGTATTTGCGCCAAATCACAGTCAAGCAGTGGGGCCTGCTCTTTCTCTTTGCTTTTTTTACCAATTTCTGTACGACTTATCTCAATGCGCTAGCTCAGAGCGGAATTACGAGTTCTCTCAATGGAGTATTAAGTTCCCTCACACCTCTGATGACACTCATTGTCGGTTTTGTCCTATACAAGGCCCCACTCAAACGCTCTCAACTGTTTGCCTTACTCCTTGGTCTCCTGGGAGTGGTAGCACTCATTCTATTTGAAAGAGGTACAGACGTAGGCAGTTTTAATACGTATGCATTCTATGCAGTCGTTGCTGCTCTGTGTGTAGGAATCTCTACCAATATGATCCGCTATCACTTTAGCGACTTCACCCCTCTCCAGATCGTCTCACTCTCTTTCCTAATC
>JBCBPW010000001.1:0-219980 GCA_039820545.1 Bacteroidota bacterium | reverse complement strand
ATACCTGAATAAAGACAAAATCTTCGCTTCCAAATCCTCTTAGGAAAGGAGATGCTAAGATTTTGTCTTTATTCAGGTATCTATTGATGAAGTTAGTTGGGATAAAGAGCTGTTTCTAGAATCAGCAGGATACCTGTATGGCTCTTTCTTTAATGTTGAACTTCCTGAATCTGCTCCACGTTTTGTCTTTATTTTAAAAATAGATCTTCGTGGAGAAAGTAAAAGATTGGAGAACGAGATCGAAGGAGTATTTAGCAGACTAGAAGAAGTCAATGAGATAGCTTTTGCCATGAAGTCAAATGCAATAGACCCTTTCAAAAGACTCTCTAGACCAAGGTTACGTTGAAATAGACCAATGCCCTACCAGCGCCAACGTACCAGACCACCGCACGGTAGATGCGTCCATTCATGGCGTATCTCTTTGCATAGCAAGAAGCATAAAGTGAAACAGACCGCTCTGCGTAGTCATCAAACTACGCAGCACTCAATCTATTAGTTTCCCAACTAACAACGCATGTAGAAGCAAATCAAAGAATGTACTGAGCACTCAGCGGTTTATACCTGTATATTATAACCTTTCGCTAGAGAAAGTATTTAATAATTTTCCTTTGTTGGCAGACTACAAATCTATTCATGTCTCTGATGCAGAATCTATAGAACTTGCAGCGAAGGAAATAACTGATGCTTATTTATGAGGTATTTTCTACCAACAATATCTTCTAGTTTGTGCTACTACTACACATCTGTACTAAGCCGAGTTCGCCTTCTTGCCAGGAGACTGGAAAAGGTGATCAATGATCTGGCTGACAGAGTCATGAAAGCGTATTTCTTCTGCAATGAAGGAATTCTGTCGAAGGTAAGACCGAAGATTCTGAGAAGAAGCCTCTTGCTGTTTCAACATGCTACTTTGCGCTGCTATATGCTTTTTGATAAAACCCACAAGATGAAAATCAACGTCTTGTTTTTCCCACCGGACCCCTAATTTGTCCCCTGATAATGCATGTTGTTTCAGATCTTCGAATGTCAAATCTTTAAGTTGGGGATAATCCGAAATATTATCCTTAATGACCTGTTCATTATTAAGAACAATGAGAAAAATATCCATGTCCTTAACAAATTCAAGTGAGTGTATATGGATTCCTCTTTGAAAAAGATCCAATTCGATTTTATCAGATGTATAGTGTGGAATTTCGATGTCAAGTTTCTCTGCGGCTTCCACGAGATCCAAGAGTTTTTTTGTCTGATCGCTAATTGACGGTTTCATCCCACTTCTGTATTAAGTAATCATAATGTTCAACAATGATCCCAAGAATTTTTCTTAATTCCTTTGACTTAAATCCACTAAAGCTTCTAATTTCAATTTCTTCTTCCAGCATAATCTTTGCCCTTCCTCCTCCTTTTTCCACATGAACATGCCTTGGATCATGATCATTAAAATAAATGATAAACTTATATCCTTCTTTTCTTAGAACTTCAGGCATGGTTGAGTAATTGTAGAAGTCAAATAGTGAAACTTATGAGTATTTACGGGCAGAACTTAACTCAAGTTTAGGTCGTTTTCTGCCTCTTCCTGCTCTGCGTAGTCATCAAACTACGCAGCACGCAATCTATTAGTTTCCACTTGCCAGCGCCAACGTCCCGTTGGTGCTACTGTCTATACATCACGCCTGCGGCGGCTGTCCTTGGTCTCCGCCTCCTGCATGGCCGTTTCCTTGTCCACCTCCCCCGCCGCGACGGCGACGATTGTTGCGTCTGCGACGGTTATTATTGGAGTTTCCCTCACCTTCCTTATTGCCTTGGGGCTGACGATTGCCTCCTTCGGCGTTTGCACCTTGGCCTCCGCCTTCTCCCCGCCTGCGGTTGTTGTTGCGATTGCGGTTGCCGCCACCCCCGCGATTTCCACCGCCGCCGCGACGACGATTTCCACCGCCTCCACCTTTTCTACGGCCACCGCCACCACCTTTGCGTCGAGGTAGTCTATATTCAGGCGTTTCGCCGAGTTCTTCTGGTACCGCAGGTTTAGGTACCTCCTGCTCGATCAGTCGTTCGATGCGACCAAATTTGTAGGCATCATCTGGCGTGATGAACGTAATGGCCTCGCCTGTACTGCTGGCACGTGCCGTACGACCGACGCGGTGTACATAATCCTCTGCGTCGCGTGGTACATCATAGTTGACCACATGACTTAGGTCGTCGATGTCGATGCCTCGGGCCAATACATCTGTTCCCACCAAGATGGGAAACTGCTTATTTTTGAACATGCGGAGCGTTTCCAGTCGCTCAGACTGATCCTTGTCCGAGTGAATGGCTTTTGCGCCCAGGTTTTGCTTGTTGAGGTCGCGTGTGATGCGATCCACATTGGCTTTGCTCGCCGCAAAAATGATCATCGAGTCAATCTCGCCTTGACCCAGTATGTGTTTGAGCAAAGGAATCTTTTGCTCGGGATATACCATATACGCTTTGAGGTCCACACCCTCAGCAGGCTTAGAGAGGTTGAGGTTGATGGTCTCAGGCTCTTTGAGGATCTCTTCTGCTAGCTTGCGAATCTTGGGAGGCATCGTCGCCGAAAACATCAATGTCTGACGTTCCTCAGGCAACTGGCGAATGATCTTCAAGATGTCGGCATAGAATCCCATGTCTAACATCTTGTCCGCCTCATCCAAAATCACTCTTTCGATATGTGTCAAGTCGCAGATGCCCAATGAGATAAAAGTCAGCAATCGACCGGGCGTTGCGATGATGATATCTGCACCATTTCGAAGGCCAAATTTCTGACGCTCAAAATCTTTGGGATTGTTTCCCCCAATGACAGGCACAGAGGATACGCCTGTGAAGTAGGAGAGGGCATCTATATTTTGGTCGATCTGCTCCACCAACTCCCGCGTAGGGGCGAGGATGACCGCACGTGAGTGTTTGCTTTCTTCTTTGTTGAGGTGATTAACCGTAGGGATGACATAAGCAGCTGTCTTCCCTGTTCCCGTTTGGGCGCAGGCGATAAGGTCTTTTTCTTGAAGAATCAGGGGTATCGCTTGGGTTTGTATAGGTGTAGCTTCGCTAAATCCTAGGGCATCTATGCTATCTTCTACCGAAGGTTCGAGGCCAAAGTCTGTGAATTTCAATATACTATCGTTAAATACTGCTGCATACAAGGCCATCTGCCGAGGTATGCCTTTTTCCACTCCTAAGAAACAACCTTTTTCGGAGAATTCATAGAGGGATAAAAGTGAATCGAGACCGCTTGGCTATGGGAGCTGAGACGAACGAAAGGGTATGGTAAATCTTGATTCTCATAACAAAGCGGTCTTGTCTCTACTACATTCTAACAAAAAAAGCAGCCCCATCTCTGGGACTGCACCTTACCTGTTGTACATCAAAACCATTAAATAAAAGAGAGCTTATGCGTTTGTTTGACATCGCCCTGACTAAATTCTAGCACATAAGAACCTTTGGGGAGATGCGAGAGATCAATCACTATGCGGATGGTCTGTCGTGCAGATTCTATACGCTGAACAAGCATCTCCTGACCGATCATGTTGAATACTTTGATCTGGACAGGAACTTCTATTTGGGTGCCTGTCATCTCTATGACATAGTTTCCAGAACTGCTAGGATTGGGGTAGATTCTGAGTTCAGAAGCGAAATAATTTGCTTGTAAGCAAGTCATTACCCCTATAAATAGGAAGAGGGTAAAAAATGACCGCATGTAGATTTTTAGGTTTGGGGGTGAAAATATCTGTATGACTTAAAAATACGACGGGGACAAAGGCTCTGCAAGGAGAAGTAAGATATGTAGTGAAGTGCAAAAGGCAGGGAGGTGTAAGAAATATAGGAGAGAGTCAAGAGATGAGAACCGAGAATCGAGATCCTATGTGCTTGATCTGCTTATCTCACATCTCGCCTCTCGGTTCTCGACTTCTCAAAAAGGCAACTTTTTGTCCAAAAACTCAGTATCTTTGAAGGCTATTGTCTATTGCTTCATCGCTTTTGCATGCAAGAGAGGAAAGTCCGGACAACATAGAGCATCCTGCTTCCTAACAGGAAGGCGTCCCTCAGGGGATGACAGCAAGTGCAGCAGAGAGTAGACCGCCCCTTAGGGGGTAAGGGTGAAAGGGTGGGGTAAGAGCCCACCAGTCCTGGTGGTGACATCAGGAGCTGGGTAAACCTCAGGAGTTGAAAGGCCAAATATACCAGCGTTTGAGGGCGGCTCGTCCGATTGCTGGAGGGTAGGCTGCTAGAGGCTATGGGTGACTGTAGCCCCAGACAAATGATGAAGGTCCTACGGGATACAGAATCCGGCTTATAGGTAGGCAATAACCGCATACGGGGAATCTTCGGGTTCCCCACTTTTTTATCACTCCAACGGCAGTAGTACCCAACCATTTCGATCATAGCGCAAAGCAGGCATCGAAATCCGAAAAATGCTCACCACCTCAAAAACACTGTGTAGCCAAGCATGGCGGGTTTTGATGTTGCGGAGGTCTATGTCAAAACTCAAATAATACTGTCGATACTCTCGATTCCTCCAATCCCCCTCTCGATCTTCATATCCTCCTTCAAGTCCTTCTGCTCCATAGCCTACCGCTAGATTTAACCAGCGAGGATAGATATCTTTGAAGCGTCCCTCAGGGAGAAAGGAATGTACCCGTGTACTGAGCCACAAGGTATGACCATTGTAGTCCTTGAGTATCCACTCCGCCCAATTGCTGCCGAAGAGACGATAGAAATCGGGATTGGTCGCATAAGCCGAGCGCATATAGCTAACCTTGAGTTGAAGTCGATCTTCGTTCCAAAGGATCTGATTGGCTGCCGCAAGAGAAGCACCTAGTGCATTGGCACCAACATCGCTCCACGAGAATCCCCAAGTTTCCCCAAATCCATCAAAGACCTCTATGCTACTCATCGCCAAAAATCCAGCAGCCGTACCTGTTAGGATGGCTTTCTTCTTAGGGACTCCCGACCATTTATACAGCCCAATCATCCACCGACTGGCATGATAGGCTCCTAGGGCATGCCCCATTTTATCAATCTGTTTCCACTCGTGACTATCATCGAAGAAGCGAAAGGCTGCCAGGTCCTCTGCGGCATACCAAACTGTCCCTAGATAAAGCGCACTTGCACTATATCCCCCCAAGGCAATGCCCGTCACCCAGCGTTTGCGCTTGAGATTGAGGGTAGTATCATTTTGGAAGAATGACTGAGAGGGTGAATAATCATGCTGGTAGTGAAAGGCTCGTCGCTGCTGCGAAAAGGTAGGAAAAAGGAAAAGCATCAATCCCAGAAGCCACAGGATGCGAAGCATAGTATGGTGGTTAATTTTCCAGGAAGTAACGCTTTTCCCCTATAAAAAACAGCACAAAAAGGGAGGGATTATTTCTACATATTCCTCTTACGCTTTTACTTCCCATATAGAATCACAGTACCAACCCTTGCTATCCGTGAGATGCGAAAGAACCTTAAAGCCCGCAGCCTCTGCATAGCGCTCAATCGTGGGGAAGTCATACTTCTGCGAAAGCTCTGTCCAGATCGCCTCCCAAGCGTAGAAACTGAAGCTCTGATCGAGTGCTTCGATGTAAACCTGCTGATCTATCGTACTGACTAGGAAACTTTTGGTCTCCCCTGTCATGGGATTATAGCTAGGTGCATGGATGAATTTGTCCACCTGAAAATTCGCTCCTAACTCACGATTGATGCGGTGCAGAAGGTTGAGATTGAATTCACGAGTGATGCCTTCAGGGTCATCATAAGCTTGTAAGATCGTATGCGGATCTTTCTTCAAGTCAAACCCTATCAGCAAACGGTCCCCTGGATTCAGGTCTTTACGGATGGAGGCTAAAAATGCCATCGCTTTGGATTCGGTGAAGTTCCCAATATTGGAACCCAGAAAAAGAACAGCTTTTCTCTCACTTGTTTGCGCAGATAGTTTGTGCAGCGCTTCAAAATAATCTCCCTTAAAGGGATCTACATCCAGATTAGGCCATCGAGTCCCTAGATCCTCTGATAGTTGGGTCAGTGCAGAACCCGAGATATCAATAGGAGAATAGGTAAAGTGAGTATCTTGTTGTAGGAAATAATCTAACAAGACCTTGGTTTTCAGGCCATCCCCAGCTCCAAATTCTACTATTCGGAAGTTATCCACTCCTTCTGCAAATAGCTGATGAATTTCTGCTTTCTGCCTGTCAAAGATTTCGTATTCGCAGTCTGTAGGGTAGTACGCTGGCATACGCATGATCTGCTGAAAAAGCACGCTTCCTTTTTCGTCGTAAAAATATTTAGAAGATAAATGTTTGGGGCTAGCAGTCAATCCCTCTAGTACATCTTGCACAAAAGGTGTTTTCTTGACAACGTGATTTACAGAAGACATAGCGAAATATTTTAGTAATGAGATTTTTCTGGTTGACAGAAACGAATGAAAAGACCGTACTATGTATGTACAGCTAGGCGGAAGCCATTAAATAACCATTGGAGATGTGGATGGAAAAAGTTTCGATAGGTGAGTCTGATGTGGTCTCTGGGGGTAGCACAGCTTCCTCCGCGGAGTACCATTTGGTTAATCATGAACTTTCCATTGTATTCACCCAGGGTACTTTCTTCTGCTGCGTAGAAAGGGTAGGGTAGATAAGCACTCGACGTCCACTCCCATACATCTCCATAGAATTGGAGATTTTGTCCTTGTCTAGGGATAGGTCGGAAGAGTTCCGTATCGACAAAGTTGGCCTCTGCGGGGATCTCTGGACAGAACCGCTTGCAAGCAATTTCCCACTCAAACTCCGTTGGGAGTCTCTTGCCTTTCCATCTGGCAAAGGCATCTGCCTCATAATAGCTCACATGGGTCATGGGGGCATTGAGATCGAGAGGTTCTAGTCCATGATGGGTGAAGTGATGCCATTGGCCCTCTATTTGAAACCAATAAAAAGGGGTATCAATTTGATTTTGATTGACCCATCTCCATCCTTCTTCCAGCCAGTACTTATAATCCTGATATCCTCCTGCATCTACAAATGCTTTGAACTCTCCTACGGTCACCAGTCTGTCCATGATTTCAAAGGCTTCTACAAATACACGATGGCTGCCTTCTTCATTGTCCCAGTGAAAAGCCGCTCCAGTATGTCCTACCTCGTAGATCCCCTCAGGTACTTGTAAGAAGGTCGCATCACCTGGCGAGAGGCTTTCATAGGTTTCAGGTAAGTCTTCATGGTAAGCGGGAAAGAGGGGGTTGTGACCCAAAATATATTTGATGTCATACACTAGCAATTCCTGGTGCTGCTGCTCGTGATTGAGGCCTACTTCAAGGATATAGAGTTCTCGATCTGTTTTGACTCGACCATTCTCCATATATTGAAGGAGATGCTCTGTAACATATTGGCGATAGGTGATGATCTCCTCCTTTGTCGGACGTGTCATATTCCCTCTGTATGCTCGCTGGACACGGTCTCCTGCTCCTTCATAGTAACTATTGAATAGATAGTTATATCTAGGATGAAACTTTTGGTAACCTGGGAGATAGGGAGAGAGTAAAAATTCTTCAAAAAACCATGTAGTATGCCCTAGGTGCCATTTGGGGGGACTTACATCTATGATGGGTTGGACGACAGTATCTTCAGGAGCGAGCGGCGCAGCAAGCTTTTCAGATTGACGGCGAACCTGTATGAGTTTTTCTTTAAGAGCGGCTAAACGAGTCGAGGACAAAGTCTGCATAAAATCGAATTCGTTGGGTATTTGAGTGAGGAATAAGCGTCAAAAAGTAAATAGGTATATGTTGAGTTTTTCATATAAACGAAAAGAGAGCTACTCATGGTTTCGTTTTAGCATCATTACTTTTTGAACATTCCACAAATATAATTTCACTCAAGATAAAGACGCAGGCATACCCTCAATGTCTCATTCGAATTCGTGGAAAGGTGTCGTAGGAGTGACAGTCAAAGAAAATGGTCCTATTCATTGATAATGATAGGTAATAGGAGAGGAGGCATGAAGTGTTATCTGGGGATTTTTAAAATGAATGTACTTCCTACCCCAGGCTGTGATTCAAGAGAAATCTCACCATTTAGCTGTCTCACAGCTTCTTGGACGATGTAAAGCCCTAGTCCTGAGCCTTGCCCTGCGTTGAGTGCTCTAAAAAACATCTGAAAAATCTTCTCTTGATGGGCTTCATCTATTCCCTGTCCATTGTCTCTAAAAGCGATCTCTACAACATCGTCTTTGATGACAGAGGATATCTGGACAAAGGGATCTATTTTTTGAGGATCATGGTACTTAATGGCATTCGAAAGGAGATTTTGTGAGATCATCTTTAGCCGCTCTCGATCGGAGTAAAGCCTAATGTCTTGCGCCACAAGATTTTGAAGCTGTATATGACTGTGATGGTCCATATAAGCCAGCTCCTTGATCACCACTTCGATCAATTCATGAAGGTTGACCTCATGATGCATGATCTCCATGCGGTTGTTGTAGGAGTATTGGAGAATGTGACTGATGGTAATGTCTAGTGTTTCTACGTTCGATCTAGAGAATTCAATCAGCTGCTTATGTGTAGCGGGATCTTTCTCCTCTTCCAAAAGGTCGATAAGACCTTTCACGTTGGCTATAGGTGCACGAAGGTTGTGCGTCGTGTGATAGACATAGGTATCCAACTCTTTGTTGGTGCGGATCAACTCTTCATTTTTTTCTCGCAGGGAGGCTTCATTTACCTTAAGATGGGTAATGTCAATGTTTACACCCACAATCTGTATGAGGGTACCCAATGAATTGAAAATAGGCGTAGAGGAGGTGCTGACGAAGTTGATATCTCCATTGGGCTTGATGATCCGAAACTCTACATCTTTGACTTCTCGTCCGCTTAATAGATCTTCGAATGAGACCATGCGATCCTTATCCTCAGGATGTACAAGTGCTTGTAACGCTGGATATGTGATTTTTTGATCTACAGGAAGACCGTGCATGAGCATAATCTCCTTGTTGACCTCTAGCTTGTCGGAGACAAGGGTATATTTCCAGATCCCAATACCTGAAGCTGAGGTAGCCAACTGAAGACTTTTGGATGATTCCTCTAAGGCCTTTTCCTTTTCTTTCAGGTCGGTGAGATCTGTCAGCGCACCAATGATCCCGATGATCTCCCCCTCACTGTTGAAGTTAGGACTGAATTTTTCTCCGACCCATCCTGATTTTGCGTCCTGGCTCCTGGGAGGGAGATAAGCCTCCTGTTTGACGGTCTTTCCATTCAGTACCTGCTGAAAAGTTTTGCGATATTCTTTTTCCAGGAGTTTCCACTGAGACCATATCTCAAATATAGGCTTGCCGATTGCTCTCACAGAGGGAATACCTGTCATCTCCTCAAGCACATGGTTCCAGATCTGGCATCGCAACTCTTGATCCAATACGATGACACCATCTTGCACATGAGAGATGATATTTTTGTTGAATTCTAGCGACTCGATTAGTTGTCGTTCAATCCGCTTACGCCTCGTGATGTCCTGTACTACCCCGATGATGTGATTTTCTCCTGTTTTTTCATCGACCACTTTATCTCCACTCGCGTAGATATAGCGAATTTCTGGTTTTTCTCCATTATTCAAGATCAGCCGAAATTCTAATTCGTGCTCATGGTGATTACCTACAAGGGCTTGTGATATCTGCTTGGCGATCAAGGAAGCATCTTGTGGATGGATGTATTGGAGCCAGCCGTCTAGAGGGTCCACTCGCTCTGCTAGAGGATAGGGAAAGATGTGGGCCATCTGATCGGAAAACGAAATTTGATTCGTATCTATATTCCAATCCCAAGCTCCGATCTCCCCTATGTCCATGGCTTTATTCAGAAAGCTTTCACTACGCTTGAGGGCAAGTTCGACTCCCTTTAGATGTGTAATGTCATGACCGATCCCTAGGATACCGATTATTTGGGTTTCTTGATCTTGTATACTGACAAACTCCCAGTAATTTGTATAAAAATATTCGTCGTTGAGATAAGGTTTCCGAATTTCTACTCCAAATCGTTGTCCTGGATTTTCAAAACATTTTTGAATGGTCTGCCTCGTTTTGAGGTGGTCTTCTTCGTGAATGAATTTCAAAGAGCCTTCTCCGATGATAGGACCTAGGAAATTAAACTTTTTCCGAAAGGCATCATTGACAAACAAGATCTTACCATCGACGTCTGTACGCATGACATAGTGAGACTGAGCCTCCAAAATGCCTGACAAGATCTCCCCTAAAAATTTTTCCTGTTCTTTATTCTCTGTCTCAAATGTCGTCTCCCTCAACTCTATTAGCCAGCCAGATGTCCCAAACTCATCCTCTTCTGTAGGGAAAACGTGCGCTTCTAAGCCAAAAGGCTTTCCTACCTTTCCTGTATAAATCCATCCAAAAGTAAACGGATTGGTGCCCTGCACAAGTTGCTGATCCTTAAGAGAATCAGTTGCCAATTGCTCCGAAATAGTAGCAATATTCTGATTCAACACTTCCTCCTCATGGTACCCTAGTAGTAGCCCCGCTTGCTTGTTCCAGTACCTAATCTGACCCTCTGGATCAATGAATATGATACCCTTGTCGATCTTTTGCAAGATCAGATGCTCCATGTTCTCAGATTGGGGTTGGGGGACATTCATGCTCTTAGTAATAGGATATGTTATATATTTAATATATAAGAAAATGGATATAATACTAATTTTTCGTGATGACTCGATACTTTTAGTGTGCGAAATAGTTGGTGGATGAAACTAAATGGATCTAGAATGAATCGAGAAGTGAGGTAAATGGATCTAGATCAGAGTATCATTTATTCTCTTGAAAAGGTAGATTTTTTGAAAAAATCTCCCCAATTCCCACGAATAGACTGATGCTCAAGAAAGGCATTTAAATGTTCTAAAAATGTCAGCCGCGAGATAGAAGTGGCACCTAAACTGGCTAAATGGGCCGTATATATTTGGCAGTCGATCAATTGAAAGTTGGCTGCCTTCAAGTCTTGTATCAGGGTAATGAAGCCTGCCTTGGAAGCATTGCTCACTTTGGCAAACATAGATTCCCCAAAAAAACACGTACCTAGTGAAACTCCATAGAGTCCTCCGACCAATTGGCCTTGCTGCCAGACCTCTACAGAGTGTGCCCAGCCTTCTTGATGTAGTGCTTCATAAGCTGCGATCATATCTGGTGTAATCCAGGTACCTGCCTGTCCTGGACGTGGAATCTGC
This sequence comes from Bacteroidota bacterium, assembly GCA_039820545.1. Lineage (GTDB taxonomy): Bacteria > Bacteroidota > Bacteroidia > J057 > J057 > JALEFZ01. The sequence continues at coordinate 208,800 of JBCBPW010000001.1, read as the reverse complement.
TGGCAGTTGCGGATGACTTGCCCAAAATCTTGATCATAAGTGATCTCGAAAGTCTTCCGTCTGAGGACCTGCTTCATGCTCTTAGAGACCTTGAGCTGATCAGGATACAGGATGAATCGCGGATCGGGCGACCACCATAGGATGGGTTCCTCTTCATTGTACCAAGGAAAAACGCCTGTCGCATACCCCTGTATCAGCCGATCTACGCTGAGGTCTCCCCCTATCGCCAGCAGCCCATCGGGTTCTGCGAGTTGAGGATGAGGGAAAATGGGTTCATCAGGTAGCTGATAGACAGGCATAAAATATCAAATACATGTACAATTTTGTAACTAATGATCGAAAGGACACTGGAAATTCGTCAAAAAATCACAGAAGATAAGTCAATCATATGCAGGACAAGAAAAGCGTGTGGGTCACTACTACATCAAGTTTACCTTTCTCAAGGTACAAGTTGGTACATCAAGATGAGTATATGAGAAGTGCCCTTTCAGTTAATCAGAAGTAGACTCGACAGTTGCGCCGATTCCACGGTCTACTAGGCCCTCTCGCATGGGATTCAGCTTTTTACGGCTTCCCTTTTTGACAGCATATTTTCCTTTATAATGAATGATCATGGCTGATTGTTCTGCTTGCTCATGCGTATGACCACAGATTTCTACCAATGATTTGATGACCCAGTCAAATGTATTGACCTCATCATTCCACACGACCAAAGCTACAGGGTCCTCTGTATCTACATATTCAAGAACCTCTTCCAGTTCTTTGATCATGACATTTTCGACTAGCATACTACCGAAGATTCGTATTGGTTAATGATGGAAGGTGAATGAACGGGCGCGTATTTTCGCAAAAATAGCGAAAACACTATGAAAAATAAAGATAGATACACTAAGGAGAGGAATTTTCGCGTATTTTGTTAGAAATAGGTGCCAAATAGATACTTAGCTTATGTTTGGGAAAAATACCTGCTGCACTTGGATAGGACTCCTTTTTTGTTTTTCGCTCATGTGTATCCCTCAAAGTGGATATGCTTGGGGATTTTGGGCGCATCAGCGGATCAATCGCTTGGCCGTATTCACCCTCCCTCCTGAGATGCTCGTCCTTTACAAAAAGCATATGAGTTATTTGACCGAGCATGCAGTAGATCCCGACAAGCGACGATATGCAGTAGATGGAGAAGCTGCGCATCATTATATAGATATTGATCATTATGGAACCTATCCCTATGAAAATGTCCCGCGGTATTGGGATGATGCCGTGAAGAAACTTACTGCTGATACCTTGGAAGCTTTTGGGGTACTACCATACCATGTCCCTACAGTCGTCTATCGACTGAAGAAAGCTTTTGAAAATCAAGACCTGGCCCGCATCATGAAGATCTCTGCAGATCTGGGGCATTATATTGGAGATGCACATGTACCCCTTCATACCACAGAAAACTACAACGGGCAACTGACAGGTCAGAAAGGGATTCATGGTTTTTGGGAGTCTCGCTTGCCTGAGCTGTTTGGATCTGAATACGATTTTTTTGTGGGGAAATGTTATTATGTAGAGGATCTCTACATGGAAACCTGGGACATTGTCATGGAGAGCCATATACGTCTGGACTCGGTGCTGGGAGGAGAGGCCGAACTCAATGCAGATTTCCCTAAAGACAAAAAATATGGATATGAGTCTCGAAACAACGTGGTCGTGCGCACCTATTCGCGGGATTACTCCACAGCTTATCACGAGCTCCTCAATGGCATGGTAGAGCGCAGGATGCAGGCTTCTATCCGTAGGGTAGGGGCCTATTGGTACACTGCATGGCGCTTGGCAGGCTCTCCTGACCTGAGTGCGTTGGCCAATCAGAAACTAGAGGCGAAGCCCCAGAAATACAAAAAGCGATTTAAGATCCTAGATCGAGAAGCCCAAAGCATCGGCTTACTCTTAGGCGATGGTTGCTGCTGTAGGCCGAAGGCACAACCCTTTGGCTTGGCTCGAACTCTCTCTTGCGTGCAAGAAGCACCAGCCTGGGCTTTGGCCCAGGAAGAGGAAGAGCGGGAGGTAGCACCTGCCACAAAAGATCCCTGGTATGCACCCTTGAAGCTCTTTGCCAATCGCTGGTTGTGGTAGCCACTTTTTGATGATGTGCATCTCGAAAAATGAGAGACGATGTGTCTGCCCATTGTGGAATGAAGTGCTAAGGCCTATCTTACAAAAAAGCTAAACCTATGCCCAGCTATGAAATCCCCAACCCCTGTCATGAGGATTGGCAAAAGATGACGCCTACAGATCAAGGACGCCACTGTGCCGTCTGTCAGAAATGCGTGGTTGACCTGACGCGTACATCCACACGAGAAATCAAACATCTCCTAGACAGGAAAGATTCCGAACTCTGCATCCGCATTGGACAGGACCAATTGGCTTCTGTCAATCAGCTAGAAAGGAAACAAGCTCGATGGAATCGCTGTATGGTAGCTGCGACGGCTGCCTTATTTGCTGTTACAGGTTCTGCTTTTGGACAAAGCGAGATGCTACCTATACCATCTCAGCAGGAGACTATTCACATTCATCAAGATACAGCTCAGTCATCTGCTCCAAACAAGTCGGATTTTCTCAAGCAAAAAGATGGCAAAGCGGCATCTGTGAAGCACATATTGAATGGAGAAAAGGTGTTGATCAAAGGAAAAGTAACCCATCTAGGAACCCATGAAGGTATACCAGGATCAACGATTAGGCTCACAGCTGAGGGTTTCGAAAGTGCCAAACATACTGTATCAGATGTAAATGGGGAGTTTCAATTTTGGCTAGAGGAGCGCGCACTTAAAGAGGTTAAAATAGTTGTAAGTCACTCAGGATATGACAGAGAAATCTTCCAAAATTCTGCTATAGTTCCAGATGCGAATGGCACATATAAGCTTCCCACTATTACTTTGAAGGAATCGTCCACAAATGATGAAGCATTGGGGATGGCAGGAAAGGTTTCATCTGAGGAAAAACAGCAGGGGAAGAGGCGGGGTATCCGAAGATTATTTACTCCTAGGAAGAAACGTAAACACTTATATCAAACCATGGGCATCTACAAAAATGGGGATCTATAGGCTCTAACCCAAAAAAGGCACCTTTCGCAAGATGCCTTCCTTTCTATTTTTTGTATCTCTACAGCTTAACAGGCTGTTGCTGATGAAAATCGATGAATTGCTCCTCAGGCATTTCACCGACCTCATAGACGTAGCGGAAAATGGCAAAGCAGGCCACTGCGCCAAAGGTATGCCACAAGAAGTGTGTCCCGATACCTTCGAGGTTCAATCTTACCCAGTCCGAGGCATCTAGCATACGGAAGGTGATCGCTGCCAAAAAGGCCAGCAGGGCGTATATAACCCATTGTCTCTTGTAAAAATTGGTTTTGTATAAAATGTAGTAAACAGGTCCCAAAACCAATGTGGCCATCAAAGCATAGTTGATATTTACTAACAACTGGGGTGGGAGAATAGGATTCTCGCTGTTGATAGAAGCAAATAATAAGGTGCTGATCCCAAAGTAGCTGAGCAGGGCCATAGCAGCTACCCACCATTGCCCCCCCGCTCGGACGAAGAAGAACACACAAGCAGCCAAGCATAATATCATGATGGGCACCCAATCCATGTATAAGAAAATGGGATACAGCCTAAAGAGATGATAGATTGTACCTCCGATACCTCCAATTGCTAAGATGCCTAGAGATATGGTCATGAAGGTGTGTTTTCTGTATTTTCCTCTCAACAACCAAACGAAATAACCCACAATCAATAAAAAAAGCGCAGCCGAGATCCCATTTAAAGGCTCCACAATCAACTCATCTAAGCGACGCCGCGTCTCTTCATAAATAGGACCTCCATCCCTGTCCCATAGTCGCCCCTCCATTTGGGCTTGTATTTGTAGCAACAACTCAATCATAAAAGATCTGTAATTAGCGGGCAAAATTAATACTTTTTGCCAAACCCTAACACAATTAGCCTACGCTTCCTTGCAAAAGATTATTATCTGTAAGCAATTGGATGTGTTTTTGTTCGTGAGATTTGCCAACTAACCCATTTGGAAGACTGTTTCGAGTTGTCGTAAGTAAGCAGGAATCATTTTTCAGAGCACATTCTTCATTGTTCATGAAATCTATACTTGTGAGTCAGGTACACCATGAAAAATGAAAAATGAAAAATGTCAATATCCCATTTCTCGAAGCTTTGCCCACATGAGATCGGGACGATCTGTGATGAGACCATCGGCACCTAGCCCGATCAGAAGCTCCATATCCTCAGGCTGGTCTATGGTCCAGTAGTGGACAGCCATACGGCGGCGGTGTGCCGAGCGGATGATCCTTTTTGTCGCTAGATTGATGCCCGCGCTCGACATCGGGATCTGTACCGCAATGGCCTCTGGTCGATAGAGGTACTCCATTCCCCCTAAGCCCGAAAACGCAAAATCCTCCGTCTCTTTTTCACTGCTCGAAGTGAGATATTTTCCCCCAGATACCTTTACAAAGTGCTGTAATACATCATCGCGAAAAGACGCTACAATGACGCGATCACCCAAATCATAATTTTCCAATAAGTCAAAAAGAACCTCTCCCGCTCGAAATCCATTTTCTCCCAGATTTTTCAGTTCAACGATGTAATGCATATTGGGATAGGCATCCAGAACCTCCGCTAAGCTCGGAAGTGCGACGACACGGTTGCGATAAGGATAGCTTCCATCCAGTCCTGCAAAGTCATACCCAAAGTTGAAAGCCTGTAACTCGTCGAACGTATAATCGATCACATTCCCCTCTCCATCACTCGTCGCATCTATGGTCAGATCATGATGGCAGACAATGACCTGGTCCTTTGTCATACACAAATCAATCTCAAAAGCATCTACTTTCAGATCAAATGAACCATTGAAGGCGACCATGGTATTTTCAGGGAAAAGATCCTTAGCCCCTCCATGAGCGATTATCCAGGGTCTTTGCCCTTCTGCAATCATGTAGGGATTGGGATCTATGACTTGCTGCTTAGGAACGCAGGCTGAAAGACCTAAGATCACCACGTTGATAAGGAAAATGTTTACTGTTGAGTTTCGCATGAAGGGGTTCAGATCTTGATTGGAAAATAGATAGAGGAAAGCCTTACCTCTCTTCTTTCTAAATGTAAGCATTGAGCGTGTAATTCAGATAAAAAATATACCGACTCTTGTAAGTATAAGTGTCTAGCTTGTAGGATAATCCCATGAAAAAGCCCACGCAAACAATCTATTCGCGTGGGCATATACGATCATATGAGAATACTTACTTATTCCGCATTGAAGAGGCGTGTATAATATTCATCTGCCATACGGTCAGAACCAAAGAAAGGAACCACTTCACGCATAGAGTTCTTCACGACGGTCCACCATTTCTCAGGCGTGTCATAGTACATAGGCAGGATCTCATCCGTCAAGATACGCATCAAGTGCTGGTAGTCGTGTTCGTCTTGCAAGTCTACAGGCTGCTTCACATCTGCTTCAGGAATGACAAAGGCGTTGTGCCCGTGCTTGGAAAACTCTGGAACCCAACCATCATTGATCGAAAGGTTGACACATGCATTCATCGCAGCGGTCATACCTGATGTGCCAGAAGCTTCTTTGGGGCGGCGTGGCGTATTGAGCCAAATGTCCGAGCCCTTTTTCAACAAGCCCGATACATCCATTTCGTAGCCTGTGACGATGGTAGCGTTTTTGGCCAAGTGGGTGTTTTCGACCAAGCGATTGAATAGATCCACCGCAGAGTCGTCAAAAGGATAGGGTTTGCCCGCCCAGATGATTTGGATGGGATGTTTGGTTTGACTGAGCAGTTTGTAGAAGTAATTATGGTTGCGCATGATCAGATCGGCACGCTTGTAGCCTGCAAAGCGTCTCGCCCATACGATGGTCAGTACGTCAGGATCTAGCAAGTTGCCTGTCTGTGAAGCGACGAACTCAAACAACTCCTCTTTCAATTCCCGCTTACGCTTTATCAAGGCCGTATTGTCATCTGCATCCAGTGCAGTCTTGAGTTCCGCATCTTGCCAGTACTTTTGATTTTGGGCATTGGTAATGCCGATGATCTCGGGTCGTTCGGGGAGGTGTGCCCACATATCGTTGGATACCTCTGCGTGAAGTTGAGAGACGCCGTTGGCTTTTTTGGCGAGAGCCATAGCCCCAGGCGTATAACCGAAATTATCAAAATTCTGGTGGTGGGTAATCTCACGTACCGTATTCAATGGTACACCAGCAAAAAAGCCCATGCGATCCAGTAAGTAGATGTCACGCTCCTCATTTCCTGCTTTGACAGGTGTGTGGGTGGTGAAGACGACTTTTTCTTTGACCCTCTCCACAGACGGCTCTTGTTCATACATATGGAAGGCTAGCGGCAGTGCATGAGCTTCATTCAAATGATAGATATCCGCTCCCCCAATGGCTTCTATTACCTTAGCTCCCCCGATTCCCAGGACAATGCTCTGAGCGATACGAGCAGCAGCATTTCTGTCATATAGGTGGTGGGTAATCGTTCGTGAAAGGTAATCATTTTTGCCCTCTATGTCTGTCGTCAGAAAGTACATAGGCACTGTACCAAATACGCTAGGATCAAGGTACCAAGCTTGAACCTTGACAGGGAGTCCGTTGATTTCTACTTCTACAATGATATCTGTTTGTTCCAGAAACGTATAATAACGCTCTCTGAAAAGGGGTTTCATGTAGTTATTTTGATCGCGCCCTTGCTCATAGTAGCCATATTTCCAGAGCATGCCGACGCCGACCATATTTTGCTTGAGGTCGTGGGCACTTCGCATGTGAGAGCCAGCTAGATAGCCCAATCCACCTGAGTAGATACGGAAGATGTGATCTATGCCAAACTCCATACTAAAGTAGGCGACGCGTTTGTTGTACGCTTCTGGATATTCATAGGGATGTTCCCATTTGCAGTTGGTCTTCATCTGTGGTAAAATATTGGAGAGTTACCGAAAATTTTCGGAGCTAAATTAGGGGAAATGCCTGCTTTTTCAAGTAGATAATGTCTTTGGTTTAGCCCATACAAATGGTAGAATTAGCCATCTTCATATCTAAATAGCTGAATGGGAAATCTTTAGGCCGAAAATAGAAATGTAAAAGGAGGAAAAATATTTTTTTGGAAAGTCCTATGAGACTGTAGCGTAACCGATTACGGAAGCCTAATATGAATTATCTGGTGTAGATCTAGATGGCCCGTCTCTTATCTGCCTCAATAATTGAAGTAAATCCTGTGGAACTATTGTAGCATAAGACTTTGTGAGGGCGCTTAACTTAAAAAAATGGAAAGCACCAAAGATGCTTTCCAGTATTCGATTCTCAACAAAATTGAGGATCGTATTGCAGCTAGCCCAAAGCTGTATTTAACACGAGAAACCAGCAGGAATATTTGATTTTTGGTACAAAAAACGGAAAAAAGGAACTATTTATCTAAAAAGATGTCTTAAAGCGCAGTCAGTAGGTATCTTTTTTCATACACCTGAAGAAAACGACAGCTTTTCGAGTAAAACTTACACCTCGTCCTAAAAACTAGATAACAGACAGTCTTTATGCGCTCTTGGCAAGAATTTCAACAGCTACACCCCGTCTTATTACGTATCGAGCAATGCTATACGCGCCTTCAAAAATCGACGCTCTGCATTTCAAAAGTGGGGAATTCTGATGGATATATTGTCTCCCAATGGCATGATAAAAGAGATTGGTATGAAAACCAGATGAAATTAGATATCCAAAAAGTGAATGCACATGTGTATGCATGGCTAGCTCCTTTTTACATGGGAGACTTCGTCACACTCCAACAAGCCATGATTCAGTATGGAAACATCCACCTCAAACCTTCTCCAAGAGAATCTCAAATTATGTTGGACAACTTTTATAGTTCATTGCCTGTGAATGAAAAAGCGAGATTGGGCTTCTGGCTAGACAGACCAGAGTGGGTGGCTGGCATCCTCAACACAGCAGGAGAGGGACTTGCTTTCAATGGCTGGCTTGAATCCTACCTCTGCGTCTACAGAGCGAATTGAGGCAAATACCAAAATCTGTATAAAATTAGGTCTGGAGGTGGGCAGGTTTTACATCGAATCTCCACGCGCCATACAAAAGATCTAACATATGGTCAGATATCGTTTGCGAAAACAACCAAGCTTCTGTAAATTCCGTACTGGTGATTAGATAAGATTGTTGGTATGGAAGTGAAGAAAAATCAGGCGACAAATTCAAATACCTTCTCTAGATTATATATTTTGCCCGTAGACTGGGAAGGACAGGACCAACCGCCAGAGCCACAGATTCCTATGATCATCGAGATTCCACTCAACGCGGCTGTAGCTGCCATTTCTGCGGGAATCAATGGGATGATGAGAGAAGGAGGAAAAAGCCTAGAGGAGTTCCAGAACGGAAAATTAAGTGAGGCCCAATTTACCTATCGAGTTATACAAAAAGGGACACAAGAAGCGATGAAAGGAGGCATTCGCACAGCGGCTGCTCTGACTTTTGTAGAAGGTGTCAAACATTATGTTGCCAAGAAGTGGGGACAAGAAGCGCTCAAGCGTTTGATGCGCAATAACTTTTTGGGTTCTATGGCCTTCGGTCTGGTAGACCAGACTACGCATACCCTTAGCCTTGCGAATGGCAAACTTACCTATCGAGACTATAAAGTGAAGTCCATTGAAAATGCTGGAAGCGTAGGCGGTGCCATCGCAGGAGCTTCTGCTGGTGCAATGCTTGGCTCTGTCGTGCCAGGACTTGGTACCACTTTTGGCTTTATGGTCGGATACATGTTCTCTATGTTTGGCGCGATGAGTGGAGGCTCTCTCGGGAAGAATCTGGGAGAAGAATGGTTTCCTGATGAAAATAAGACAGAGGGTAAAAATCCTCCGCAAGATATTCCCATCACAGGAGAAGATGAGTAAATACCCGAACCACTCCTGTTGATTGATCATTGACTTTAGGGAAGCGATCCCCCATCATCAGATCAGCGTAAATACGGAAGTACTACCAAAATAAAATGGAATCAGGCTACAGAATATTCAAAGCGTAGCCTGATATTTGTATGTAATTTTCAGACCACCACCACCCAAATGAATCCTCGCGACAAAGGATGGCTTAAAGCTTATATGACCCACCGCGCTTCTCAAAAGCGCGGGCTGGATGCAATGGCCTCGGCTACACATATCCTGGATACGGTGGATCCCTTTGTCTATATGTACCACATCGTCCAGCCTACAGGACTGATGTACGGGTATCCTATTGACTTTATCGAACCACCGCACCCAAGAGCGGGAGAATGGTCCGAGAAGGACAAGGTCAAAGTGCTGCTCACTGAAGCCTTCTTCAGTGCAGGACTGTTTTACCATTTCGACCAAGGGCAACCCATACTGCATAATTTTGAGGCAGTGACGCAGGACATTCTTACGTTTTATAAGAGCAATTTTCGGTTATACCATGATTCGTCAAGAACTTTTCTTGGAAAGCGGAAAGATCCTGTTTCTCAATTAGAATATGTGTTGGATAAGCGGATCAGTATCCAATATGATTGGCGAAACTTCTGGACTTCTTTTTTCCACAATAGTTTGCTCTTTTTCGACCTGATTTTCTTTGTGCAATGGAAGCAAGGCGATTTTACCTTTGATGATCAGACGCTGCGTAAGTTGGGGATTGACGCCCGAATGAGAATCCTCAAAGTCATCGCCGCAGCGGCTCACTCTGATGGAAAGGTGACCACCTTTGAGCGTACCCTTTTTAACTTTTTCCTCCAATCGGCACACCTTCCTGCTCCCCAAAAGCGACAGGCAACCAAAATGCTAAGGGATGTCGTGACAGTAGAGGATATCGATATGAGTTTCATGTCGACATGGCTACTAAAGAAGTATTTTCTCGAACTCGCCATACTGACGATTTGGGCTAAACGGACCATCAATGAGGAAGAGGAAGGCTTTTTGATGGATCTTGCCATCAAAATGGAGTTGTCAGAACAGGAGCTTCTCGATAGTATCGACAATGTAAGAGGTTTTATCAGCCGCTCCCTCGATCATGTTCATTACCTACAAATCAAGCAAAACTACCGCATTGTCAGCGAACGAATGATCCATCGGATGAGAATCATTGTTCGCAAGAACCAACGTATGATTGCTGAGGAAATCCAGGAGAGTAGAGAATTGGTGTACTTGTTAAGGCAATCCTCTGTGCGAGAGCTGTCTGAAGAAGAGTGGGAAAAGGTACGAGAACAATTATTGGACATCCTTAGAAGCATTCCTGCCTTCACGATTTTTATGCTGCCTTTTGGATCGATTACGCTCCCGATTTTGCTGCGCATCATCCCAAAATATATCTTGTATCCGAGTTCATTTAGAGAAAATGAAACACGGCCTAAACCTCCCAAGGAGGAGGAAAAGCCATCTTAAATGAGGTGAAGGAGCCTTTAGAGGGACTTATATGATGAAATCATTTCTTTTACCGATTGCGGACATAAGACAAGAAACAGCAGATACCCTTACGATATGTTTTACCCAACCTAAGGTGGACCGCATCCATTATTACGCAGGTCAGTACCTCACGATAAAGGTGGAAATCGAGGAAGAGAGCTATTGGCGTTCTTACTCAATCAGCAGTACGCCAGGATTAGAGGCCTATTTGTCCATCACAGTAAAGCGTGTGCCTGGAGGAATCGTTTCCAACTATATTCATGATCACTGGCAGGTGGGAACAAAGGTTTCTTTCTTGCGACCTTCAGGGAGATTTCTTACACATTTTTCTGTCAAAAATACTAGGCATATCTGGTTGTGGGGAGCAGGTAGTGGCATCACCCCCCTCATGTCTATCTTGAAGGGGATACTCTACCAAGAGCCACATAGTCGGGTGAGTTTGATATATGGCAATAAAACGGAAGAAGACATCATCTTTAAGGATCAATTAGAAGAGTTGTCTGATAGATTTTCTGATCGATTACAAGTTGTCCACTTCCTTTCTAGAGAGACGAATACGAGAGTCAATGAAGCGCGCTTGGGTCGCCTAGAGGATGTGGGAGCTATTTACGAGGAACTGAGAGAGGAACCTGTACTCCCAGAGACGCACTTCCTTTGTGGGCCTTCTTCTATGATGGCCAAGATCCAGAAAAACCTGCGTCAACTGAATGTTCCAGCAGCTGCTATCAAACAGGAAGCCTTTCAGGTAGATGAAGAGATGCAGACAGATCAAGCAGCCGCCAGCGGACCGACTTATAAAGTAAAGGTTAAATGGTTGGGGGAAGTACACGAAGTCTGGGTGCCTCCTGGTCAGACCTTGTTGGATGCAGGACTTGCGCAGGGATTAGACTTTCCCTACGCTTGCAAGCGAGGAACTTGTGCTACCTGTATGGGGAGATTGAAAACGGGGGAGGTAAAGATGCAAAATCCAGCCGCTTTGCTCGATTTTGAAGTAGAATTGGGGAAGATACTGGTGTGCCAGACAATCCCCATATCTGAGGACATAGAGATAGAGATCGGCGTATAAAAAACAGCCGATCTCAATGACCGACTGTTTCTTTTAGCAACGTCATAAGGGGATTAGATGACCTCTTCATCATCTAGAGAGGGTAAGGTATCCTCTGATAGTGAAAAGGGAAGGTCTGGTAACGCTGTTTCAAAAAGTGCCTGTACCTCTTGCTCTTGCTCACGGATGTCTAAAGGCATTTGTGCAAAACTGAGTGTGGTAGCTTTGTTGATGATCTGCAAAATGGAAAGATGTGCGTTGTACTTTGCCCGTGCATAACAAAGAAAGGGGATGGCTTCCCTTGAGTGCTGATGGGCATTTTTGATCATTCCTAGAAGGGCTAGATAGAGTACGCAAGCACAGCTTTTGTTGAGACATTGATATACAAGTATTTCAGCCTTTTCTATCTGACTGAGCTTGAGGTGGAAAACACCACGTAAAAAGTGGAGATCCGCTTTTTCGGGATATGCTCCACAGGTCGCTTGTAGAGTTGGCAAAAATAGGAGATAGTCATGCCGTGTGTAGGATTGACCTTCGAGAATTTCCAGAGCAACAGAAAGACAAACCTCATAAGATAGAGGAGGAACGTGGGAAGACAAATGATGGTTTTTGTTCATGACCCTTGGCTCTTGTTATGATGAAATATAGGGTTTGAAAAAGCAACTGATGATAAATTCCTTTTACTGGATTCCTTTGTTTACATTTAGGCAGATAAAAGGGGAGGTCCTAGAACACTCCTGGGCGTATGTTTATCAGGGCTTGTAGCCTTCGGATCTGTGGGGAGGAACGCAAAGTCTTTGTAATCACGCTTCTCCTAGGTAGGATCTCATGGGGGTGCTATAAAGAAGTTCAGTTGTGACAGGAACTTCGAATGAATGTATTTTTTAAGATAATCATTAGTTGAGCTTCCTAATAATATTTTTGCAGAATCAATATTTGTTAGGAACCACTTTTAGTAACTTTATAGGATGACTAAACTCACCATTTATAGTGATTGCCCAACCATAATTCGTAAAGACATATGATGAATCCCCCAAGCTTTCTCTACTCTCTTTTTGATTAGAACTAGGCCGATATGCAGAAGAAACGATCCGTAATTCCCTTGATTTCATTAGGTTTTGTGGCAGCCTTCTTGGCAATTGCTACGATGGGAACGCTTGCCTACTATCACTTGACCAGGATGCGAAACCTTGTGACAGAGGTACCTGCCTCAGATGAGTATCTAGCCTACGTCGAAAATCTCGCAGGGCGCATGTCTCAAGCATCTGTCTCAGCGCGTACCTTTGTGATGACAACAGTAGAAAAGGACCTGAGAGGCTACGATGCGGTGAATCAGATGATCGATAAGCTGTCCCTCGAGAATATGGTGGCACGCTATCAAGGGACAAGTGATACGGTACCTAAGCTCAGTGAGAAGATACATAGCCTCATCAAACAGCGAAGAGTACTCCTCAATGAAATCATTCGTATTGCGTCTAAAGCGCCCGAAGCAGAGAAAATCGAGCGGGGACCTGGATGGATTCCATCAGACTCGACCAGGGTACCTGGGGGAAGCGAAGCATATGATATTGATCCCTACGAAACCATCCAGAAATACAATCGAAAGGTTGCAGCGGAGTTTCAAACCTACAAAGACAGCTTGGAACTTCTTGCAAAGCAAGACCAGATCAAAGCAGATGAACTCATTTTGTATGTAGACATACTGGAAGGGGTGTTGCAGGATGAGAAGAATCAAAAAGAAACCGAAGTCAGAACGAGCGCGAGACAAGCGACCATATTCATCGCCTCATCCGCTGTGTTGATCCTCTCGGTCTTTGGTTTCTTCCTCGCCAAAATCCTGCGGGACTTAGAACGCAACCACCAGCTCGAACTACAACTGCATGAAGAGAAAGCACGAGCGGAAAAACTGGCCAAAGCCAAAGAGGAGTTTCTTGCAAATATGAGCCATGAGATGCGGACACCCATGAATGCCGTCATAGGCTTTGCGGATCGACTGCATCAGACCGAGTTGAATACACACCAGAAGTATCTCCTCCAACCCATCCGTCACTCCGCTGATCTGCTCTTGTCCCTTATCAATGATGTCCTAGATTACTCAAAACTAGAGTCTGGAAACTTTACCTTGGAGTCCAGCCCTTTTAATCCCAAGTCTATTGCTGAGGAGGTGTGTGAGCTATTCAAACTCAAGGCTCAAGAAAAAGGGATCAGCTTGAATATTCACCTGGAGGAGGAGCTTCCTGAAGCACTTGTGGGAGATCCTCTCCGACTCAAACAGATGTTGCTCAATCTGGTGGGAAATGCCATGAAGTTCACTTCTGAAGGCGAGGTATCTATTCGAGTGGCCCAAGGTCCCGTGGAGCATACCAAACACTGGATGATATTTGAGGTCAAGGATACTGGAATCGGGATAGCCAAAGACCAGCAAGAGCAGATTTTCAAAGACTTCATCCAAGCAGATACCAGTACTTCTCGCAAGTATGGGGGGACAGGGTTAGGGCTTTCGATTACGCAGAAACTTACCTCTATGCATGGGGGCAATATCCAGTTGGACAGTGAGCCTGGGCAGGGGACAACGATTCAATTGGTGCTACCCTATGAGCTGGCGCAAGGAATCAAAAAGGAAGAAGAAGAAGACAAGCCCTTCCTTCCACATCCTGGCCTGATCGGCAAACGTGCGCTCTTGGCAGATGATGACGCCTACAATAGAGAGTTAGTTTCCTTCATCCTATCAGAGATCCAAATGGATGTGGTCCAGGCTGCCAATGGACAAGAAGTAGTCGAAATCCTACAGAAAGATACCCAGTTTGATGTGATTTTGATGGACTTGCAGATGCCCGAACGAGATGGGATCTCCGCAACCATTTATGTGCGCAAAACCCTGGGGTTGGACTTACCGATCGTGGCACTGACAGCGACTAGCTCGCAGAGAGAAATTACCCATGCTTACTCAGTCGGAATGGACAGCTATTTGCTCAAACCTTTCCGTCCCGAGGCATTACAAGATACGCTTATCACTTTACTCGAAATTTCAGATTCCTCAGCCACAATGAATAATCCTTCATTTAAACTCTTGAAGTCCATGACTCAGGGCAACAAGGGCATGATGAAAAAAATGCTCCAGCAGTACCTAGATTTGGTTGATCCCAACTATCAAGAGCTGGCACAAGCTTCTCAACAAAAAGACTGGCAGCAAGTCGCCAAAGTCGCACACAGGATGCTCCCCGCCCAGCGACACCTTGAATTTGCCGAAATCGTAAGTACCCTCAAGTCCGTCCAGCAAGATGCAGAGACAGGGGGCAATACAGGGGATATTCCGCAGCGCATCCTATTACTAAGGGATCAATTGGATACAGCCAAAGTTCAGGTAGCGAAGGAGATCCAGCAAATGGCTTAGGAGAATTTTTGGGTTTAAGCCTGTAATTTTAAGAGAATGGCTGTTAGTTTTACCTTGTAGAGCTAAGAAGGTCATCTGCACCGTCATATTGATCCAATAGGCTCGGTAGGGACAAAGAAATCTAGTGAGTAGATATAGAAAAGTCTCACACTAGAACGAGAATCTAAGCTGCCAATTCCTATCAGCTTAGCGACAGAACAGAATAATATGAATGACTCAGATACATTTTTGATATATGCGGTCGAGGATGACGATTGGTACCGTGAATTTATCGGCTATACCCTTGAACTGAACCCTGATTATGAGGTAGACAAATTTCCTGATGGGACCTCGGTCTTGAAAGCGCTTCACAAAGGCCCTGCAGTGATTACGCTGGATTATGGGTTGCCAGATATGGAAGGAGCGGAGGTTTTGGAGAAAATCAAAGAATTCAATCCAGACATTGAGGTAATCGTAGTGTCGGATCAGGAAAATGTAGAGACGGCCGTCAAGCTTTTGAAGCAGGGAGCCTATGATTACCTGACCAAGTCGGAGGACATCCGCGACAAACTCCACAACACCCTTAACCACATTCGTAAGAATCGCTCTCTGAGAACCCGACTGAATACCTTGCAGCGGGAGGTGGAGCAGAAGTATGACTTCGAAAAAAGCATCATCGGTCAAAGCCCAGCCATTCGTCGTGTATTTTCCTTAATTGAAAAAGCCATCAAGACGAATATCACCGTTACAGTAACGGGCGAGACAGGAACAGGTAAGGAGTTGGTAGCCAAAGCGATACATTTTAATTCCAAAAGGAAAGATCAGCCATTTATCCCTGTGAATATGGCGGCTATTCCGAGTGAGTTGATTGAGAGTGAGCTTTTTGGGCATGAGAAAGGAGCCTTTACAGGGGCGAATCAGCGCCGTATTGGGAAGTTTGAAGAAGCGCACAAAGGGACGCTATTTTTAGATGAGATCGGTGAAATGGATATCACCTTTCAGGCGAAGCTGCTTCGAGCACTACAGGAGCGTGAAGTCGTTCGCATCGGCTCCAATAAATCCGTCAAAATTGATGTGCGCATCATCGTGGCCACAAACAGGAACCTTCTAGAAGAGGTCAAGGCAGGCAACTTCCGAGAGGATCTATATTATCGTCTATTCGGGCTACCGATCGAGCTTCCTCCGCTACGAGAGCGCGGGAATGACATCATCCTGCTTTCCAAGTTTTTCTTGGAGCGCTTCTGCAAAGAGAATGATTTGCCATTCTTGACATTGGGTAAGGCGGCTAGGGAGAAACTGATTGCTTATCCTTATCCAGGGAACATTCGAGAATTGAAGTCCATCATCGAACTAGCCGCAGTCATGGCAGACGGAGATGAGATCGAAGCGGATTCCATTACATTCTCCAATTTTGATCCGTTTGCAAATATCCTGGCAGAGGAACTCACAATGGAGGAATACAAGTATCGGATTGTGGATCTCTTTTTGACTAAATATGACAACAATGTCAAGCTAGTAGCCGAAAAATTGGACATTGGACACTCGACGATCTATCGTATGCTGAAGGAGCGAAAAGAGGGAGTCTAAACAAGAATAAATTTGTTGTAAACATAAAAATAGGAGGTACGGATGAAGTACCTCCTACACACACAACTACTCCGAAGAGCTATACTATTACAAATAATATACATTTATATTCATTGATAATCAAATAGATAGAAAAAGTCATATGTTTCGCTATCCCAAACTCACGTTAGTTAGGATCTTGATTAATAGCAATTGTACATATTTTAAATAAGAGTAAATTTCTTCAAAAAGGAACTTATGGAAATAAAAAATGGTGGGCCATTCCTGTTGGAAATGACCCACACCCCTGTGCTATTCAAAAAAATTGGCAATTATAGAGGGCGCGCTTTTTATAGCTTGGCCCATCGTCTCTAACATCTGAAATCTTATTTATTCGATTTCGACTTCGCGTGATATCGTATCAGAAGGTTTTCCATCTTCAGATAAGGGGTAGAATCGGATGCACAGGGTTTCTGAGGTAAATTTTGCTGTGATCCTATCTTTATCTGTGTAGTCTTCCAACTCTAGTACTTTTTCAAAAGCAGCTACTTCATGTTCCCTACGGATATAATCGGTGATTTCTTCTTTCGCGTCGAACACCTTTTCCCCCTTGACAATGAGTAGATCGTTGATGAGCATGATCTCTATATCTTCCTTTTTATAGCCAGGTAAAGCTATTTGCAAGTCGTAGTACACCTCTCCTTTGGGTGATTTTGGGTAGGAGATGTGGGGTTTCCTGACGCTGCTGAGGTTGCCGCCTCGGCTTAGGAGTTCCTCTCCACTCAACAGCCGGTTGCTCAGTCTTTCTCGGATACTATGTGATCTGTGGAGCATATGATGAAATTTTGAGGTGGTCTTTGTTTCTTTTGACAACCACAAATTGCCTCGAAAATAAAATCTCCTATATGATACAGGTTTTGATATTATATGATTTTCGTCAAGTGGGGGAATATGGGAATTTCCATCTGATGATGATGCGTTCATTAGATTTTGCTAACTAGTCTCTAAATTCATCTGTATGAGATATTGGGCCATTCTTTTCTGCTTTGTAGGGAGCTTATGTTGGGAGAACTATCCTACGCTGGTGGCATCTACGCCTCAAATTGCTGCTGCTTTTCAGGCACAGGACGAGGAGCCCGAAAATGATAGATGGGGCTTCATTGCTGCGAGTGCAGGTATATTGGGACTCGTCCTCATTACCCTTCCATATGTGAGCATCCTTGGATTGATTTTAGGAGTGGGGGGACTAATGGCAGGAATATTTTTCCGTAAGCGTATCAAGAAACGTAAATGGCTGGCAACTGTAGGAATTGTCACAGGAGCTATTTGTCTGAGCTTATTTTTTGCCGTAGCAGGCTTGATCTTGTTTTTTTAAACCAAATACTCTGATTGGGCATTCCATGAAAGAGACACATATGGAAAACCTTTTATGTCACATCAGGTTAAAATTCCATAACTTTGCAACATGATACATCAACGCCCTATCACGGATTGGTTACCCATCACCCGAAAAGAAGTCGAACAGAGAGGTTGGGATGAATTAGATGTCGTTCTGATTTCGGGGGATGCCTACGTGGATCACCCAGCGTTTGGTCCTGCCGTGATTGGACGTATCATCGAAGCGGTTGGCTATAAAGTGGGGATTATCCCACAACCCAATTGGCAAGATGATCTAAGGGACTTCAAAAAATTTGGTGCACCCAGATTATTTTTCGGTGTTACTTCGGGCTGTATGGACTCCATGGTCAACCACTACACCGCCAACAAACGTCGCCGCTCTACCGATGCCTACACCCCAGGCGGGCAAGCAGGTTTCCGACCAGACTATGCAACCCGTGTCTACACAAAGATCCTGAAAGAGTTGTACCCTGAAGTGCCTGTCATCATTGGAGGAATCGAAGCCTCGCTTCGTCGTGTGACGCATTATGACTACTGGGATGATCGGTTATTACCTACGATCTTGGAGCAATCGGGTGCGGATCTATTGGTCTATGGCATGGGCGAGCAGCCGCTACATGAGATTTTGAGACTGCTAGACAAAGGAGTGCCTTTAGAATCCTTAAGAACCATTCCTCAGACAGGTTTTTTGGTGAATCAAGGAGCCAAAATCCCTAAGAATAAGCATTGGGAAGATGTGGAAATTGCTTCTCATGGAGTTTGTCTCAATGACAAAATCAAATTTGCTTCCAACTTCAAAATCATCGAACAGGAGTCCAACAAGGTGCAAGCGCGCCGAATTCTGCAAGGGGTAGGGGACCGCATGTTGGTCATCAATCCTCCCTATCCGCCGATGACCGAAAACGAAATTGACCAGTCCTTTGATCTTCCCTATACACGCCTTCCACACCCCAAGTATAAAAAGCGCGGATCGATTCCAGCCTATGATATGATCAAATTCTCGATCAATATGCATCGAGGTTGTTTTGGCGGCTGTAGCTTCTGTACCATCTCTGCGCATCAGGGCAAATTCATTGCTTCTCGCTCAGAGGAATCTATCATGAAGGAGGTAGATGCTGTGACTAAGATGCCAGGTTTTAAGGGGCACATTAGTGACTTGGGGGGACCTTCCGCCAATATGTACAAGATGAAAGGCAAGGTGCAGGAGATTTGTGACAAATGCTCGGCTCCCTCCTGTATCCACCCCGTGGTCTGCCACAACCTGGACACGAGCCATCAACCCCTGACGGAAATCTATAAGAAAGTGGATGCCCATCCAGAGGTCAAAATGGCCGCTGTCAGTAGTGGGATTCGCTATGATCTCCTGGTTAAAGAATACAACAAAAAGGGTGACGACCAGCAGATGGAGGAGTATATGCAGCAGTTGGTGACACGTCATTTATCTGGACGGATGAAGGTTGCTCCTGAACATACCTCCGATGATACCTTGCACATCATGCGTAAGCCTTCGTTCAAATTCTTTCATGAGTTTAAGAAGCGCTACGACCGCATCAATCGTCAAAATATGCTGGACCAGCCATTGATCCCCTACTTCATCTCAAGTCATCCAGGATCAAAAGAAGAGGACATGGCCCACCTCGCATGCGAAACCAAAGGTATGGGCTTCAAATTGGAACAAGTCCAGGGTTTCACGCCGACACCGATGACCGTTGCGACGATCATCTACTACACAGGTGTGCACCCCTACACGCTCAAGCCTGCCTACACCGCGAAGTCCAAGGCCGAACGAATGGCACAGCACCTTTTCTTCTTTTGGTATAAACCTGAAAATCGCCATAAGATCAAGAAGAAACTGGGCGAACTCCAGCGTCCTGATATGGAGGAGACTTTGTTGGGTAAAGAAGAAAAACGCCCCAAGAAATCCAGCTTTAAGCTACCCAATGCGGAGAAGGGCGGGAAGCATCGCACGAAAAGAAAGCATCGAAGTAAGCGACGCTACAAGTAAAAGCTATTGGATGGATGCTTGACTTTTTCCTAATTTGCCATTTTAGGAAATGATTCTTCTAGCTTCTATCTGAGCCTTTCATGAAATACCTGATTCTCCTGATTTGTTTTGTCCTGTTGAGTTACCCTCTAATGCATGCACAGGACCAGCCCGAAACGTATGATCGCATTGTACTCAAAAAAGGAGGGATACTCCGTGGCGAAATTCTCAGCTTTGACGAGGAAGATGGCGACATCACATTCAAAGATGAATACGGACGGATGTATTCTCTCAGCAGGGAGGATTATAAATACTTTGAGGAAGATCAACCCTACAAAAAGAAAAGGCGCGAGCGGACACAAGCCCAGGATTCTGCTCAGGTGAAAGTCCGTAAATCTGATGCGTGGACCTTTCAGATAGGATTTGTGGCTTCCTATCTCAATTTGGCGGAAAGCCTAAGAGCCGACGATTATTTCCTCGGGAGAGAAAAGGTGTTGAACGACCTGCCCATTAGCCTCAAAGCCTCTGTAGGGAAGTATCTGAATGCACAAAATTATGTGGGGATAACAGCGGACTATGCGCTTTTGGGAGAAAGTCCCTCCTACTGGAATGCAGGTCTTCGCTATGCCTACTTATTCAATACCAACCGCAATTCCTCCTTTTATATCCCTGTCGAACTGATGCTGTGCCAGTGGATCACAGAAGACCAGTACGACATTGATGACACTACGTTTTTGGGATCAAGCGGAGGCTTTGAGTATCCAGCCTCGGAGCAGCTTCAGACAAAGATCCATGCCCTCATGCTCAATGCAGGAGTAGGATATTCTTTTCTTTTCGCAGATAAAAAAGCCTTTAATATTGAGCTCACTTTCTTCTTGACAGGGATCCTCAACGAAGAATTTGTGGACCTAGATCGAGTAGCCGATCGAGAGGTACAAGTAAATGGATTGCGATTGAGCTTGTCAGTGGATTTGTGAGCAACTGCTAGAGGTATGAATACAAAATGAGGGCGATTTCCCACTTGGGAATCGCCCTCACTCTTGGAAAAAAACACGATGAAGCTTTACAATCGCTTCCTGAGTTTCAGTGTTTTTCGTTCTCCATTGTCCAATTGAACAGTTAAGAGGTATATTCCTGGTGCTAGATAGGAGAGACCACCCAAAGTCAATTTGCGTCCGTTGGCAGGAGAAATACCCTCATATCTCAGAACTTCACGCCCTCTGCTATCCGAAAGGGTCATATTCCTCATTTTTAATTTACCTGTAAGGATCAACTCAAACTCATCCGTAAAGGGATTGGGCTTTACTACTAAGCGCGAGGTAACCTGTGAGACCACCAACTCTATCGTAGATGAATGACTTCCCGTCCCATCAAAGTCTACCTGATAGAGACGATAGAAAATAGTGGAATCTGTGGCGGAGAAACCAATTCCCCGATCCGCCCATGAATACCCTAAGGGTTGGGTACTTGTACCTGCACCTTTCACCTGTCCAATTGCCTCCCAGTTCACGCCATTGAAGCTTCGTTCGACAAGAAAGAAATTGTTGTTCAATTCACTCGCTGTTTCCCATTCTATCAGGGCATCTTGCTGGCGATCATCCTTCCACCGTGCGTCAAAACTGAGCAATTCAATAGGGAATACGGTCAACGTCGCACTGGGATCTGCCTCTACATTGTAGTTGTTGAGATTGACGCCATCATCTTGTTCTCCACCATCTGAACCATCTCGCTCTACGGTAGCACTTGTTCCTTGCTGGCTAGAATAAGTGGCTGTGACGGTATTGGGAGCAATATTTGTCCCAATCGGTGCATTCCCTGCAATGTCTGCTGAGAAGGTCACGGTAATCGACCCTCCGACAGGTATCGTAAATTCAGAAGTAGACCATGAGGTACCATCGCTAGTGAATCCTGTAGGGAGTATCACCCCTCCAGAACTGGCGCTTATCACGATGTTGGTGATATTTTCGAGGTATTGGGTCGCCACATCAGAGGCAACGATATCGTACGCTGTTCCAGCACCATCATTTGTAATTGTCACAGAGAAATTCATCGTACCTCCCTGTACTTGATCTCCTCCAATGATGACATTGGTGATGGCCAAATGAGGTTCTCCCACAGCGGTCGTCGCACTGTCTGTCATCGTATCTGTAAACGGACCGTCAGGGTCAATGGGATTGGAGAATTGATCTTGGGCAAAGTTTTCCAACTCTGTACCGATGGTCGTCGAGACATTGTACTGGTTGGTCATAACATTGGAGACGATCCCCCAATATGTCAAACGGATAGTATCGGCTGAACCTGTGGAGTTTGAGATGCTCCCTAAGGTTAGCTGGAGCGTATCTGCTGTGGAGCCTGACAAGGTGAAATCAACCCCAGGATCTGTGACAATGCCTGAAGGATAGTTGTTACCAGGTGCATTGAGCAAGCTATTGCTGATATAGGCTACGCCCACGGGAAAGGCATCTTGGATGACGTGATTGGTGCTGCTCACTCCATCAGGCACAGCTATGGCTAGCTGGTACTCGATGGTATCCCCAATAGCATAATTGGTTTGGGCATTGAGAATACTTTTGCTGAAAGCCAGATCTAATACTGTAAGGGCAGCCGTCGCTTGTGCCAAATAATCTGAATCTGCATTGGCTCCTGATGCGGTTCTTTCTCCATTGGCTGTTCCAGAATTACCAGGTGTCGCATCTCCTGTTCCCCGCGTACCTGGCAGAGAGGATGTACTTACCCAAGCTGTATTATCTAGGGAATCTGCTTCCAGTGTCAGCTTAGGTATACCGTCCGCTGATGCGCGGAAGACTAGCGTGAAGGTTTCTCCTACAGGAATGGAGTCGATAGCAAAGCTTAATCTCCCGTTAGGTAAATCAGAATTATTGGTAATGGCTCCTGTAGTTCCTGTTCCACTGCTACTTTGTACACTGACTGATGTCCATTCATCCGCATCAAATGGCAGAGTATCTGTAACCACGACATCGTAAGCTGTGGCTACGTTGGTTCCCGAAGGATTGGAGACGGTGACTGTATATTCAATCTCACCTCCCGCAGTGAGAATCCAACTGCTGCTGCCGACTTTGGTCAGTCCCACATTGGATTCTATGATCGTAACAGATGGGTTGGATGAAGCGGCAAAAGTTTGATTTTGGCTTAAACCATCAATGAAACTGAAGTTGCCTTTGTTCGTCAAGCTTTGTCCTGCATCATTTCCTATACCCGATTCATTGGCCACTACCGCTTGTAGAGAGAGAACGTAGCTTTCATCTGTTCCATCTGTATCTGAATTGATCAGATCTCCCAGGAAGACAAAAATGGCTGTATCTCCGTCAATCGAAATATCTGTTCCATCCGTGAGGGACACGGCAGAACCACTACTTGTACCATTGACACTCCCTGGATTCTCTGAGGCATTGAGGCTGGTATTAAACGTTGGGGTTAATGTGGCCGAACTGGATATATATCGTAATCCTAAAGGCAAGGTATCAATCAGGGCTGCTTGGGATAGATTCCCTTTTGGGACGACGATGGATAGCTCATAGGTCAGGACTTCCCCAATGAGGACGTCGGTTCCTGCACTTCCGCCTTCGCTTGTACCAGTCAAACTTTTGCTCAAATCTCCCGCGTCCAAGGGTCCCAAGCCAGTGTAGACGGGTGTTTGGGTAGGATTGATGCCATCTGAGTCATCTGCATTGTCGTCACTATTGATTGCCGTGCCTCCATTCACGTTGGAGGAGGTAATCGCCGCCTGATTGGGAATCAGCTCACCATCTGAGGCACCTGTAGGGCTGACTTCAAATGTGATAATAGCCGAACCTCCAGGGTCAAGCGTTCCTACATTTACCTCGATTGATGCGGAGGTTTCAGTCACAACTATACCTTGGCTCGTGATCACCGAATCCCCTGTCAAAATGGTATTCGTAGGTGCTGCATCTGTAAAGTTGACGTCTGTTGCAGGCGCTGAGCCTGTATTCGTAACCACAATGCTATATCGGTAGGTATCTGTGGGATCGACTAAGCCATCCCCATCGCTATCCACCGTCTGCACCCAACGCTTCTCTACGTCCAAATTAGGGGCAGCAGTACCGCTATTCACCGCTTCAAATACAGTAGGCTGATTCCCATCCGTAGGATCTCCATTACTATCTGTAGAAGCAGGATCTGTTTGGTCTGAGTCTACACTTCCTTGATTGGTAAATGTGGTAGTGGCACCTGTGATGGCATCAATTGTCACATCCAAAGTAACCGTAGCCACTTCGCCTACATCTAGCGTGATCCCTGACCATGTGATATTGGGGTAGCTTCCTGTATTGAGCGATCCCTCTGTAGGCGTACTAGCAGATGAAAAGCTCAGTCCTGTAGGGATACCATCTGTCAAGCTGACATTGGTTAGCTGGGTATTTCCTTTATTTTCCAAGATAAAGGTGTAGCGCACCACATCCGTAGCTGTTACATCCGTACTATTGTCCGTATCGGTCAGCCATTCTACTACCTTCTGTGCATAGATGTCATCCACAAGTGATGGCCTAGGACCCACAATGATATCTGTCGGTTGATCGCCATTGCCATCAATGCCATCCAGATCCGTAGGCTCAGGCTCAGTTTGATCAGAGTCTACACTTCCCTGATTAGAGATGAACGTACCATTTGTAGTACCACCATTGACTGTAGCTTGGAAGGAGATGGTCACGGATGCACCGATGGTCATAGTGCCCACATCTACTGAAAGGATAGGAGCATTTGCATCATCGGTTGTACCTGCGCTACTCGAAAGAGAGCTACTTACATAGGTAATATTGGCTGGAAGGTCGTCTGTGAATACGACATTTGCAGCAGCAGCACCTGTATTATTCATCAGGACAACTGTATACGTAAGGGTTTCTAGTGGATCTAATTGTCCATTGGTATTCGCATCATTGTAGGCGACGGTTTTTTGTGCATCAATCCCCTTTAAGGTAGGTGTAAGCGAAGTATTAGCCGTAACATTATAACTCCTTTCTACGCGTGGATTGCTAGGCGTACCGTCTTGTGTATCATATGAGTCGGTCAACCCAATATTTACAGTGAAAGCGGAATCTAAGGTCGCAGAGGAGTCTACAGTTGCCGTAAAGGTGAAAGAGACACTGCCACCTACAGCTAAATTATCGGCTGAAAATACCAAGCTGTCTATATTAGATGGATCTATGCTAAAACCGCTCCCATTCGCATTGAAGCTGCCGCTATAAGTCAGGTAGAGGTCTTTTAGCACAGAAGCCAAGTCGATGTCATGCGCCGTCGCACCACCTGTATTGTCGATAGATACAGTAAACGTGACCTCCTCACCCAAGGAAGGAGTGGCATTGGAAGGCGTAATGCTTACGGATAAATTAGGCTCAATGATGTCGATCGTCACGGTATTGGAGACGACCGCTGAAGTATTGACACTGGTTGTGACAGAGGCTTCATTGTCCTTTGTATTCCCCGCTACAATTTCTACCCCATCATCTAATACTTGTACCGTCAAAGTCAAGGTGAGGGTATCATTGGTCACATCCGCATCAGCTGTGTTGGTGACATTTTTGAGGTCAAATGTAATTTTACCTGCACTATTGACTACGCCGTCATTTGTCATGGCGCTGCTAAAGACCATGTTGATACCTCCTGTACGTGAGGCGGATAAGAAGCCCAGGCCAGCTGGTAGCGAATCTACAATGACCACATTATTGACCACACCTTCTGGAATGGCCACTTTGATGTCGTAAATGATGTCATCTCCTATGGTAAAATCATTGTTGCTAAAAGAGCTATTTAGTTCTTTGATAATAGCGACAGTAGCTGTAAGTGCGGTTGTGACGCTTCCCGATTCCTCGTAGTTGTTGAGGTCTGTATTGACGTCGTCGTCTACTGTTCCAGGGTTAGTAGAATTGTCTCTCCCCCTACTATCGTTACTGAGTAGGCTATTGTAATCCCCACTGGCATTGATCACAAAACTAGCTCCTGCCACGGCATCACTGATCACAGTTGCATCAAAGGTAATCGTCAACGTATCTCCTGAAGGGATGTCAAAGTCCGCTAAGGAAAGTAAGTCTCCTGTATTGATACTCGTGCCCAAAGTGACATCGCCTGCCGCGACGGCTGTGCCTGTACCCGTCAAGACCACAGAACCATCTGTATTGATAATGAGGATGTTGTCATAGAATGGACTGCTTCCTCCCAGCAGCTCTGCGGGGATGATGGAAGAGAAATCTACCCCATAGGCTGTCGCCCCATTATCATCATTGATTATTCTGATCGTATAGGGAATGGTACTTCCTGCTCCGTAGCTCCCTCCTCCATCTTCAATTTCAATGGTCAGATTGGGCTCAATTACGGTTACAGTTGCCTCATCACTCAGATTGGCACTTCCGCTAGAACCTGTGTAAGTAAGTGTCGCGGTATTGGTCAAGTCTGTTGCATTTTGGTTGCCTATGAGATTTCGTACTTCTACTTCATAACTGATGATTACATTTTGTGAAGTACTATTGGTATTGGTCACCGTACCAAAGTTCCAAATCACAGGATCATCATCTGCTGTCGTAGAGGGTGAAGGAGTATCTGCAAATACGCCACTAGGCAAGGTGATCGAGACATTCTCTCCCGTATACTTCAGCCCTGCGGGTAGGTCGTCTGTGATGACAAAGCTTTCTGCTGTACCTCCCGGTAGGGCAACGGTCACCGTCATGGTTGTAGAGTCCCCAATGGCTAAATTGGTATCACCTGTCTTGGTCAAGCTCGGCTCTACGAGTGTGATATTGTCAGAGGCCGTAGTATTAAGGTCATTGACTGCTTGGCCACTGGTGTTGTTGCTAGCAGAACCTGTACGTTCCCCATCATCGGCATCGGCAGTTCCAGCGGTATTCCCTCCTGTAGAAGTATTTCCCGTCGCGCCATCTTGACTTGTCCCTTGACCAGAAGGGTTGGTCGTAAGTGTTTCATTAAAGTCCGTCAAGCTATCAATCACAGCTGTGTAAACCATGATCAAGGTATCGCCAGGATCTAAAGAATCCAGTGTACAGCCTCCATTGCTCGCGTCGAAGATCAATTCGTTGCCGTCCCCGCCAAATTCGAAACAAGCACTTATATCTGATCCATCACCCGTGTAGGTAGCAGAAACGATGGCAGGTGCATTTGCGCCAGCACCTGTCCCCAGGAAGCCATCAGGTAAGTCATCACTGAAAATCAAGTCATAGGCTGTGGTGGCATTGCCAGTGTTGCTGTTAAAGAATTTAGTCGTAATGGTTACTACTTCCATTCCAGATGCATCACCACCTGCAGGAGCCAAAGTTGTGGACATCCCCAAGTCAGGTTCTTGAAGCGTCAGTGTCACAGTATCTTTACTATTGAGGGCATTCCCATCTCCATCTTGATACTGTAGGGATACGACATTTGACTTCGAATTACCCGCATTGTTATCCGTTGTGTTCAGTACCAATGCTTCATAGGTAATGATCAACTGCTCGGCATCTGTATCGTTGGTGACTTGGTCGTCATTGTTGGTCACATCCCCTATATCGAACCCAAGGATTTGTCCCGTCCCAACACTCCCACTGATAGTGGGCGTAATTGCAACAGGTGTTCCGTTGACCGTACCTGCGAGTGAGGTAATGATTTCCCCACCATTGAAATCTGCCACAGCTGAGATCCTAGCAGATTGAGAGGGAGAGGAGAAATATTGGAATCCTGCAGGAAGGGTGTCTGTTACTAGTGGATCTGTACCATTTTCCTTGGTAAGGCCCTCAGGAAAGGTGATCGCAATCTGATACGTCAGCACCTCCCCAATACTCGCCTGGGTATTCCCTGTATTCACATCCGTAGAACTCAGGAGGGTTTTTTCCATCACAGGAACTCC
The DNA here is from genome assembly GCA_039820545.1 of Bacteroidota bacterium. Lineage (GTDB taxonomy): Bacteria > Bacteroidota > Bacteroidia > J057 > J057 > JALEFZ01. The sequence continues at coordinate 181,128 of JBCBPW010000001.1, read as the reverse complement.
ACGAGTATAGAGGGTCTCTGTATTTTGTCTTGTATTGCTTCTCTCTATGGTGGGTATCCCCGCTTGGGTGGAGGCTGTCACGATGCCTTGATTTTGGAAGGTCGTACCTGTGATCACACCGTTCTTGACCGCCACTTTGAAGCTTAGGACATCATCGGCATTGACGGCAATCGTATCAAGGGTAAATTTCACCACAGGGCTACTGTAACTGTAGGTGTAGCCTACCGCATCTACTAAGACCACTGATGCGAGATCAAATAAATCTCCATCTAGCGTGTCTGTCGCTACGACGTCATGTCCTATCCCTGTCCCGAGATTCCTGATTCTCAGGCTGACCAACAATGTATCACCTGCATCTAAGGTATCTTGGTCGATGCTTTTGTTGATGGTCACTTGAGGTTCTGCAAAATCAATGGCAAAGTTAGCCGTTACCGTACCTGATGATACGGTACTAGAGCTCACAATCACCTCATTGTTTTTATTTTGAAGTGTATTCTCCGCATCATTTGCATTGTCATCTGCTACAAGGGCCGTAAGCTCGACTCTGAAGGTATTATTCGCAGGATTGTTATCACCCGTCGTAGTGGTATTCCCTGAGAAAGTTAAGGCGACAGTCTGACCTGTCCCGACCGTTCCGCTTGTTCCTACAGAGGGGGAAGTACTGACCGATCCATTGAATGTCCCTGTTACGACGTTGTAAGTCACATATTCGAAGCCTGCGGGTAAATTATCTGTTACAATTAGGTTGGTGGTCGTCCCTTCTGTAAGGGTGACATCAAGATTATAGATCAACGTATCTCCTACAGTGACATTGGTTCCTGTAGTAGCTGAACCATCGGGAGAAACCGCTTGGAGAGATTTGGCCACAGCTGGAAGTGTCGTGGTGATGTTGTCAGTGGCATTAGCTGTAGTACTTCGCTCTTGAGGGGGGGTGCCAGGATTACTGGTTCCTGTAACACTTACTTCATTTTGGTAAGTGGTATTGGGCGTTACATTGTCGTCCAACTCTACGGTAAAGGTAAATATCTGCTGCCCCCCTGCTTGGAGAGAATCTCCTCCTGTGAGACTGAATGTCACGGTACCTGCTATGTCACTAAAGGACCAATCGCCCAAGGAAGCAGTGGTATTGATGACACTTGTTAGATCAAGGAAATTGTCCAGCCCATCTAGATTATCTGTGACAGTCAAATCATAAGCAGGAGTGGTCCCATTGTTATCCAAAGTGATCGTAAAGGTGAGGACATCTCCTCCATCTGAACCTGTACCAGGTGTAATATCTAAGCTGATAGCCACGTCAGGTTCTCCTAGATCAGTTTGGTCCGAGGCATTGATAGCAGGACTTTCAACTCCTGTATAGGTGATCTCAGCTATGTTGGTTTTTGACTGTAAGGTGGTGGCTCCATCATTCGCTGAATTATTCAATACTACGGCCTTGAGAGTCACCGAAAAGCTGTTGTCTGTATTGTTGTTGTTGCTGGTGGTAAGGGTGTTACCAAAGGAGAATGCCACGGTTTGTGCATTTCCAGAGGTGCCATCCCCACTCGAACTGATGCTAGGCGTACCTGTAACTGTACCCGCAAACCCTGCATCATCTACCGCCACAGATCCTGTCACATACAAAAAACCCTCAGGTAGCGTATCTGAGATGACGAGCGCAGGCGTAGTTCCCTCAGAAAGTGTAACATCTAGTCGATAGGTAACCGTATCGCCTGGTACGACGATGTCATTATTAACCGACCCATTGGGGGAAATGGCGATGAGTGATTTTGTCAAACTTGGACGACTACTCTTCAAGCTTGAGCTATCTTGAACCTGGGAGAATTGGTTCGCATCGGGCTGTTCGGCTACGGGAGCAGAGCGCCACTTTGTCTTACCATAATTAAAGAATGTGGTGTCTGGTGGTATGTTGCTACTGATGTCACACGAACAGGTTACTGTTACTGTATCGCGTCTGGAACCGTCCCCACTAGCAAATAAGCTATCAATCGTTAATCCTCCTACATCAAAAGGGCTGCCGCTGTACTCAGATACCCCCAATGCAGTTCCATCCCCATACTTGAGTGGATTGGTGGTCGCAAGTGCGCAGTTTTCTACGCCTTGTGGAATAGAATCTCTGACATTGACATCATATGCCTTGGCTCCCCCTTTATTGATGGCCGTGATCACAAAGGTCACCTCATCGCCTGCTTCTACATTGTTGATGTCGCTATTGACTGGATTTTGTACAGGTGAAGGATCTAGTGTTCCATTACCTGTCGTGCTGGAAACCCCTTTTACAATCTCCAGATCAGGTGCGCACAAGTTTAGGTAAACGATGAGTAGAGAGTCCGCTGTATTTCCAGAACTATTTTGGGTTTGATATTGGAAAATGTTGGAAAGCAATAATCCATCATCAAAAGGCTGATAGTCGATGGGGAGATCGATGTATAGAGACAATGTTTTAGAAGTAGTGGCTCCATCCAGATTTGGCCACTCAATGCGAACTGAGTTTTGGGAGGTATTTTTGGTAATGTTGGTGGTAGAAGGAACAAAACTGTTGTCGGTATGGTCTGGAGCCAAGCGAATATCAAAACTCGAACCGAAATTATCTGTATCGAGATCTGATACGTCAAATACAGGAAGGGGGAAAAAGTTGTCAAAAATGATGCCTTCAGTATCTCCTGACGGGATCACCAAGGTTAATTTAAATGTAACAACTTCCCTTGGGATGTAACAGGTACCATTGTCGGGACTGTTGAGTATCGTCAGGCTGGGTGTCTGATCTGTGATGGCGACGGATGCAGAGGAGTTATCGGTACATCCGCTGGCTTTCCCCGATAAGTCATAAGTCCCCAATACAGTCTTATTCAGGTTATCTCTTGCAAGTAAGGGATTACTGCCAGCGAAGTCATATGTCTGTCTTACCAGTGTCTTATAAGTTAAGGTGCCAGATGTCCCAGCAGCGATGTCTCCAGTGACAGCGTGAATGTCAAATGTCAACCTGACTGTATCTCCACTGATGGTATCTACCACAGGCGTGATCGTCGTCGCACCCAATGTCGTACCACCTGATAGCGTGATGGTAGGATTCACATCTGATATGAAAGATACTCCTCCTGGCAAGACTTCCTGTAAAACGAAGCTATTGACAGGATTGAGATTCCCTGCTGCGCTGTCAAAGTCTGTCACTTGAAAGACTGTCGTATAGGTGATGGTATCATCAGGTAGTACAGAAGAAGGACTGGCACTGGTTTGGATACTTAGATGCTCCACTTCCAGTGTGTCACGAGCGGAATCAGGTGTAACAAGGGAGCTTTCATAGGTTCCAGAGAATGCAGCCGAGTTGATGACCTCTCCTTTGGCACAGGAAGTCTCGTCCAAAATATCCTGGACATATACCTCGTATTGGATTTGTATCTCTCCAGCTCCTGTTGTACCTGTCACACTTGTACAAGTTCCCGAGATCGTCCTTGAGCCAGGCGTATAATTGACTGAGCATCCTGTCCCTCCTGTGATGGTAAGGTTGCCCACGTAGTCCACATTGGAAGGGATAATATCCGTAAAGGTGAGTCCTGTAAGGGTTTTTGCATTGGCCACATCTACTGCAACCGTATACTGATAAGGCCAATCAGGTCCAGGAGGGCGTTCATTTTCAGGGGCATTATTGGTTTTGGTAAACTGAAGTAAAATAGGTTTGGACTGTCCCGTGACAGTCGTTCCATATAAAGGTCCATTAGCTCCTGTGGGGGTGTCTCCAAATTCGAGTGCAGGTTGGACTTTGAACGTATAGTTCGAATCTAGGGTCGCCTCATCATTGAATGTAGCGCAAACGGAGACTGTGAGTTCTGGGGTGGTAGCAACTACTGAACCCACGGGCAGATCTGCAATAAAAAGGGTGTCTCCAGCATCGGCTCCGTCAGTAGCACGCACGGAGTCTTTACTGATGGGATCCTCAAGTGCAATAGTCCCACTTGGAAAGGCTCCTACCTTGGTAAAGGTAAGGCTACTCCCTAAGAATTGAATGCTGTTGATGGTGGCACCAGGGGGAACCATGATCCGTAGGTAGGGCCCATAGCCCGGATCCCCGCTGAGGCTAAAGTCAGCTGTGTAGCAAAACTGTTCGTTGATGAATTCTTCTGCAGGTATGGAGATGCTGGAGGTAGGCACAGGCTGCGCCAATGCCAAGGAGCCAAGACACCATATTGCAACGAATAACGAAAATGGTAGCGTTTTAAGTGGGTACATATTTGGGGTAACTTGAGTTATGATCAAGCACCACGCACAGAGAAGCAATCATAGGGGATTGTTTGTGTTGTTTCTTGCTAGCAAGTAGAAAATTAAATAAGTATAGAAAAATTGTATGTATGGGTATTCCTAAGCATGAAATATATTTCATTTGGTCAAAATATGTGACCTAATAAATCTAGGGGAATAAATGAAAAAAGTGATAAAGGAAGGTACAAGGAGATATTTTCCAGGAAATGAGGGGTATTTTTTTGTATATCTGAAGGGTGAGATACAGAACAAAAGGACTCGCATTTGAAACATAGAGGATAAAAAATATTTATCCCCATCAGGTTCAACTCGGAGATAGAGGAATCGCACGTTTACTTAAGAAAGAAAAAAATCTGACTTAGCATAAAGTTTTATTCTTGGAAGGAGTGAGACATTCGCTCCAAACTCTTTCATATAGCTATCACTTTCTTATAGCCCCACCACCAGCTCGGTCGCTTGCTTGATTGCTGCCTTCGCATCCAACTCCTTCGCTTCAAAAGCCCCACCAACCAAGTGCACTTGGACGCCCTGTGCTTTGAGCGGCTCGTAGAGTTCCTTCAGGGCGACCTGTCCCGCACAAATGACGACATGGTCCACATCCAATACCTTACTTTCTCCATTTACGATGATGTGCAACCCCTCGTCGTCTACTTTTTGATACTGAACCTCTGCGATCATATGCACGTTGTGCATCTTCAAGCTCCGGCGATGAATCCAACCTGTGGTCTTGCCCAGATTGGCGCCGTGTTTTCCCTTGGATCGCTTGAGGAGGTAGATCTCGCGCTGAGGTGGAGCCAGAACAGGTGCGGCCAAACCGCCCGCAGTCTTCACTTCGAGGTCGATGCCCCACTGCTGAAGAAAAGCTTCGCGATCGGGTTCTTCCTGCTGTCCTTCAGGATGAAGCAAGTATTCACTGACATCAAATCCGACGCCTCCCGCACCGATGACTGCAACCTTATTTCCTACAGGTTTCTTGTGTCTGAGGACATCAATGTAAGTCAGTACCTTAGGATGGTCTTGACCAGGGAGCTGGATGTCGCGTGGGGTCACACCAGTCGCGAGAATGACCGCATCAAAGTCTTTGAGCACTTCCACATCCGCCTTAGTATTAAGATGAACCTGCACACCTGTGACTTCCAACTGCTTCTTAAAGTAGCGAATTGTTTCGTAGAACTCTTCCTTTCCTGGGATCTGCTTCGCCATGTTGAATTGGCCACCGATCTCAGACGCACGTTCGAATAAGTGCACCTCGTGTCCGCACTTAGCCGCCCCCGTGGAGGCTGATAGCCCTGCGGGACCTGCGCCGACTACGGCGATTTTCTTTTTCTGGGGTGTGGAGACAAAATTCAGTTCTGTCTCTCGACACGCACGGGGATTAACCAAGCAGGAAGCAAGTTTTCCTTCGAATCCATGATCCAAACAGGCTTGATTACAGGCGATGCATACATTGATTTCGTCTTCTCTGCCTTCCATGGACTTGAGGATGATCTCGGGATCAGCCAGGAAGGGACGTGCCATAGAGACTAAGTCGGCGTAGCCCTCTGCCAAGAGTTGATTGGCCCTTTCAGGTGTATTGATGCGATTGCTCGTGATCAGTGGGATATTCACTTCCCCCATCAATTTTTTCGTGACATCACTGAATACACTCCGCGGGACCATAGTCGCAATCGTGGGGACACGTGACTCATGCCATCCGATGCCTGTCCCGATGATATTGGCACCCGCTGCTTCTATAGCTTTGGCCAATTGAATCACCTCTTCCCATGAACTGCCATCTTTTATGAGATCTAGCATGGAGAGACGATACATCACAATGAAATCCTCTCCTACCTTTTCTCGTACAGATCGAACAATTTCCGTTGGGAATTTGATTCGATTTTCATAGCTGCCTCCCCATTCGTCCGTGCGCTTATTGGTATGCTTGACAATAAATTGATTGATAAGGTAGCCTTCCGATCCCATGATCTCCACGCCATCGTATCCAGCTTCTTTGGCTAGTGCTGCGCAGCGGGCATAGGCTTGTATGGTACGCCGAATTCCTCTTTTGGTCATCTTCCAGGGCGTAAAAGGCGTAATCGGCGACTTGATACGTGAGGGCGCAACGGAAAAGGGATGGTAGCCATAGCGTCCTGCGTGAAGGATCTGCAAGCAAATTTTTCCATCTTCTTGATGGACAGCCTGCGTGATCATCTGATGCTGTCGCATCTCCTTGGCATTGGTGAGCTTTCCCGCTATGGGTTGAAGGCGCCCAGGGATGTTGGGGGCTACACCTCCTGTAACGATGAGTCCTACTTGTCCTCGGGCGCGTTCGGCAAAGTAAGCGGCCAATCTTTCAAAACCTCCTTTGGTTTCTTCTAGGCCTGTGTGCATGGAGCCCATGATGACACGGTTTTTCAGTGTCGTGAACCCTAAATCTAATGGGGTGAAAAGGTGAGGATATCGATTACTCATAGGAATGGAGAAGCGTAGTGTGTGATTGATACCCTATAATACGAAGAGTTGAGCCATTAACCCAATTCTCCTAAAATCACCTTCTCCTTCCTACAAAACTTCGCTTATTTCTTGGCTCGCGAATTCCAAATATCCAGATAGATTTTCCACTCTCCTTCCACTTTCCGCCATATGATGACGTATTTCCCTCCCCAGGAACTCTCTCCTCTCTCCGCTGACTTCGTTTTTCCTTCGTAGTAGCCATAATCGTAAGCTTCATCCCCTATAATCTTGATTTCCTCAGGCGTAACTTTGTGATAGGTAATTGCTACGCCTTCTGGCATCTTCCAATAGGTGGTCACATCCTCTTGACCTGCAATGATGTCTCGATTGTTGGGAAAAATCTTGGCATCAGAAGTATAGCATTTCCCGACGGCTTCATGATCCCCGTCCATCACATGTTGGGAGAAAGCGGATACATTTTCGAGAATTTGGGTAATTTCCTTTTCATCGCCTATATATGTTTGGGCGAAAAGAGGAATTGAAACAGAAAGGAAATATAGCGTAGAAATAAAGAGTTTCATATGGATTGTATCTATGGGTAAAAAAGTTGGTTGCAGTACTTCAAGTTAGGGAGAATTAAGAGGTTTTTACCTTCTAATCTTGCAGATAATCATCTACTTCTTCTCTATTCTACGACGCTTTCTCCCATGGCTATGCGATTACATTTCATCAATGCTTCCTGAAGCTCATGTCCTGGAGACCTGAGTGGGTCTATCCCTTTGACCAGAGTAACACGCATCTCAAAAAGGGCTTTTTTATCCTTATTCTCTGCATCTTTTACTAGCTGTAGAGCCATCTTAGCTGCTTGTTGGTCTTGCTTGGGATTGAGCCATCCGTTCAGCTCAGAGCATTGATGGCAGATGCCCTGCTTGTTGACTAAGGCGCAGCGCTGATCAAAGATGTCCGTCAATGATTGTCTGGCTGCTTGCAAGTAATATTTTGCTTGCCCCTCTGTCACCTCCATAATGGTCATGATTTCTTTTACAGAAAAGTCATACATATCCTTGAGCAAAAGGGCAACTTGCTGCTGAATCGGCAACGTCTTGGATAGGCAAGTAAAACACGTATCTATGTGTTCTTTGATCTCATATCTACCGTAAGGGGAATGCTGATTCGTGTGTGAGAGTTTTTGGGCCAATGCAGGGTTGATCATGACAAGATATTTCGCTTCTTCAGACACTTCCTCTGTCCATCTATTGCGCTTTTTGAGGAAGTTGTAAGTGAGATTTGTAGCAATTTGGAATACCCAGGTCTTGAGAGATGCGTCTTGTCTGAAAGTATGCAATTTGTCAAAAGCCCGAATGAAAGTATCATGTGCCATATCCTCTGCATCTGCACGCGAGGCTGTCATTCTGTAAAGGTAAGACTTTAAGGCTTCATGAAATTCGCCGAAAAGTACCTGGAAGGCATGAATGTCTCCATTGAGCGCATTCTGAAGAGTTTGAGGGTTGTTTTTCATCATTTTTAAGAGATGTACCCACCCCAAAAGGCAGGTACATAGTGATTGGGAAATATAATATATGGCTATCGAATCTCTCCTAGATTGCTGAGATAATTCGTAGGCTCTTTGGTTAATATTAATATTACTGGGACATGATCTCTAAAGGCACTGCTAGCCATACCTGAGCCTCCGAGGGTGTACCAAAATTTTGAAGGGCGAATTTACCTGCTGTTTTTTCGATCCCCTTGGCATCTGCAAGAGCGGATTCAGGCATGATATAGGCTACTTTTTCTATGCCCAATTTATAGTAGCGAGGGTAGTGTATCTCTGATTGCCACTTGGGAAATTCCGCAGGTAGCTGGAACTGGAAATTCCGAACGTCGATCAGGAAGTTTTTGACCTGATATTCGAAACCATATCCCAAGAAATTGCTACAAGCTTCTTGAAAATCTTCATAGCTCATCTGAGCATGAGGCTCTTCCCAGTGGAATAGTAAGGTTTGCGTATCTGCCTCGAAGCTGAGGCGATAATTGGTATTTTGGAAAATGATCATATTGGTGAATTAAATGGGATGGTATAAATGATTAGCATGCGAGAGATCAGACAAAAAATTAAGAGAATGTATCTGATCCCTGTAGAGGTCAATTAAGACCCTGTTTGTAACAATGAAAATCTAGCTAAAAAGCAGAGATTTTAGGTTCTGACGAAAGCTATTTTGTGAGATTTAGTGGAGCTAAATCGATCAAAATAGATGAAGTTCAGGTTCTGAAAGCGCAAACTTCTCGCAGATTTGAAGTTTCAAGCAGGGGCTAAATCTTAGTGACGGGAGGTGTCAGCGCAGTAGGACGTCGATCTGCCGTGCACATGTTGTTGTCTGCGGGTCTAACGCCAAAGTAAAGTAGGCCTTCTGCATCCAAAGAAAGTAGATCGTGATCCTCATTGCATTCCTGAACAGAGGGCCATAAAGCGCAGCCTGAATCAGAAATATCTGCTTCCTCAAATGGAATCAAGCCACATGCGCCTAACCCAAAGGCTTGAATCAGTTCTGGATTATCTGTTTGGAGGGTGAGATATTTTTTGTCTTCGAGAAATAAAGCTTCAAAGGCTTCGGGTACGACTTCAGACTTTTCAAGTACTTCATACGTGCCTACAGTGCGAAACTCAAAAACAGGCATTTTCAGTTCGGGGTCCAAGCCCAAAGTAAATGTGAGTGTCCATTTTCCTTCTTCGAAAGTGAATGTACGCTGCCCAAAGGCGTCACCATAGGCATAAGGCGTGAGGTCCATATAAGTCCCCGAAAGATTTTGAAGGTCTTGCTTCAGTTGATCATCGGGAGATTGGGGACTAACATTACAAGCCCACATGAGGCTGAGCAAGCTTACAAGAAATGAAGTGGTCATCATAAGAAAATTTTTCATTTGATCCGTTTTGAAATGAAATGGAAACCGACCAGCGCTTTCGGTCATTTATTTCTTTGACCACTGAGGAGCTTCAAACGGATGAAAAAAAGAGAAGTTTTTTGAAAAATTTTCTTTTTTGGATATAATTTATTGAAAGTGAGAGTATTAGGATGATTTCTTAAAGCACATATTGCTCAAATAAATGCGCCAACTCTGCCGCAGGGTCCTCACATAGTCCTGGATGCACACGTGAGCTTTGGACAATGGTACTTTTGACGGCTGTGAGCCACCGGAAGCGTTCGGGCCAGTCTAGCAAAGCGATTTGACCGCCTGCTTTTTTGCCCTGGCAGATCAAATCCCAGCCTTTGAGGTATTCTGATACCTCATCCAAGTCTAGACTTTCCTCAAAAACTGCCAGCCGCGCACGGTCCAGCTGATACTTCATCGCCAAAAATTTCTTTCTCTTACAGAAGAGAATGACGCCCACATTTAAGCACTCTCCGCGATCCACCCTGGGGATCACTCGGATAATCCCATATTCATATACCTGCTTTTCTTGCATCTTCGGCTTCTTTGGCGAGTGAATCTAATTTGGAAAGACGAATTCGCAAGAATTCTTGGTAGACCTCCCGTTTTTGCGCGGGTGTTTCTGGACGAAATGCATCCTCAAGCCAATCCTCGGGGATGCTCTCTATAATTCCCTCAATCAATTCTGTAGAAATATGTGTTTCTATGATCTCTTTTGCTTCGGCTAGTTGGGTTGCTTGAGCGAGCAAGACATGATTTTTGATCGCAGGAAAGGTACGCTGGGCAGATTGCTCCCAGTTCTCCCAGTTGTGGTGAAAGTAAAGCGCAGCTCCATGATCGATCAGCCACAATTCTTTCTTCCAGTTCAATAGATTCGTGTTGCGGTGGGTGCGGTCTACATTGGTGATAAGGCTATCGAGCAGGACGACTTTGGAGGCAGTCAACGCGTCTGTAGTGGCCGCTACAGGATCGTATGTAATGGAGCCTGAAAGATAGTGGAGGCCTAAGTTAAGTCCTACGCTAAATTTCAAGAGATCCTGAATTTCTTCATCAGGCTCTGTCCGCCCAAAGGAATCGTCTAGCTGTAGAAACACCAGCTCGGGAACCTTCAAATCCAGCCTCCGAGCAAGTTCTCCACCGATCAGCTCGGCAATCAGTGCCTTGGTGCCTTGTCCCGCCCCACGAAACTTGATCACATATTTAAATTGGTCGTCGGCTTCCACGATGGCAGGTAGAGAACCTCCTTCACGCAGGGGCATCACATAGCGGGTGACGTCTACCGTCCTTATTTCAGGCTTACTCATATGAATAAGTTAGCAGATTTTGGGGTAATTGGGGAATAAGAAAAATGAGGTGCTAGGTCCTTCGGAGGGTGATTTGTGTAATCTCTGGCCAGATCCCTACGCGTCCTGGAAAGCCAATAAAGCCAAATCCTCGGTTCACGTAAAGGTATTCTTTCCCTTGCTGATACAATCCTGCCCACTGTGGATAGCGATATTTAACAGGACTCCATTTCCAGCCAGGTACTTCTACGCCCAGTTGTGCGCCATGGGTATGCCCCGACAGGGTGAGATGGAAAGTCGTCCCATGAGGGAGAATCTTTTCCTCCCAGTGAGAAGGATCATGTGAAAGGAGGATCTGAAATTGCGCGTCTGCCATGTCTTTGGTGGCGATATCTAAATCCCCCTTCTGAGGAAAGGGAAGTTTGCCCCAGTTTTCTACGCCTACCAGATTGAGGGCCGAATCTCCCTTTTGAATGGTTTGATGTTGGTTGGTCAACAATTGGAAGCCCATCTGTGCGTGATAATCCTTCAGGCGTTGTAGGTTGGCTGCCTTTTCAAAAGGACTTGCCCACCTGACCGAGTCTCCATAATCGTGGTTTCCCAAGACAGAATACTTTCCCAAAGGAGCTGAGAGCGCAGCAAATGCAGGAATCCAGGGTTTGATCTCGTCAGAGACTTCATTTACGATATCTCCTGTGAAGACAATCATGTCACTTCCCAAGTCCTGAATCATATCCAATCCTCTCTGTACATCTTCTTTGCTATCAAAACTACCCGAATGTACGTCTGAAATCTGTGTCACAGTTAAGCCATCAAAAGCTTCTGGTAGGTCATCAAACGCGAGTTCCACGCGATGTATTCTGTAGTCATAGCGCCCCCTAATGATTCCATAAAGAACAGCCGTGAATGGAACGGCAGCGAGCATAATCCCAATTTGACTAATAAATTTTCTCCTAGAAGCAAGGGGAACATCTCCTGAACTCGTCCACTTTTGAATGTATCTCACGATGTCTTCTAACATCAGGAAAGCCGCGAATAGGATCTTGGGGAAGTTGATCAGGACAATGTAGCCAAGGATATAGCCTGTCCAGATCATCCTTTGAGGCGAACGGTTCATCGCCAAAAATATACCCAGAATCAATCCAATCCATGCAAGGGCAGATAGGGCAAGGTAAGTATAGCGTAAGCCTCTTTGTAAAGGACGTGAAAGATCACGTGTCAACGTTTTGATGCCTTGCCAAGCAAATAGTTCTATCAGAAACCAACCTAAGAAAAATAGCAGGAGGATGACGAGGGCAAAAATAGGAGCTCTTTGAGTCATTTTCTAAGAGAGTGAAGCAGTGAATGAGATGATAGAACTACAGACGTAAAGCGTTGACTGAAATTGTTGAAAGTCAGGCTTTTTATAAAAAAGGGTGAAAATCTATTCCTGATTAACTAGTTGCGGGCTGAGCTGTATTTGGGGCCACAGTTTCAGATGCTGCTGCTTCGCGCTTCCAAGATTGAAACTGTTTTTGGAGAAATTTCTTGACCATGAAGTAAGAAAATGCACCTCCATATACATAGGTGATGGCATTTGCCGCAAAAATCCCTTCTATGCCAAAAAAAGTAGAACCTAAGTAAGCGATGGGGAGGTAGATCACGCCCATCATAGTAACCGTAATGATAGATGCAATCAAGGGTTGTTTCAGGACGTTGAGGATGGTATTGTCGAGCGCATAGAGACAGCGAGCTGCATATCCCAAGGGCGCAATACTCAGCCAGAGGGCAATATACTCGACTGTCTTCGGATCTTCTGAGAAAATGCCTCCGATAAAATTTCTGCTTAGGTAGAGAACCCCACACATTCCGAGTCCCCAAAGGATTCCGAATCGTTGGCTCATATTGATCCCTGACAATAGGCGATTTGCTTTTTTTGCGCCGAGATTTTGACCTACGAAAGGACTCAAGACAGAGGAAAGAGCTACGACGACCATGATGGCAAACAGATCGACTCGTGCAGATACGCCCAAGGCAGCTACAGCCTCAGGACCATAAGCAGATACCATCCCTGTGATCAAAGCCGTGGTCATAGGGACAACCAGATTGGTGCCTGCGGCGGGAAGCCCTATGTATAGGATACTCTTCCAGGAAGCCACAGCCTCTGTGAGATTGGGTATCTGAAAGGTCAGCATGTCTTTGCGATACAGGACCGTCACACCGATGACTAGGGAGAGTGCCCGTGCAAAAACAGTTGCAATTGCCGCACCTTGGAAGCCCAACTCTGGAAAGGGACCTATACCAAAAATCAAGACCCAGTCCAACAGGACATTCAATCCTACCATACTCATCATGATCACAGCAGGTGTCAGCGTATCACCCGCTGCACGAATGGCACTATTGCCGACGAAGGGTACAATGACGAAGACGACGCCTATGTACCAGATCTCCATGTATTGGTGGATAAGCGGAAGGGTACTTTCATCTGCTCCGAGTTGAATGAAAAGGGGATCAATTGTAAGCAGACCAAAGAAAACAAAGGTTCCTGCGAAGATACAGCCCAAAATCAAGCTGTCTACGGTAAGACGTCTTACTTTGGATTGGTCACCTTCTCCAATGGCACGCGAGATCACGGCTGATGCACCTGTACTCATGCCCATCCCAATCGCACCCAAGACCATGACGACAGGAATGGTATAACCCAGAGCGGCCAACTCTACTGTTCCCAGCCTTCCTACAAAAAAACTATCGACCAAGTTGAAGGCGACCATGCTGAAGATCCCAAATACCATGGGAATGGTCAATTTTGTCAGCTGGATTCCGATTGGTCCCTCGGTAAGTGTTGCTCTAGATTCTTTTCCCATTAGGTGTGATCAAACCTTGTATATATGTGTTCCCTCTCTCTAAGACTGCTACGAAATAATGGCAGTATCGTTGTTGGAACACCCAAATAACTCAAACATAGCAAGATGAAACGATAAGCGACGCATAAATAAGTAAATGAATAGAGAGATTGTTTAGATCCATGGTTCATTCACATGTCCAAAATCTCCCTTCTGTAGAAGATATAGTCATTGACAAGTGTAGGAAGATTCTCTCGCTTGAGGAGTAAGTTGATCTGTCCTCGGTGATGTGTGCCGTGGTTGACAATGTGGAATAGGACTTGATTGAAGGTATTTTCAAATGTATTTCCCTTTGTATTTTTATATCGAAAGGAGTGTGTAAGATCTGTTGAAGAAATAAATGAGGCTGTCCTTTCCATCAATTGGGTGTGTAAGGTGATTCTTTCCTCTTGGCTGTGTCGCCTCCATGGACTGGCTTGCATCTCAGAATCTTCCATTCGGTCTAGCCATACGGCATGTGCATTGACGATATGGTCCATGAGTTCTTGCATGCGAGAGGAGGAAGGGATAGGCTTCAAATGCTCAAGATATAGACGATTGGCCTCGTCGTAGTATTTGAATAATTCTAGCAAAAGATCTTTCATAATGGTTAAAGGTCTGAGCGTGTAGTCTTAGAAAGGAAAAGGGCTACCCCAAGTTACGGGGCAGCCCTTTATATATGTCATTTCCCTAAGGAAATTACTTGCTGATCATGACCTTTTCCAGTCGGCTTCCTTCTGGCGTGCTGATTTTCACCAGATAGATTCCGTTTGCAGCAGATCCTAAGTCAAATGTACGTACGACAGTATCAGTCTGAGGCACTTCTACGCGCTCGATCAACTGTCCGTTGTAGCTAAATACTTCTAGCGTGACATTCTGTGCAGTCAACATCTCTAGAGAGACAGTAAATGCTTCAGTCGTCGGGTTGGGGTAGATCTTAACGAATCCTACATTTAGGAAGTCGATATTCACACCACCAGTTGTATCGCCACCTGTAGTATCTACAGGTTCTACCACTTTCAATGGATCACACTGTGCACCAAAATTGCCGTTTCCATCGTCAATGACAGCTACATTCCCAGTCTGAGTTACTGTACATCCGTTTTCATCCTTTACGATCAACTCATACTTACAAGCAATCAGTCCAGTGAATGTAGACTGAGCGACATCTGTAAAGAGAGAAGTACCATATAGGAAGGTCGTATCTGTACCGTTGACAACGATGCTGTCTACGATGTTCAATGTGTATGTGTAGTTACCTACACCACCAGCAAACTGAGGTACGATGACACCAGAGTAAGGAGCCATCTGCTGGTCATTTGGAGCAGAGATGAAGGAACCCTGGATAGCAGAGGGCTGACCTACGGTTACCGTCTGATCTTCTGTACATCCGTTTTCGTCTGTGATGGTTACTGTGTAGTTACCTGCACCTAATCCTGCGACATCTGCAGTAGTGGCTACTGGATTAGTATTCCACTCGTAAGCCAATACACCTGTACCACCTGAAGCGAAGGAAGTGACAGAGCCAGAAGCTTCACCTGCACAGTTTGCATCTACAGCGGAAGCACTCAAGTTGATCGCAGGAGGAGCCGTAATCGTTACAGTAGAGAAGTTCTCACAAGAGTTTGCATCTGTTACGATGACTGTGTACGTGCCAGGAGCAAGTCCAGTTGCTGTTGCAGCAGACTGTGCCTGTGGATCATCCCAAGTATAAGTATAAGGAGCTACACCACCAGATACAGCAGCAGTAGCCGTACCGTCATCTGCACCCGCACACTGTACGTTGGTAGAACTACTGATATTTACGGTAGGTGCACCTAGGTTTGGAAGGTTGACTTCCAAATCTTGAGTACATCCGAGAGAGTCAGTTACGACTACTGTGTATACACCTGCACCTAGACCAGATACAGCAGAAGTTGTTTGGTTACCTGCATTGGCATCCCACTGGTAAGAGAAAGAACCAAGACCACCAGAAGCCGCGATAGAGATTGTACCGTCAGCTACACCACAGTTAGGGGCAGTAGAAGTAGGTACAAGTGTGATCGGGCTTTGCTTACAGTTGTAGAAGAACTGAGGATCGTTTGTGAAATCTGTACATCCGTCATACTGGATATCTGTGAATGCCCAGAAGAATACAGGTGTTCCAGCTTCTCCGTCATCCAAATCCATAACCACTGTAGGTACAGTGTAGGTACATGTATCATTGAAGAAAGATACAGGTGCGATCTTAGGCATGATGGCTTTTGTACCCCAGTTAGGATCACCATCTGTCCAGTTTACAAGATCTGTAGTCTTCTGCAAGTCTACGTCATAAGCCATACCCCACAAGTCGGGTGCGTCGTGATCACCTGTAGACGAGTTGGCAGGATCTGTATCTGTCCAAGAGAAGAATACGACTTTACCGTCTTCAGAACGAGATACTTGTCCCCAGTAATCATTGGTGATAGCAGAAGCACCACCGATAGATGCAGAGTAGAAGTTTTGGAAACGCAGGTACATCAAGTTCCAGTCTCCGAAAGCATCTCTTGTCAAGTCAAATACATACTTCTCCAATCCAGGATAGAATGTATATCCCTTGACTGTAGGTACACCATTGTCGAAGATCTGCGTGTTTGCAACCTCGATGATGATGTGCGCATTTCCTTTCTTATCTACTGCCATGTCGATAGGCCCTACGACATTACCCGTACCTACGGACGTGAAGTTACCCAAAGAGTCTGTGAAGAACTGTAGAGAGTCTCTAAGACCAGGGTAGATGTTGATGTCGATTTCCTCAGCGTCAGACCAAGTCAGACCACCGTCTACTGTACGTGAAGTCCAAACAGAGATCACTGTATCCGCAGTGTTGTCCAAGTCACCTTTAGAAGCAAGGTAACCAATCTGTCCGTCGGGGCTAAAGGCAAGGGCAATACCGCCAGCAAACGTAGCTGTACCATCGAAACCTAAGTAGTAGTCAGGACGGATAGTCGCTCCTACAGTCCAATCTACTGTGTTATTTGTGCTATTATACACACCCTTGAAGAGTTTGAAGTCTTCGAGAAGTGCCTGATTGGTTGCATCGTATGTACGAGAAGCAAACCAGAACTCACCGTTTACACGCTCAGTCATAGAGTAAGCGAAGTATACACTGTCGTTTGCACCGTTGTAGTACTCTTCAGAGATACTTGTAGTAGAACCTGGCAATACAAGTCCTTCCACTGCACCCGTTACGACACCATCCCATCCAGATACGTTGGGGTATCCAGGAAGGAGAACAGGACCAGAGTAAGCAAGTGCAAGGTCGCCCGTACCCTTGTCAAAAAGCACCGCGTTTGGATAACGAGATACCTGTGTGTACAGAGGCTGTAGTGGACCGAATCCATAGCAACCTGTAGCGATAGGACTCGCAGGGTCATTAGTCGCCGTTGAGTTTATTTGCCATGTAAAACCACCATCACTAGAGTACACTGCACGGTATCGACCATTGTCAGTACCTACTGTCGATCCACAGGGGGCGTTGTTTTGACGGTGGATGAATGCTACCGTGTTGGTACTAGGATAGGAGATAAGCTGATTGTTGTCAGCTAGAATGAAAGTGAAGGCGTTACTCGCTTCTGCAATTTTTACAGCTGTTACAGCTTCGCCGATCATCGTCCCGTTAGGGATAGAAGGCGTTTCGGATTGAGGCGCATCTTGCAGTGCAGGCTCCTGAATCTTGAGGTCTTGTCCCACAGGGATGAGACGGCTATCAAGTTTGGGAGTAGACACTCTCGCACCGCTTTGAGCAAAAGCAGCTGAAATGCCCAATAACGCCAAGAGCACCAGAGTTGAAATTTTTCTCATAATCTACCTTTTTGGAAAATGTGATTTTGCGTTGAGAATCTAAGATAGTGAATTCACCATTTTATTTAAAAAATTATTAATACACCTCACAAAGGAAATTTTAACATTTGGTTATTTGTTCCAACTTGAGATGAAGGGAAAGAACCTGTAAATGAAACACTTAAGGCCTTAGGATGCCAGCTAGTAGAGATACACAAAAAATTGAATTCTTTCTGGGTAAGAAAATAGAGCGTCAATAGAAACCAGTCTAATTAAATATAATTTCTAACCTAACAGTCCAAATACTTAGGTGTCTCTTTACATCAAACATTCTCGTACAGTAACGCAAATAGAATTAGCCAAAGATCGCGCACCTTTTCAAAATTAATTAGGTATTAGATTACGCAGGTTGAACACTTTATTACGGAATTTGCCTTTCATGATTTCGGCACATCCTACGCATATTTCTACACAAAAAGGGCTTTTTTTTAATGCTTAACTTGTTGATTATAAATTATATGCATGTGTATTCATGTGTTGGAAAGTAAAGAATATTACTCCAACATTCTGAAAATTGATTACATAGATTTAGACCTTCTACCCACAGATTTTTAAAAATTAAGTATTGGAATTGAGAAATTCCTCTATATTTGTATGCGATTACACACCTAAAAGAATGATGTAATCAGATTATTGAGAACGAGGCGAGAGAACTGGCTCTAGGACCCTCTGGCAACCCTCTCCAAGAGAAATGGTGCCCCATCCAGCCCTTTGGGAATAATAAACTGATCAAATCATGTCTCAATTACCCATTTTTTCTCACATTTCTCCCGAGTCACATTCCGTTACTCCAAAACATTGCTATACAGCTTACAGCAACCCCTGGTCGTGTTGTTGTTGTTGCTGCTGTTGCTGAATGAGGTAGCTTTGCTACACTCATTTATCCCTTCCTGACGGGTCTGTCCGTCCCACAACTTAGTATCATATTTTTATTTTAATATTTATTTCATCATGAACCCAAATTATCGTTTTGAGACGCTGCAACTACATGCAGGTCAAGAAGAAGTAGAAGCTACTACACGTTCTCGTGCCGTTCCCATTTATCAGACGACTTCTTATACCTTTAAAGACAGTGACCACGCAGCCAATCTCTTTGCCCTCAAAGAGTTTGGAAATATCTACACGCGTATCATGAACCCCACCAGTGATGCTTTTGAGAAGCGGATTGCTGCCTTGGAAGGAGGGGTTATGGCATTGGCTGTTTCCTCAGGACAGGCTGCTCAGTTCATTGCTCTGCAAAATATATTACAAAGTGGCGACAATTTTGTGTCAAGCTCACATCTGTACGGAGGGACTTACAACCAATTCAAAGTCTCATTCAAGAGACTGGGAATTGAGGTTCGATTTGCAGATGGAGTAAACGTAGATTCCTACGAACCTCTCATAGATGAAAATACAAAGGCGATCTATGTAGAGACGATGGGCAATCCTGAGTTTAGTGTACCTGACTTCGAAGCGCTTGGTGCACTTGGTCAAAAGTATGGGATTCCCTTGGTTGTAGATAACACATTTGGGGCAGGTGGTTATCTCTGCCAGCCACTCAAGCATGGGGCCAACATTGTGACAGCTTCTGCAACTAAGTGGATTGGAGGACATGGTACCAGTATCGGCGGTGTCATTGTAGATGGAGGTAATTTTGATTATGGAAGTGGTAAGTTTCCGCAGTTTTCTGAGCCTTCAGACGGATATCATGGACTGGTTTTCAATGAGATTTTTGGTCCCAATAATCCACTAGGACTACCCAATATCGCTTTCTTGATCCGTTGCCGTGTAGAGGGCTTACGTGATTTTGGACCTGCGATTTCCCCTTTCAACTCCTTTTTACTTTTACAAGGACTAGAGACACTCTCGCTTCGTGTGCAGCGTACAGTAGACAATGCGCTAGAGCTAGCCAAGTGGTTCGATGCACATCCTCAAGTAAAACATGTGAAGTATACAGGACTACCCTCTCATGCTTATCATGCACATGCACAGAAGTATCTGACCAATGGATTTGGAGGGGTATTTGGAATCGAGCTAGAAGGAACGCGTGAAAACGCCATTCGCTTTGTGAATAGCCTACATCTTGTGAGCCATCTCGCCAATGTAGGGGATGCGAAGACATTGATTATTCATCCTTCTTCGACCACACACCAGCAGTTGAGCGAGGCTGAGCAGTTGGCGGCGGGTGTATCGCCTACTGGACTACGTATCTCTGTGGGAATTGAGCACATAGACGATCTGAAAGAAGACTTTCAGCAAGCCTTCGAGAAAATCAAGGAAGGACCTATTCCTGCTTAAGGATGTTTTTTAAAGGATCCATCATACAAGGTAACAGCGCATAAATTTTATGTCCTGTTGCCTTTTTCTTTCTCTTCATATTAAGCCCGACATTTCTCTGATCCTGGAACTCCGTATATTGTCCCTTCATCCAGGTTTTTCCTATGGCAGAAACGCATACTTTTATTTACCCCAATACCTACGCCCTAGCGTGCGGTACAGATCTCCCAGGCTTCGAGCTATGTTATACGATAGATGGATGGGAAGAAGGGAAATTGAAACCTGTACTGTGGATCTGCCATGCCTTCACAGGTTCGGCTGAAGTCTATGATTGGTGGGACTCCCTGATAGGTCCAGGGGCATTCTTCGATCCAGCGTCCTATGTGATTATTTGTGCCAATATGTTGGGTTCATGCTATGGATCTACAGGCCCCTTGAGTGTGTGCCCACAAACGGGAAAACCCTGGTTTCACGATTTTCCTGTTTTGACAAACCGTGACATTGTGGGAGCTTTTGAGTTACTACGCCAGCATCTGGGTATAGCCAAAATAGACATCCTAATGGGAGGATCTATGGGAGGGCAGCAGGTACTTGAATGGGCCATTATGTATCCAGAGGCCATAGAGAAGATTATTCCCATTGCGACCAACGCCTTCCACTCTCCATGGGGGATTGCCTTCAATGAAACGCAGCGGATGGCTATAGAAGCAGATGCAAGTTGGGAAAAAAATCAAGAAGATAGTGGCATGCAAGGGATGAAGGCTGCACGAGCTGTAGCTATGCTTTCTTACCGAACCTACGAAGGATATAATTTGAGACAATCGGAGTCAAATCATGATAAGATCGATGACTATCGCGCTAGCTCTTATCAGAGATATATGGGAGAGAAATTGAGCAATCGTTTCAATGCCTATACGTATTGGTACCTTTCCAAAGCGATGGATAATCACCATATTGGTAGGGGAAGGGGAGATGCTATACAAGCGCTGGAATCTATTTTGGCTCAGGCTCTTGTTGTCGCCTTGGAGGGAGATATATTATTCCCACCAGAAGAGCAGAGATTCATTGCGGATCACATTGCCCATGCACAGTTTGTCGCGATTCCTTCTACTTTTGGACATGATGGGTTTTTAGTAGAAAGTGAAGCACTAGCCCAGGCCTGCCAGAAGTTTCTAGCTAGTAAAGTCTATTGAGTATGCACATGCGTAGGAAATTCTATCCTTACGAAAGGACCCTAGCTTTGGCTCAAGTAGGTCTTGGACTTAGCGCATGAACTTTCAATAGCTACAAGAAATATATTCATGCTGAAACCAAACATCGGAATAAATTCCCGATCGTACTTCCATACAGACTACGACCAGTGATCCGTCATCTTCATGCTAGCAATAGAATAGACTACCCATTATCGCCTTGCGATATAGGCTGTAGGAAACATGCGCTTCATTCTCCTATGAATATCTCCTACAGTGATCACGCCATCCTTGTTTTCATCTAGACCTGAGTTTTGACGGTAGGCACGTGTGGGACGGGCGAAAAGTGCATAGGATTTGTCTTGACCGATGGCACGAGGGTACAGCACAGCTAGATACAAATCGGGTAATGATACAAATTGCCCATATCTTTCTTGAACTACTTTGAGGTAGGCCAAGACAAGGTCCATTTGCTGATGTGCGGTCATTCGCTTGATATCGCTCATATAGTATCTCGTACCCAATTGTCTGTTGAGATCCTTGACAGCAGGGACTGTAAACTGGATTAAGCCGATGGCTCCACTTCCTTTCAGATTTTCGATAGATGGATTGAACTTTGACTCTGTATACATCACAGCCATGAGCCACTCTGGAGGAACATTGAGTTGATGAGATACTTGTCGTACTTTTCCTTCGAATAAAGTCACATCCGCAATGTGCTGAGCGGCATGATCAATGAGAAAGAGGGATTCCTTTTTTACTGTCTCTACAAACGTACTCCTTCCTCTGAAGGCATCAGACATGAGATAGGTCACGCCATTTGTCAATACTAGAAGCATGAGGAGACCTAAGATAAACTTTGTCTTATGTACCTTGGGACTTTTGGGTAGGGTAGCGACTATTGGATGTTGGGGATGGATTTGGGATCTGTTTCGGCGGTAGATATAATACATTGCTTGCTGAATTAGGGCGTAAATAGAAGATTCAACTAACTTATATAGCAAAACTGCTAATAAAATTAGAGACAGGCAAGCATTTTTTAATATTTGAATGATTTTTTTAGCTAAAAGCATACGCTAAACTAATTATTTTGGCATGGATACGGATTTTCTATGCCACATAAGAGACTTAGACCCTGTCTGGAACAATGAAAATCTAGCTAAAAAGCAGAGACTTGAGGTTCAAGTTCTGAAAGCGCAAACTTTTCGCAGATTTGAAGTTTCAAACAAGGTTTTAGAACCTTGTGGTCAAGGCCCTTTACGCGTATGATACTTTTCGGAATCGGATGATTGACTACAATATACGTTTTTCTTTTTAGTTTCGTTTTTCATCCCAACAGAAAAGCACATGCCTACTAAAAGACATGTGCTATCGTGTATCGTTGGAATTTATCGTTTAGGCAGAGCTTATGCACTCAATTCGCCACGAGCAATCACTAGCTTTTGGATTTGAGAAGTTCCTTCACCAATGGTACAAAGCTTCGCATCTCTGTAATACTTTTCGACTCCGTATTCTTTGATGTAACCATATCCACCTAGGATCTGCACGGCATCATTTGCGATACTGACAGCGGCTTCACTTGTGTAGAGTTTGGCCTTGGCAGATGCATTGGTCACTTTCTGCTTTTTATTGATCATATCTGCTGCGCGGTACGTCAGCAGGTCTCCTGCCTGGATTTGGGTATACATGTCGCTCAGCATGAAAGAAATCGCCTGGAAGTCATAGATTTTTTGGCCAAACTGCTCGCGCTCTTGAGCATATTTGAAGGCAGACAAAAATGCGCCTTTAGCTATCCCCTGCGACAAAGCAGCGATCGAGATTCGGCCTCCATCTAGGATAACCATAGATTGCTTGAAACCTTCTCCCACCTTTCCGAGGAGGTTTTCTTTGGGGATGCGGCAATCTTCGAAGATCATTTCTGCTGTTTCAGATGCACGCATGCCGAGTTTGTCTTCTTTCTTTCCTCCGCTAAATCCAGGTGTTCCGCGCTCGACGATAAAAGCAGAAGCATTGTTGCGTGTGCGCGGCTCTCCTGTGCGTGCGACCACTACCGCTATATCTCCTGAGATGCCGTGTGTGATGAAGTTCTTGGAGCCATTGAGCACCCAGTGATCTCCATCTTCTATAGCTACCGTCTTCATGTTGCCAGCATCAGAGCCTGTATTGGGTTCTGTCAAGCCCCATGCACCGATGTGCTCAGCTGAGGCGAGCTTGGGAAGGTACTTTTGTTTTTGTTCTTCTGTACCAAACTTGAGAATATGATTGGTGCACAGTGAGTTATGTGCAGCTAGTGAAAGTCCAATGGCACCACAAAACTTAGCCACTTCTTGGATGGCCACCACATATTCGAAGTATCCAAAACCAGATCCACCATATGCTTCAGGCACAAGGATACCCATCAAGCCCATCTCTCCGAGCTCCTTCATGATCTCGATGGGGAATTCCTGAGTCTCATCGAAGTGTCCAACGACAGGGCGAATCTTCTCCTCTCCATAGCGGCGAATCATATCCGCAATCATCTGTTGATTCTCTGTCATTCGGAAATCGAGTCCTTCGATAGCCTCAGATAATGTTATTGGTAAACTCATAGTAGTATTTACGTTCCTTTTTGATTTTTGATGAAAGCTGAAAAAATATATATCACATGCGAGAATAGTCTGTAGCGAGGATGTACAAGGGGACAGATCGCTGACGATCATGTAAGGATCGTGATTGGGAAGTTATTCTTTATGTAGTGTAATTCACAAGGTAGTGAATTTTATCCGAATAAGGTTGTAGCTTTTCATCGCCTTTGAGGTAAGAAAGGTTGATAATAAAGCTAAAACCGATCACGCTTCCCCCCAATTTTTCGACGAGTTCCGCAGCCCCAGATGCTGTACCTCCCGTCGCAAGTAAGTCATCATGGATGAGTACCCGATCACCTTCCATGATACTGCCCGTTAAAGATTCTATTTCGGCTGTACCATATTCTAACGAGTAAGAAACAGAAACAGTTTCGGGAGGCAGTTTTCCCTTTTTACGTACCATGACAAAGCCTGCATCCAGACCGATGGCAATTTGAGGTCCAAGCAGAAAACCTCTGCTGTCGATTCCCACCACCTTATTGATGGATTGGCCCTGCCAGTGCTGACTGAGATGTGTAGCACAGTCTTGAATCAATTGGGGGTTGAGAAAAATAGGGGAGATGTCTTTAAATAGTATCCCAGGTATAGGAAAATCAGGGACCTCTCTAATGTGTGATCTGACCGCCTCGTTTATTTGCATAACTACAAAAATAGGATTATTTATCTATTTATACAGAGAAAAATCTGCCAAAAGTAAGATATTACGCAGACCATCAGAAGGGAGAGGCGATCCCGAAAGGGATTTTGCTACACTCATGACATGAGACTGAAAATGCCAATAGTCAAGATGTAAAAATATCCAATATAACCTGATTACATCTGTCTAGGTACTTTACTTGTATAGTACTAGGCCCTAAGGCTAACGGATTGTTACATAGTATTTCCATGTTGCCTTTGGGGCGATCGTAAATAATTTTTTGAAGATTGCAGAGACTTGAAATAAATGAAAGTCTATCTATTGAAGATCTTTTATGAACTATTTCACACAGTTAACTCCCTCAGTCTAGCGTCCACCCAAAGTGTATTAGATAAAAAAATGTGCTTTTAACTCGGCAAGACAGCGATTAGAAAGATGAGGAATACGCTTTACTTGATCCCATGAAGTAAACGTTCCTTGCTTTTTTCGCACCTGAAGGATGGCCTCTGCTAGGGCTTTATCCATACAGGCATAGCGAGATAGTGTCCAAGACTGTACTTGGTTGAAATCTTTTTTAGAATAGAAGGAGAGGTCCCCTACTTGGAGAAATGGGAAGAGCTGCTGATAGGTATGAGAAGAAATCCCATATACTGCTTGGATTTGTCTAGGGTGCGAGTAAAACCCTAGAAGTTTACGGTATTTGAGGATGTTGCGTGCTTGCCTATCAGAAATCTTAAGCTTCTTTTTTAATTCCGATTGAGTCGCCAGATTCACATTTACGGGTTGTCTGTGAACCTTCTTTTTGGGACGATGCTTGAAGGCCGTGACGTATAGATATGTTTTGAGATATTGGAAGGTACTGTCAGAGAGTCCATAGACCTTTTGTAATTCGTTTATAGATTGATAGCCATTTTTGGCCTCACGAAAAGCGATAATCCGTTTACTCAGGACAGGTCCTATCCCTGGATAGGCTTCTAGATCACTTGCCTTTGCTACATTCAGATCGAGTTTAGGCAAGGTAGATTTAAGGGGAGCAGACGGAGGGACAATGAGAGGAAGGGACTGCCAGTGAGCCAGTGAGTTTGGGGGGATCCAGTTGAAGGAAAATTTCAAGCTTAGAATCAGTAGGCAGAGCAGGCTGAGAATAGCTAGCCCTCTGAGTTGTGAGGGAGAAAAGAGTGGATACATGTGCTTCGTGGTTCAATCAAAAAGAGATGATAGGGGAAAATGGCCTTTTTCATGGATTTTTGTATGGAAAAAATCAGGGAAAAGTAAGATTAGCCATAGATGCTATCAATATCACATGGAGCAGCGTGTGGAACCTTTTGACTTTCGCCTCACGATTGGGGGATACGAATGGTAATTCCTGTACCCTTTCCCTCTTCAGATTCTAGGTCAATTTCCCCCTTTAGGCGATCCACGGCACTTTTAACAATATAAAGCCCAAGTCCTGAGCCTTTGGATTGGGTATTTCCTCGATAAAACATTTCAAATACGCGCTTTTGGAGCCGCGTAGGAATTCCAATCCCATTATCTTTGACTGTGATCTCAGCATATTCTCCTTTTGTCACTACAGAAAACGTGATTTTGGGATGCGGCTGATCAAAGTTGTGATAATTGATCGCGTTAACGGTCAGGTTTTGAATGATTGAGTGGATCAATTTGATGTCAGAAACCAGAGGATTCTGAATCTCAACGATCTTATCGTAGGTGATTTTATCTGCGTGAGGCAGGTGCTTGAGGCTAGAGACGATTTCATCGATGATCTTCTCCATATTGAGCTCCTGAAGTGCCAGTTGAGATTTGTTGAGGCGCGTCAGATCTATCAGTTCGGATAGGATAAGATCTAGGCGTTTGGTGCTACGAGTGATGAGATCTAGATACTTGTGGGCTGTAGCTTCTTGAATTTCATCTCTCGCGATGTGGATGACGCCCAGTATTGAGGCCAGAGGCCCTTTCAAATCATGCGAAGCTTTGTAGACAAACGCATCTAGCTCCTGATTTTTCTCGATGAGTTTCAGTTCTGCCTGTTTGCGATCTGATATATCTGTGACTAGTGCGATGGCGCCTTGGTATTCCCCGTTTTCCCCGTAGTGAGGTGCCGCTGCGACCAGGATACACATCTTCTTTCCATCTTTTCTCCTAAAATCTAGTTCATAGGTCTCACTACTTCCTTCTAGTCTTCCAGGGATTTTACTCCTGATAATATCCTGGATTTTCGGATCTGAGAAGAGAGAATAGCTCGTCGTCCCGATCAGACTATTTTTTTCTACATTGAAAATATCGGCGAGTCGGTCATTGACAAACAGGATCTCTTCGTGTATATCTGTCAGGGCGACACCCTCGTTCATATTTTCGACTAGCGTACGGTATTTCTTTTCAGATTTGGAAAGTTCACGATTGGCTTTATAAGAATTGGTTACATCCCGGATGATCGCTACGAGTTCACGGTGGGCTTCCATTGGTGCAAACCGTATCTCATACCGATATTCGGATTCTGCCACAAAAGTCGAGAAAGAAGTGATGCCTGTTCCTGATCCCTCCAGAGCCTGTGACCAAATCGTGAGTACATCCTGACATTCTTTTATCGAAGTCAATGACGCCATCAATTGGGGAAGGTGAGGCTTCTGAGCAATATCTTGCCAAATGGATGGAGCTTGGGAGGGAATATGGTAGGTGAGAATTTCTCCATTACCAGCAATGGTCATCAAAATATCAGGAATAGCTGCCAGCAGCCGCTTGGAAAGGGCTGGAGTCTTATCCATTGATGATGTTTGGTCTTGCTGTTTAGAAATTTTTTCACTCATAAGGTCTTCCACTTGCAGTAAAAGATCTGCTTGGCTTCCTGTGCTTTTACCTACATGCTGAAAACTTCTGCCTAGATGAGAAAATTCTACAATTAAAGCAAACGGATCATTTTCAATTTCTGATGCAATATAAAATGTAAGGGGAGAAGGTGCCTCTTTATCTTTCTAAAAATCACGAACCACTCTTATGCTTACATAAAGGGAGCTTCCTTCTACCTAAATGATCAAAAATAGAGCGTACAGGAAAAAATCTCTCGTATGGGCGCATAAGAATTTAGGTAGGCCATGGAGCCAAGATATCAATTCCTGAGGAATCAGCGAACACAGAGACTTACTCTGTTTGAGTGTTGAGCGAAACACCTGTCACTTTAAAGCCCTGTTTGCGGAGTTGATGTAATAGCCCATATTCTCCTGGAAGTTGGACAGCATGCATGATTGCTAAGACGGGTTGGTTGTAGATTTTGTACCTTAAACTATTCATCCATGCCTGATTTCTTACTTCTACGAGTTGGGACATATTTCCTCCAAAATCAGGGGCATCTACCGAGAGGAGCCAAACTTGATCTAGATCTTCCTTTCGGTAAGATTCCATGATGGTCTGGTAGGTCTTACATTTGCTTCGCCTTTTATCAAGTAAGATCAGGAGCTCTTCTGTTTGGTCTCTGTAGGAAAAGCTCTCTATCCATGCCGTGCGCGTCCATCCTGTACCGACAAATTCGAAAGGCTTGGGAATGGCTGTTCTTAGATATTCCTCATAGGAAAGAGGCTCAAATTCAGGACCGAAGCCCAAGCAGTAATCGGACATCATCTGCCGAGCTAAGTAAAGAGGGGGGTATCTACCCATGAACTGATCTCTAGAGCGCTCCGAGAGACTGTCATCGATGAATTTTTCCATCCATCTGTACGTCTTGGGAGGAAGAAGAACATCTAGGGTGGAATCTAGGGGAATCGTTCCTCTTTGTAGATAATCGATGTCATAGTTGAGGGGATCAACCGCCATCAGGATAAGATCTACTTTTTGAGAGATAGTATTTATTTCGGGATGAATAAAGAAATAAGGCTTTCTGACTTTATGGAGGACTCCGTAAATATAAGAGGGTGCTGGGAGTCCCTCGCCTTCTATTTTCCACAATACAGCTTGCGTAGGCTGAACAGAAGAGGGAGAGCCAATGAGGTCTGTGATTGTAAAACTACTATCCACCTGCGCATGAGCAAGGACAGGTAGGATACTAAAAATTAGAACGATATGCCTAAGTTTTTCAAGCATACTATTGATTACAAATTCTTCTTAAAACTAAGTTATTTGTTAATAATTTAGCTAAAAACTCTCAATTCTAAGGTACTCTTTACGAAAACCGCAAATCTTTTTAAAAGAAAGGCACCTCACATAGGATGAATGGGAGTGCCTTTCTAGTCGGAACGAATAAATAGTTCGTCTTGGTATATTTAGGTATCAGTCTGTCTTGTGGATCATTTGGAGAAATTCATGAAAGTTCGGCTGATAATATCTACACATTCATTCATTTGCGCTTCTGTGATGACTAGGGGAGGGGCAAAGCGAATGATGTTCCCGTGTGTAGGTTTGGCCAGCAGACCGTTTTCTGCCAGTGCAAGGCACATGTTCCACGCTGTGGGACTATCTTCTGTATCATTTACGAGTACAGCATTTAGGAGTCCTTTTCCTCTCACGCCAGTCAGGAGATCTGTGCGTTTTTCTACGAGTTCTAGCATGCGGCTGCGGAAAATATTGCCTAGCTGTTCTGCTTTCTCTACGAGTCCTTCATCTACGATGACCTCTAGTGCGGCCTTTGCCACAGCACATGCAAGGGGATTCCCACCATAGGTAGAGCCATGCTCACCTGGCTTGATGGATAGCATCACCTCATCATCGGCGAGTACCGCTGATACGGGGAGGACACCTCCAGAGAGTGCTTTCCCTAAAATGAGGATGTTAGGCTTGATATTTTCATGATCACAGGCCAGCATCTTCCCTGTACGTGCCAGCCCTGTCTGTACTTCGTCAGCGATAAAGAGGACGTTTTTTGACTGACAAAGGGCATAGGCTTTGGCTAGATATCCTGCTTCAGGTACGACCACTCCCGCTTCTCCTTGGATGGGTTCGACCATGAATCCTGCTACATTGGGATCTTCCAGTGCAGCTTCTAGGGCTCCTAAGTCATTGTAGGGAATGATTTCATATCCAGGCATGTACGGGCCAAAACCTTTGAAGCTGCTGGGGTCTGTAGACGAGGAAATCGCACCTAGTGTACGTCCCCAGAAGTTGCCTTCAACAAAAATGATTTTTGCCTGATTTTCGGCAATTCCCTTTTTTTCGTAGCCCCATTTACGGGCTAGTTTAATCGCTGTTTCTCCTCCTTCTACACCCGTGTTCATGGGAAGTACCTTATCATAGCCGAGGAGTTCGGTGATATATTTCTCATAAGGTCCGAGTGCATCATTGTAAAATGCGCGTGAGGTGAGGGTGAGCTTTTCTGCTTGATCTTTGAGTGCTTGAAGAATGTAGGGGTGGCAATGTCCCTGGTTCACGGCACTATAAGCAGAGAGGAAGTCATAATATTGCTTTCCTTCTGGGCTCCAGAGATGGACGCCCTGGCCCTTGCTCAAAACCACAGGTAGGGGGTGGTAATTGTGTGCACCGTAGCGATCTTCCCATTCCATGGCCTGCTGTGACGTGATGCCTGAAGTAGTTTGTATCATATGCTAAAATTATTTTGATAAAATGATAGACTTGGAGAGGTCATCCTGTGAGGGATCTTGCTTTTTTCAAGGCATCAGATTGAGCATGTGCATATTCAAAAGATGCGCTTTTGGGTCTGATTCCTTTTCGAGATGTACGTTTTGCTCAAAATAGAGATCCAAAGAGCGTATTTTTTACGCTGGGTGTCCTATGATGAGTCAAAGAAAGTATCCAAAAGAGGACAACTCTTATGGTCTGTTGCTCTACAAAATTAGCATGAATATCTTCCTCCTCCAAAGGTCAGGATAGCCGCTAGGAGGTCAGAGGAGGCGATTTTTTAGGTAATTGTATCTTTTTTCCTATCCTATCGTGAATAGGCTATGATTTTAGACTCTATTTGGAGCAATGAAAATCTAGCTAAAAAGCAGAGATTTTAGGTTCTGACGAAAGCTGTTGTGTGAGATTTAGTGGGGCAAAATCGATGAAGTTCAGGTTCTGAAAGCGCAAACTTTTCGCAGATTTGAGGTCTCAAATAGGGTCTTATTTTCTGGAACACTCTCAAAGATTTATCCTTTTTTCTTTTCTAGCGTGCGGAACGTGTAGGCGAAGGCGTGTTTTTCATCGGCTTGATGTGCTTCAAAGTCTACAATTTCCCAATTATCAGGATCAGGTAGCTCGAAATAGGTGTCGCCCTCGACATCTGCATGTACCAGCGTCTCGTATATACGGGTCACGAAGCCTTTTTCTATAGACTCTTTGTAGATGCC
Organism: Bacteroidota bacterium; assembly: GCA_039820545.1. GTDB lineage: Bacteria > Bacteroidota > Bacteroidia > J057 > J057 > JALEFZ01. The sequence goes on along the minus strand of JBCBPW010000001.1, from coordinate 150,526 downwards.
TGCCCCACCTGAAATACAGATTTCGGATTCGCCCTGACACATAGCGATTGCTTTTTCGAGAGAATGGGCTACTTCAACACCTTCTGCTAGAAAATCCTTTTGGCGGGTGACAATGATGTTGCGTCTTCGTGGAAGCGGTTTACGCCCTAGGGAGTCAAAAGATTTCCGTCCCATGATGACACACTTCCCAAGGGTAAGGTTCATGAAATGCTTGAGGTCTTTGGGCAGTTTCCAGGGGAGGTCATTTTCTTTTCCGATGACGCCGTTTTCTGAGACGGCATAAATGGCAACTATTAAGGGTTGGCTCATAGGTAAATGAAGGGATAAAGTATGCGAAATGATGATAGGAATAGCAGTTACACATAAATTCCTTTGGTAGAAACGTCACTTATCAGAAAGTGTTGGCGACATCTTGCGCTTTGCTTCAACAGACTGCCCAAAAAAGCGTATCTTTGCAACGAAATGATAAAGTCTACCCACCTTTGAATCAAAGAAATACATGATGCGATACATACATATTTTAGGGTGGATATTGCTCAATCTATGTGTAACGGTAAGTTGCGAAGAACAGCAAGAGGAATTTGAGCCTTTAGCACCCGCTGTGATGCAGCAAATCTTGATTGAGATGCATATTTCAGATGTGGTAGTGGATAAGCGGGGAGGTCCATTGGCTATGCGCAGAGCACTTCGTGAGGACTTATCCAATGAAATTCTGGACAAGTATGCACTCGATAGGCAAACCTTTCTCACACATTATAAGTATTACATGGAGCATCCCCCATTGATGAATCAAATCTATCAAGAAATCACAAAGAATCTGGAGGAGCGAGAAGAGCAGGCCAAGAAAGAATACGCTGAAAAACAGCTAGAAGAGCAAGCCCAAAAAGAGGCTGCAAGAAAAGACTCACTCAAAAATTTAAAAGCCGACTCTAGCGCCATATCCAGAATCTCTCTAGACGTCGAGTAGTTGTATAAATGAAGCTAATCCATCCCCACACATACGAAAAATTAGGCTTTGACATCATACTTCAACGTACCGAAAAGTATGTTTCGGGACCTGAGGCCAAGGAACGATGTCAGAGTTTATCCCCTACATCAGACCCAGACATACTTATTCCTGAACTTCGCCGTGTGGCAGAGGCAAAAAATATATGGGAGTTTGAAGACCACTTTCCAGGTGCTTATTACATGGCGATCGAGCCGATCCTACAAAAGCTCCAAGTGGAGGGCGACTACCTCTCTGCGAGGCAGCTCAGTCAGTTTCTCGCCTGGTTGAAAGGCATCAAAACGCTTCGGGGCTTTCTAGAGAAAAAGAAAGAAATTTATCCGCTGCTGGCTTCTCTCGCTTACGAACTCCCTTTTTCTGAGCGAATGATTCCGATGATTGGGGCCATCCTAGATGATCATGGAAATATCAGTGACAAGGCTTCGCCTGAATTGGCGCGCATTCGCAAGCAGATCATTTCTTCAGGTGAGAGTCTGCGCGATACGCTGAACCGTGTGTTGAGGTGGGCACATGAGAAGGGCTGGGCCCAGGATCGAGAGGCTACCATCCGAAATGATAGGCTTGTGATCCCTGTCAGAGCGGATTCGAGAGGACGTGTTCCTGGCTTTGTCCATGATATCTCCCAATCGGGTAATACGGTATATGTCGAGCCTACCGAAGCCCTCAACCTCAACAATCAACTGCGAGAGCTTCAGATTCAGGAACACAACGAAGTCGTGCGCATACTCCGTGAGGTAACGGCCAAACTGAGAGAATTTGCCCCTGAAATAGAGGGCTTCCAGGAAGTCATGATCCGATTAGAATTGATCATGGCTAAGGCAAAAGTTGCACTTGATCTGAACGCAACCCTGCCAACGGTGAATCCAGCGGGGCAGAAGATCATGCTAAGAGATGCTTATTATCCTTTGCTTCAACTCAAAGCGTTGGAGGAAAAGATGACCGTCGTACCGCTCAATCTGACGCTAGATCCTGGACGCCGAATTGTGGTAATCTCAGGACCCAATGCTGGGGGGAAATCGGTTTCCTTGAAGGTAGTGGGCCTCCTGCAAATCATGCTTCAGACAGGCTTCCTCCTTCCCGTAGATGAAGGGTCTGAATTTCGATTATTTGATGCGCTTTACATGGACATTGGAGATGAGCAGTCGATTGAGTCGGACCTCAGCACCTACACCTCTCGCCTTTATCAGTGGCGTCAGATGGGGGACAATATGAACCGTAACTCGTTATTCCTAGTAGATGAATTTGGGTCGGGTACAGATCCGACGCAGGGAGGGGCCATTGCGGAATCCTTCTTAGAGCGCTTTGTCAACCAACGGGCTTTTGGCATCATCACTACCCACTATGGCAATCTCAAGGACTATGCCGAGGTGACATCAGGCGTGATCAATGCGGCCATGCAGTTCGATACACAAGAATTGAAGCCTACCTATTTTCTGATGGAAGGCGTTCCAGGGAGGAGTTATGCTTTTGAGATGGCGCGTAGGGTAGGGGTCCACCAGACCATCCTGAAGAAAGCCAGGCGTAAGGTCGGTGTAGATGAAATAGAAACCGATAAATTATTGAAGGAGCTAGAGAAAAAGTCTCAGCAGCTCAACAAACTGGTTGCAGAAAATAAGCGCAAGGAAAATAAACTTCAGCAACTTGTCGAAAAGAACGAGCGTAGAGAACGTGACTTGGATGCGCAGCGAAAGCACATCATTCGCGATGCGAAGGAAGAAGCCAAGAACTTGATCTTGCAGGCCAATCGCAAGATTGAAACTACGATCCGCGAGATCCGTGAAACCCAAGCGGAGAAGGAGCGAACGCGTAAGCTGAGGAAAGAGTTGATGAATGCGACGCCTGAGGTGGAGCCTTTGGAGGCACTCCCTGAGCTTCCAGAGAAGAAAAAGAAAAAGCGTGTCACTCAATCAGAGTCTTCAGGAGTAGAAGTACTCGCAGGAGCCGAAATCGTGGCAGGGGACTGGGTGAAACTGAAAAATGCGACCTCTTATGGTCAGCTAGTAGATATTCAAGGAAAGAAAGGCGTCATCGAGACAGAGGGCTTACGTGTCAATGTGAAGTTGAATCAACTCGTCAAGATTCGTCCACCCAAACGCCAAAAAGTTTCTGCCCCACGTGTAGCTGTAATTACGCAAGACGACCATGAGAGTGAGATTCCGATGACGAATGCGAAGCTAGAAATGGACGTCATGGGCATGCGTGTCGAGAAAGCCTTGACAGCTGTGGATAAGTTCTTAGACGAAGCGAGAGTCGCAGGACTGAAGCGTGTGCGTGTGCTACACGGGAAGGGAACAGGTGCATTGAGGCAAGCCATACGTGATCACTTGGCTATGTTTTCTTTTGTGAATCGTACTGCAGATGCACCCGTAGAGGATGGAGGAGCAGGTTGGACGGTGATTGACTTGGATTGATCAGCCATATTTCTGTAGAGTCATACAGAAGGCTATTGCATGTAGGTGCAATGGCCTTTTCGTTTTAGTATCTCGTTTATTTGTACAGCACAAATCTTCTGGCTTCTCAAAATAGGAACAGTTCTTGTCTAATGGATGCGTAAGATCACTTCCTATAATCATTCGCGAAATCGAATATGTGAAAGGAAATTGACCTTGAATTTTTATAACCCAGGAGCATTGGATAGCATGAAAAAAGCATTGGTTACAGACATTAATGGTCAGGATGGTTCCTTTTTGGCTGAATTATTATTAGCAAAAGGGTATGAGGTATATGGAGTATGGGTGAAAGGAAGGGTAGGAGATACACAAAATTTGCAGCACATCGCCGATCAACTCCACATATTTGATGCCTCAGATACTCAGGGGCTCTTGCTTGCAGAGCTCATCAAGCGAATCCAGCCACAGGAAGTCTACCATCTCAATGCGCCACTGCGTAGGAGTCATGCTTTGAAGATAGATGAGGTGGAACCTCATGCCGCTGCGACGCTCCACATGTTAGAAGCTATCCGCTTGTATTCTCCTGACGTGAAGTTTTTCCAATCTGTAAGCCCTGAAGTATATGGTCATGTGACCTCCTTACCCATACAGGAAGAAACCCCATTTTATCCTGTCAGCTCTCATGGAGTAGCCGAATTGTATGCGGTCTGGATGGTCCGTAACTTTCGAGAGACATACGGTATTTTTGCCTGCAATGGCATATTATTTAGTCACACTTCCGCGAGATGCAAGACACAGTGTTTGACGCAAGAGACAGCGGCGACACTGGGAGAGATAGCGAGTGGGAGGAGAGATGTACTCAAACTGGGTAATCTGGATATCGTCAGAGACTGGGGATATGCGGGTGATTATGCGGCAGCCATGTGGAAAATGTTGCAAGAACCATCAGCAGAAGATTTTGTGATTGCTACGGGAGAAGGGCGAAGCGTGCGTGAGTTTGTCACGATCTGTGGGGAGAAACTGGGTATGAACTTGATTTGGGAAGGAAAAGGGACGGAGGAGAAAGCGTATGACACCCATACAGGAAAATTGGTTGTGGAGGTCTGTCCTCCTTTGCATCGCAGGGTTGAGACTGATCTGCTCGGATGTGCGAAAAAAGCAAAGCATCAACTCGACTGGGAACCGCAGACGACATTTGATACATGGGTAGACGAGCTGTTGCAACCCTATGTAAAGATCAGCCAAGATCATTTTCAACATGCATAAAGAAGCAAGAATTTTTGTGGCGGGACACCGTGGGATGGTAGGAGCCGCAATTGTCAGATACCTTCGAAGAGAAGGATACCATCATCTCCTGCTACGAGCAAAATCTGAGCTTGACCTGCGAGATCAGGCCGCTGTCGCTGCATTTTTTACAGAAACTCAACCTGAATATGTGTTTTTGGCGGCTGCCAAAGTCGGGGGAATCGTAGCCAATAACACCTACAGAGCGGATTTTATTTATGACAACCTGATGATTGAAGCAAATGTCATTCATCAGGCCCATGTACACAATGTAAAAAAGCTGCTTTTCCTTGGTTCCTCTTGCATTTATCCCAAATTTGCGCCTCAACCTATGCAGGAGGAGCAGCTACTCACTGGGACATTGGAGCCTACAAATGAGCCATATGCCATCGCCAAAATAGCTGGGATCAAGCTGTGTGAGGCTTATCGTGACCAGTATGGAGCCTCATTTATATCTGCTATGCCGACGAATCTCTACGGTCCCAATGACAGTTACGATTTGCAAAACTCTCATGTACTTCCTGCTTTGATGCGTAAGTTTCACGAAGCCAAGACAGGGCATAAGCCTGAAGTGCAGATCTGGGGGGATGGGAGTCCTCGCAGGGAGTTTATGCATGTGGATGATTTGGCGCGCGCCTGTATATTTCTCATGGACTGTTACGACGAAAAGCCTTTTTTAAATATTGGGACAGGAGAAGATATCACCATCAAGACATTGGCTGAGACGATTCAAAAAGTCGTGGGCTATCAGGGGCAGCTAGTCTTTGACACAAGCAAACCCAATGGTACACCTCGCAAGTGGATGGATGTCAGTCGTCTTCATGATCTAGGGTATCAGCATGAAATAGCCTTGGAAGAGGGAATTCGCCAAGTGTACGCAGATTATTTGGCTCATGAACAAGCATATGTAAAAGGAGATAGGGTGCCAGGGTGAGGAAATTGAGGAAGCTTGCAACCTTTCCAGGTTCAATTTCCTCTACCTTATACTACTCAATTCCACACATATGAGACTCACGCTACTATGGATGCTCTGCGTCCCTACTATTCTTTTTGCCCAAAAATCACCTTCCCCTTATATCCAGATTCTGGAAAGTGCCATTGCTTGTGAGGACCTATCTCAGTTCCTCCCTAGGAAGGTGGACGAAAGCATTTGTTTATCTAGTATTCACATCCACAACTTAGTCCCTGTCAGAGAGACAGATATGCTTATGGGAGGCCTTATCGCTTTGCGGGACGAGCCATGGGATAGAGAGAGCCTAGATCATTGTGCGCTAGGATTAGATGCGATTCAGATTCGAAAACGTAAGGCGAAATTGAAAATGGTCAGTGGGACAGGGAAAGCCCTTTTATTTAAATTGGAAAAGGTGGCAAATATCTGGTATCTCAGAAAGCTCATGGTCAAGCAGCGTCATCCAGAGATACCTGATAAAACCCAGATCGAAGTAAGATACTATCGATCTGGGCCTTAGTGTATAGTGGATGACTAATTGTCTCCCTCATTTTCTCCTTCTTCTTTCTCCTCCTTGATTTCCTCGCCTTTTCCTGCTGTCCCCAATGCATACACCACAGAAAGATTCCGCTCTTCTCCTTTCTCCAAGATATAAAAAACCAAACTGGCAGTGCCTGCTTGGAGACTGTCTGTGCTTGTCATCCCAATTTGGACAGACTTTGTCTCTCCTGGTTTGATCTCTCCTACAGCTACTCTTTCAGGTAAGTCCAGTCCCTTAATGCCGTTGAGCTCGTCAGGACGAATGGCCACATCTTTTGCTGTATATTTTCCTATGTTCTGAACAGAAAAACTGATCAAACAAGCTTCATCTACATCCAGCTGTTTATTTTGATTTTCGTCTTCATACAATAAGTCATCCATGATCTTGAGTTCAGGAAAGCCAAACTTCATGGTGATTTCTTCACTTTCAGCTTGAAACGTCTGTCCATGAATCCTCCCTCCCCACAAAATTAGGAGGATGCTCAATGAAAAGATTAAGATTGCTTTATGTAGATGCATAGGTTTGATTTAACCAAGAGTGATGATGGATGTGAAATTACAGATCCTTTTGGATTTTAAATGCGCGAATGACGCGTCCATCTGCTCGATGAAGCCGTAGGATATAAACCCCAATCGGTAGGGTCTCTGTATCAAAAGTTAGGGTTTTACTTCCCACTACCAAGCCCTCCTGCGATGGCACGGACGTCTCTTTTCCTTTCATATCATAGAGTGCCACACGCATCCTAGCGGGGACATCGGTCTCAAGTTCTACAAATAATCGATCCTGTACAGGGTTGGGATATATGTTGTAGGATACTTGGATCTCAGGTGCTTCGATACTGTTTGGGCCGAATGCTTGCGAAGTGTCGGGTTGCTGAAAGCCCTGTGTAAATATCAAAGCCCCCTGCAAGGCTGAATATGTCTCTACCATCGGCTCTCCCATAGTATAGAAGATGGAGAGGCCAGCATTATCTGCAAAGGTTCCAGCAGAGTGGAAGACCGACCGAACCAATTGTAAGGTCGAATCTTGTGCTAGTCCACCTGAAGCGTTCAGGCAGACTAGCATTGTGAGGATGTAGGCTATAGATTTCATCTTAGCGCTTTTCTTGAGTTTCTTTCTTCATTTCCTGCAATTCCTTTCTCATTTCTTCAATGAGGTCTCGCTGCTCCATGATCAGGTCTTGTTGCTGGTCGATGGTTTCCTGTTGCTCCTGAATTCCTTTGATGATTACGGGGATCAACTCTGTATAGCTCATGCCAAATTGGGACTCTGTAGAGTCGGCTGCTATGTGCTCGTTGACGACCTCTCCGATGACAGGCTGTACCTCTTGGGCCAAGAAGCCAAGCTGGGTTTGCTGATCAGGATCATTGGTCAATTGATAAGATACGGGCTGTAGCATCAAAAGCTCCGTAAGCCCATAAGCCAGCGGACGTATTTGCTGCTTGAATCGTGCGTCGGACAAGACATCAGGATTATTCTGCAAGAAAAGTGTCGACCATCTGTTAGAAGAAGAACCAATGTCATAACTGTTGTTGGCATCGGGAATCAAACTGCTGTTCACTAGCAGGGCAGAAGTAGACAAGGTATCAGGTGTCCATTCTGTACCGTCATACGTGAGCACTTCGCCTTGATCAGGACTGGTTGCACTGACACTCGTACCCTGGATACCATCTACTACAGGATTTCCTACTGTGCCTCCCAGGTCGCCAGTTGCTGTCTCCGTCACTTGGATGAAGTTGCTCAAATCTACCGTATCATCTGTACCTGTCAGAATCAATTCCTCTGTCAGTGTACTAAAGCTAATGTTTTGCAACTCATTGAGCGCTGAGGTATCACCTAGGACGACAAAGGATGCATCACCAGAAAGTCTGAGCGTATCATTGCTCAAGCTGATGCTCTGGATCTCATTAGTCGTACTTGCATCAGGCACTACGGCGAAGGAAGCATCATCTGAGAGACGCAGTGTATCATTTGAGATGCTGATAGACTGGAATTCGTTGGTAGAATCTGCGTCTAGTGTAATGGTATTTCCACCTGAGATAGACAAGTCGTTTCCAGCGATACTCAAGCTTTGGATTTCATTTGTCTCACTTGCATCTGGTAGGACCACAAATGAGGCATCATTAGAGATGCGAACGGTATCGTCTGACAGACTGATGGATTGTAGCTCATTTACATTGCTGCCATCAGGAAGTACAGCGAAGGAAGCATCATCTGAGAGACGCAGTGTATCATTTGAGATGCTGATAGACTGGAATTCGTTGGTAGAATCTGCGTCTAGGGTAATGGTATTTCCACCTGAGATAGACAGATTGTTTCCTGCAATGTTCAAACTCTGAATCTCATTTGTTGCGCTTGCATCAGGTAGGACCACAATAGAAGCATCATCCGAAATGGAAATCGTATCGTTGGACAGACTGATGGACTGAAGCTCATTGGTAGAATCTGCATCTGCATCGTCCACATTGAGCGTGACTGTATTGCCACTGGAGATGGTCAAATCCGTTCCTGAAACACTGAGCGTCTGCAACTCGTTGGTCTCACTGCCATCAGGTAGGACGACAAATGAGACATTATCTGAAATATTGATCGTATCATTTGAGATGCTAATGGCCTGAATCTCATTGGTTGAGTCTGCATCTGCGTCCTCTACCAGATCAGATGAAGGCACCCACTCAGTCCCATCGTATTTAAAAATCTGGTCCGTCGTAGGAGCTGTGGTTGAAACGCTAGTACCTTGAATCGCAGCTACCGTAGGATCTGGATAAGTACCTGAAAGGTCACCTCCTGCTGCATCGCCGATGTTGACATCGTCTGTAGAGTCTTGGTCACCGATATTGGTAATCGTAAGCCCTGTAATATCAATTCCTGGTCCATCTACATAGTTATTGACAGGAATATTGACAGAGTTGCCATCTGATAAACTCAGGACAGAACCTGCGATAGAGAGCGTCTGCAATTCGTTGGTCGAATCTGCGTCGGCATCTGTGTTGTCATCTACGCTTGGTTCCCACTCACTTCCATTCCACTTCAATACTTCATCTATGGTAGGCGTAGTCGAAGCCACATCATTTCCTTGAAGTGCCACTACAGATGGGTTGGGGAAGGTGCCTGAGAGGTCCCCTCCTGCTACGTCTCCAATGTTAATATCATCTGTTTCGAGGGTATCTCCTGTATTGCTGATGACATTACCAATGATGCTGATACCTGCCCCTGCATTCACAGACTGATCAGGGATTGTGATGGAGTTGCCATCTGAGATGCTGACATTAAAGCCTGAGATACTCAAGGTCTGTAGCTCATTGGTAGTGTCTGCATCTGCATCTGTTACAGGAACCGTTACAGACCCTCCGTCTGTCAATGAAATGGTGGTCCCTACGATACTCAGTGTCTGAATCTCGTTTGTTGAGTCCGCATCCGCGTCATCTGGATTTAAAGTCACAGTATTTCCATCGCTAATCGTCAGATTGTTTCCTGACAAGTTCAAGATTTGAAGCTCATTAGTGGTATCTGCGTCGGCATCCTCTACAAGATCAGTAGAAGGTACCCACTCGAATCCATCGTATTTAAAGATTTGATCTGCCGTAGGTGCTGTAGTCGAGACACTAGTACCTTGAATCGCCGCAACCGTCGGGTTAGGATATGTGCCCGAAAGGTCGCCTCCTGCTGCATCTCCGATGTTGATGTCATCTGTTTCGAGTGTGTCGCCGATATTGGTAATCACGTTGGCCGAATCAATGCTAATACCTGCCCCTGCAGCAAATCCACCTGTACCCAAGGGAAGGGTGATGGTATTGCCATCTGATAAGCTCAGCTGATTGCCTACCAAGCCCAGCGTCTGCAATTCATTGGTGGTATCTGCATCTACATCCGATAGGGGAATGGTGATTTGATTGCCATCTGAAATGGCGAAGGTGGCTGAATCATTGGTCGCACTCACGAAGCTCAATGTCTGTAGCTCATTGGTCGAATCCGCATCTGCATCATCTACGAGGTCAGATGAAGGCACCCACTCGGTCCCGTCGTACTTATAGATTTGATCGGTAGATGGAGCTGTCGCCGAGACATCTACTCCTTGGATCCCTGCTACGGTAGGGTTGGGGAAAGTACCCGATAGGTCCCCTCCTGCCGCGTCTCCGATGTTGACATCATTGGTAGAGTCGGTATCTCCAATGTTGATAATGGTTTGTCCAGAAATGGCGATCCCTGTTCCTCCGAAGTAGGTATCCGTAGGAATGGTTACGGAGTTGCCATTGCTCAAAGAAAGCGTCGTACCCGAAATGCTCAATATTTGAAGCTCATTGGTGGAGTCTGCATCTGCATCTTCTACGAGATCTGTTCCAGGTTCCCACTCTGTTCCGCTCCATTGGAGGATTTCTCCTGCGGTTGGCGTTGCATTAGAGATGGCATTGCCTTGGATGGCTGCCACCGTTGGGTTGGGATAGGTCCCCGTGAGGTCCCCGCCAGCCACATCTCCGATGTTGATGTCGTCAGTTTCAAGTGTATCACCCGTATTGACGATGACATTTCCGATGAGGTCGATACCCGCGCCAGCATTCACAGACTGATCGGGAATCGTGATCGCGTTGCCATCTGAGATGCTCACGTTGAAGCCCGAAATGCTCAACGTCTGTAGCTCATTGGTCGAATCCGCATCCGCATCCGCGACAGGTACGGTGACCGAACCTCCATCAGTCAAGGAGATGGTGGTGCCTACAATGCTCAAACTCTGGATTTCATTGGTAGAGTCTGCGTCTGCGTCATCAGGATTGAGGGTAACCGTATTCCCGTCGCTAAGAGTCAAATCATTGCCTGTCAAACTCAACGTTTGAAGCTCGTTGGTAGAATCGGCATCTGCATCCTCAATGGGTACGGTTACGGACCCACCATCAGTAAGCGAAATAGTGGTTCCTGAAATGCTGAGACTTTGAATCTCATTCGTAGAATCGGCATCTGCATCCTCAATGGGTACGGTTACAGAACCACCGTCGGTCAATGAGATGGTTGTTCCTGAAATACTGAGGGTTTGAATTTCATTCGTAGAATCTCCATCCAATACAGGAATACTCACTGTATTGCCTCCAGAGATGCTCAGGTCATTACCCGAAATGCTCAAACTCTGGATCTCATTGGTAGAGTCCGCATCTGCATCATTTATGGGTACGGTGACAGATCCACCATCCGTCAAAGAAATTGTCGTTCCCGCAATGCTCAATGTTTGAATCTCATTGGTTGTATCTGCATCAGGAATGGTAATGGTATTGGCACTAGACAAACTCAGCTGATCACCTGAAAGACTTAGCGACTGAATTTCATTTGTGGTATCTGCATCAATGTCATTGACTAAATCTACATCAGGTTCCCACTGGGTTCCATTCCACTTCAGGATCTCACCTGGATCGGGGGCTGTATTGGTCACAGGATTGCCTTGGATACCTACTACTGTAGGATTAGGGAAGGTTCCTGAAAGGTCACCACCAGCAGCATCTCCAATGTTGATGTCGTCTGTTGCGAGCGTATCTCCCGTATTGATGATCACATTTCCAATAATGTCAATGCCTGCACCTGCATTTAAGGACTGATCAGGAATACTTACAGTATTTCCGTCAGAGATGCTAATATCCAATCCTGAAATGCTCAATATTTGCAGCTCGTTTGTGGTGTCGGCGTCGGCATCGTCAATGGGAACCGTCACAGATCCGCCATCTGTCAGAGAAATCGTCGTTCCAGAGATACTGAGTGACTGGATTTCATTTGTGGTATCTGCGTCTGCATCCTCAATCGGTACGGTTACTGACCCGCCATCTGTCAAAGAAATCGTGGTGCCTGAGATGCTCAATGTCTGGATCTCATTGGTCGTATCCGCATCTGGGATCGTCACGGTATTGGCACCTGAGATACTCAACTGATCCCCTGTGACTGCCAGGGTTTGGATCTCATTGGTCGTATCTGCATCGGCATCCTCAATGGGTACTGTAACAGATCCGCCATCTGTCAGAGAAATCGTCGTTCCCGAGATGCTCAGCGTTTGGATCTCATTGGTGGAGTCTGCATCAGCATCATCAATGGGCACAGTTACAGAACCACCGTCTGTCAAAGAAATCGTGGTGCCTGAGATGCTCAGCGTTTGAATTTCATTGGTCGAGTCCCCATCAAATACGGGAATGCTCACCGTATTTGCTCCTGAAAGTGTCAGGTCTGTTCCACTGATACTTAGGGACTGGATCTCATTTGAGGGGTCGGCATCATCGTCATTGACAGAATCTGCTAGGGGCTCCCACTGTGAGCCATTCCACTTGATGACTTCTCCAGTATTCGGAACAGCATTGGAAAGCGGCCTTCCAAGCAGCCCCGCAACCTCAGGGTTGGGATAGGTTCCACTCAAATCTCCTCCTGCAAGGTCTCCAATATTGATATCATCAGTCTCTAAGGTATCTCCTGTATTGATGATGACATTTCCGATAATGTCGATACCTGCACCTGCATTGAGAGACTGATCGGGAAGTGTAACGGTATTTCCATTGGATAAGGACAATGCGAGTCCACTGAGACTCAATGTTTGAATCTCGTTTGTCGTATCGGCATCTACATCAGAAATCGGAATGGTGATGCTGTTTCCATCTTCAATAGATATCGTAGCAGAGGTGTTATCCGAATTGACCAAGGTCAGATTCTGAATTTCATTGGTCGTATCAGCGTCAACGTCAGAAATCGGAATGGTGATGCTATTTCCATCTTCAATAGATATCGTAGCAGAGGTATTATCCGAATTGACCAAGGTCAGGTCCTGAATCTCATTGGTTGTATCAGCATCTGTATCCTCAATGGGAATGATGATGCTGTTGCCATCCGAAATGCTGACCGTTGCATTTGTTTCACTTGATCCAGCCAAAGTCAGCGTTTGAATCTCATTGGTCGTATCTGCATCTACATCTGATAGCGGAATGGTGATCTGATTTCCGTCTGAGATGGCGAAAGTAGCAGAATCATTGGTCGCACCAACAAAACTGAGTGTTTGGAGCTCGTTGGTAGAATCCGCATCTGCATCTTCTATAGGGATAATGACACTATTGGCATCTGAGATACTGACAGTGGAGGTAGTCGCATCAGAACCTGTCAATGCAAGTGTCTGAATCTCGTTCGTCGTATCAGCGTCTACATCCGATAGTGGAATGGTGATCTGGTTGCCGTCTGAGATGGCAAAAGTAGCCGAGTCATTCGTCGCATTGACAAAGGCAAGTGTCTGAATCTCGTTTGTCGTATCAGCGTCTACATCCGAAATGGGAATAGAAATGGTATTTCCGTCAGAAATAGCAATGGTAGCGGAGTCATTGGTGGCACCCACCAGACTCAGTGTTTGCAATTCATTGGTCGAGTCAGGGTCAGCATTAGGAACAGTAATCGAGTTTCCTTTTGAGATACTAATCGTCGTTCCTACAATACTCAGTGTCTGAATCTCATTCGTTGTATCTGCATCAATGTCATCCACCAAATCTGGCAGTGGTTCCCATTGTGTGCCATTGTATTTGAGCACCTCCCCCGTCAGCGGCGTATTGTTTGTTACCTCTACTCCCTGAATCTGTGCTACGGTTGGGTTGGGATAGGTACCTGATAGGTCTCCTCCCGCCAGATCTCCAATGTTGATGTCATCTGTTTCTAGCGTATCTCCTGTGTTGATGACCACAGATCCGACGATGTCGATCCCTGCGCCTGCACTGAGTGATTGATCGGGTAGGGTAATAGTGTTGCCCTCTGATATGCTCAGATCCAGCCCAGAAATACTGAGGCTTTGAATTTCATTTGTCGTATCTGCATCGATATCCGAGATGGGAATACTTAAAGGGGTAAGTACAGAAGAAATGGCAATCTGTGTATTGACCCCATCTGTACCGATCAAGCTTAAAGACTGGATTTCATTTTGGGGATCTGGGTCTGCATCGTCTACAAGATCGTCAGTAGGCACCCAGGCCGATCCGTTCCACTTGATGATATTTCCGATACTGGGATTCGCCAAACTTGTGTCCAGTACAGAACCCTGAATTTTGGTTACTGAAGGGTTGGGGTATGTACCGCCTAAGTCTCCCCCTGCAATGTCTCCTATCTGTACATCATCCGCAGGGTTGGTATCACCTGTATTTGAGATGATATTATTGGTAATGTCAATGCCAATTCCTTCTTGATAAATGTATTGGGTCAAAGGAACAGAGCCACCTCCATTGGAAAGTGTCAAAAGTGTATCTCCCTGTATACTGAGCGTTTGAAGCTCATTGGTTGTGTCTCTATCCGTCGGCAGTGCTTGCCAAGCTACCCCATTGTATGTCAATACCTCATCTTGATTAGGTGCGGTACTGTCAACGAATACGCCTTGTAGGCCATCTACCCTTGGGTTGGGATAGGTTCCTTTGAGATCGCCATCAGCTGTAGTGCCAATGTTGATGTCGTCGTTTCCATCTAGATCACCTGTATTGGTAAAGGTACGGTTGGTGATGTCGATTCCGTCTCCAGCAGAGAACAGGCGAACACCTGAGCTGAGTGGGTTAAGGGTAAGGAAAATCGAGTCATTGACAATGAAGATTTCCTGAATTTCATTGGTAGGGTTGCTATCGGCGTCATTCACCTGATCAGGAGGAAGGGTAATGCTGCCCCCGCCATTGCTAAGAGAGATGACATTGGTCGCAATCGAAAGCTCTTGGATCTCATTTTCGGGATCACTGTCATCGTCATCGACTGAGTCTGCCCGTGGTCGCCAACTCGATCCATCCCATTTGAGGACTTGTGTAGTAGTGGGTGGGTTTGGAGAAACAGGATTTCCTTGAATCTGGGTAACGGTAAGTGTAGGATAAGTACCTACAACGTCTCCGCCTACCGTCGGATCCAGCGATATTTTATAAGAGTTGTTGTCTACCGTGACGCCTGGTGTACCTGTGTAGAAGGGCAACCTCACTGACCCTCCATTCAGACTCAACTTCAGGCTATCATTGGCAATGCTCACGGTCTGAATTTCATTCGTCCTGCTAGAGTCATCAGGTGTGGGTGTCCATTGCCCATTGTTGTATCTGAGGACCCAACTTTGTTGAGGATTGACCGTCGTCACCTCTTGTCCCTGTATCCCTACGACCGTCATGTTGTTGTATGTCCCAGTCACATCTCCTCCAGCAGGAGAGTTGAAGAGAACACCTGTATTATTGATGACGGTATCGTTGGTGATTTGTATGCCCGTGCCCCCTACATAACGGGGAAGCGTCACTGTGTCAGATTCAGATAGACCTAATTGAAAGCCATTGAGAGAAATAGATTGGATTTCGTTGGTGCTATCATCATCAAATTCATTGACAACTGTCCACCCTAAGCCTGTGAAGAATTTCAGGATTTGCCCGTTTTGTGGATTGGCGACATCATTGGTAAACTCACGCCCTTTCAGGCTTCTGATAGTCGGGTTGGGGTATACGCCCTCTAGATCACCACCCGCATCTGTCATATTTGTGATGTCATCATTTGCGTTTATATCCCCTGTATTGAAGATGACATTCCCAGGTAAGATGGCGATCCCATCTCCTGCGGTGTATACGGTACCTGTATTGATCGCAACGGTCGATTGGACGATGCCATCTTTCAAGAGGAAGACATTGTTGCCTGAACTGGTGAGTGTATAGGCCTCTTCGTCAGCGGGCTGCCATGCAGAGCTGCCATCGTTCCATTTGAGTACTTGCCCATTGCCTGCTCCTTGCTGGGCGATGTCAAGCGGTGTAGCCTGCTGACCTGTACCTGCGATACGCGGAGAGACGAATGCCCCCGTCAAACCCGCAGAAATAATGTCTTGACTCGGGACCCATCGCTGATTGGCAGAGTCCCATTTGAGGATATAATCGTTGAGCAAGGGGACGTTGGATGTGTCGATGGGGAAGCTCAAGATACCTTCCACTCTCGGGTTGGGATACACACCTCCTAGGTCACCGCCTGCTGTCGTGGTATCTGTGATGTCATTTGACGGGTCGGTATCCCCTATATTGATCAAGGTATCGCCTGATATGAGGATGCCATCTCCACTGATGATGTCTACCAAACCCCCTTTATCTGGTGAGCTGACCCATTGTCCTATGGTGTCATTCCAGCGCAAGATGTCGTCGGGATTGGGAGTCCCTGTAGATACATCTGCCAGAGAGTCTAAGGCCAGATTAATGTTCTCTACCGAGCCTGCGGTCTCTGCATAGAAGGAATAGGGGACGGTTTCAAAAGATTTGATTCCAAGCAGCACAAAGTTTTGATTGGTCCCTGTCTTGGCTTGTACTTGAATGGAGAGCCCTCCTGATGCCCAGTCGATGTCATCAAATGTGCCCAGAGATGAGATTCCATTGCCGATCGTCACTTCAAATAATCCAAACGGATTTGTCGTGATAGTTTGGGTTTCCCTGTATACAGGAGAACCACTTTGAATGACCGTAAATTCGACCGTGACGGCGGAATTGCTTAATAGGCCATTCTGATCCCTGACAACAGCTTGGTATGAGATGCCTTGAGGGACAATTTGCCCCCATAGTTGTTGTGAAAGGCTGAGAATAAAGCCTAGCAACAGGAGTGTGTATATGCGTTTCATTTTGATGAGGTTTCTAGGATTGGGAAATGCATAAAGGGATAGCCTGATAGGTAAGAAAGGAAACGAACAGTATGTCCCTATGAATCAGAGAATACTGAAAGTTTGGATGCCCCTTTACATAAGTATCAGGCTACTTGTGTGCATGTAAGTAGAGAACGACAATTATTCGAAATATACAATAAATCGATATTATTATCTATTTATTATTATCTGTTTTGACTCAACTTGAGACTGATGGCCCCAGGTAATTTCTGCCTGTAGCAGATAGACACCATTGGCAATGACCTGATCATCTGGAAGGACATTCCACTTAAACTGCTGGAATCCTGCCTGGAATGTCTGCCATTCCCCTGTATGAATCTCTTGCCCTTTCATATCTACTAGACGTAAACGAACCTGATAATTCATTTGTCCATCAGGAAGCGCCAGAGAAAGTTGTACCAAACCCGCTGTCGGATTGGGAAATACTTGTCCTAAGGCTACATAATCGGGCCTTAGATTTTCCTCTATAAATTTCGAGTCCCCATAATAAAGACGGAATTTTCTGGGTGCGTCATCCACTTCGAACGGATATTCATTCACTTCCTGCATATTGATTCTTGTCTGCGTTTCCACATCCAAGAGATACAGCTTCTTCTCACCTGTAGGTATTTCAGGCCAGCTTAGTTTGGTTCTTTTCGCGTTGAGATTGGCCCTCACCTCAAAGTCCCATATGTAGTAGTCGCTAGGGGGTACAATGTCCTCGCATATTTCTCCCCAGGGACCTTCCGTCGAGAAGCTTAATTCTAGATACTCGGATAGGCTAGGGGGGAGGTAAGAGTCAAATTTATCTGCTTCCTCTTTGGCCCCCGTGCGCATGCCTACGCCTGCTAACCCAAATTGAAGGTTATCATTTTGCAGATGCATCTCTACCCACCACTGTTTGCTATCAAGATCACCGATCAATTGATTTTTCTCAGGATTGGCCAAGCGATTCTTGGGTCCTTTACCTACAGGAAGCAGCAGGGTAAAGTTTGAATCGGATCGCACAAATGCCCCTCTTCGGGCCTCAATAAATGGCTCCGCATCTGTAAAGCCACCAGAGAAATTGACCAGGCCATCTAGGTTGTCGATTGTACTTGGATTGGCTGCTTCTACACGATCCCAATAGAGACGGAAGTTGTAGGGATTGCCGATCTGGTTCCACCCTTCTTTAATTTCTAACTCGTAGGGTTCTAGGACATTGGCTTGAACGGCATTGCCTGCGCCTGTCTGGAAGCCTCCAGGATCTTTCAAGATGAGCCAATAGCCCTCATCGGGATTGACTTGGACAACAGCACCTGCCAACTCACCATTTACTGCGAGGGAGTTGCTCCACTGGAACATGCGCCAGCGATAACGACTATATCTACCCAATCCTTCTATTAGGAAGGACTCTGCTCTAGGATTGGTCAACTCGATCGGGAAAGAAATGATGTTGTAATCCAGCGCAGATCTACCTGCACGGGTAATGTCATACGTGATTCCTTCTGTATAGGTCCTGTATGTATGGAAGGTATCTGTAAGGGTGTTGAATCCAAATTTTCCGACGAGTTGGAAATAATAGGATACACCTAGTTCATCTCCTCGCACTTGGCTGATGTCAAAGGAATAGGTATTTCCACTTCGCTGTGCCAAGACCGATTGGTAAGCCGAATCTGCATTGGCAATCGGACGGTGCCAGACAAGGACAGAGGAGACGACCGAATCATTGAGAACCACGATGCTACTCTCAGCCGTCCCATTGTCGGGATAATAGGTCGCAATGTTGTTGACCTGCCAGCGCGGGACTGGTCGCGTATAATCAAATACAAGTGAGTCAGAAAATAAAGAACCCTCTAAGTCTGCATCTACTGTCTGCACACGAACTACATAGGTACCTGTCGTTAAGGTATCAAAGAGAATGGAGGTATTATGGCCCATATTCCCTTCTACTGCTACGAAACGCTTTCCACTATTCAAATCTGCCAAAGGCGAAACGATCACTTGGCCTGTTGTACGATTGGTCAAGGACAGGTTGTAAGTGAATCTTGTCCCTAAGTCGGACCAGGAAAGAATGACCTTGGCTCCATCTACAAAAAGGCTGAGGTTTTCTGGCACCAGTTCAGAGAGATTGGGGGTCAAGTCAATATTCCCCAATACGATTAAGCTTTCTTCGGTACTCCCAAAGGACTTTCCTCCCAAGGAGACAATGTCCAGCTTTTTGTCATTGTTGATATCGCCCCAGACAGGCTGACGGATGCTCAAGCTGTCCAGATCTCCACTCGAAAGCAGGTCTTTGAGAAAGGTTTGAGGCGTCTCATCATGAATATTTTTAAAGGTCGCGACTTCCTGAGTACTTGACACTTCTCCGCTGATCAACAAGTCCGAAAGCCCATCATCATCATAATCACCCGTGGCGATGATTCCATTCGCCACGCCTGAAATCATAGTCGTGGTAAATGGATTATTTACATCAAATTCCTGATTGGCTGGATCAAAGGGATAGATTGCCGTTTGGAGAGAAAGGTCGGGAAGCTCCCCAGTCAAGATGAGGTCAGGGAAGCGGTCGTTATTCAAATCTGTGAAATTCACATAGCTCAGACCCAGTTGTGGCAAGGAAGTTCTTGCAAACTCTCTAAATTGTCCATTCCCCAGATTCTGATAGATAAGGGTTGCAGGGTTTTGGTTTTCATCCAGACCTGCCATGACCAAGTCGGGACGATTGTCCAGTGTATCGAAGCTGCCCAGATTGAGATCAAAATCTCCCCAAGCAATGGCTCCATCACTCAAGGCGATAAATCCTTCTTGACCTACCACGATGTCTGCCAGCGGAGTCAAACCATTTTCACCATCATTTCTATACAGCGTAGAGGATTTGATCCCTTGGTTGACACCGATGACCATTAGATCTTCGTCACCATCACGATCAAAATCTGTCCATGCTGCATCTCCTTGGGCTACAGCGACCAGATTACGAGAAGCATCTGCATCCGCTACTAGTATCCCCTGATCATTGCGATAGAGGGTAGCCTCCAAGTTTCCATTTCCATCCGTAATCCCAGAGATAAATACATCGGGATCATTGTCTCCATCCCAATCTCCTACAGCAACCATAGCTGAGCTCACACCTGTCAAAGCATCATTGGAAGGATCTTCAATGAAGGTTCCTGACTGGTTGAGGTAGACTTTGACGATTCTACTGCCGTTTTGAATCCCTGCAGCAAGTATATCGAGGTTGCCATCGGTATTGATGTCTACGAGGACCAACTCTCCTTCGGTCAGTGCATCAGGAACTGTCCCGTTGAAGGCTGTTTCGCTGATGTCCTGGAAGGCGGGAGGTGTAAAAGCAAATTCACCCTTGGTAAAGCTCGAACCTTCATAATCTTTGTCGATGCTCTGGACACCCCATAGGTAATTTTCTCCTTCCTGCTTGGTTGGTAGATTTTCGATGGTCAAGCTATTGGCAAAATGACCATTTCCCTGAGTGACGATTTCTCTCAAGCCTGAAAGCGTATCACTGGCGGGAGATAGGATAAAGGTTGTATCATTTTCGCCTACTAAAAATACGTTGTAGCTGTAGCTATCAGATACACTTTCCCACTCTAAGCGCACGTCGGCACCGATAATTTCTATGTTCAGGTTTTGAGGGGCAGAAGGTGTATTATTGGGAGATGGCTCATCGTTTCGATAAATATTCAAAGCCTCTTCTCCCACTTGTGCCAAGTCTATTTTTCCATCTTGATTGTAATCGCCCCAAGCAAGATGACTACCTGTCCCTAGACTGATCAATTCACTGGATGCACGCATATCTTCTATGAATCGCTGATCGGTCCCTTTGCGAGAAAGGATGCGTGTCACAGCCTGCGCATTTCCTTGTCCTGTGATGGCGAGGTCTGTAAATCCATCATCGTCATAGTCTCCGACCTGCGCTTGACCTTCTGTAAGTCCTTCTACACTATCTAATCCTAAATCTAGTAAGGCAAAATTTCCCCCACTCCCTAGTTGATTTTCCAAGCTAATCCAAGATAGCGTCCCACTAGGATTGCTAGCAGTAGCGATGACATCGGGATAGCGGTCATTGTTCAAGTCTCCCACCTCAAGGATAGGTTGTGTCACCGAATTCCAGTTGGATGGGAGGAGATCAATGGCTGGGAAGAACCCGTTGAGGGGATTGTTCAGGAAGGCAGAAAGGAATGTTTGGCCCTGACTATTTTCTCCACCAATCACCAAGTCATTTTTTCCATCGAGGTTGAGGTCCATCACTTGCAGGCTGCCATTGCGTGTGCCTGGGATATTTCCTCCTAGATTGAGGAGTTTAAATGTATTGTCTTTTTGGTTAAGGTAAATCTGGGTGGTAGGAATTTGGGCATTGTTGAGTCCGATCATGATCAAATCCAAGCTGCCTTCTCCATCTACATCACAAAATGCTGCTTGCCCATCTGATAAAGCAGGGACACCTATTGTAGATTCTACAAAGCTCCCTGACTCATTGAGGTATAGCCTGAGTTGTGGATTGCCTGGGGTTCCCCCTCCCAACAAGAGGTCCAGAGAACCATCCAGATCCACATCCCCCCATGCGAAGTACGCATTTTCTAAGGCTGTGAATACTGCTTGGTTTTGTAGATCCAGAGAAAGTTTGAGTCCCAGTTGATTTTGGTAGAGGAAAATGGCGGGGCTTCCTCCCTGGCTACCCACTATAAATAGATCCAGGTCGCCATCTTTGTCATAATCTATCCATTCGGTTTGTGCATCGCTTACCCCTTGTACCGCTTCATCAAAGAGTATCTGATTGCTTTGGACAAAGTGTGGAGGGTTGAATGTAAAAGTATCTCCTTGAGCGAAAGCTGATCCTTCATAGTCTGCGTCTATGGCTTGAACTTTCCATGTGTAGGAACCTTCGGGCAGGTTACCTAAGCGAATTCGCTGATTAGAACTTGCATTGCCTTGAGAGACAAGTCGGCGTAAGCCAGAAAGGGTATCTGCATCGGGCACGACAGAGAAGGTATCTGCTCCAATTTCATATACGCTGTATTGATAGGTAAGGCCGTCGTTAGGATCATTCCAAGAGAGAACGACAGAATCCGCATCAATATTAAAGCCTGTAGGAGTAGGGGCTTGAGGTGATTGATTAGGATTCAGGTCAATATTTTGATACAGCGAAAGTGAACGTGCCGCCGCGCTGTCTGCGGTAATCGTTGCCAAGTCAAGTTTGCCATCTCTATCAAAATCACCCCATGCCATTTGAGTTTCTGTACCTCCGAGAAGGGCTTGGCTACTCACCACGTCTTCGGTGAAGGACGTGCCATTGTTGTTGAGATAAACAAAGGCGAGCGGCTGGTTATTGCCGTCTAAACCTACCAGAGTCAGATCAGCCAATCCATCGTCATCGAGGTCTCCCCATTGGATGGACCCATTTTGGACCCCTAACAGGGTCGATTGGAGCGTAAAACTCTGGTTGCTATCGTCAAATCGATAGACAAATACCTGAGGTTGTGGTCCAGAGGTTCCTGAAATGGCGAGGTCCTGGAATCCATCATTATCTAGATCTCCCCAAGCGACACTACTGCCACTAAGTGTCATCAGTGCACTTTCAGCATATAGCGTAAAACCTCCCTTAAATCCATTATTTAGATAAACACCCGTAAATGGCGTACCACTATCAGATCCGACTAATACAAAGTCCTGATCTCCATCTTTGTCAATATCTGCCCATGCGGTCTCTGGTGTGCTAAGTCCTGGGAGACGCACACTTTGATCTTCAACGAAACCTGTGGCTGTCTGGGCATAGAGTGCAGAGAACGGACCATTGGTGCCTTGCCCACTGAGGAGCACGTCTACTAATCCATCCTGATTGTAATCTGCCCAACTGGCTGTTCCCTGACTCATTCCTGGTAAATCAGACACAAATTCGTCTGCTATAAAGGCCAAGCTTCCTGCATTGTCAAAGCTTTGAATGGTTGGAACACCATTGAGTAATCCGAACTGGACAAACTCTAGCTGACCGTCTCGGTCGTAATCTAGCCAATCAACCTTTCCTTTATCCAGACCTGTAATATTTTGACTTAGGGTAAATTGTGCACCTGTATTTTCTAAGAGAAGCGTTTGTACTTGGCTATTATTATTTCTCCCCATCACCAGCAAATCCAAGTCCCCATCTTCGTCCGCATCTCCTGCGTGGACGTCTCCCGAGTGGAAGTCTGTAGGGATATTGGTATTGAGAACCGCAGTATTGACAGGTGTTAGGATAGGGTTGACATAATCAAAGGTGCCTGTAGCGAAAGCCGATCCCTCATAATCTAGATCAATGGCTTGTACACCCCAAAAATAGGTCCCATCTGCAAGGCCTGTAAGCTTGAACTCTTGGTCCCCTCCTGCATTGCCTATGCGTGCGATGGTACGATAGCCATTGTTGAGATCGCTCATCGCGCTCACCACATCGTCTGCTCCCGCCTGTGTCCCCACAAATATATTATAGGTAAATCCATCTTGATTGACAGGCGCTGCCCAAGATAGGATGACGGTATCAGCGGATTGAGCATCCTGTAGAGCAGAAACCGCAGCGGGCGTCTGGTTCAAGGCAGAATCTACATTACCTAGCAGTCTCAGGAATTGATTACTCCCTCCTGCATTTTCTCCTATCAACCCCAAGTCTAATTTGTCGTCATTGTTAAAATCCCCCAATGCTAAGCTGGCCTCATTGACCCCCTGGAAGGCAAAGGATCGAACCGTCTGACGATCGAAGCGATTGTTGGTAGAATTGAACAGATAAAGATGTCCATTCAAAGCCCCGCTAAAGTCTTCTCCTGCATACAGGAAGTCCTGAAACCCATCATCATTGAAGTCTC
This sequence comes from Bacteroidota bacterium, assembly GCA_039820545.1. Lineage (GTDB taxonomy): Bacteria > Bacteroidota > Bacteroidia > J057 > J057 > JALEFZ01. The sequence goes on along the minus strand of JBCBPW010000001.1, from coordinate 126,917 downwards.
CCCATTTTCCTTCTCCATTGGTGACGCCCAGTGGGACAGTGTTGTAGGGAATGCTGGTAAATTCAAATACACCAGTACTGGGGTTTAGCTCTAGGATGATGGCAAAAGGGTTGTTGGTGTTATTTTGTCCTGTAGCCAATATCTCGGGCGTACCATCTTGGTTGGCGTCTCCCCATTCTACTGAACCTTTCCATAAGCCAGGAACTGTATTTTCTATGGGGCGTTGGCTAAATCTATTCAGTCCATCATTTCGGTACACTCTAAAGAGCAGATTATTTTGTCCTGATAGGCTAGGATTACCCACCACGACAAGGTCCATGAATCCATCATTGTTGTAATCTGCGGCTGAAACATCCCCTTCTCTAAAGCGAGAAATACCCGTTTCCACAAAAGTGAAAGTGCCATTTTCTTCATTCAAATAAATACCTCCGACCAAGGTACTGCCGTCTTCTCCTGTCAAGAATAAGTCAAGATCTCCATCTAGATCAGCGTCAAACCAAGTCAAGGCTGCATGCCTCACATTGGGGAGACCTGTGTTGGAGAGGGCAGTAAATGTCCCTGCATTATTTTCGTAGACAAAGGTGCGGGGAGTCCCCGACTGATCCTCGCCACAGAGGGCTAGGTCCAAGTCTCCGTCAGCGTCGTAGTCCGCCCAAGCGAGTTGGCTCAAACGCAGGTTTTCGAAGCTTGTCGGCTCCAGCGCGAATGTCCCATTGTCGTTTTTCCACAGTTGAGTCAGTGGACTTCCTCCCTGATCGCCTGAGATCACTAGGTCGAGATCCCCATCGCTGTCATAATCTCCGAATTCCAGATCTCCTTGACTGAATCCGTTGGCAAAACCAATGAGGCTGCTACTATCAAGGAAGGTAGGGAAGCTGAAGGTCACTTGCTCTTCTGAGGAGAAACTAGAACCTTTGAAACTTTGGTTGATGGCTTGAACACGCCAGAAGTAATCGCCTTCGGGAAGATTGTAAAACTTGAAGGCAGTCGCACCTGTGACCATACCTGAAGCGACAATCTGTCGCTGGCCATTGGTAGGAAGGGATTGAGGATGGCGCCGCTCAGTTCCATTTTGTGTGATGCCCACCATCACGTTGTAAGAAAGACCATCTTGAATATTTGATGGTACATTGGGAGCGTCCCATGACAGGAGAAGATCGTAGCCTACGACCGTATCCCTCAGATTGTTTGGCGTACTGAGTGGAATGGGTGTGAGATCTCCAATATTTTCGTAGTACCTAAAAGCGCCTGAGTCTGGACTACTAGATCGTTGACCCATCAGGAGCATATCCAATTTGTCGTCATGGTTGATGTCTCCCCAAACGGCTTCACTACCTTCATTTACAGCCAGGAAGGGAGCTGCAGCCACCTCATCTTCTTCAAATTGCTGATTGGTGGAGTTGTATCTGTAAAGTGTAGCTGTACGGTCAAACTCTGTAAATCCATCATTTCCCGTCAATAAAATGTCCTTGAATCCATCCAGGTCGTAGTCGCCAAATTGGATGTTACCATTGATGGTTCCTTCCAAAGGACTAGAGAATTGAGAGAAGCTTCCATTGGCATCATTTTTCAAGATGATCCCCAGGATTTTAGAGTCATTCGTCCCTGTATACGCAATGTCTAGCCAGCCGTCATTGTCAAAATCTCCCCAATCGACACTTCCATCATACAGGCCCGTAAATGTGAGTGGACTTGGGAGCAGACTACCCATCCCATCGTTTGTATAGATATGTGTGAACCGCTGGCCAGCATCATTGCGTCCGCTGATCAGCAGATCTATTGCTCCATCATTATTATAATCTCCCCAAGCTGCATCTGAGTCCTTCACGTCAGGAAGGATGCCGCCCAGATTACCCAGATTGGTAAAGTCGATCTCTGTGAGATTGGTGACGGAAGCTAGCTTTGCATTATTTTGAAACAAAAGGGTGGTGGCCTGATTAAGATTGTCTTCCCCTGTCACAAGGAAGTCTTCAAAACCATCATTGTTGAAGTCTCCCGTAGCAAGGGCACCATTTCGAAGACCTGGAAATGTACGAAAGGAGACACTGGGGTTGTTGTTGTCAAAGGCTCCATTGTTGTTGATGAACAACTTGGTTTGTGGGACGCCAGCTGAGTCTCCCATAAGTAAGAGGTCTAGCCGTCCGTCGTTATTGACATCAAGCCAGGCAGCGTCTCCATCATGCAAGGGCGTCAGCTTGCTACTAGAAAGTCCATCAAGCACAAATCGCCCATTGTCCCAATAATAGAGTTGCGTTTCCTGTGGCTCTGTATCGGTTTCTCCCAAAATGACCATATCCAACATGCCATCTGTTCCCCGATAATCACCTAGTTCAATCGCCCCATCTTTGAAGCCGTTGGGAGGAGAAAGGAACAAGCCATTCCCAGCGATACTGGTACTGTCGATAAAGATCGGATCATTGAAGCGGAAGGTGATCGTAGAGTCAAAGGCCGACCCGTTGCGTGCTTGATTGATCGTCTGGATCATGTAGGAGTAGTTTCCTGGTGTAAGGTCCCGAACAGTAAATGTCTGGTTTTGGTAGACATTGCCCGTGCTGACGTCGTAGCGATACCTTAAACTAGTCCCTGTCGTATCAAAAGCTGTATACCTTCTTAGAGAATCTACGAGTCCTTCTTTGAAAAAGAGGAGTTCGTATGATAATCCAGGATCATTTACGGGTGCATCCCAAGTGATGTTGACATCAAAGTTTTGAATCTTGTGCTCGATGTTGAGTGGGGAAGGAGGGAGAACAGGTGTATGGGGGTGCACATTTTGGTACAAACGAAAAGTGTTTGAGTTGGACGCATCCTGGCCTACCAATACAATATCCAGTTTGTTGTCTCCTGTATAATCTACAAATCTGGCATCGCTATTGGATACATTTCTCAGGACAGCTGTAGATAGATTGTCTAAATCCAGTTCATTAGAGATAGGATTTCCATTGTTGAGAAATAGCTGCGTCTGAAAAGAAGGAGGTCCTGTAAAGGTTGCCGCGTCACTACCTGTAATCAAAATATCTGTGTAGCCATCTCCATTATAATCCCCTGCATCGATGCTCCCTTCCCCCATGTCTATAGAGCCATTGACAGTGTAATCAGTGAAGGCAAGACCTGCAAAGTTTTTCTTTACATAGAAAGAAGGATTTTTATTAGGGAATACATCATCCAATCCCAATGCCAAGGCATCGAGAAATCCATCGTTGTCCAGATCCGCCCATTTGACGGCACTCGACTTGAGGGCAGGAAAATTTTCGACTAAAGTAAACCCTTGTCCACCCTCATTTTTGTACACACGTGTGATAGGAGCTGATTGGTCTATCAGGAATCCACTGATCAATACGTCTGGATAGCCATCATGGTCAAAGTCTCCAAACTCTGCATCGGAACGAAATACATCCACAAGACCATCGAAACCCGCACTGGGTGTGAAGTCAATAAAAGAGAGACTACCTGTTTCCACGATCTGATTGAGGTAAATCCGCGTGGCTTGTGAAGGGGAAAAGCCTCCTGTGACCAAGACGTCTAAGTCTCCGTCATTGTCGAAGTCTCCCAAGTCGATACTTCCATTGGCTATTCCCTCAGTAAAGGACCCACTAAAAGTCGCATTGTCAAAGAAGTTCCCGTTTTGATCATTGAGAAAATACTCGAGAACAGAAGTCCCTCCTTCTAGTCCTCCCACCACAATGTCAAGGGCGCCGTCCAAGTTCAGGTCTCCTACAGCTACATCTCCTTCATCTACTTGGGGAAATGGGCTGGTTCCTACATCATTGGGAAGGAACTGTCCCGAAGCTGCATCATATGAGTAATAAAGCGTCCGCTGTGTCGCTACTGTTTCTTGTTCGCCACACACGATCATGTCCATATCACCGTCCTTATCGAAGTCCCCAAAGTCCATGGCAGCAAACCTAAGCTCAAAGAGGCCGCCTATATCTGTGGTGGTTGAATCTGCGAAAGCAGAAGAAGTAGCTGTAGGGTTGACATAGGTAAAGCTATTCGTTGTACTCCACACACCTCCTTCCAGGTTTTGGTCTATGGCTTGCACACGCCAGTAATAGGTCTGACCTGGAATAAGACCCGTAAGCGTCCAACTGGTATCACGCACTGAGCCTTCATATGTGGTTCTTGAAAAGCCTGTGATGAGATCGGCCTGTGCAGGTTTGACAACAGTATTAGTCGGAGTGGTCCCAATCGCCAAGTTGTAGCCCTGACCTGATAGGATAAAAGGATTGATGTTATTGGGTGCGTGCCAAGTAAGGTTGACGGATGTACCCGATTGGGTAGCAGATAATCCTTGCGGCGCATTGCTACGTGTGTTATTCACGGTGGCTCCTGTCAGTTGGTATATGCGGAAGATCGGACCTGTACTCGTCTCACCTGTTACGATGGCTTCCAGTGTTCGATTATTGCCAGGAGACTCCAGGACGATATCTGCCCACTGGACACGAGCGAAACCTGTAATGCCTCCATTAAGTTCAGGAATCGCGTTGGAGAGGTTGACTTCGAGGATAAAGTTTCCATTTCCATCATTGGTATACAGCTCGGAGATACGATCTGTACTATTGACTCCACTTTGTCCCAGTACAAAAATATCTAGCCTTCCATCAGCATTGTAATCCACCCATTGCGCCTCTCCTCTTTCTACACCTGGAAGGTTAGCAGAAATGAGGTTAAATGTTTGGTTGCCATCGTTTTTATACACGCGGGTGATCTGGTTGTTGGTGCCGTCTTGGCCAGAAATCAAAATATCCAAATCTCCATCGTTGTCATAGTCGCCCCAATCGACGCTGCCAAACTTGACATCTGGTAACGCACTAGAAGATTGGGCAAAGGCATTGTTTCCTAGATTATTATAGAGTCTTGTCGTAGGGGCATTATTGATCCCCTCTCCACAATAGAGAAGGTCTAGGTCTCCATCATTGTCATAGTCGCCCCATTCTACAGATGGATTTTTAACGCCATCTAAGGTTGTATCTAGTTGGAAGCCTGTACCTGGGAAAGGATCGTGTCGGTAGACATGTGCGATTTTGGCTCCTCCAACCACTTCTCCGAGGATGATGAAGTCCATCTGGCCGTCGTTGTTGTAATCCGCGAAGCTGTTGGCTCCTTCTCCTACAGCCGAACTTGGAAAAGAGGTGCCTGCAATGAAATTTCCTCCTCCTTGATTCAGGATGATTTGCGCATAACGATTAAAACCATCATTTCCCACAAAAAGTAAATCTAGGTTTCCGTCTCCATCAATATCTGCAACTCCAGGCTGAGAATTGTCTACATCGGGCAAGGAAACGGCATTTGGAACGGGTATAAAAGCCCCTGTACTGTAGCTGTACACCTCAGTCACGCTTCCAGGTCCTACGAGTGTAAGATCCAGGAAATTGTCTTGATTGAGGTCAGCAACAATGATATCCCCACCTGATTTGGCTGGTGGAATGCTGGTAAATAGTGTACTAGTGATATCGGTAAAGGACTGTGAATGGGTCGTGCCCGTGCCCACAATCGCAAATAGTATCGCAAGAATAAACCCTTTCCAAACGCTGTGAATGGCGGAGAAATTGGTCATAGTGGGAATTATCTTTATTGGGTTTTTGGTCTAATAGAATGAACGAAAGATGGAATAATATTCGTTGGGCGGTTGACAAAAAATTAATCTGGATTGAGGGGATCAGGAAGGGCTTGTCTCAGGAAAATGAAGGCAGCAATTCCTCCCAGTACACCTACACCGCTGGCATAATACCAGAGCTTTTGATTGACTTTTCGTTTGATGGTAAAGGGGCGACTGAAGTCGTTGAGGTCAGAAATAGACGTTCCAATCAGGCGCAAACGGTAGCCTTCCCCAGGTTCTATATTATTAGGTGCCTTCCAAGCATAGTCTCCCACTTGTGCTACGGTATCTATGACAGAGATGAACTTGTCAAATTGATACAGCTCCACCCTGAGGGTATCTAGCGTAGAATTATCTCCATACCACTGAAACCGAAGTGCATTTCCTTTTTTGAGTATTTCTTTTTTATCAGGTTGGAGAAATAAGAATCTCGGGGTAGCCTTCATTATGATTTTGAAAGAACCATCAAACCGCTCCAAGTCTGCAAGGGCATCCCAAATAAATGTATGTTCTCCCAGACCTACACGCGTCCCTATATCTCCACTTATCCGATCCAAACGAAAGGTATCAGTCGCGGTTGCAGCAAAGGCTTCTACTTTGAAGGTGCGTGTCGGAAGCGAATCCGACAATACGTAGGTGACTACGATGCTATCACCAACAGGTTGGGCCTGTACCTCGATAGAAGGATCTTGTGCCTGCACAACCTGCATGAAGGCAAGGCAAAAGAATAGATAACACGAAAGTAACACAATGCGCATGTAGAAAGATTTTTGTGATTTGAGGGTTCTGGAGTCGTGTGAGTATGTGCGCTTTGGGGTAATACATCATATAAGCATGCGCGTGCTCACTCATATGAAGTCAAACTTAAAACGTCTGGACAGTTGATTTCCATACATTTATATCGCTAGCTGATGGGTACTGACCTTTTTTGTCTCCACATAAATCTTTAGATGTATGATTTTGTGATCAGTAACAAATGTTTTTAGGTAAAAATTGTATCACATATGGAGTCATTTTAAATGAGACTTTCAATTGTGAAAGTGGGTAAGTGAATTTTTTTACCGTCTGTGAAGATAAAATCAGCTGAAAACCCGAAATAAAAGATCGTCACTCGCTATTTGGAAGGACTCAGAATGGAGTACACCGCGGGTGTTTTGAAGATGCGTGAATGATGAAACAAAAATCATCCCACATTTGACCATTAGCCCTATATTTTTGGCGTATGAAGCGATAATCTTACACATGGCAGCAAATCTGGCATCTGAAAATGCCGTCTTATTCTCCATAAACTCAATCTAGGTAGATGCATATCCTATCTTATATCCTGGCTCTTACCATTTTTCTCTATATCTGATTTAGGTATTTCCCCTATACCTAACAAACCAGATAGATAGAATTTCCACCTTCCGTAAAAACGCTCAAATCAGCGTAATATTTCTCAGATTTCTATGAATCCGCATCAATATTAAAGAAAAAGAGATTCATTATTCGTAAAAGATAAAATTTATATGTAGAGATTAATGTAAAAGAAGGGATGTACCGATACAGGGAAAAGGGAAATTCCATGGAAAAAAGCATAATCCTTCTAAAAATATTAGTATTTTCTACTTTTTTGTGCAATTTCTGAGTGAGAAACCTGTATATTTGTCGGGTTATCCTTGGAGATCTTAACATTTGGATGAGAAAGATGAGGATCTAGCAGATCCCTCCTTTTAAGCCATATTTTCTTGTACATTTCTTTATCCGTGTACTCTTGGAACAAATTGTAGAAGTTATTTTACCGCTCCCCATTCGATCCAATTATCACTATCGCATTCCAGAGGAGTGGCGAGGAAGCATCATGCCTGGACAGCGTGTATTGGTCAACTTTGGGAGAAAGAAGATTTACACGGGCTTGACACGCAAATTAATCTCAAGTGATGAATTGACCGTTCCACTGGAGAGATTGAAATGGATCGAAGGATTGCTAGACGAAGGGCCTGTATTTAATGAGAACTATCTGCAGTTGTTTGACTGGATTGCCTTCTATTATTCCTGTACACCAGGGGAAGTGTTCAAAGCCGCGCTACCCGTAGGGCTCAAACCTGAGAGTGCCATGCAGGTAGAAATGATGCCCGATCTAGACTGGGAAGCACTAGATCTGGAAGATAAAGAATACCAGTTGTTAGAAGCGCTTAGCATACAACCGGTTCTGGGTTTCAAAGAGATCACCGACATTTGGGATATTGTCAACCCTATGCCTCGCCTAAAAACCATGGCGGCTAGAGGGCTGATCATGATTTATCAGCAGGTGGAGGATCGGTACAAGCCCAAGTACAAAACCTACCTTAAACTCACAGAGAATTTTCAGGAAGAGGGGCGGTTGTCAGATGCTTTTGATGGTTTGTCACGTGCGCCGGCACAAGAAAATCTTTTGCTCAAAGTCGTCATGGCCTATCAGCAAGGCCAAATGGCCCCCAAGACTGAAACAATCAAAGCTTTGGGCATCAGCTCATCTGCAGTAGGGGCGTTGGTCAAAAAAGGAATCATCCAAGAGGAAGACGTACAGGTAGACCGACTGGCACTCTCGGGCTATGATGCACCGCCACAAGAGATCACCCTCAATGCTGCCCAACAGCAAGCTGTGGAGGAAATAGATACGATATTCTCAGCAGATAAACGTAAACCCGTCCTTCTCCATGGTATCACAGGCAGTGGGAAAACCCATATCTACGTTCATTTACTCAAAGAGGCTATTGCGCAGGGAAAGCAGGCCCTGTATCTATTACCTGAAATCACCCTCACAAAGCAGATCATCGACCGCGTGCAGCAAGAGTTAGGTACTTCTGTAGGCGTCTATCACAGTCGATTCAATGATCAGGAGCGTGTGGAAATCTGGCATAAGGTCCGCAAGCGAGAATATGATGTAGTGATTGGCGTACGTTCGGCGATTTTTCTACCTTTTCAAGATTTAGGTGTGATTGTAGTTGATGAGGAACATGACTACTCTTTCAAGCAGCAGGAACCCGCACCCCGATACAATGCCCGAGATGTAGCCGTATATATGGGCCATCAAATGGATATTCCTGTACTTCTAGGCTCAGCTACTCCTTCTTTTGAGAGCTTTTTTAATGCCCAACAAGGGAAATATGGCTTGGTCCAGTTGCTGACGCGTGCCATTGAGGCAGAGTTGCCATCCATAGAGTTGGTGGACTTGAGGATGGAGCGAAAGAAGGGGCAAGTGGAAGGATTATTCTCCAAGGTTCTATTAAAGGCAATGGAGGAGGCATTGGGCCGAAAGGAACAGATCATTCTTTTTCAAAATAGGCGGGGATATGCGCCTTACCTCATTTGCCAGACCTGTGGACACGTGCCCCAGTGTATCAATTGTGACATCAGCCTGACCTTGCATAAGGAAAAAAAGCATCTCCGATGTCACTACTGCGGATACACTGAACTCAATACCCAAAAATGTGGAAACTGTGGACACTACACGTTAAAGTGGGCAGGGATCGGTACAGAAAAAGTGGTGGAAGCGGTCGAAACCCATTTTCCCAATCATACAGTGGAAAGAATGGACTGGGATACTACCCGCAATAAGTTTGGCTATCAGCAGATTATCAATCGATTTGAAAATAGGCAAATTGACATCCTAGTTGGAACCCAGATGGTGGCAAAGGGTCTGGACTTTGAGCATGTGACGCTGGTCGGCGTAGTGCAAGCAGATCACTTGCTGAGCTTTCCTGATTTTCGCGCCTTCGAGCGTGCTTATCAGTTGCTGACGCAGGTCAGCGGACGTGCAGGACGTAGCCAGAAGCCAGGTCGTGTGATTATCCAGACTTTGATGCCCGACAATGTCGTCTTGAAGTCGGTGCAGCAACCCTTCGAGCAATTTTTTCAACGGGAGCTTCCCGATCGGCACAACTTGCACTACCCGCCATTTACCCGGATGATGCGCATCGAGATCAGGCATAAAGACCGCAATTTCATTGAGGCTGAGAGCAAGCGTTTAGACAGTATTTTCCGTCCTATATTCGGGCAATACCTCCTGGGTCCTGACTACGCACTGGTAGCGCGACTGCGCAATCAGTACCGTATGCAATTTATGGTGAAGCTCGGCAAAGGCCTAGACCCCAAAGAGGTGCGGAAGGCACTATCAGAAGCCATCGAACGATATTATGAATCGGCGGGTGACAAGACCCTACGTATTGTGACAGATGTGGACCCCTTTTAGGAGACCGCTTGGCTACGTCTCGTTCTCAGACGAGAGGCCATTTCTTTCTTTGCTAGAAATTTCGAGACTGCTCGTTCCATGCTGCGAGATTCAAAAGTTGGCTACATCAAACTAGTTCTACTCTTAGACCATGTTTGAAACCTGACATCTACAAAAAGTTTGCGCTTTCAGAACCTGAGCTTCATCTATTTTGATCGATTTAGCCTCACTAAATCTCACAAAATAGCTTTTGTCAGAACCTAATATCTCTGCTTTTTAGCTAGATTTTCATTGTGCCAAACATGGCCTTAGCGAAGCGGTCCCACATCCCAAAGCGAGGAACGAGTGGTTCCGCAGTTTCAAGTACAACTTGGAATGGTCTGCCTTCTCTCAGCGAAGTAGTCTCTCGTTCAACTCATGAAAAAAAACATATATAATTTCTTAACATTTCTTCCTTTCGAACAGTTATATAAAACCAGATAAATAAATCACTCAACAACCATGTTAATTTTGTAAATTTGCAGGGCTAAGGCTTATATACTATATGGATCATATTCGTAACTTTTGCATTATTGCCCATATTGATCATGGGAAAAGTACCCTGGCTGATCGCATGTTGGAGGAGACTCAGACACTGACAGAGCGAGAGATGACGAACCAGGTACTTGACAGTATGGATTTGGAGCGGGAGAAGGGCATCACAATCAAAAGCCACGCCATTCAAATGTATTTCCCCAAGGATGGGAAAAAATACACGCTCAACCTTATCGACACTCCTGGACACGTAGACTTTTCCTACGAGGTATCCCGTGCCATTTCTTCTTGTGAAGGAGCTCTACTTGTGGTAGATGCTGCCCAGGGAATCGAGGCACAGACCATCTCCAATCTATATCTTGCGCTAGAGCATGACCTCGAAATCATCCCTGTCCTGAACAAGATTGATCTGCCAAGTGCAAGGGTAGAAGAGGTGAGCGAGGAAATCATGGATTTGATTGGTTGTGATCAGGACGACATTATCCTGGCCAGTGCCAAGAACGGCATCGGTATAGAAGATATTCTCAATCGAATCATAGATGTGATTCCTGCTCCTGAAGGAAATCCCGATGCACCACTCAAGGCGCTCGTTTTTGATGCGGTTTTCAATCCCTATAGAGGAACAATCGTCTACTTCCGAATCATGGATGGGTCGATTAAGAAGAAAGACCAGATCAAATTCATGGCTACCGATACAGAATACGGAGTAGATGAGATTGGCGTGTTGCAGCTAGACCAAGTACCTGTAAAAGAAATTGAGACAGGTGGAGTAGGATACATGGTCGCGGGTATCAAGAACCTCAATGAAGTAAAAGTGGGGGATACCATTACCTTGGCTAAAAAGGGTGCTACAGAGGCCATACAAGGTTTCCAGGAAGTGAAACCTATGGTATTTGCGGGCATTTATCCTGTTGATTCTGAAGATTTCGAAGAGCTACGCGATTCATTGGACAAACTTCGTCTCAATGATGCCTCGCTTGTATATAGCCCTGAAACCTCAGCAGCTTTGGGATACGGGTTCCGTGCAGGATTCTTAGGTATGTTGCACATGGAGATCATACAGGAACGATTAGAGCGGGAATTCAACATCACCGTGATTACGACGGTACCCAACGTAGGATTCAAAGCAATATTGACAGATGATGAAGAAGTGGAGATCAACAGTCCTTCGGATCTGCCTGAGTCTACACGTATCAAGGAATTGCAAGAGCCTTTCATCCGTGCGCAAATCATTAGCAAAGCAGACTTTATCGGGAAGATTATGGAGCTGGCCATGGATAAGCGTGGACAATTCCAGAATCAGGTCTATCTTACGACAGATCGCGTTGAGCTGACGTTCCAATTGCCCTTGGCAGAGGTAGTATTTGACTTCTTTGATAAGCTCAAGACGATCTCTAAAGGATATGCTTCCTTTGACTATGAGTTCATTGGATTCCAGGCATCTCGTTTGGTTAAGCTTGACATTCTCCTCAATGGAGATCAAGTGGATGCATTGAGCGCATTGATCCACCGAGACAAAGCCTACGAGTTTGGGAAGAAGATCTGTCAGAAGCTGAAAGAACTGATCCCACGTCAGCAATATGAAGTGGCGATTCAGGCTGCTATTGGATCGAAAGTTATTGCGCGTGAGACTGTGAAAGCCCTTCGTAAGGACGTAACTGCCAAGTGCTACGGTGGAGACATCACGCGTAAGCGCAAACTACTCGAAAAGCAAAAGGCAGGTAAGCGCCGCATGCGCCAAGTAGGTTCAGTAGAAGTGCCACAAAGTGCCTTCCATGCAGTCTTGAAGCTAGATTAATCTCGTGTAACGTATTTCCTCTTGGAGGAATAAGAATAGTGATCTGGGAATCAGTTGAAAATCTGGTTCCCAGATATTTTTTTGTGAGGTACTAAACAAAGAAGCGGACGAAAGAGGATCTAACATATTCGTAATCAGGGTACCTCCTGTTTTGGGTATGATAAGTGCGATCTCCCTACTACATAAAATTGGATGTATGACTGAGTGAATATCCATACTTTTATGAAGAGAAAGCTATGTAACAGAGTAAAAATTGTCCCTTTATTTTTCTCTCAGATTTCGTATTATTTGGACGTGAAAAAGGTGGGAATCATACTGGCATTAATGATCTATATCTGGGGGCTGGCAGCACCATTTGTTCCTTTGATAGATTACGCCTTCAAGTATGATTACTACAAGAATTTCCTTTGTGTCCATCAGGACAAACCAAATCTCCACTGTAATGGACAGTGTGTGTTGATGCAGAAACTTCAACAAGAGGCAGACAAGCAAAAGCCGACGTCTGTTACCTTCAGCCCTGAAGAAGATCTGTCCCTCTACGCGTTTGATAAGTGGACATACGATTGCACTACGACGGAGGAAGTAAAGCCTATGCATCCTACGTATTGGGGATATCGTGCATGGGTAAAGACGCCTATTACACCCCCACCTCAAGCCTAGTATGCGATAGCTTTTGGTAGAGATGATCTTCTATGATTGTCTGATCATTCCTTTTGATCTTAATAAGGGCTCATACACATGGTGAGAATGACCATTTTAGGACGACTCCTTTTGGGAGGGACTCTCTTTATGTACTTGGGATATGTGTGGATGTATAAGCTGGTGATTACAATGGCAACCGTTTGAGATTGCTACGGTCTTTTATCTGTCTGCCGTAGCCACATCACGTCGATCCATTTTCTCTTACACAATTAACAATCAGGTAATGAATAAGCTAACAATCAAACAGATTTTTGTATATATTATATTCCTTGCATTGGTACTCGTTTTTTCTTCCTGCAACAAGCAAGGATGTCTTGAGCCAGGATCTCTGAATTACGAGCCGGATGCTACTGAAGACAGTGGGGATTGTGAGTTTCCTATGATTAGTCTGAACCTCAACTCTGTAGTAGGAAGTGAAGACTTTGCTATAGGGCAGATCTATGAGATTGGAGGCGTGAAGGTTTCCTTCATCACTTTCCAATTCTACATGACAAGTGCGCAGCTGGGAACAGACGCTCTCGAAGGGGCATATTTGATCAAGGCTGATCAGGAAACGATTACCCTTGGCGAAGCCACAACTGGAACAAAAGACGCTTTTAGGTTTGATTTGGGGGTAGACTCAACGACGAATCACCTCAATCCTGAGGATTACGAGTCTTCAAATCCTTTGAGTTTTCAGGCGCCTAGTATGCACTGGAGTTGGGATAAGGGCTATATTTTTCTACGTGTAGATGGTTTGGTGGATGCAGACGGTGATGGAACACCCGAAGCAGCAATGGAATTCCATATTGGAAAAGACAGCAACTTGACGCCTGTTTCTTTATCTCTCAATACCGATGCAAACTCAGCAGAAGTTCCCGTAAATGTCACACTTGACATAGCCAAGCTATTTACCAATATCGACCTCTCGGTGGACTATATCACACATACGGGCGATGTCCCCGAGTTGGCCAACCGTACTGTTGCGAATATGGCTTCGATGTTTTCTGTACAGTAAGAAGCCTGAGACAAGCTATATCAAAGATGAGCTGACACTAACGACTGACATGTTAACTCTTATTTCTTTTTGTCTGTTGTGTCTTGTCTGATCTCAAGAATTATTTTCTTTCCATTAGGTTTAGTAGACTCCCTGTTGTTGGGGAGTCTACGCTTTTTCCTCATCAAGCTATGTTTGAGCGATTCAGGTGGTTATTGATCGTACTTTTTGGACTCCTTGCTTGTAAGAAGGATGCTCCTGTCATGGTGATGACGCCTGTTGAGCTAGAGATTCCTGAGGGATTTCCTGAGATGGAGATACCTGAAAACAATGTATTGACCGAAGAAAGGATAGCTCTGGGGAAAAAATTATTCTTTGATCCTTCCCTCTCACGTGATCGTACGATTTCTTGTGCCAGTTGCCACTTGCAATCCTTGGCATTTACGGATGGCGTCCCTCGCTCCCTAGGGATCAATCAGCGTCTGAGTCTGCGCAACTCGCCTACTTTAGCTAACGTAGGCTTTCATCCTTACTTTTTTGCTGAAGGGGGGAGCCCCACACTAGAACTACAAGTAATCGGTCCTATTGAGAATCCAGATGAGATGGATTTTACCGCAAGAGAACTGGAGGATCGTTTGGTATTGGATGGGGAATACAATCGCCTGGCGCAGGAAGCCTATGGGAGACCCATGAGTATGTGGGTTTTGGTCAGGGCAATTGCTTCTTTTGAGCGAACCATGATTTCAGGAAATTCACTTTACGATTTTTACCTGAGAGAAGGAGAATCTGCCTTATTAAGCGAAGAGGCAAAGCGAGGGATGGAATTATTTTTTGACGATCGTCTCAATTGTGCCCAGTGTCATCCAGCGCCACTTTTTACGGACTTTTCTTTACAGAATATAGGGTTGACAGGCTATGAGGAAGATGCTGGAAGGTTTCGAGTGACGCTAGACAGTGCAGATATTGGTAAATTCAAGACACCTACCTTAAGAAATATTGCGTTGACAGCTCCTTACATGCATGACGGGAGATTTGAAACCCTAGATCAGGTGCTAGATTTTTTTGACAGAGGAGGTTCTGGGCATTTCAATCAGAGTGAATGGGTGCGTCCCTTAGGCTTGACAGCACCAGAAAAGAAGGCACTCAAAGCATTTATGGAAGCACTGACAGATGATGACTTCATCAATCAGCCTTCCTTTCAATCCGAATAGTCAACCTCTACTGAGGTTCCACAAGATACCATCCCATTCGTTTTTCGATGATCTTGACCAAACAGCCGCGGGGAATGAAGCCCTTTGAACTCATGACCTCAATTTCTTTTCCGTCTATGTCGATGTAGCCAAAGATTTTGAGGGGAGTCAAAGTACGACCTTTACGCCCAATCATATCAGTTTTAATAGGTTCAGGTTGAGAAGGTTTTGCCCTTTTTTTCCTGAACAATCGGAAAAATTTGAACAAGGCCATAGGTAGGGCAGGTTTTGAAGTTCATAATGATTGCAAGCAGTGTATTTCATGAAGGCATATAAACAGGTTTTCCCACATATCAATATGCATGTGGGGGGTCATTGTCAGAGACAGCACATTCTTTTATGGGTTGACAATGTGGAAGATTATGAATAAAGATTAGTATGTAACTAAATAATTCCACAACTGAATAAACGTAAGTATGTAGATATAAGTTTCATTTATCAAAAAGACGTGTTTCGTAAATGTATAATCGTAGAAATTAGAAAGGAATGAGTGATTCACTTGCGTTTCCTTTTCTATTTTTAATTTATTCCTAACTATCCAACCAAAAAGTAGTTTATTCGTACAGGTAGTTGGATAAAGAACAACATTTAGACATTTATTATTATTATCATCATCATTTTGCTACCCACATAGGGATTCCTTTATCCACCAACCCGCCTCTCGCAATATCCCTGAGATAACCAACCTGGGTAAGCAATATATACACACTCCATTATTAATTTTATGCCAAGAAAAACCGATCGAAGAAGAAGTAAAATACGTTCAAAGAAAAGAGGAAGACGTGACGATCGAAATGAAAAAGGTGCTCAGCGCCAAGAACTTATGAAGCGAATCCTCGGCTTCATGCGCGAAAATAAAAACAAAGCATATACCGCAAAGCAAGTATCTAGTGAGACAGGTCTGTGGACGCAGATCTCTACTCAGAAGACAAAATCCCTCATGGACGAGTTAGCCTCTGTGGGGAATCTAGCGATTAAAGAAAAAGGGCGTTATCAATTTGCAGGAAAATCCACCACTGTGGTCGGCAAACTGCAGGTAACCAAGAGTGGGGTAGGATTTCTCATTCGCGAAGAAGGAGAAGACATATTCCTGAATCCCTCCAATATGGGCAAAGGCCTTGACGGTGACATTGTCCGTGTGCGCCTGCGTCAGAAAGTACGCCGTAGGGGAGGAGAAGCCCGTACCCGCCAAGAAGGAGAAGTGACAGAGGTCGTTCAGCGAATGCACACTACCTTTGTAGGAGAAGTAGAAAAAGGTGCGGCCGATACTTATTTCCTCATTCCCGACAATCCCCGAATTAATCAAGATTTCTATATCCTTCCTAAGTTTCGAAAAGGTGCCGAGCATGGGCAAAAGGCCTTAGTCGAGCTGATCAACTGGGAAAATCGCTCACCTGAAGTCAAAGTCCTCGAAGTACTCGGAGACGCTGGGGAAAATGAAACCGAAATGCATGCGATCCTGCTACAATATGGCTTCAATCCCAAGTTCCCCACTCAGGTGGAAGCAGAAGCCGATCGCATCCCTGAAGCCATACCCGAAGAAGAATACAAAAACCGTCGTGACTTTCGCGAGATCACGACCTTTACCATAGATCCCGTCGATGCCAAAGACTTTGACGATGCCCTTTCCTTGCGCAAGCTAGAGAATGGCAATCTTGAAGTGGGCGTACACATCGCAGATGTATCTTACTATGTCCGACCTGGATCAGAGATCGACAAGGAAGGCTTCGAACGCGCAACTTCTGTCTATCTCGTAGACCGTACGGTCCCGATGCTTCCCGAGAAGCTATCCAATAGAGTCTGTAGTCTTCGTCCTCATGAAGAGAAGCTAACCTACTCGGCTGTATTTGAGATGAATGAGCAGGCCGAGGTGAAGAATTATTGGATTGGGCGAACCGTCATCTATTCCGATCATCGTTTTACGTATGGAGGCGCGCAGGAGGTCTTGGAGGAAAAAGCGGAAGGTCCCTTTGCTTGGGAGCTGCATACCCTTAACGATCTAGCGAAGAAGCTCCGTGCCAAGCGCTTTGAAAAAGGCAGCGTAGAATTCCACTCCAATGAGGTGAAGTTTGTCCTAGACGAGAATGACAAGCCTATTAAAGTCATTAAGAAAGTCATGAAGGATGCCAATCATCTGATTGAGGATTTCATGCTTTTGGCCAATCGGACTGTGGCACGCCACATTCATAATCTGCAATCCAGTCCACCACTTCCTAATGTCTACCGTATCCACGATGCGCCAGATCCTGAGAAGCTGATGAATCTGCAAGAGTTTGTGCAGAAATTTGGATACCAGACCAATTTACAAGTACGCGGTTATCAGGCTTCAGAGGCCTTGAATCAATTGCTGAGAAAAGTCGAAGGAAGCCCTGAGCAGCACGTCATCGAGACCCTGGCGGTGCGATCCATGGCCAAGGCCGTTTACTCCACAGACAATATCGGGCACTTTGGTTTGGGCTTCGAGTACTACTCGCACTTTACGAGTCCGATTCGTCGTTACCCCGATTTGATGGTGCACCGTTTGCTGACAGCTTACCACAGCAAGCAATACCACGAAAATCCTGCGGTCCTGGAAGCGCAGGCCAAGCATAGCTCCGATCGCGAGCGTACAGCGGCAGAGGCCGAGCGCGCGAGCATCAAGTATAAGCAAGTAGAATTCCTCTCAGATAAATTGGGGGAGAAGTTCGAGGGTGTCGTCTCAGGCATCATCGAGGGAGGACTCTTCGTCGAGCTGGTCGACAATATGTGTGAGGGCTTCGTCCCGATGCGTAATCTGGAAGGAGATTATTTCACATACGACGAGAAGACCTACTCCATTGTAGGGCAAGAAAGTGGGCTTCGCATCATGCTGGGAGATCCTGTCGAGGTCGAGATTGCCTTCACGGATTTGCGCCGCCGTACGATAGAGATGATCTTCGTCCAGAAATTGGAGGGAGCGCCTTCAATCTAGAATTGGAGAGTCGATCCTTTGCAGGGTCGATTCTCAACATCTTTTAATACTACTTTACCACTTTGAAAATATCTGGTAAAGACAGAGAAATAAAGGCCTCGCCAAACAAAAAACAGCGTCGGCAATGTCATCTTGATGCCGCCACGAAGTAGGCAGAAAGATCTAAACGAGCCTTACCCACACGATGCTAGACGTGAGATTTCATCTCAAACCACCCTGCTTTAGATCCTTCCTCTTTCCCTACGGGAATAGTCGTCAGAATGACTGCTTCGCTTGATGGTTACTTGAAAGTCGTAAAGTAGTATTAAAAACTCATCGTCAAACTCAATCCATTTTGTCCAGCACCCAATCTCATCTCTTGAATGAAGGTATGGGCTTGGCTTGTGCTTACGCCATTGTACACATCGGTGGCCTTTTTTAATTCCTTCATTTGCATGGTGATGATGGGATAAGCCGCACATGAAATGGCGATTCCTGCTGCCATGAGGCTGAGTCCGTTGTAATTTGTCTCGTAGGTGAAGGTAGCAGCGTTATACTCATTGGTCGTAAAAGCACCTATCACAGTGATCATCGATCCTGTAAAAGAAATGGCAGAGCCCCAAAATTGATGCTGTTTGATCTTGGCTACGTGTTCTGAGCAAGTGGGATCTGCTGCCAGTACCTTGAGGTACTCCCTATAACGGATCTTTTCGTCACCTTGATAATACTTGATGAAAATACCCTTCTCTTCAATTCGAAGGGTTTCTTTCTGTGTTTGTGCCTGTGTTTGAGCGGTAAAGGTTAAGCAGAAGATAAAGGTGAAAAGTGGAGCAATGATTTTCGACATGATGTGTAGCATTAACTGTATATTGTGTTTGGTGCTACAGTCGAAACTCAAACTAAGTTATCATCCCTGATTCTGATCTCTGGTAGATTTGATTTTGCTTTCCCCTACACCTCATACTCCTCAATCCTTCGCGTTTTTTGAATCCCAACAAATATCAATAGAACGATGGTTATAAGAGGAATAATGAAACTATACAGAAAAGGTGGATCATTTTGGAGGTTGTAGAGAGGAAGGGTGTAGATCCAAAATTCCAGTTTTTGGGTATTGATGAAAAGGTAACCGATGACGATGCCAAGTAGCCCCACGCCCAAGGCATGGAGCGCTTTGGGAAACAAAAGGGACAAGGTAAATTGAAGCGTAAGCAGCGCAGCAAAGCTGAGAAAAGACGTCAGGACAGCTAGGAGCTGGGAGGGAAATAATGTCAAAAGGGAGGGCGTATCTGCATCTGCGAGAAGCCCCAAAGCCAGCAACCAACTCAAGAGATAAGCTAAAAGGTGCAGGACGAGCTGTGCGATGAGTAAGGTGATTTTTACAGGGACAAACCACATGCGCTGATCAGGAAGGGAAAATAAGTATTCAAATGTGCGCTTGCTTCCCTCCAAGGAGAAGGTATTAAGGACGATCAGGAAAACCGTAAAGGGACCAATTAATAGTCCCTAAAGTCCTCTAGAGGAGGTAGTATAGGTACTGTAAGCAAATGACGACCCTCCAAAGTTTGCAAAAGCTATCCATAGCAAAATATGGAAGATGAAGGGCCCTGCGAGGGGAATCAATATCCATGAGATACTCTTTTGTTTGAGCCATTCTGCCTGTAAGTATGCCTGATATCGTTTCATATTCCTTTGAAATTGATGGATATAAGAAATAGGGCGATAGAAAATGATCCTTTAGTCTAGGGTTGAAACCACTAGCCTACATTATGCTACCCTTTCAGGGTTTAAAGCTGATTCATTGTCCTGAATGGGCAGTGTCATGTAGCATGTGGCGTTTAGTCCCATGCTCGAAGCTTTGGCTAGACCTATTGTACTACTTCTGCATATATGTCATGTAGGGTCTTTTTTTCCTTTTTGACCTCAAAAATATCTACATCTAGTGCAACCAAATACTTGAGGAAGGAAGGGATATGGGGGACAGCTAGTTGGAGTTGTACTTGGTCATTGTGACCGTCCGTTTGGTGTATGATCGCGTAAGGCAACTGCTGAAGCTTCTCTAAGTCTGCTTGGCAAATTACTAGGCTTATCTGTGCCCCATTTTGCTCCGCGATCAGGGCGTCAAGTGCGCGTTCTAATTCGATCGTCCCATGGTTCATAAAACCTACGTGTGTGCAATAGCTTTCAATCCCTGAGAGATCATGACTGGATACAATCAATGTCTTTTGGGATTCTGACTTGAGGGTTCGAAAAATCTGGTATACCTCTTCTTTCGAACCAGGATCTAAGCCTGTACTCGGCTCATCAAAAATCATCGTCTGAGCATCTGTCAATAAGGTCCGCGCAATCGCCAATCTCCTGGTCATTCCAGTGGAGTAAGCCCCTACTTTTTTCTGAGCCTGATCAGCTAGCCCTACACTTTCGAGGGCACGAGAGATGGATCGCGTATGAATACCCAGTTGGAAGCAAGCAATTTCAAGATTGCTATATGCTGTACGATTATGGTAAAATACAGGATGACTCGGACAATATCCGATGTGGTGATGAAGGATGGAGGATAACTTACTGGACGCAATGGGACTCCCCCTGTGGAAAAATTTCCCCTCCTCAAATGTGTATAAACCTGAGAGAATACGAATAAGCGTAGTCTTTCCTGCACCATTTTTACCTATCAGTCCATAAACGGCATTATCAGGGACGATCATATCCAAGTTTTGAATGATGCGCGTTCCCTTGATCGCCTTTTGCATCTGAGAGATACGAAATACAGGTTCTTTATTTTGACTCAAAAGCGTAGAATTATAACGATTGATGTGGTTGTCTTTATGTGTAATAGGTATGGTCGATGAGAACGCATAAAGATTGAGATAAGCCAACCCTAAAGCGAAAGAAGCCTTTCGAGTAAGGGAACTATATATTACAATTTCAGAAAGAAGGAAATGTTTAATGCAGTGTCAAAGAGTTGAGAGGGCTTAATCTTTTGAAAAAGGATACGATTTTGTAGCAATGTATTTGGATACATAGTTTATGTAAGTGCTTATGAATAATAAAACCAAACAGGAAATCTGTCCCGTTTGGTTTTAAAATATAATTCTTGGAAGCACGCTTCAAACTTTTTCAATTACATCCTAAATCACTTTTAGATTGTACATCGGCATTGGGGAAACAATTGCCTGAAGGGAGCGATTCAGGTAGGTATCGGCCTAGGTTGTCGTCGTAAAGACCATCCTCGATGAATAAGGTGATCAGATCAATTTCCTCATCTGTCAAATTTAATGGGTCAAACTGCGAGGCCAACTGTTCTGTAGGGACATTGGGATTCTCAGGCATCCCCTGATTTTTATAAGCCACGACATCACGTATGGACTGAAAGGTACCGCCATGCCCGTAGAAGGGGGAGTCTTTCAGATTGTATAGCTGGGGAACCTTAAATTTATAATTGTCCTCGGTGTTTTGGGTGAAACCTCCTCTTCCCAAATTGGCACCCAGGTCAGATGAGGCTCTGATGGTCCCATTTCCTTCCATATCATTCATCCCATAGGCATAAAACGCCATCTCATTGAGCGCAGGTCCTTTGTGACAAGTACCACAGTTTCCTTTTTCGAAAAAGAGCAAAGCACCCTTTTTTTGATCTAGTGTCATAGCGTCTTGATCCCCACTCAACCAGCGCTGAAACGGTGACTCCGTAGGTAGAAGCGTGCGCTCATAGGCGGCAATCGCCAAAGCGATATTGGTAAGATTGACGCGCTGACTGGGTTGAGACTCGTAAAAAGCCTTGTCGAACCATTCTTTATATTGACCTACATTCAACAGCGTCTCATTCACGCCCTGTCTGTGCACACCCAAACCCGCAATGGCTTGTGTCTCCACTCCTTCAAATCCTCGATTATTGACCGCTTTGGGCGTGCCGGGTGTCCACTGAGCCTCCGTGCCTGCGTTGACACCTGTGGCTCCAAATTGGCCATTCCACAGCATATTCGTTTGATAGGCTACATTGAGGGCAGTGGGGGAGCGAAGTGGTTGTACATCGACATCATCAGGATCGTAATCTCCTCTCAGTGTGCGTCCCTCTCCCGCCAGACCAAATCCTTGTCCACCCTCTCCGAGGCCTTGCTGTCTTCCTGCCTGGAATCCTGCATCCATATGGTGGCAAGAGGCACAAGAGTAGGAAAATATTCCTGTGGAATCAGCAGGTACTACGCCAAGACCTGTCTCATGAAATAAGTGTTTCCCTAATGTTACTTTGTCCGCACTGAGGGGATTGCGGGGATCTTGGGGGATTCTGTCCAACTGGCTAGGGTTGGGAAGCATAAACGCACGTATGCCTTGTGCTCCACCGAGGGTATCGAGACGCAGTGTCAGTTCCATATTGACCTGAGCTTCTTCGGTCATGACGGATTCCCCTCCATCACAAGCCTGCAAGAAAAGAACAAGGAGTGCAGCACTCCAATAAAGCGATCTTGAAATGTTCCTATACATGTTTTTGAGGTATCATAAAAAAGCAAACAATGATAACATTCACCTTTCATAAATGTCCCTAATGATGGGATGAATGGCATTTTTTGCTGATTAGATGTTTTCTTTACTTAAAACAATCTACATGCCACAGACAATACGCCTGGCCTGAATGTGATCATTGTTACAAAGAGGGAAAAAGAGGACGCTCAGCAATTCACCCCCATAAGCCTAAAAATTTACTGGCAGAAACCACTACAATCAGGATGAGTAGGCGGTGAATCCATTTCTCCGATTGAGGAACCTTGGCTGCAAATTGTACCCCTAGGTAGGCACCGATCGATTGGAATAAAGCCATGGCTAGCCCAAATGCCCATTCTACTTGGCCATTGGTGAAAAAGATAAATAAGGCGGGAATACTGAATACAGCGACACATAGGAGCTTGACGGCATTGGCTTGTGTGAGTGTATATCTTGCCCCCAAGACGAGTGCTGCTAAGAGAAATATTCCTACCCCTGCTTGAATAAAACCTCCATAGAAGCCAATCCCCAAAAAGAGCAGGCTGTTATACCATTTTTTATTAAAACTTCGATCACCTATAGCCTCCCGTAGCCATCTTTTGGGTTTGACCATTAAAACAAGCAACATGAACACCATCAAAATTCCAATCGCTAGGTTCATTTGCTTTTCATCGAGATCTACAGCCGTCAAGGCACCTAGAATTGCACCGACGATGGCAGGAATTAGGAGCCAGAGAATATTTTGAAGGGGAAGGTGTCCACTTTTGCGAAAACTATAAATACCAACGAAGCTTTGTATCAATACACCGATTCTGTTGGTTCCATTGGCGACTGGGGCGGGAAGTCCGCACAAGAAGATATATATGGGAAGTGTGATCAGTGATCCACTGCCTGCAAGTGTATTGATGGCGCCTGTGATGATTCCTGCTATGCCGAAGAATAGCCACTCAGCAGGGGAGAGGGCAGAGATGAATTCAAACATGGTCCAAGATACACAACCTTTAGGGTTTTCGAGTGCCCAATCAGACCCTGTATTTGGGGATATTTCTGGCCCAGAAAAGAATTTTTTTTCATATGGGATGTAAAACTATTTCCTGATTTGTCATATTAATAGACATTCATAGAAATAGTTAAGCAGTCATTTAAGTTAAATAGGATATATTAGTTCTCATCTGCTTAGATATTCCTAGTAATCACATGCTTATTTTCTACACACTCCGTGAAATAAACTCAATTCCTATCACTGGACTCTTATCGTCCACATAGATGCTTTTTCCAGTCTATGCGATGTATGCTTATGCATAAGTATATCCCTTCAAAACATGTTGAAGGCTGAATGAAAGGATTCTGATGAAATGCGCAGGGTCAATTTGTAAGAAAATTGACTATTCTATGTGCGCATAATTATGAGTCTGGTCTATTTTTGGCATGGAAAGTAGTAATGGAGAACATAAAACAGCAAACATATTCTGTGGAGATGGATAGTTACAAATCCCTTTTTGCTTTCAAGAATCTGCTCGTCCTCATATGTGTGATTGTGGGTACTGGCTTGTATGCACAAGGCCAGCAGTATCCAACAAATATGGATAACCGCAATCTTCAAAAAGCCTATGAAACGGAAACGACTTGGGTAGAGTCTTTTGAGTCCAATACGAGAATGTGGCCTCTAGGACTCGATGGATTGACATATGCGCGCATTCATGGAGGGAAATACCGTCTGAGTATTCAGCGTGACAGCATATGGTGTGTGAAGAAATCTCTACCTCAGCATGGAAGTAACGCATTTGAGCTTGAAATGCGCTTTCAATGGGTGCATATAGGTGCCAAATGGAATGTGGGAATGATCTTCGGATCAAGCCAGGCAGGAAATGGCTACATCTTATGGATTACGGACGATTATCGTCTCCAGTTAAGGCGATTTTACAAGCATCATTCTATAAAGGTGGCTGAAGTAAAAGTTGGGAAGCAAATCTTGAAGGGGGGGCTTCAAACGCTCAAGCTACAGCAAATCAATGGTCAGTGGAAAATTGTCCTCAACAAACAACTGGTGATGCTTCGACAAGCGATGCAACTCGTCGGAAATGAGGCAGGAATTGTAGTTAATGGGGACATCACAGTAGAAGTCGAAGATGTACGGCAGGCAAGACTGTTGCCACCCAAAAAGACACCCCCTCGCATCTCCTTGATTGCACCTAATCTGTCAGGAGCTAAAGAGATCATTACCCATCAGCCGCACCAAATGATACAGGGATGGGTGCGTGCAGAAGCGGGGCTGAGACGTCTTTTGCTCAACAACCAACCCATCAATGTAGACCCAAAAGGATTTTTCTCTATCTCTTTGCGCGTTCCTACGCATGGATTAAAGGTCATAATCTCAGCACTCGATCATCAAGGGCAAGAAACGGTCAAGGTACTCAACCTGGTATATCGCCCCGACTTTATGTCCGATGTTCCTGTAGCCAAAGTCCCTACGGGGACAGAGGTAAGGACTTCTAGAAATTATCTGTTGATTATTGGGATCAATAAATACGCTTACTGGCCTCAGCTGCGAAACGCTGTCAAAGACTGTCGAGACGTAGCTTCTACACTGGTCAATGGCTTTCAGTTCGACACGCGGGATGTCATCACCTTATTCAATGATGAAGCCACACGAGAGAATATTCTAGAAACACTAGAGACCCTACAAACCAAAGTCCGACCAGAGGACAACGTCATCATATACTATGCAGGGCACGGCTACTATGACAGGGAATCTGAAGTAGGATTCTGGGTGCCTGTAGATGCCAGGAGAGGTAGGACACCTGATTTCATTCGCAACTCTACGATTCACGATTATCTCAGAACCATCGATTCCAAGCATACGTTTCTCATTGCAGATGCCTGCTATGCAGGTTCGCTTCTCGCGCAGTATCGTGGAGGATTGCTTAGCGAGTCCGCGCGCTCTCGCTGGGCCTTTGCCTCAGGGGATATCGAGAAAGTATGGGATGGCAAACCAGGAGAGAACAGCCCCTTTGCCAAGTACCTCATATATTATCTGAATACGATGCCCAAGGATCGGATTCCAGCCAATGAGTTGATCCGAAAAGTGAGTGTAGCTGTTGCGCGAAATACCGCACAGACTCCTGTGGGTAACCCTTTGCGCATGGCAGGTGACGATGGGGGGGTATTCATCTTTCAGCGAGAGAGGTAGGAAAGGGTATAGAGGAGGAGAAATATAAAGAGGTAGCAAGATACAAAATCGGTCTTGCTACCTCTTTTTTGTTGTCTATGGTTAGGTTAAAGGCATCAAATTATTTTTCTCTTCTGCAAGATGGTTTTGAAAAGAAACTCATCATTCCATGCGGCTCGCCTGGCGATTTCTTCGTAGTCTTCAGCACCCCCCAAAACAGCACATAAACTGATAACCAGAAGTTCACTGAGTTTGCAGTGGATTCTACCCAGAACACGGAGATCTGGCACGTCTTCAAAAATTCGGTGATTTGCACACCGAACATGTAGTACAGCTTTAACAGGGGCTTCTTGCTATTCTAAGATCCGAACTCTCTCACTTAAATCGACGGGTTATTTCTTGCTCATTCCTAAAAAGGATATTTTATACCTCATTTTTAGCTTTTTTACCATCTTTAAGGACTTCTTTGGCATAAGCTTCGCTATACTTCTCATCGAATTCCTCGTCTCCAGGCTTGATCAGACGACCGCGAGAGGGATGTAGGAAGATCTGCTCTTTCTGATACTTCTTTCCTCGCCAGTTTTTTGCAACTTTTGTTTTAACGTTTCCTTCTATCATCAATCCTTCTCCTGGCTTAGCGTCATATTTCCCCTTCTCAACTTTTTTCCCAAATTTGGTCTTATCTTTTCGCCCCCACTTCTGTCGGTTTCTTCCGTACTTTTCATAGTGTTTTTCTTCCACATTTGCGATGAAGTGCCTTTCTCCCTTGTTGGGATGCCATCCGACATTTTTGGGTTTTTCATGTTCCTGAGTATAATGCCCATTCTCAAAGTACAAGGTAGGTTGCGTACGGCCTTCTCCTCCCATGGTATAGCCCAGAAACTTACCTGGATTGGGGATCTCTGGATTTTCATCTTCCACAGTTTCCGTTTCATCCACTCTTTCTACAGGCGTAGTTATTTCCTCAGCATCTTCCTTTGTTACGAGCTTAACATCTTCCCTTTCCTGCTGGATTTCATCATCCATCTCAGGCTCTACCTTTGGTGGAGCATCCCTATCATTTTTGGGAGGAACTACGCGATTGGCAATGGCTCGACTTTTACTCTTTTTTTTACTAAATCCGAACATTCAGAGATTGAATTAAAGTCATGATTATCAAAAGTAGGAAGCAGGAACTATAGAAAGGTTACAGATCATGTTCTCTTCCTTTGGAGGGGGATTGTGCGGGAACATGCCGTTCGCTGTTGCATCAAACAGAGTTTATACATATTGGGGGCGCTTAGATGCGCAGCGAATTTCTATAACCGAAGATTTTGATGGTATTTGTATCGAAGTCGATATCTAATTGGAAAGGTAAGAAGAGGTGATATGCCCTATTTCTTGGGGATCAAACGATAGGGGACTGTTGGGCATGGAGGAATGAATACATGGAGTATTCCTAAGGACTGCTCAAAAAATTACTTGTGCCTTTACTGGATCTTTCCCTCTATCTCTGCGTTAAACAATCTTTGTTTAAATGACTAAACGCCAGCTTTTTTTCCTTGCGCTAGTTCGAAATCCTATCTACGGTTAAGTTATACCCATCGCTAAAAGGTGTACGAAATACATGCGCTGGTATAAGTTCAAAGTTCTCTCGAGATCTCCAGTAAAGATAATATTCCTTCCCATTACCTTGGCTGAGTCGTTTTTTTTGATTTGACAAATAGATTTCTGGAAAAACCAAGTTTCTGATAGTAGGAGGCTGCTGATGAGTTTTTGATACATGTTGTGGGAGCTGTAACAAACAGGAAGATCACATGTGGATCAACATGTATTGTCTACAATACAAATGAATGTAGATAAATCATACGACAGATCTAGCTATTTCTTGTATGTATAGGTTAAACGCATCAAAATTTTAAATCGGTCCTAACAGGCTGAAAACATTGATTTCGTTAATCTGGGTATAGAAATAAGTTACTAAAATACCCTTCAATCGGCTGGAATTGATGGTGGAGAAATTTGATGCGTTTAACCTAGTCTTTGGTTTTTCAAAGCGATGAAGCTAAGTCGCCCTTTCAGGTTCGAGACTAGTTTATTGTCCTAAAGGGACAGTGTCATGTAGCATGTGGAGTCTAGTCTCATACTCAAAGTTGCTTTTTATGATTTCAAAAATGCTTCTTTAAAATTCCATTCTCGCTGGCTTATTACCCAAGATTTCGTCGATTTTGGCCATTACTTCAGGTGTCAACTTTGACAAATGATCTAGCGATTTCAGGTTTTGCTCCAACTGCGATACCTTAGAGGCACCTAGAATGACCGTGCTGACATTTGGATTGGCTGCACACCAGCAGAGGGCGAGATCGACCATGCTCATGCCCATGTCTTGCGCCATTCCAGTCAGTGTCACGACCTTTTCCAATCGTCCTTCAGCAAAAATCACATCCTTCAACCATTCCATCCCTTCAATATCAAATCGGCTACTTTTCCCCGCTACGACACCATCATTATATTTTCCTGTCAGAATCCCCGATGCTAAGGGTGACCAAATAGTGGTTCCTAATCCGCGCTCGTACAAGCTCAGATAATCGAGCTCCACCTTCTGGCGCTCAAACATATTGTACTGAGGCTGCTCCATCGTAGGTGGGATGAGATTATTTTCTCTCGCCACCAAGTGCGCCTCCATGATCCGATCAGCAGACCACTCGGAGGTTCCCCAGTAGAGAATTTTCCCTTGCTGGATGAGATGGTTCATGGCAAATACCGTTTCTTCCACAGGTGTGTTGTAGTCGGGTCGGTGGCAGAAGAATAGGTCTAGGTAATCTACCTTGAGTCGTCGTAGTGCCGCATGACAAGCCTCCATGATATGCTTCCGACTGAGCCCTTTTTGGTTGGGTAGATCCCCTCCCCAAAATACCTTGGAGGAAACGAGAAACGTATCCCGTGACCATCCCATCTTTTGGAGAATGTCTCCCATGACTTCCTCAGATTGGCCTTTGGAGTAGGCTTCTGCATTGTCAAAGAAGTTGATGCCGCCGTCATAGGCGAGCTTCATACATTCTTCTGCAATGCCATTTTCGATTTGCTTCGCAAATGTCAGCCATGATCCAAATGAGAAAAGGCTGACTTGTAGTCCTGATTTTCCGAGTCTTCTGTATTCCATTTTTTTTGAGACTTTGAGATCGTCTCCTTTGGGAGACTTTCAGATGAGAAACCGCTCGTCTCTCGCTTTGAGACTGAAAGTAAGAGCGTGAATCTAAGAATCACTTTCAGTCTCGTAGTGAGCCGAAGGCGAACGGTATGAAGTCTAAAAGTCCTGGCCAAAGGACGGTTTATACGTCAAAAATCTTTCTACTTCAGTAGAAAAGATTTTCCTACTTCACGTAGGAGAGATTTTTATCGTATTGCTGCACCATCCGCGCTCCATGCGCTTCTGTCAGATCCGCAGCTTGATAATTCATAACGGTAAAGAGCTTAAGTTTACGTTCTGTTTCTACCCGGAATGTATCCAACAAAAGTGCTTCTAACTCAGTCACTGTATTTTCTCTGTCGTCCACACAAAGCATCAAAGAAATGGCGGAGTTTTGCACGAGGTTAACCTTTACACCAGACTTGTAAACATGGTCAAAAATCTGCTGCATCAGCCTTTCCTCCATAAACGAAAAGTCCTTGGGCTTAATGTGGAGATAGGCTTGCTGCTTCTTGATGATGTAAGAGGTGATGACTTGATCATCTCCTTGCGCGCCAATTACGGTTCCTGGCTCTTTGATGTCTGCAAAGCACTTGACTTTGAGGGGAATTTCTTTAGAAAAAAGAGGCTTAATTGTTTTGGGATGAATGACACTTGCTCCATAAAAAGTCATTTCTACAGCCTCTTCATAAGATAGTTGCTCGTGCTTTTGGGTTTCGTCTCTCAGACGCGGATCTGCATTGAGAATCCCAATCACATCTTTCCACACCGTGAGATTTTCTGCTCCCAGACAATAGGCAAAGATAGATCCTGTATAGTCAGAACCCTCTCTACCGAGTGTTGTGGTTTTTCCTTCTGTAGTGGAGCCGATGAAGCCCTGGGTGACAATAAATTTGCCTGCGCGCATGACGGGCACCACTTTTTGCTGGATATTTTCTTCCGTCAAGCTCCAGATTACCTCGCCTCGCTGATAGCTTGCATCTGTCTTGATATAATCACGCGCATCAATCCACTGGCAATCGTGATTTTCTTTTTCAAGATAAGCTGCTACTAGCGTCGTAGACAGCAACTCGCCATGGGAGACGATTCGGTCATAGGTGGAGGGAGGAAACTCTTTGAGCAATAAGATCCCACGTACAATGCGCTCTATTTGTTGGAAATAGTTCAGAATCTTCTCTCGTACCAGGGCTTGTAGATCTCCTTCAAAGAGATCGTTTACATGTCCTAGGTGGAAGGATTTGATTTTATCAAACTGCGCCCATGCTTCGGCTTCCTTTTGGTCGCGCGCGAGGTGGGCGAGCATTTCGAGGTGGTTGGTTGTTTTGTCCATCGCAGAGACGACCAGCAAGATGGCATCTTCCTTAAAATGCGACAGGATGCGTGCCACATTTCGTATGGCATCGGGATTCTTGACGGATGCGCCGCCAAACTTCATCACTTGAATCATATGTCCTACACTTATGTGTCCTTAGCTGCGAGCCATCTAGGAAGGATCTTTGTCTCCTAGGTAGTAGTATTCCAAATGTCGCGCAAAGTTAAGGTGCTTATCATGAGTTTGCAATGGAAAGTAGGAAGAGAATTGTGGGAGTCCTGCCATTTGCCTCAAACAGATTCTTACGTATCTTTCCAGAACAAGAAAAGTACGCATGGAGGAAAATCAATCAGGTCAGCAGATTTTTGTAAAGAAGGCTTCGGGCGAATTGGTCCCTTACATCCCTGAGAAGTTGCGCTTGTCCTTGTTCAAAGCAGGAGCCAAACAAGAGGTAATAGACCGCATCGCAGAACAGGTGGAAAGTGAGCTAACCCCTGAGATGACGACCAATCGTATTTACCAGCGTGCGTTTACCCTGCTACGACGAGAAAGCCGTCCTGATGCGGCAAGATACAAGCTCAAACGAGCCATCATGGAGCTAGGACCTTCTGGCTACCCCTTTGAGCAGTACACAGGAGAACTATTGAAGCGACAGGGATTTGATGTAGAAGTGGGGGTAATGGTACAAGGAAAATGCATCATGCATGAGGTCGATGTCTTGGGAGATGATGGCCATCATCGGGTAGCTGTGGAGTGCAAATTTGGGAATAAGGCAGGAAAAAAGTTGGATGTAAAAGTAGCGCTCTATATTCAAGCCCGTTTTCTCGATATTGCCGCTCGATGGGCCCAGCTACCCGCCCATGAGGGTAAGACCTTTGAAGGATGGATCGTCACCAATGCTGAGTTTACACAAGATGCGTTGACATTTGGTACCTGTGCAGGGCTTCATTTGATTTCATGGAATTTTCCTGAAAAAGGCAATCTCAAGCAATTGGTGGAGAATGCACGCCTATATCCTGTGACGGCCTTGACATCCATTACCAAAAAAGAAAAGCAAGAACTGCTCACTCAGGGAACCGTTCTTGCGCATGACCTTTTGATGGACGAAAAGAAAATCGACCAGTTTGAACTCACCAAAACGCGTAAGCAGAAAGCAATGGACGAGATTCATCACCTCTGTGGCTGATAGAGAAGACTCTCTTAGAGACAGTCTCATCGTCTCCTTACCTCTTGTATTCGTAAAATCCTTTTCCTGTTTTTCTACCCAAGTGGCCGGCTGTCACCATATTGACCAGCAGAGGACAAGGCGCATATTTGGGATTGCCAAAGCCCTTGTAGAGGACTTCGAGGATCGCCAAGCATACATCCAGCCCGATAAAGTCTGCCAGTGTCAAGGGCCCCATTGGATGCGCCATGCCCAGCTTCATGATGGTATCAATTTCATCGGCTCCTGCCACGCCTTCGTGGAGCGTGTAAATCGCTTCGTTGATCATGGGCATCAAGATACGGTTGGCGACGAATCCAGGATAGTCATTCGCGGGTACAGGTACTTTGCCCATGTCTCCTGCAAGTTCTAGGACGGTATCTCTTGTCGCATCGCTTGTATCAAATCCCGAAATGACTTCAACTAGCTTCATCACAGGAACAGGATTCATGAAGTGCATGCCGATCACGCGGTCGCTACGCTTGGTCGCTGAAGCAATCTTGGTAATCGAGATAGAAGAAGTATTGGAAGCCAAGATGGCATGCTCGGGTGCAGCTTCATCCATCTGCGTAAATATTTTGAGCTTAAGGTCGAGATTTTCGGTAGCCGCTTCTACTACGATGTCGCGGTCCTTCACGCCTTCGCTCAAGTCTGTCATGGGATTGAGACGTCCCAGAGAAGCTTCTTTATCTGAAGGTGTCAGGATTTCCTTCTTCACCTGTCGGTCCATATTCTTACCGATGGTCGCCAGCCCACGCTCCAGCGCAGCAGCAGAAATATCAATCAGATTGACATCGTAGCCATGCTGGGCAAAGACATGTGCAATTCCGTTTCCCATGGTGCCCGCACCAATGACAGCTACTTTCTGAAATTTAGTTAGCATAAAATTTGATTTGAAGAAATGAGCCATGAATGAGGACATCGTTCCCTGACTCAGTCGTATATGGAGTATTGTGTAATAGTTCTAAGTCTTGATTCTCAATTCTTACTTCGGCTCCTCCTCATAGATGGCTACCTTGATCGGCTCTCCTGCTTTCACAAATCCCCGAAACATACCTGAAGTATTAAAGGGGAGATTGACATGGCCATCCTTGTCTACAGAGATCAACCCACCTGTTCCACCCTGAGGAGGAAGTACTTCATGAATGATGTGATTGGTCGCTTCTTCTAAACTTTTTCCTGAAAACTGCATCTGAGCAGCAGACTGATAAGCGACGACATTACGAATGAAGTATTCACCGTGCCCCGTGCAAGAGACAGCGCATGATTTATTATCGGCATAGGTTCCTGCTCCAATGATGGGGGCGTCTCCCACACGTCCAAAACGCTTATTGGTCATACCGCCAGTAGAAGTTCCTGCTGCAAGATTCCCATTTTGATCTAGCGCAACGGCTCCTACCGTCCCATACTTTTTCTTGATGGCTGTTGATTCCTGCTCTTGTTTCTTCTCCCACTGTTGCTTTCTTCTTCCTGTAATGAAATAGCTGTTATCGACAATCTCTAGTCCATTCATCTCTCCATAAGTATCGGCACCCAGTCCCGCCATCATGACATGAACCGAGGAATCCATCACCAGTCGGGCAGCCAGGATGGGGTGTTTGATGGTTTTTACTCCTGCTACAGATCCTGCATTCAGACTTTGTCCGTCCATGATGGAAGCATCTAATTCGGCTGTACCCTCGCTTGTGAGCACGGCCCCTCGACCTGAGTTGAAGAGGGAATCGTCTTCCATCAGGGTGATAGCGGCAATCACAGCATCCATCGCATCCCCACCGTTTTTGAGAACTTCTTCGCCCGCAGTGAGGGCCGCTCTAAGTGAAGCGCGATAGGCGACATCCTTTTCCTCTGTCATAAGGTCTTTGCGGATGGTACCTGCCCCACCATGGATTGCGAGGACATAGGCTGGTTTTTCGCTTGGAGGAGGTGCTTGTGTTTGCCCACAGGCCCACAGCATACAGGCGAGTGGCAATAGTAGTAAGTAGCTGAGTCGTGTCATGTCGTTGAATTATTGATTGGGCAAACTAGCCAGAATACCCACGAAGGTCAAGCAAATTTGATGAAGGAGGCTGGTCAGAAATCATCCGACACACGATTCATTGTATAAAAAGAAAATAATCTGGTATTTATAGGTAAGTCCTATTTGAATCCCTTAGACACCATCCCATCATCCCAGATTTTGCGACAAATTTACCTATATGAGAACCATTTTTCCTTCGACCTTCCTACTTTGCTTCATCACCTGTCTGACGCCATGGGCATGTACGCCTTCCGATCAATCTCAATCTCAGGAGTATCAGCAGGAATCGGTTTCTATCCCTATCAGTGGATCGTCTCAAGAGAAATCCAAATTGCCTCACGCTCCAGCGTACCAACAGATACTATTAGTTACAACTGAAAATTGGGATACACCCAAGGGCATATTACGGAAATATGGATGGGATGCTGACCAACAAAAATGGCAGATAGCAGGTGCTGCTTTGCATGTATTGATAGGGAAGAAAGGACTGGGATGGGGGCTCGGACTCCATGATGCCCAGGGATGGACAGGTCCGCGCAAAAAAGAAGGCGATTTGAAATCTCCCGCAGGAGTGTTCGAACTAGGGACAGCCTTTGGGTATCAGGTAGAAAAGCCCGCATTTGACTGGCCTTACACGCCTGTGGTCTCAACTACGATGTGTATTGAAGACATCCAATCTATGTACTACAATACAATTCTCGATGAGGGGGAAGTAACCTCCGACTGGGAAAGTACCGATCATATGCTGCGCAAAGATGACTTGTATGAGTGGGGCGTCTTTGTCTTGCACAATTCGGATACGCCTATACCTGGTGGAGGGTCATGTATCTTTATCCATGTATGGCGAGAAGGAGGCAAAGGGACCGCAGGTTGTACATCTTTGGACAAAAATGAACTCAAGAGACTCCTACAATGGATGGATCCTCAAGCCCAAACCCTACTCATTCAAGTACCAAAGACGCATTTATCCTATATCCTAGACCAGTTTGATGATTTGAGAAGCTTGAAAGAAATGTAATGATCATACTGAAAATCAGTTATATAGTATATTTTTAGCTGGCAATTATTTCGAATATTAGAAATAGATTTTTCTCCTTTTTGACCGTTTAACCCTTGTTTTGTGGCTTTCTATCGCAAAAACGATCCGTTGATCGCAGGGGATTGACGTTTCATGTAAATTCCAAAATCTCTGTATTAAGTTGGCAGCATATTTGCCAAAAAGGGAATGTAGACAACGAAGAGATTTTACAGATTAAAAAATTAATGCTTATGTATTATATCCGAAAGATGGCCGATCGCTGGTATATCCGAAACAATACCACTGGGGTTATCAAGGATCTGACAGAAGCAGAGGTTGAAAAAATAGTACTGGAATTTCCCTGTCTTCGTCATGCAAGCAATTCGACATATTTCCGAAACAGGATTACATCTGTTTCACCTTTACCCTAACAAACCGCTCAAGACCTCGCCGAAAGGCATTGTATCACAATAAGTTTTTTCATGGTGTTTGTTTGGGTTTGGACCGCTCTTCCGTCAGGAGAGCGGTTTTCTTTTTGCAAATATTTGGCCACAAGCTCTCTCGGAGGTATGAGACGAGTAAAACGTGGAATACTGTTTTATATATCCTTAGCTTCTCTTACAAACTGAAAGGAGCCAATTCTGACCCATACAAATCCTTCTCATCCAGGATGAAAAATACCCCCTTTTCCCTTCAATTCACCGTAGAAGACTCCGATTTCTGAGCCATAAATGTCGGCCATAATCCTGCACCAAGAATCAAGAAACCTCCTCCAACTGTCAGGAAACTAGGGATTTCTTTTAGTAAAAGCCAAGCCGCAAAGATCCCATACACAGGCTCCAAACTTACAATCAGACTCGTCGTCTGGGCATTTAAATGATAGATACTCTCGATAAATAAGCTGTGAGCTACTCCTGTAAAGATGAGCCCCAAGATAAAGGTCAGCCCGACATCTGTCCATGTCCAGGGACTGGGGAATAGAATTGCAAAGGGAAGCAAAGTCACAAAAGCAATCAGGGTTTCCCAGGCTGTCAGTTGAAGCCCACTATAAGTGACCAGCAAGTTGCGATTCAGAAGAGAGAGCACGGCAAAGGAAAAGCCTGCAAAAAGGCCCATACCCACTGCAAGCATAGGGATATCTTTCTGCAATCCTTCCCATCCTACGAGTATTACGCCCAAGAGGATCAAGAGGGATAGCATCAGGCTGCTAACTTTGATTTTCTCCCTAAAGATCAAGGGTTCTAAGAGCGAAGTAAACATGGGAAAGGTGCTGAATGTCAGCAATCCTAAAGCTACATTGGATTCCTGTATCGCTCCAAAGAAGGCCATCCAATGTACACCCAAAAGGGCACCTGAGATCAGGACAAGTTGAATCTGCTTTTTACCTTTGGGCAGGGTCCAGCTATGGCGAAAAGCCAGAAACCCAAAGAGAGAACTCCCCGCAAAAAACGTTCGACCCAGTACCAACCATAGCGCACTCATTTCAACCCATTTGCCAAATAAGCCTGAAAACCCAAAGAGGAGGGTGGCCAGATGAATCATCCAAAGACCCTGAACGGCATTTTTAGTCTTCATGAACTATAGCAACTAAGGATTGGGAAAGTGGATCTACCAGCCATCTTGACAAAGCCCATCCCCCTCTACCATTGAGGTGCTGGGGATCCATGAAATGACCTTCAGGCTCGAATATATCACTCGGTGGAAGCCAAACTTCATCTGCAATGGATTCATAGTATGATTGGAGCATAGGCTGCTGCTCAGGATGATCAGGGTAAGTAGGGTAGTAAAGGAGAATGAAACGCACCCCATTTTCATGAAGTAGGTCGCGAATTTTTTCTAGATAATGCTTACCTGTGGACTGGCTAAGCTTGAATTCTGTTCCTTTGATAAGATCGTTTGGAATCTCCTTAAGGGTACGTTTGGCAGGAATCTGCTCGGATCTCATAGTCTGTTTTCCTCTGAACCTGTGCAAATATCCTGTTGTATCATAGTCGATTTGTGCAGAATCAAATCCCAACTGCTGCGAGAGGTATCGGCGCAACTGTACGCGTGCCCCTTTCCATGTTTGTTTTTGGACATCGGCATTCGTCAGTGTATGAGCCCAAGAGCCCGAGTAGTACTCTTTTCCTTTGGCAAGTTTATAAAAGCTCTTATTCAATCCTTTATTTTCTTTCGTGCGTACCTCCAAGACCACATGACTGGGCTGACGATGGGTCAGCAATCGTTGCACCATCATCAGATGCATATCCCGACCAAAGAAACAGGTTCCAAGGTTCGCTACTTGTACATTTTTTTGGAGACGCGATCCGACGGCGGCCGTCAGAAGGGAATCGTGTATACCACACATTGTCAAAGAGGAACCAATAAACGCGACATCTACAGGACGTGTATCCTCTTCTATGCGATGATAGAGCCAGTCCCCATGCCCACAGATATCCTGCAAAACAGCATATCCTGTTGTCATGGGGGTAGGCAGGAACACGAGTATCCAGCATAAACCTACGATTGCCCCTGCACCTGCCAGTATCTTTAACCCTAGTTTTACCATTTCCCAAATGCTTTCTAGCCCACAAAAAATCATTAATATGCAACCAAATGCAAGCATTCAACTCTCCATCACAACAAAAAAACGGTAGGCGTCCTTCTTTTTGGAGGTCTCAATGGTCCCTAATCCTCCTCATTTTGGTGACTTGTCTGGGAACGATTCAGCTATGTCAGGGCCAAGAAACACCCTTCGCAGGATGGGTAGGTAGGGGAGGGCTCACCTTTGAGTTTGGGACACATGTCAATCGACTGGGACTATCGGGCAATCTTTCTTATGTCAATGACTTCGCCCAGGTGGATGGAGCCGTTGCGCTGCTGTATCACATCAGTCACTTAGGGCCTCGTCCGCGACAGACAGGTTGGGAACTCCAAGCGAGTCTAGGTGCATTGGCGGGATTCGGCGCTCCCGTCGGTCAAGATTCTCTGTGGGGACAGTTCTTGAGTAATCTCACAGGTCGAACCTATGCCGTAGGTTATGGCTGGACAGGATACCTGGACAATCGTAAAAGCTCGCAGTGGACGGCTACGATAGCGGTGCATGTAGGGAACTGGACCCTGGCCTCTGAAAATGATGCTTACACAGGATTTATTGATGATCGATTTCGAACGGGAACCTTTTTGGTGCGATATAGAAATGGACCTTATCGCGTGGGCTGGCACACCATCTTGTGGACAGGAGATGCACGCTCGGAAGGTATTCGTAAAATACGAGAGACAGACTATCCCAGCCGATATGGATACAAAGATTTGTCAGAGGGGACCTATGGCAAGTTCTCACATGGAATTACAGCATTGGAATTTCAGTATTTGGGTCCTTTTCGCCAGCTAGCGCAAGCTAGATTAGGATTGGATGCAGAGCAAGTGCGCCATCTTTTGCAGAATGTCCTCATTCATGATGCTTCATTTTTACCCAAAGCATGGGTTTCTACGAGCAATCCGCACTATCCTATGTTGACACCCGAGGGAGAACCTTATCTCTTTCAACCCAATCAAGAGATTCGCAAAGCAAGACCTTACTTCCATTTATCCCTTAACCCATCCCTTGCTTACTAGTCTGCTCCTTCCAGTATGCTTTGGGGGTCATGTTGTGCTTCTCTTTGAATGCATTGTAAAAGCTCGCCTTGGAGCGAAATCCACAACTCTCTGCGATTGCGATGATTGTCAGATTTTTATATTGAGCATCTAGGAGTCGGGATTCAAACGCTTTTAATCTATAGCCATTGACAAACTTATAAAAGTTCGTTTCTAGATGCTGGTTAAATAATTGAGACAGTTGATTCTCTGTTGATTCGACTTCTTGTGCGAGTTGTGCCAGACTCAATTGGCTTTGTAGATAGATTTGCTTGCCTTCCATAGCAGATTTTACACGTTCATGGAGCTCATTTTTATGGGTGGAGGTCAGGGATGTATTGGCATAATCGGGACTGAAGGTAAAGGGGAAATAAACGCTGGTTTGGAATATTTTAAATATCAAGACAAAGATGAATATCTCGTAGAAGAGCAATAAGCTGTAATCAAAGAGTTGACTATACTGTCTCAGGCTGAAGAAAACGGACCAAATAGCGATGAAAATGAGGTTGACGAGAAAAAGAAAGGCCGCAAAATTTTGAAGCCATCGGATGTAGGGATCTTGATCGGAGGGAGAGAGTCTCCGCAACTCTTTCCATCCCCTACCTGTAAAGTACAAGTTGCTGGCAATGAATACGAATAACCATAGATAGTTAAAGTTCATATTGGATGCCATCCACGTGCGCAAATTAAACGGGACTCCCAGTAAATTGATAAGCCACTCTATGATGATATATAGTGGGATAGCAAAGTAGAGGAGGTAGCGAGGCTTCCATAAAATAGCTCCTGGAATAAATGTCTTAAAGTACATGTACATCAAGGGAGGAATGACGAACCATCCGGACATCACAGGCCAGTAGGTGAATTTGATGAGCGTATAGAGCTCCTTGAAATACAAGACGGATTGGGTCAGTAGTAGAATGATGGTCAGAAGAAGTCCAATCAAAATTTTCATGGAAGGATGACTGCGCCGTCTATGCAGAAGGAGGGCACCCACCAATATAAGGCCCGAGATAATGCCCGCTACATATATTTCCTTCATCAGTTCATCGCTCATAATAGATTTTTAGGTGTGAGGAGACGTGTAAGAGGGTGATAATATTAATATATATAGATTTTTGAGTTCATCTCACCTTAAAAATACTTTTTGAATACGGGATTCTTAGGTCGTTGGTCAAGCCCGAGATAGCTTAGGGGTATTGTAAATCAACTATCTAAGCATTATCAAATGACACCTTTGATTACGTACACCCGCCACTTGGTATGGATTGCTTTTTTCTCCTTTTTTTTCACACATCTACATGCACAGGAGGTGGGGACTTATTATGAGAATGCCAGTCTAGGCTTGGAGGCCCTCACATGGATGCCCGACGGCAACATATTTTTGGTCGACTATGGGGGAGGGAAAGTGCATCGCCTAGACCCTGACAAAAACCTAGTCACGATTGCGACGGGACTCAATAGTCCTGTAGGAGGAGGGGTAGATGGAAACGGATATTTTTATTTCTCCGAATACAGCACCAATTCTATTTATAAGATCAATTCAGATGATACATATGATCTCGTCGCCAAGGGCAATGGCTTGAATGGTCCGATCAGTTTACTCTTAGGGGAAGACAGCACCTTTTTTTACGTGACGAATTATAACGATCGAAAAGTCATGAAACTGAGTCTCATTGATTCTTCTGTTGTGGAGTTCACAGGTGGAAATGGGATCAATGGGCCTGACGCCATTATCCGTGCCATGAATGGAGATCTCATCGTCGCGAACTTTAACAACAACAGACTCTTCCGTGTGGAGCTAGATGGGACAGTACACAACTTTGGTATGCATCCCTCTACTGGACGTATGGGATATGTGGTGCGTGCAGGAAACTATTATTATGTGCCGAGTTTGGATGGCCATTCTATTGCCAGGCTGGACAGTGCGGGTCAAGCGACCATCTGGGCAGGGACAGGCGTTGCGGGTTTTCAGAATGGCCCGGTAGCTACGGCTCAGTTTCGCGCCCCCAATGGGATTGCGGTAAGTCCATCTGGGGATACCTTATTGGTCACCGAAGCCCAAGGAAAAATCCGCTGGATCACCAATCTAGATGGTGTACAGACTTCCCGCGATCAGGGCAATGTGACTCCCTCTATTTTGACCTACCCTCAGCCTTTTCGTGATCAGTTGCAGCTTGCCCTCCATATCCCTTCGGTGCCTACGCTAGATCTAGAGATTCTCAGCATCAGTGGACAATCCTTAGATCTGATGACCATTTCCTCTAAAGATGCCCAATCTATCAACTGGGACCTCTCGCATCTCCCTCAAGGCATGTACTGGGTGCAAGTGCGTCATGAAGATCGCATCCTCTCCACTCAGAAGGTAATGAAAGAGTGAGTGGATAAGAGAAAGAAATAGAGAATCGTACTTGTGGATAATTCTCACCCTAACCTTCATTCATTTCTCGGAGTAAGGGGGTCGTCTACGTGTGGCAGAAGGCTCCCACTCCCCTCAAAGATAAGCTTCACTCCTCGTGATCAGGAGGTAAGCAAACACTCAAACACTACTTTTCACTTTAAACTTTTACAACATGTACAAACACGGAATGGAAGGAGGATTGGCCATCTGGCGAATCCTGCTCGGAACAAGTTGGCTCCTACTTTCAGTTTTATTTTCTAGCTGTAGTCTAGAATCCACAGAGGAAGCTGTCAAAGCGCAAATCGATCCCGATGATCCAGCGGTTGCATACATTTTAGAAGCTGGATTTGCGCTGGAGGATATCCAGATTTGGGAGGACTACTTTGTCGTAGAAGGGGATATTTTATTTCCGCGAGAGCTACCCGTAGCAGCAGATGAAACGGGACCCCAGACAGAGCAGGCAAGATCTGAGCATTTGGTCAGCAGTCGTTATCGAAACATCGATGTGTTTTATGACTCACTCTCGTTTACAACGGAGCATCGAGGGGCGGTGAGGGTGGCTGTAGATGAGGCCATCAATGACTTTAATGGGGCAGGGACTAGTTTGCGTCTGAGGCGCGTACTCCAACGGCCTTTATGCAACGGGGGAACGTTTTGTGGGATTACCATCTTCAGAGCACCTGGGGTGGGGAGCTGTGGAGCCGCAGAGTTTCCCAATAGTCTTGGACATCCAGGAGATAGGATTCTTTTAGACGAAGAGGCCTTATTGCCCTATGATCCTAATGAGGGATTCAACTGGCGGGAGCTGATTACACATGAGTTGGGGCATACGGTAGGCCTGAGACATACCAACTGGCGTGCTGTCCGTGAGGCATCCAATTCCAATGGTGTACCTACCTACATTCCTGGGACACCTACAGTTGATCCTTCATCCATCATGAACAGTTATGTCGGATGCCAAAGTGGAGGGAGAGGGCTCTCTGTAGCAGATAAGGATGCCTTGCGTGCGTTGTATGGAGGAGGAACTAGAATTGATCTCAAGTTATATTTTTATTATCCTTCGAATATGCCCCTATTGGTAGGTAAAAAGTCAAATGTTTTTACCCTTCTAGGTGGACGAGCACTTGCGCCTGTTTCTCCGTTTTTCCACAGCGCGAGTTTGATAAGACCTGTAAGCTACAGGATAGACAGACCTTTCCCAGGGAGAATCTCCTTGAATCCCACAACAGGTGTTATTTCTGGTCCAGCTCCTCTTGGCTACGGTACATGGGATCGAAAAATAACCGCTGTCTATGCTAATGGACAAACTGCGTCGGTAGATATTACGCTCCATCATATTGCAGGTATCCGATAGATAAAGCGTAACCGATTTTTACACGTCTGACGCTTTATTGCTGCCTGTCCCCTATAAGGGGATGGGTTTTGTTTTGAGAAGAAGTTACTACAGGACCTGCATAAATCTTGAGTAGGTGCTGACGCAATTTGTCAGGATCTCCTTTGAGCCCCTCGACTTGCTGACCGAGGTACTGCTCAAAATTATGTTTGTCTAGCTCGGAGTAATGCGCAGCAAAAGTATTTCCCTCCTCTACCATATCGTAGGCCATGTAGTTGACGGACCATAGATGGTACAAGGAGTAGATATGTTGATCCACCAAAGCTGTCAGCTCATTGATCCAGTCATTTTTTCGCCCCTCAAATGGCATATCCAAAACCTCTTGGCTGATAGACTTTCCAATAGCTAAGTGAATCCTTCCTTTGGGAGCAGTAATCCCCAACAGCATTGACATTTTATCATCCTTGGTGTAGGGGAGCTTATCTGCTTTATGGACCATTTCCTCTGTTTTTAAATGATCACAGGGTTCGTACTCATAAGAGATGGCTACAGGGACGATCTCCAATTGGCTAAGGTATTCTCTGAGATCTCCTTCAGCAGTCATAAGTAGCATTTTGATGACGGAAGCTTGGGTTTGGTCGATGCCATCTTTGGTTCTGCCGTTGCGCTGGGCGAGCCATACGCTCTCGCGCTGATCCACGATCAGGTGATAGATATAGTTAGAAAGGCGCTGAGCGTAGGGAATGAGTTGCTGGCGAGGTGCGGAGCGGTGAATGATGAAGGACTTATTGACCTTCATCAAATCTGTAATCAAAGTTGATACCATCAGATTGTCGCCAATGCCAATATAACTTGTCGAAAAACCTCCTCTATGAAGTTTGAGATTCAAAAAGGCAGAATCGAGAATGATGTCGCGGTGATTGGATAGAAATAGGTAGCCTTTATTGGGATCAAGATTTTCTAGACCTTCAATAGTAAGTCCTTGGCTAGAGTTTTCCAGTATACGCTCGAGTGTATTACTGATAATACTTGCTTGAAAGTCTCGTATAGATCGAATGGCTTGTATCTTTTCGACCACCTGATCGCGAGACATCTCAGGAAAGAGGGCCTTCATCATCAAAAAGAAAGAGGGTTTGGACAGTAACCGTTTGAGTACGGCTTCTATTTCCGAATCGTTATATGGACGAATATCGTCAAATGAAAGTGGCAAATCTGCCATAGAGGATCGATTTTGATGTATATATCCAGAAAATAAGCGAGGGTAAAGTGCGAAAATATGTAGGCGTTTATTTGTACTCCTCAAAAAGCGAAATATTTTTTTCTCTTTCCCACAAGAGAATATCGAATCTCACGGCTCATGCATTTCGAATACTCTTCGCCAAAAGAAAGATAAAAACATATGAATTCATAGTCATATGCAGTTGGTGATGCCCTTTAGATACAAGTTAGATAATGGCTTGTTTTCATCGTCTTTTGCTAGAGGCGCGCACTTTGAGTTGAGTCTGAAGTACTTCTGTTTTAGGGGAAAAATGGATGTCTTCTTTATTTGCGTGGATTTCTTTGAGCAAAAGCTGCGTAGCTCTACGCCCCATTTCTAGACTAGGTTGGGCAATAGAAGACAGGTGAGGCTCTACGATGGCGGATATTTGCCAGTCGCTAAATCCAATCACTGCGATGTCATGGGGGACGTGGACACCCTGTGCCTTGAGTCCCATCATAGCCCCCATTCCTACAGCGTCCGTCACAGTGAAGATGCCATCACATTCAGGATGCACCTCCCGCAGTCGAGAGACAAATTCACGGCCTTCATCAAATGTAATGTCTTTACACTCTAACAAAAGGCTTTCATGCTGGGGCAAGCCATGTTTTTTGAGGGCATCCTTGTATCCATTGTATCTATTGACAGAGGTATAAGCACTCAAGGGGCCGTGGAAGTGGGCAATGCAGGTGCACCCTTGTTGGATGAGATGCTCTACAGAAGTAAATGCTCCTTGATAATCATCGACAACGACCTTGGAAATTCCTGGCATGGCATTGTCTAGAGGGACTTTATCAAAAAATACCATTGGGATTCCAGAATCTCTAAAAGCATCAAAATGGTCATAGTTTTGAGTTTCATGGGCAAGGGAGACGAGCAAGCCATCGACTCGGCTTGCAAACAACGCATCCGTATCTGCTATTTCTTTGGCGTAGGACTCATCCGTTTGACAAAGCATGACTCTATAGTCTGCTTCGTAGGCCACTTCCATGATTCCTTTGATCACAGAAGAAAAGAAGTGATTAACAATAGAGGGTATGATGACGCCAATGATGTGCGATTCGCGTTTGCGCAAGCCAGCCGCCATTGAGTTCGGGCGGTATTTGAGTTCGCGTGCGAGTTCTAGTACCTTCTTTTTGGTCTCCTGACTGATATCAGGATAGTCCTTGAGGGCACGAGAGACAGTTGCAGTACTGATACCGAGCTGCTGGGCAAGGTCTGCCAGCGTAACTTGCTTTTTGTTCATAGAGATAAGGTGACAACTTCACAATTTGCAACGCCTGCAAATATGCATTCTTCCACACATTAAAATCTAAATATTTTTTTTTGTAACGAAAAGG
This sequence comes from Bacteroidota bacterium, assembly GCA_039820545.1. Lineage (GTDB taxonomy): Bacteria > Bacteroidota > Bacteroidia > J057 > J057 > JALEFZ01. Next base: position 82,634 of record JBCBPW010000001.1, on the reverse strand, counting down.
ATTACGTAAACGTTTTCGCTGCGAAAATAGGATTATTAAGAGATGATATGGCTTGACATAATGACAAAAAATCACAAACTTCGATGAAGTAATAGATTTCTATATGTGGAAATTTGTGTATATCAGTTATTCTAAATGAATTACTGAAGAGGGGCAACTTACTGAAACGAATGATACTACAACTACTACGCGCGTTTATTCTATCATTTCAGTCTGTGATTTAATTAGGCTAGCTCAGCCACGCTTAGAATGATTCCTTCGTTGCAGGTATAATCTGCTGCTAAGGGATACTTGATCTAAGGGTGCCTGGGCTTTTTGTATATTGTATTTTATATATCTTTGTATACCAGTAGTTTCTATGAACTAAATTTTAACTACTATTATTATGAGCGTCAAACACAAATCAATCATGCTTTTCCGCCTATGCATGGTCATGCTACTGACCTTTGCAGGAGGAACAGCATTCGCGCAGTTGACGGTCACTGGTAAGATTTCTTCCTCCGCCAATGGAGAAGGGCTTGTCGGTGCGACTGTCCTCGTGAAAGGAACCACCACAGGGGTGATTTCCGAAGATGGGGGAGCCTACGAAATACAGGTTCCTTCTGATGATGCCACACTGGTGATATCCTACATCGGTTATGAGCGTCAAGAAATTGCAGTCAATGGTCAGTCTACAATCAATGTGACCATGGTTGCGACCAATGCGACCCTTGATGAAGTCGTCGTGACAGGTTACTCTACAGCGAAAGCTTCGCAGGTAACCTCAGCGATTACATCGGTCAAGGAAGAAGACTTCAACCAGGGACAGGTGAACGATCCTACTCAGTTGATTCAGGGTAAAGTAGCAGGTCTAAACATCTCCAAAGTAGGGGGTGACCCTAACGGTGGATTTGACATCCGTCTTCGTGGTATCTCTAGCTTTGGTGCCAACGCATCTCCTTTGATCGTAATCGACGGTGTGATCGGTGGTGAACTAAACAGTGTGGATCCTAACGACATCCAGTCTATCGACATCTTGAAAGACGGATCTGCAGCTGCGATCTATGGTACACGTGCTTCTGCGGGTGTAATCATCATTACAACAAAGAAGGGACTAGCAGGTCGTACTTCTGTAGACTACAACGGATACACGACAGTCGAGCAAGTGGCAAGAACAGCTCCTTTTGCGACTGCTGCTGAGTTCCGTGAGATTCGTGCAGACGTACTTGCTGGAAACCCAGACCTAGACAGAGGACAAAGCACGGATTGGATCGACGAAGTAACAGCTCCTGGTGTGTCTCAGGTACACAACCTTTCACTTTCTGGTGGTGTAGGAGAGATGTCTTACCGTGCAGCTATCAACTATCGTGGCATCAACGGTGTAGGGATCAACTCTGGCTTTGATCAAGTGAATGGTCGCCTAAACTTGACCCAGAAGACATTGAACGACCGCTTGAAGATTACTTTAAACTTGTCTAACACAGAGCGTAGATCTTCTTTTGGTTTCGCGGAGTCTTTCCGTTATGCAAATGTGTACAATCCTACCGAGCCTGTATTGTCTGACAATCCTGCTTTCGTAGAGAACTTCGGTGGATACTATCAGCGTGATGCATTTGACTATTTCAACCCTGTAGCACTTGCAGAGCAAAACTTGAACGAAGGGATTTTCAAGACACTATTGGCGACGATCCGTGGTGATCTCGAAATCACGAGTGGATTGACATTCTCTGCTAGCTACAACCTACAGCGTCGTAGCAACCTCTTCGGACAGTTCTACAGCCGTGCCAGTAAGTTCCGTGGAAATGCAACTCCCAACGGAGGTGAGCGTCTAGGATCTGCTTCTCGCTACACAGAAGATGAGGTAAATGAGCTTTTCGAAACTACTTTGAACTACAAGAAAACCTTCAATGCGTTGGATGTAGATCTATTGGGTGGATACTCATTTAACAGAGTCGATTATCAAGGATTTGGTGTAGGTGGTGCTGGGCTTCCTTCTGATGCCTTCACATACAATAACCTAGGTTCCTTGACAGATCGTGTGAGTACAACTAACTCTTTGAATGTAAACGGAGGAAGAAACAACTACTTGGTAGTAGGATTCTTTGGTCGTGCGCGTTTGGCTTATGATGAGACATACAACTTGACGGCAAGCCTTCGCTATGACGGATCTTCTCGTTTTGGTTCTGGTAACAAGTGGGGTCTCTTCCCAGCGGTATCTGGTAGCGTCATGTTGACGAACCTATTTGATATCAGCGGAGTAGACGAATTGAAATTACGTGCGGGTTATGGTGTGACTGGTGCACTTCCTGCGGACAGCTATGCTTCTTTGGCAAGATTCGCTACAGGTGACTTCTTCTTGTACGAAGGTACATTTACACAAACGATTGGTCCTTCTTCAAACTTTAATCCTAACCTACAGTGGGAAACAAAGCGCGAGTTAGACATTGGTGTAGATTTCCAGTTACTTGGGTATAAGTTGAGAGGTAGCATCGACTACTTCAACCGTGTCACACGTGACTTGATTTTCAACGCACAGGTAAGCTTACCTCCATTTAATTTCCCCAACTTGTTGGCAAACCTAAACAACGTAGCCCTTCGCTCAAGCGGTGTGGAAGCTGCGATTGGGTATGAGTTTGAGAGTGGAGATTTCAAGTGGAATCCAAACGTCACGCTGACTTACTACAATCCTATCCTATTGGATACTTTGGAGGGTATAGTGCCTGATTTCCAGTTTGGTAATGGTGGCCAATTCTTGGACAACAACACTTCTCCTGGTGCTCCTGGTTTGAATGACAACCCAACAATTGCCTTGAACCTTGGATCTGAGCTAGGACAGTACTACGGATATGACCTCGACATTGCGGCAACTGAAGCCAACAACACAGATGACAATCCTGACAACGATGGTTGGGTATACAATGACATCGCAGGTATCAATGCTGGTGATGACGGCGTACTCGGTACAGCTGATGACTTTGTAGAGCTTGTACCTGATGGTGTACAGGATGCAACAGACAGACAAGCAGTAGAGATTGGTGATAGAACGGGTATTCCTTCTTTCTCTCTAGGACTTGCGAATGCGTTCTCTTACGGAGACTTCACATTCAGCTTCTTCTTCAGAGGAGACTTCGGTCACTCTTTGATCAATATGAACCGTGTATTCTACGAGCCATTGGGTGGACAGCCTAACTTGAATGTTTACATCACAGATCAGTTTGTGAATGTAAATGCTGCTCCTGAATTCAACACATATCACATCGAACGTGCGGATTTCTTAGTATTGGATAATGCGTCTCTTTCCTACAACTTTGACATAGGAAAAGATCGTACGCTTCAGGTATATGTAGCAGGTCAGAACTTGTTCTACATCACAAACTACTCTGGAGTAGATCCTAACGTACGTTGGGGTGACCCAGGTCCAACAGACAATGGAGGAGACATCAACTTGAATCCTAATCAGTTGGCTCCAGGTATCGCGCGTCGTAATACATACTTCCGTACGCGTACGTTCACAGCAGGTGTCCGCATTGGGCTTTAATTCTTGCTGAACAAATTGTGAATTTCATATGTTTGCTTAATACACTCAGTAATTAAAAAACAGAAAAACAAAACATGAAACGGTATTCATTACTGCTAGTGTTAGTTATCGGACTCGTTGCTCCTATCTTTACTCCATCTTGTACAAATTTGGAAGAAGAGGTATTTAGCGAGCTAACTGACGCTAACTTCCCATCAAGTCGTGCAGAGCTTATCGCTGGTTTCGGCGCTGCTTATGCCAACTTATATTCTTTTGGTAGCCACAATACCTACCTGTCAGCTCAGGAAGTATCTTCTGATGAGATGATGATTCCTCAGCGTGGAGGTGACTGGTTTGACGGTGGTATCTGGCTACGTTGCCATAGACATGAGATGTTGCCTACTGATGGTTACATTGACAATGCTTGGAATGACATGTATCGCGGTGTAGGATTCTCTAACAACCTGATCCAGGTTTTCAAAGGCCTTATCGGTGATCCTGAGTCTCCTGTAACAGACGAAGAAGCTTCTCTTTTCGTTGCAGAACTTCGCGGCCTTCGTGCCCTTTACTACTACTGGTTGATGGACCTTTATGGAAACATTCCATTGGTTACAGATGTAGAAGAAGGAGAAGCACTGGATCCCGTACCTGCCAACAACGAGCGTGCAGAAGTATATGCGTTCCTCGTAGCTGAATTGGAAGAAATCAGAGGCTCTCTTCTTACTGGAAAAGACGCCAACACCTATGCGCGTTTCACGCAGACAGCAGCTGACATGTTGCTTGCCAAGCTTTACCTCAACGCAGCAGTATACTCAGGATCAGCTCAGTGGGCGCAAGCGCAGACAGCTGTGGACCGTGTGATCAACTCTGGTCTATACTCTCTGACGAACGATTACTTCGAAAACTTCAACGCTGACAATGACAACGGCGGTGTAGGTACTTCTGAGAACATCTTCGTCATTCCTTATGACGCTGTAAACGCTCCTGGATTCAACCTTCCTCAGATGACGCTTCACTATTCTAGTAATGCTACATTTGATCTACAAGAGCAGCCTTGGAATGGTTACTGTTCACTCCAGGAGTTCTACAACTCTTACGAAGACGGTGATGCACGTAAAGGTGTTTCTGGAAACCAGCAGGTTCGCGGTAATTTCTACGCAGGTGCTCAGTTTGCTTCTGATGGTGTAACACCACTTACAGACGGTGCAGTAGAAGCAGATGACCCAGACGGTGAGAACATCATCTTCACACCTGAAATCAACGAGCACTTCCCTAACGCTTTGCGTCAAGCAGGTGTACGTGTGGGTAAGTACGAGTACGAAATCGGTAACACGCGTCACTTGAACTCTGACTTCCCTGTATTCCGCTATGCAGATGCATTGTTGATGAAGGCAGAAGCACTATGGCAGCAAGACAACGGAAGCCAGGAAGCATTGGATCTCGTAAACCAGATCCGTACACGTGCAGGCGTAGCTGAGTTGGGTTCTCTGACTGCAGACGAGCTATTGGCTGAGCGTGGACGTGAGATGTTCTACGAAGCATGGCGTCGTAGTGACTTGATTCGCTTCGGTAAGTTCGGTGATGAGTGGGACTTCAAGCCTGCTTCAGCATCTGGAAAGGAACTCTTCCCTATTCCTCAGAACAAGATCAACGTAAACCCCAACTTGAGACAAAACCCAAGCTACTAGTAGCTAGGACTTTACCTCTAGGGAAAAGATCATAATGTGGGCCATCTCATATGAGGTGGCCCTTTTCTTATACCAAAATCTTCACTATTTTTATTGATTTTTGAAAGGAATGAATGTCTTCCTACGAAAAGATCAACCCGAGGGAAATAAGCCGTATGCATTTTTGGAAAGACATATATTTTGGAGGAAGGAAATGGACTGAAAAAGGGCTTTTAATTGTCCTATGCCCATGGCTATTTCAAGCCTGTCAACCCTCTATCTCAGAGGTGAAAGTAGGAGATACACTATTTACGACCATTCCTGCTGCTTATTCAGGGATTGACTTTCAAAATGCCATCACCTACACAGAGGATTTTAACCCCTACACTTTCCGTAACTTCTTCAATGGAGGAGGGGTCGCATTGGGAGACATCAACAATGATGGCTTGGTCGATATTTATTTCAGCGGAAACCTGGAAGACAATAAGCTCTATCTCAATAAGGGCGATTTCAGATTCGAAGACATTACCCAAAAAGCAGGTGTTGCCTGTCCCAATGTCTGGTCCAGTGGCGTGACCATGGCAGACATCAATGCAGACGGCCTCCTGGATATTTATGTGTGTAAATCTGGCAGTCCCGAAGGAGACAATCGCTACAACGAATTATTTATCAACAATGGAGACCTCACCTTTACTGAACAGGCAAGTGCTTACGGCTTGGACGACCTGGGACTCTCTACCCATGCGGTATTTTTTGACTACGACAAAGACGGTGATTTAGACTGCTATTTATTGAATAACTCCATTCGATCTGTCGGCGGATATGATCTCGTGAAAGACCAACGAAAGATACGTGACACCTTGGGAGGCAATAAATTGTATCAAAATACTGGGCAAAAATTTGAGGACGTCAGCGAAGAAGCAGGAATTTATGGCAGTGCGATAGGGTTTGGCTTGGGTGTGACGATTGGGGATGTAAACAAAGATGGCTGGCAGGACATCTACGTATCTAACGACTTCTTCGAAAAAGATTATCTCTACCTCAACCAGCAGGATGGGACTTTTGCAGAAGTACTAGAAGAACAAATCCAGGAAATCAGCCTTAGCTCCATGGGAGCAGATATGGCTGATGTCAACAACGACGGATATCCTGAGATCTTCGTGACCGATATGCTTCCTGCCACCAATGCACGCATGAAAACCAAAACGAATTTTGAGAACTGGAACAAGTATCAGAAGAATCTTCGAACAGGATATTACCGCCAGTTTTCTCGCAACGCCTTCCAACTCAACAATGGCGACGGCACCTTCAGTGAGCTAGGGCGTATGCTGGGCATCCATGCCACCGACTGGAGTTGGGGTGCCTTGATCGCAGATCTGGACAATGACGGCCTGAAAGATATTTTCGTCGCCAATGGCATCCTGAAGGACTTGACCGATCAGGATTATGTGAATTTCTACGCTTCCCCGCGAGCGATCAGTAGCATGATCAAGGAGGATAAGGGCAATGTGATCACCCAACTGGTAGACATGATGCCCTCAGAAGCCATCGCCAATGCAGCTTTTATGCAGAAAAGAAGGAATTCAGGTGTCATTCCACTGTTTGAAGACCGAGCCAGTGCCTTGGGCTTGGCACAGCCCAGCTTCTCCAATGGCTCCGCCTATGGCGATCTGGACAATGATGGGGACCTCGACCTCGTGGTCAATAATCTGGATATGCCCGCTTTCTTGTATCGAAACGAATCCGATACCTTATATCCCGATCGCAGGTTCCTAACATTCGAATTTAAAGGACAGGGAAAAAATACTTTTGCCTTAGGCACACAGGTGAGTGTCTACAAAGACGATCAAGTCTTCTATCAAGAATTGGCGCCTATGCGAGGGTTTCAGTCCTGTATCGATCCCCAATTGCATATGGGGCTAGGAGCGATTGAAGAGGTGGATTCCATCGTGGTTTTATGGCCTGATTTGTCTGTGACTAAGAAAGAAGCCATGCGCACGAATCAGAAACTCGTATTTCAGTATCAAACGGCTACTTCTTTTGAGGATTTAACCCCTAGAGAAGAGAAACCGCTTTTTTTAGACTACACCAAAGATTCACCCCAAAATTTTACCCATCAAGAAAATGATCACCAAGACTTTATCAGAGAGCGTTTGCTGTATCATATGCTTTCCTCAGAAGGACCTAAGGTAGCAAAAGGTGACGTCACAGGAGATGGAAGAGAAGATCTATATTTCTGTGGAGCTAAGGACCAGCCAGGAGAACTCTGGATTCAACGACCCAATGGGACATTCGCCCCTCATCCCATACCCTCCCAAGCATTTGTAGAAGATGCGCGCAGTGAGGATACAGATGCATTGTTTGTGGATGTGGATGGAGATCGAGACCTCGACTTATATGTGACCAGTGGGGGAAGTGAGTTTTCTACTTCTTCTTCCGCTTTGAAAGACAGGATTTACCTCAATCAAGGAAAAGGAGTTTTCAAGAAGAAAAAGAATCCATTTCGCGGGTACATTTATGAAAGTGCAGCTTGCGTACGAGCAGGAGATTATGATCAGGATGGAGACCAAGATTTGTTTGTCGGTGTACGTACGCGCCCAGGTGTATACGGAGTCCCTGTCAATGGCTTCATTCTCAACAATGACGGCAAAGGCAATTTCACCAATGTCACAGAGGAGAAGGCTCCTCAACTGATCAAGTACGGTATGATGACCGACGCCCAATGGATCGATTGGGATGGAGACCAAGACCTGGATCTAGTTGTGGCAGGAGAATGGTTGCCTATCACCATCTGGGAAAATCAGGAAGGAAGCTTTGTCCCATTCTCCCAACATATCCCTACGCAGACGGGACTTTGGACTTGCGTAGAGATCGGAGATCTGAATGAAGATGGGAAGCCAGACCTTCTGCTGGGCAATCATGGACTTAATTCACGCTTGCAGGCGGGCGACACGACACCCGTTGAGATGTTCGTCAATGATTTTGACCGAAATGGTGCGCCAGAGCAGTTGATCTCGGTTTATCAGGGAGACAAAAGCTATCCTCTCGCACTGCGGCAAGACGTCGTGATGCAGATGCCAGGGCTCAAAAAGCAGTACCTCAAGTATGCGTCTTACAAAGATGCTACGATCGAAGAGATGTTTCCTCCTCAGGTACTAGCGCGGTCCTACAAGTGGTCCGCCCAGCGAATGGAAACCTCTATCTGGATGAGCCAGTCCGACGGATCATATGCTTGGGGAAGCCTCCCGCTAGAGGCACAGATGGCACCTGTCTATGGTATGCTGATCGAGGATCTGGACAGCGATGGGCATGTAGATATATTATTGGGGGGAAATTTCTCACGCTCCAAACCTGAGATTGGTATTTATGCAGCCTCATATGGGACCTATCTAAAAGGAAATGGAAAAGGAGACTTTGAGTGTATTCCTAACAAAGAAATTGGACTCAAAATCAAAGGGGAAGTGAGAGACATTGTCTCGGTCAAAACTGACCAAGGCATTAGACTGGTGGTCGCGAAAAATGATGCACCTGTACAGTGGCTAAAAATCAACAGGTAATCTTTCTTCGATCAGACTTAATATTGAAAATCAAAAACTTAACGTTAAATATGAGACTCGAAATGATTGGATGGAAGCAAATGATGAAGGGGTCTATATGCGTAGCGCTCGCGGGAATGATCCTTTTAGTTACAGGATGTCAGTCGGGTATTCAGCGGATTACTGAAGAAGAATACCAGGCGCTTTTAAAAGCGGAAGTACCCAAAGGCTTGCAAGACGATAAGCTTTTCCTGGGCCTTCATTTTGGTATGACCTCCAAAGACTTTTATGCTACTTGCTGGGAGCTGAACAAGCAGGAAATTCTTCTGGCAGGTGGAGCGAATGCCTCTGCACAGTTTAAGCCTGAGGATCTCACGCCTAAAGGGAAAATCGATTTTTATCCTGAGTTCAAAGAAGGAAAAATCTATGCCATGCCTTTCCTTGCCTCCGCTGAGATGTGGGACATTACCCAAAAAGAACTCTACGCCAAGGAATATGTGAAGGCGGTGGTTCAACTCATGGACAAATGGTACGGAACAGAATTTAAGCTGTATGAAGATCCAGAAGCAGGGAAAATTTTGATTGATGTGCAGGGATCAAGAGAGACGCGCGTCTCGATCAAAGACGATCAATACGTCAAAGTAACCATTACCGACCTTTCCCAAGAAGAAGCCTTTCAAAACGAAGTCGAAACAGAGTAAGCGGTGCTTCAAGATTCTATGACGAAAAGACACATGAGATATATCAATTTATATTTTCTAGGGCTGCTTATGCTAATCGTTACAGCCTGTGAGTCGGGGAGGCCCAAAACAGGAAATACGCTATTCACGGCCATCCCTACAAGTTACTCAGGTATTGACCTCCAGAATGAACTGAGCTACAATCAGCAATTCAACATTTACACCTACCGCAATTTCTACAATGGGGGCGGTGTAGCTATAGGTGATCTGAATCAGGATGGACTGGCTGATATTTACATGACGGCCAATATGAAGCCCAACAAACTCTATCTCAACAAAGGAGATTTTAAGTTTGAGGACATATCAAAACAGACAGGAATCGAAGGTTCCCGCGCATGGTCTACAGGTGTGAGCATGGCAGATGTCAATGGAGATGGCTTACTCGATATCTATGTATGTAATTCGGGGGATATAGAAGGGGACAATAAGCAAAACGAGCTATACATCAATAAAGGGTCTGATGCGAATGGAATACCCCAGTTTGAAGAGGAAGCAGAGGTCTACGGCCTAGCCGATCAGGGATTGTCTACGCATGCAGCTTTTTTTGATTATGACAAGGACGGTGACTTGGATGTCTACCTGCTGAATAATTCCTACCGCGCCATCGGGAGCTTCAACAAGCGCGTCAATGAAAGACCCATTCGCGACTCAGTAGGAGGTGACAAACTGTATCGAAATGAAGGTGGTAAGTTTGTCGATGTCTCAGAGGAAGCCAATATATTCGGATCGGTGATCGGATTTGGACTGGGAGTGACCATTGGAGATGTCAATCAGGACGGCTGGCAAGATATTTTTGTGTCAAACGACTTCTTCGAGAGAGACTATCTCTACATCAACAACCAGGACGGGACGTTCTCTGAGCAACTCAAAGAGAAAATTAGCTCCATTTCCAATGCTTCTATGGGAGCAGATATGGCCGATATCAACAATGATGCGTTTCCCGATATCTTTGTGACCGACATGTTGCCCGAGTCGGACGCACGTTTGAAGCAGGTATCCATGTTTGAGAATTGGAACAAATACCAACTCAATCTCAACTATGATTTTTACCATCAGTTTACCCGCAACATGCTCCAACTCAATACAGGAGAGGGAGATTTTCGCGAGGTGGGGCGCCTAACGGATGTAGAGGCAACCGATTGGAGCTGGGGTGCCTTGATATGGGACATGGACAATGATGGCTTGAAAGACCTTTTTGTCGCCAATGGCATCTACCAAGATCTTACAGACCTGGATTTTATCAACTTCTTGGCAGACAGAGAGACGATGCGCCAGTACATTTCCAAGGAGAAAGGGATAGACTATAAATCACTTATCGACTCGATTCCGACGCGTCCCATTCCCAATTATGCCTTTCACAATCAGGGCAATTACGACGGTCCTGCACACATTCCCCGCTTCATCAACAAAGCAGATGATTGGGGGCTTGGTGCACCGAATCACTCCAATGGTTCTGCCTACGGAGACCTCGACAATGATGGAGACCTCGACTTGGTGGTCAGCAGCGTCAACTCTCCCGTGCAATTGTACAGAAGTGAAGTAGATACGCTGACAGACAACCATTATATCTCTTTAGAATTCAAGGGAGCGGGAAAAAATGCTTTTGCACTTGGTACACAGGTACATATTAAAGCAGGGGATTTGAATATATACCAGGAACATATGCCGATGCGGGGATTTCAATCCTCTATGGACTATCGTATGGTGATTGGGTTGGGACAGGAGAATGAAATTGAGTTGCTAGAGGTCAACTGGCCCGATGGCAAACAGACACGGATGGAAAATGTTTCTGTGGATCAACTCATGCTGCTGGATCAAGTGCAAGCCAATAGTATGTGGGAGCCAGGAGCAGAGACAGAGGAGTCCCAAACTTTATTCGCTGAAGTTGATCGCCCCAATGGATTGGATTTTAAGCATGAGGAGAATACCCACAATGACTTCAACCAGTATCGCCTGATTTATCACATGAATTCCGCTCAAGGTCCCAAGCTCACGCAAGGTGATGTCAATGGAGATGGGCTAGAGGATTTGTACATCGGTGGAGCCAAAGATCAGGCAGGGCAGCTCTTGATTCAGCGTCCAGGAAAACGCTGGGCAGTCACCAATCAGGAGTTGATGGAAGCAGACAAGCGCTCAGAGGATACCGATGCGATTTTCTTCGATGCAGATGGAGATGGAGACATGGATTTGTATGTGGCCAGTGGAGGCACAGAGTTTGGTCAAAGTAATTCAGCCTTGAAAGATCGAATCTATCTCAACGATGGGCGCGGGCGTTTTACTAAATCTCGCAATCCCTTTAGGGGATACATTTATGAAAGTACAGCCTGTGTGCAGGCAGCAGATATAGACAAGGACGGAGACCAAGATCTATTTGTTGGCGTACGTCTGAAGCCCAAATTTTACGGAACACCTGTAGATGGAATCATTTTGGAGAATGATGGGACAGGCATTTTTACCAACAAAACCCAAGAGATTGCCCCTGAGCTGAGCAAAATCGGGATGATCACAGATGCTTACTGGGCTGATTTGGATCAGGATGCTGATGCTGATCTCTTGCTAGTGGGCGAATGGATGGCTATTGAAGCGTTTGAAAATCAAGAGGGGAAATTGGTTCGAAAAACTGCTGATGCGGGTCTGCAAAATTCCCAAGGATGGTGGAGCTGCCTCAAACCAGGGGACTTCGATGGAGATGGAGACCTCGATTTTGTGGTGGGAAACCACGGCATGAATACGCGCTTCCAGGCCAGTAAAGATAAACCTCTGAAGCTGTATGTCAACGACTTCGATCGCAACGGAGCCGTAGAGCAAATTGTCGCTTACTATGAAGGAGACCAATTAATGCCTTTTGTACGTCTGCCTGAGTTGAGTATGCAGATGCCTTTGATCAAGAAAAAATACCTAAGATTCAGTTCATTCATGGGGCAGGATATGGCGACTGTATTTGGAGAAGAAAAGCTGGATCAGTCAGTAGTTTCAGAGGCGAGAGAGTTGCGCAGTTCGATCTTGGTCAATGAAGGAAATTTTCAGTTCACGCTCAAACCTCTACCTGTTGAAGCACAGTTGGCCCCTGCTTTTGGACTTCACGTGGAAGATGTAGATGCAGATGGCAAAGAGGATATTTTGATGGGCGGCAACTTTTTCTGGGCAAAGCCTGAAGTAGGTCGCTATGATGCCATGGAAGGACTTCTGCTCAAAGGAAATGGAAACGGCACCTTCGAGCCTATGCTAGCTTCAGAGACAGGTTTTGAGGTGGAAGGCGAGGTGCGTGACATGACCACCGTCAAAGTCGGCAATGAATCATGGGTCGTAGTCGCCCGCAACAATGAAAGCCTACAGGTATTTAGAAAAAAATGATAAATACCACGTTGGGGACTTCTCTTATCAATAGAAAAAAGACACAGAGTGCTCAGGAGTTAGGCGTCTGTAATTTCAGTCTCTCGTCTTACGCGTAAAAACTTATGACAAAGAAAATGTCCATATCAGCAGCATGCAGCTTGAGTTGTTTGCTGCTGTTTTTCTTCAGCGGTTGTGACAAGGAGGCCTCTCAAGAAGCTCCCTTGTTCGAACTTTTGTCTCAAGAATCGACAGGAGTGGACTTCGTCAATCAGTTGACGGATACACGTACGTTCAATATCCTTAACTACCTCTATTACTACAATGGCGGTGGGGTCGCTGTAGGGGATGTCAACAACGACGACTTGCCAGATCTCTATTTTACAGGCAATATGGTCTCCAACAAGCTCTACCTCAACAAGGGCAATCTCCAGTTTGAGGATGCGACAGTCGCAGCAGGTGTAGGCGGTCCTGTAGAGAATAGCTGGGCGACAGGTGTGACGATGGTAGACATCAATGCCGATGGTTGGCTAGATATTTACGTAAATTATTTAGGGAAATATTTGGACAAAGAAGGGCATAATCTCCTCTATGTCAATAATCAAGATGGGACATTTTCTGAGCAGTCGGCGGCATTTGGGTTAGACCTTGTAGGTTTTTCCACACAGAGTTACTTCTTCGATTACGACCGAGATGGGGATTTGGATTTGTTTCAACTCAATCATTCGATAGACCCTGCACGGACTGTGGGAGATGTCGAGCAGCGCAAGGTAAAAGATACGCTTTCAGGAGATCGCTTGCTACGAAATGAGGAGGGGAAGTTTGTGGATGTAACGGATAAGGCTGGAATTTTTAGTTCAAAACTAGGGTACGGACTGAGTGCAGCTGTGGGAGACATTGACATGGATGGTTGGCCAGATGTCTATGTCTGCAATGATTTTCATGAAGACGATTATCTCTACATCAACCAGGGAAACGGCACATTCACCGAAGCGCTTCGTTCTCACATCGGGCATACAAGCCGTTTTTCAATGGGTTCAGATCTCGCAGACATCAACAATGATGGGCTGCTAGATTTGATTACCCTGGATATGAAACCCGATCGGGAGGACATCCTGAAAACGGCTGAAGCCCCAGAGTCCTATCGTATTTTCCAATACAAGCTATCTTTTGGCTACTACCATCAATATCCCCACAATGCCGTTCAGCTCAATCGTGGAGCAGGTAAGTTCTCCGAGATCGCGCAATTGCTGGGTGTAGATGCGACTGACTGGTCATGGTCAGCCCTATTTGCCGATTTTGACAATGATGGCTACAAGGATCTCCACATTACCAATGGCATTTACCGCCGCCCCAACGATATGGACTACATCAAGTTCATATCTGATCCAGAGGTTACACGCAAGCTCAATGATGAACCTACTGACGAGGATCTACAGTTCATCGAGCAGATGCCACAAGTCAAAATCCCAAACTATATCTTTCGCGGGAACAGGAATAATATGTTCGAAAACCTAACAGTGTTATGGGGGCTGGATCAACCATTTTTTTCTAATGGAGCTATATACAGTGACCTGGATCGTGATGGCGATCTAGATTTGGTCGTCAACCATATCCAGGATGTAGCCAGTATTTATGAAAATCACCAACAGGATAGTCTACGTAACGATGCCTACCTTTCCATTGAACTAGAGGGACCCTCACAGAATCCTAATGGAGTAGGGGCCAAGGTGAAAATATTCCAAGGCAACCATTTACAGTATTATGAGCACCAACCTGCACGTGGGTGGCAGTCCAGCATGGAACCAGGAGTTCTACATATCGGACTTGGGGGAAAAACAGTAGACAGCCTTCAGGTGATTTGGCCAGATCAAAAGTCAGGTTCCTTACGTTCTCCCTCTTCCAATCAAAAACTCATCCTTTCTTATCGTGAATCTAAAAATCGAAGGTTATACAAAAAAGAAAATCTAACAACGTTATTGAGTTCTTTTCAAATTCCGAGTCTCTATTTCAAGCATCAGGAAGATCCTTTTGTGATTTTTGACAATGAATCTTTGGCACCACATAGCTGGACGAATCTGGGCCCTAGAATCGCGCCAGGAGATTATAATCAGGATGGCAAAGACGATTTTTATTTTGCTCAAGCTAAAGGAGGACCTAAAACGGCTTTTTTCTCTACCTCTAGTGGCAGATACAGACCAAGTGACTTACCAGCCGAAGATGCCAAAGAAGAAGTGGATGCCTTGATGTTTCATCACAAATGGACCGATCCTTCAGTAACCCAAGATGAGCAAGCCCAAAGTTTTCTTTTTAGGTACAAAGGGCCTCTGTGCAAGTTCCAGATACAAGGCTCAGATCATCCCAGCATCCTGCTATATCCAGATCCTCAGGGTATGACCAACATTTCCCCCAAGAAGCCCTTTGTCAAGAAATGGACGGGAAAGCAGTGGGTGGTGGACAATGCCATTTGGGAGGATGTAGGCGAGCTTCCCCAAACACGTGTATCGGATATAATCGCTGCGGATGTCAATGGGGATGGAGCAGAGGATATTGTGATGGTAGGAGAGTGGATGCGTCCGCTGATCTTCATTCAGGAAAACGGGAAACTGAAGCAATGGGAAGTGAAAGGTCTCGAAGGATCTGAAGGTTGGTGGAATCGTGTGCATGCCTTGGATGCAGATGGAGATGGAGACATGGATCTGGTAGCAGGGAATCTCGGATTGAATTCGACCCTTAAAGCGAGCCAGACAGAACCGATTGAGCGCTACCTATTTGATTTTGACGGTAATGGGAGAAAAGATCCCATCCTGACGCGATACAATGACGGGGTATCTTATCCTTTCGCGAGTAAGGATGAGCTGGTCAAACAAATGCCCAGCTTACGTAAAAAGTATGAGCGCTACAGCGATTATGCGCAAGCTCAGATTCAGGATATTTTCCCTCCTGAGCAATTGAAAAAATCAGAACACCTATTCGTCTACCAGATGGCCTCTGTCTATATTGAGCAGGTCGCCCCTGGTGTGTTTGAGGTTCAGTCCTTACCTGTCGAGGCGCAATATGCTCCCATATTTTCCATCGTACATTGGGATGTCAACCAAGATGGGAAGGAGGATCTTATACTCGGAGGCAATTTCTCAGCTGTAGGCCCCAATAGAGGCAGGTATGATGCCAGTTATGGGCTGATCTTATTAGGTGATGGAAAGGGAAATTGGAGACCTGTCCCCCTTGAAGAAAGCGGCTTTGTGGTAGAAGGAGAAATAAGAGACATGAAGATTTTTGAGCGAAAAGGAAAAGAGGTCCTGCTCGTCGCGCGTAACGATGATTCCCTGCTATTCTTCCATCGGCAATAGGAAACGGCCCAATATTCTATACATTTTCACGTTTTTGATGGGTGGATCATAGATTTTATGATTAAACCGATCCATTTTTTGTTTGTAATTGTTTCACATCTCTTGGGCAATTGGGTGCTTATTCAAAGGTAATGTAGAGGCACTTTTAGAGGTAAATCTTTCCTCATGATCTTGCAAGGCTATAGAGATGGGGATAGTTTTGTGATTTTTTGTTACACCAAAAAAGGGGACAATCCACAACTACCTGAGCAGGATTCCTGTTAATCGATGAAAGAATTCTCCCAAAAAAGGAGGGTTTTCATTAGATTTATACTTTAGCTAATAGATAAGGTCTCTATCCGTTTCGCTATGAATAAACTTTTACCGCTAGTTTTCGTCATTTGGCTCATCGCTGCCTTGACGCCATCCTCCGTTTGGGCACAACCTTTTGCTCCAGAATCTGACTGCCTAGGAGCCATTCCTGTCTGTCAGGGAGTGTATTTTCAGCCCAACTCCTACGTGAATACGGGAGCGAATCCTCAAGAAATTAATGGTGCCAATTCCTGCCTGGCAACAGGTGAGAGGAATGGTGCATGGTATATTTTTACGGTTCAAACTTCAGGCCAATTGTGCTTTGATATCACGCCTGTAAATCCTACCAATGATTACGACTTCGCAGTCTACGATCTGACCAATAATGTCTGTTCGGATATATTTGGCAATGCTAGCTTAGAGGTTTCTTGCAATTACTCAGGCTCCACCAATTGCAATGGGGTCACAGGAGCCAATGGCAATACTTCAGGTGTTTGTGCTTCCCAAAATGAGCCTTGTTTATCGGTGACAGCAGGTGAGACCTATGCTTTGTATGTCAGCAACTTTTCTGCTACCAATCAGTCGGGCTACACGCTCGACTTTACCATTCCAGGGACGACTGCTGATATTTTTGACAATGTAAGACCTACGGTAGATACTGTGGAAATTTCTTGTTCAGGAGAAATCTCACTTACATTCTCTGAAAATGTCCAGTGTGTAACCGTTGATCCCACAGACTTTACGGTGACGGACTCTACAGGAGCAACCATTTATCCTGTTCAAACGGTATCGAGTGTAGGCTGCCAAACGGGAGATTTTGATATTCAGTTTGACTTAGATCTAGGGACGCCGCTGGCCAATGGAGAATATTGGATAATCGTGACTGATACCGTACTGGACAATTGTGGCAACCCTGCCATCATTGGTGACTCTACGCTGATCACGATTGCGCTCCCCAGCATCGCAGCCAACTCATCTGCTGATACGGTGTGTATTGGCACACAATTTACGCTTTCTACTCCTGCCACTCCTGGATTCACCTACATCTGGCAGCCTATCAACAATGCGGGCTCTCAGATTTTGGCTGTAGCCACCGTTCTCGGTCCTCAGACTTTCATCGTTGAGGCTACCGATCAAAATGGATGTGTGTACACGGGACAGACAGATACAATCTTAGTCGTTGATCCTCCCACGGCCAACTTTGCGCTCCCCTCCAATGCATGTGATGGCGATACCGTAACCCTCACCTTTTCGGGTAGTATCTTCCCCTCTGCTACGCTCAATTGGGATTTTGGAGGAGGAAATGTGATCAGTGGATCAGGAGCAGGACCTTATGAAATCCGATGGCCAACCACAGGACTAAAGACGGTCAACTTGACCCTTAACCAATTTGGGTGCTCTGCCGCCAATGCCCAGCTCATCAACATCAATGACATACCAGATGCCAATTTCACTGTAGAGGATAGTTTGTGCATCACGAGCCAAGCAACAGCCGCCTACACAGGTAGTGCCCCTCCTTCGGCCAATTATGTCTGGGACTTCGATGGGGGGACGCAGCTTACAGGTAGTGGACAAGGGCCAGTGACAGCCGAATGGGTCACTCCAGGGTTCAAAACAGTGTGCTTGACGGTAGAGGAAAATGGATGTATCTCCGAGCCCAATTGCCAAACCGTGAGGGTAGATGCGCTGCCGACGGTCACGATTTCTGGTGGTGGTACGGCTCAATGCTTAAAAGGGAACGAATTTACCTTCGAGTATAAAGGGCCCAATGTGATTCAAGGCTTCCAATGGGATTTGGGAGAAGTAGGGGCCATCTCTACCTCCGCTATGCCGACCTATGCTTACAATAGTTTTGGCTTGAAAGAAATTGTGTTGACCGTAGTAGACAATAATGGATGCCAAAATACAGCGAGCGATACGGTGGAGGTATTCCCGCCCATTACAGCAAATTTTACCTTTGACAATATATGCTTTGGTAATCCAACCCCTTTCACAAATCAGAGTGTGACGTTTCCCTCTGGCCCTCAGGCATCCAGTGAGTGGAGCTTCGGAGATGGCGCGACGAGTACAGATTTCAACACCAATCATACCTATGGACTCTTTGGAGAGTTTGAAGTGACATACATCGCAACTACAGTGAATGGATGTAAAGATACCTTGGTCGATACAGTAGAGGTATTTGACCAGCCGCTGGCGCGCTTTGTGTCGGATAATGCCTGTGACAATGATGCTGTGCCTTTCTCTGATCAGAGCCAATTCAATACGCCTTCATTGAACTACGGCTGGAACTTTGGCTTTGCAGGTGGAAGTAGTAGCTTGGCCTCTCCGAGTCCTACCTATCCAGGACCAGGTACCTACTCTGTGACTCTTACCGTATCGAATGATGACGGATGTTTAGACTCAGAAACCCAAGAAGTCACCATTTATCCTGATCCTGTGGCAGCTTTTTCTGTAGATGCAGCAGCTTGTGAAGACAGTACCCTCACACTATCCAATAATTCTACTGTAGACAACCCACAAACGATCTCTGCTTATTTATGGAAGTTCGGTAATGGAATTGAGAGTACAGATATTGCGCCCCAACCTGTATACTCTGATCTAGGGACGTATCCTCTGACATTGATTGCCGTATCTGATCAGGGCTGTGTAGATACATTGACGCAGGATTTAACGATTCACCCCAATCCTACGGCTTCATTCACAGTAGAAGACATCTGTATTTTTGCTGAGACGGAGTTTATCAGTACGAGTACCGTCGATGAGAGTAATGGAGATTTTATCCAGTCATTTGTCTGGAATACAGGTGATGGAGGTTCTACCATTAGTACAGGGAACTATCCTTATACCTATAACCAGTCAGGTAATTTCATTCCACAGCTAACAGTTATTACAGATAAGGGCTGTACCAACGTGATTGCGGGTGCAATCGAGATCTATCCTGCCCCTTTGGCACCTACAGGAGAGGATGTACAAGTCTGTCCAGGAGAGGATGCTGTGTTGATTGCCAATGTTCAAGGGACAGATAAAGTGAAATGGTATACCAGTGCTACGGGTGGTGAACCCATCAGTGAGCTGAAGTCGATTTTACTTACTGATGTGGCGCGCGCAGATTTTTACTATGCAGAGAGTATCTCGGAGCAGGGATGTATATCTCAGGACCGCACCAGACTGCTGGTCTCGACTTTTGAAGTTCCTGAAGTTCGATTGGTCGTGAGTGACAGTTTGCTCAATCTTCCTGAGGCAACGGTTGAGTTTCGTGTGGAGACTATTACAAGCGGGGACCTTGCGACTTATTTCTGGGACTTTGGAGATGGTGCAGTTTCCAATGAACCCATACCTACGCATACCTACGATCAAAGAGGATATGTCAACGCATCTGTCGATCTCTTGACGGTGGACGGTTGTGAGTTATCGGCACAGAGCCAGCAATTGGAGATCAAGGAATTGCGCTTGTTGGACCTGCCTTCTGCCTTTACACCAGATGGAGACTTTAACAATGATACATATTATGTCAATACCCAGTTGATTGAGCAGATTGATTTTGCGGTATTCAACCGTTGGGGCCAGCAGGTATTCCAGACCAATGATCTTGGGTTTAGATGGGATGGTCGTGGCAGCAATGGACAGCTCGTGCGTCCAGGCGTCTATGTGTATCGTGTCAATGCAACAGATTACAAAGGCCGTGAAATCGACCGAATGGGTACTATTACGATCATGTGGTAGGACAGCGTATATAAAAATCAAAAGGGGGAAGCATTGGACTTCCCCCTTTTGATTTTTATGCCCTCTTTTCTAAATAAAATGCCTAAGTTTTTTTCTACTCTAGTATGACGTAAGACTGGGACTGCCATTGGTTGAGCTGGGCCTTCAATAGATAAATACCTTTTGCCAACCCTGCCCAATTTAGCTCCATGCGATGTCTCCCTACGGTGTATTCATTTTTATGATTCCATACGAGGCGACCCTGTAAATCATAGGCCTGAATCACAAGTACACCCTCATCGGGGATGTTGAGATATGCTGAGATTTGCCCTTTGCTTGGGTTGGGAAATACATCGCTCATCAGCGCCATACGTTCTGTCACCTGAATCTCCAGGACATTGCTGAATGCGTACATCCCATTGAAGTCCACCTGTTGGATGCGATAAAAATATTTCCCTAGAGTCGTACCATAATCTGCAAACTCATAAGATTGGGTAGCGGTTGAGTTTCCCGCTCCTTTTACTGATCCTACATTCGCCCAACTCATACCGTCTATGCTGCGCATGATGTTGAACTTAGCATTGTTAGATTCCGTTAATGTCGTCCATTCGAGTTGCACATGTCCATCTACTTGCGCGATGTCCAATGAACCCCATTCTACAGGAAATGTCACACCAGCTTCTGGTACACTGACATTGTCGATGAATACATCTTCAGATGAAGAGTTGTTTTCAAAGCATATGCGGATATCCATTGTATTTCCCACTATACCCGATGCAGTGGCTGTCCCAGTTCCCGTTCCACTTCCTTGGCCTGCTTGTCCTTCTACTGTACGGAACGCTGGAGAACCACTGATAATGTTGGGAATTTCTGTATACCCCCCACCATCCACTTGATACTCTACACTGATAAAATTGTAATCGGTACTGCCCGCGCCTGTATCAAATGAATTCCACTCAAGATCTACAGAGAGAGAAGCTGTAGCTGGAGTGGATATATCTAGTGTAGGCGAGTGCCAGCAGATCACGCTGTCTATGTCATCCACGACTAGCTGGCCGCCTGATGTAATGACTCTGTCTGAGCCTGCCGTAGTTAAGCCTAGGAAATCACCCGTAAGTGTCCAAGAACTTGTAATATTATTGGTTGCGCAAGAAGAGCTGGCAGAAGAACCGCATACGCCAGCTACACCGATACCATCCGTGGTAAACGTTTCCAAATACTGCGCCGATAGAAGGTAGGGCAAGAATAGAAAGAATAGGGGTAGAATCTTTTTCATATGGGAGAAGTTCTATTTAGACTCACGCAATTTATACGAAAATGAGAATTTGTATAAACTGAAATAAGGAGGACTCCCATACAGTCACAGAAGAAATATCTTTATAATGAGAGAAAATCTTTCGCCTACCTTGACTAATTTTCGTCAGTTTGGCGGGTATGCAATAGAGGAATAGAAGGAATATTATGTATGTAGGAATGATTTTAATGACGAAATTACTTTCTGCTTTACAGGTGTACCTTACGCCCGTATCACACCCTTTTTGGCCAAAATTCAACCTCACGAGAAAGAAATAGGAATGCGTTTTAAGCTTTTTCTGTGCTTTTATTGATGTTATTTTTCTAGATAATCCAAGGGATTCAGGATAAACATCTTCATCCATCCTTGGCGGTCATCATCGGTTCGCCAGGGGTAGGGGATAAGGGTAGCTAAGGAATAATGTAGGTGGGCGGGTTTCCCCATCGCATTACCTGTCGTACCTACATAGCCGATGATTTTTCCCCTGGGAATAAAGACGCCCAGATCATCTGCATATTCCTGAAAGTGTGCGTAGTAATGAAGGCGCCATTTGGGACCAAGGAGGAGGACACCGTTCCCACCCTTACTCCCCGAAAACTTGAATAGTTTGATTCCATGACTGGCAGATACAACAGGTGTGCCTTCTTTTGCAAAGATGTCGACGCCTTTATGTGTAATAGAAGATCCCCATGGATAATACCAAAAGGTTTCAGAGTTCCAGTCTCTTTGATTGGCTCCTTGGACGGGAATCATCAGGTCTTGGGGGAGGAGAAGCCCCATAACAAATAAGATGGCAAATGACCATTTGAGGATGCGAAGTATCTTCTTTTTCATGTAGTGGGCTATGAACAGATGAACAAATATCCTATGAGAATTTCAACCCTTTGGGTATAATCTCTCTCTCTATGAATGCCTACGAATAAATAAAACAAAAAGATATGTCTGCACACGAGATTGATTATCGCATATATGGCGAAGAAATGCAATTTGTAGAAATAGAACTGGATCCAATGGAAACCGTGATTGCGGAATCGGGGGCCTTTATGATGATGGATGATGGGATCGAGATGGCGACCATTTTTGGTGACGGTTCCAGCTCCTCGCAAAACTCAGGTGTTTGGGGGAAGGTACTGTCTGCTGGGAAAAGATTAATCACAGGTGAAAGCTTGTTCATGACAGCTTTTACCCACCAAGGATCTGGTAAAAAGCGTGTCTCCTTTGCCTCTCCTTATCCAGGACGAATCATTGCCTTGGATCTGGCGACTATGGGAGGAAAAATAATCTGTCAAAAGGACGCGTTTCTCTGTGCTGCGAAAGGGGTATCAGTCGGGATTGAGTTTTCACGTAAGCTGGGCAGAGGACTCTTTGGAGGGGAAGGCTTCATCATGCAAAAGCTTGAGGGTGATGGCTGGGCCTTCATGCATGCAGGAGGTAACATCCACGAGCGCATCCTGGAACCAGGAGAAGTACTCAAAGTGGATACAGGCTGTATCGTAGGGTTCACCCACGAGGTGAACTACGACATCGAAATGGTCAAGGGAATCAAAAATGCCATTTTTGGGGGAGAAGGGCTATTCTACGCCAGGTTGCAAGGCCCTGGGCGGGTGTGGATTCAGTCTTTGCCTTTCAGCCGACTAGCAGGGCGGGTCCTAGCCAACGCGCGCCTTGGTTCGGGAAAGGGAGAAGGAAGCGTGCTCGGTGGACTGGGCGATCTGTTGGATGGGTAGGTTGATATAGTGAAATGAAAAGAGTTGCTCCTATTTCGATTAGAGCAACTCTTTTTGGTTAATGGGGATTATCAATCGAACAGTACTTCTTCTAGAGGTTTCACAGGTATGGAGGGATCTTTTTTATGAATGATCTCTGTGAAGTAAAGTGCGTTGGAGACTTGTTTGATGGCAATTTCAAGTGCAACAGCTCCCTCTAAGAGTCGTATATAGGAGCCTAATTTATAGTCAAAACTAGAGCCTTTTGCCCGATCAATCAGTCCTTCGCTATGGGCAATTTTGTTACGGATAGCGGTGATCAAATCAATATGTTTCTCTTTGATCTTGAGAATTTTTAAATCGTAAGCATAGCGGAGCGTTTTCATAAGGGTCATTTTGGACCCTCTAAAATCACTTTCTTCAAGTAACGAATGATCTGCGGGATTAACATCTTGCTCCTTATATGGGCGAAGGGTATTTTTTTCCAGTGTATCAAACGAGAGAATGAGTTTGACCAATCCTTTCTCTAGCCTGCTTAATCTTTGAAAAAGATAATCCGAAACTTTAGATCGATTATAGTCAGAGAAATGAACAACCCCAACCAAACGCTTCTTTTGCTTTACAAAGATAATTTTATGTTTGGCGAAAGCTCCTTTCAAGCCTGAATTGAATACGAAATCTTCTTCTTGGACAGTCTGGTAATCTTGGATAGAGGTTGGTTTTGAGAAGGTGCGTTTTTTCTGGTCATAGGGATAAATAAGGTGGTGCTTATCAATGTGGGGTAAATAGCTGATCTTTCTTACTTCGCAAAAAGATTTACATTCATCCTTATATTCCTCATCATAATAAATCAAGCCTCGGGTCATGATATCACCAAATGTAATCATGGGGGTAAGTATTTAATGGTGGGTAGATATCAGAATATAAGAAATGTACAGAAAGGCTCTATGAGGAAGGGGAAAAATCATATGAAATACTCATCATTTTCATCACAAGAAATAGTGATATTGTATATGCTTCATCCTCATTTGCATTTTATTGCCTCCCTTCCCATTTTCCCCCGAAATAATTGGGACATGCAAAAAGCGATACTCTTACTCACAATATGTATATGGAGTCTTGTCTACGCACAGGACATCCGCCAGAAATCTCCCTGGCTGATAGAAGCCGATGGAATAGATCCTGACAATTATTATGGTATCACGGTAGCCAACGGGATGGTAGGGCTCGTCTCTTCTGCTCAGCCGCTCCAAGTAGAAGAAGTTGTCCTCAATGGGGTATTTGATACCTACGGGCGAGGACGCGTCTCCAACATTTTGAAAGGCTTCAACTTCGCAAATATGTTCTTGAAAGTGGGACAAGGTGAAGTCAAAGAATCCATCTCCTTTGAAAACATTCAGTTTTATCGCCAATACCTCGACATGAAAGATGGGACCTTCCATGCCAGCTTTCAATTCAATGATCAGGTCAAAGTGGCCTACAGTCTCCGTGCGCTTCGTCATTTGCCTTTCACTTCTATGATTGAAGTGGAGGTGACAGCACTCACGGATGTGGGGGTAGATGTGGGAAGTGAGATACAAGCCCCTGAAATCCTGCGTGAGGTGACCAATCACTATCAGATGATTAATCGTCCCCATGTCAAGATTCCCTTGATGAGCTCTCAAGGTATGAGTCCGACAGGAAAGCATACACTCGCTGCATCTAATACAGTCCTTTTGAAGGAAGAAACGGACTATGAAAAACTCATTCATGAATCCTGGGACTATGGCCGCCACTTTATTCATATAGACAAGGACCTGAAAAAGGGAGAGAGGTTTCGTTTCACCGTTTTGGGTTCTGAGGTCTCTACGGAGCACTACGCAGACCCATTCAACGAAGCAGAGCGACTCACACTCTACGCAGCTTTGGAAGGGCGGGCACGACTGATCGATCGACACAAGGCTGCTTGGGATAAGCTATGGCAAGCAGACATTCTCATTGAGGGAGATCGTCGTTCTCAGCTGGCTGTTCGCAGCGCGCTTTATCATCTATATGCTTTCACACGAGAGAACTCAGGTTACTCGATGTCTCCGATGGGACTTTCAGGTCTGGGCTACAATGGCCACGTGTTTTGGGATACAGAGCTGTGGATGTATCCGCCCTTGCTCATGCTGCAGCCAGATATGGCGAAATCACTTTTGGATTACAGATGGGATCGACTGGATATGGCCAAGCAAAACGCCCAGTCCCACGGGTACAAAGGGGCCATGTTTCCCTGGGAATCTGATGATGAAGGACAGGAGGCTACGCCAGTTTGGGCGATTACAGGTCCCTTTGAGCATCATATCACAGGTGATGTGGCCGTGGCCTACTGGAACTATTACAGGATCACACAAGACAAAGAATGGCTGAAGGAAAAAGGCTATCCTATGCTCAAGGAAATTGCCGATTTTTGGGTGAGTAGGGTAGAGACAGATGAAAATGGTGTCTCGCACCTATACAATGTAGTTGCCGCCGACGAGTACGCTGAAAATGTAGACGATAATGCATTTACCAACGGAGTGGCCATTGCCTCGCTGAAGTATGCGGTAGCCGCGAGCCAAGAACTTGGACTGGAACCCCATACAGATTGGGAGAAGATCAGTGAGCAAATACCCTTGCTCAAGCTATCTAATGGTGTGACAGCAGAGCATGCGACCTATAAGGATACCATCATCAAGCAAGCTGATGTGAATCTATTGGCCTTTCCACTAGGAGTAATCTCAGATCCTGATCAGATAGAAAAGGACCTAAAGTTCTATGAGCCACGCATCGATAAGGGAGGACCTGCCATGGGATATGCGACACTGTCGATCTTGTACCAACGCTTAGGGCAGACAGAGAAAGCCTATGAGCTGTTTTTGAAGAGTTATCAACCCAATGAAGTACCGCCTTTTGGCGTCCTGGCCGAATGTCAGGGATGTGGCAATCCTTATTTTGCTACGGGAGCGGGCGGTTTGTTACAAGCCATCATCTTTGGGTTCGGAGGGGTGGCAATCGAAAACGAAAAGCTTCCGATATTGTCTGCTCCACTTCCCAAAGCTTGGGAATCGCTCACAATTATAGGTTTAGGACGTGATCGCGAGACAGTCCGAATAGAGCGATAAATTAAAAAAACTGCATTTTTCTGAAAAACCTTTCATCGAGTCAAAATCGGGAAGGGTTTTTCTTTTTTGTCAATGATTGATGATTCGTGAAATTTATGGGGGAAATAATCCAATCTTATAATGAAATGGTTTGGGTAGAGAACATTCAGATAGGAAAAATAGAAAGATCAGTCAATAAATTTTTAGATTTGGAAGGAAAACTTGACGCATTGTGTAAGTCAAGTTTTCCTTTTCTTTTTCCTGCGACCATTTCCATACGCATTGTTACATTGACCAAACAGGCAATCCCTATTTTTTAACCGTTCACGTACGATTTTTGCAAATATTCAGCAGCTAACTTGGGGACTGTGGAGCGGCACGTGCATAGGGGTATGCATAAGGGAATCAAAAAATATCGTCCGCTTCCACAGAAGACACTTTAACACAATAATTATGAAGCGTGGTTTACTCAGCCGCAGCGCCAGCTGTTGCTATGCCTTGTGTGTGCTTTGGTTGGGACTTATGGGGAGGGCTGATGCGCAAGTCACAGCAGACTTTACCTCCAACACTCAATCTGGATGTAGCCCCCTTACCGTGCAGTTTATTCCGCAGACCACAGGTGCGATTAGCAGCTATCAGTGGGACTTCGGCAATGGGAATACGTCAACCTTACCTTCGCCTGCCGTGATCTATTTGAACCCTGGTATGTACACAGTTACGCTCATTGTGAGTGATGGGATTGTGCAGGATACCATGATAAAGACAAACTATATCAAGATTTTTGCTGACCCTGTGGCAGACTATGAGGCGGATGTGACGGCAGGTTGTGTACCGCTCTCTGTACAATTGACAGATTCCTCTGTGGGATTGGATGCACCTATCATCAGTTATACCTGGGATTTTGGTGATGGTTCCATTTCTACCCAAGCTAATCCTTCTCATATATACAATACACCAGGAACATATGATGTGACGCTGGTGGTTGTGGATAGCAATGGATGTAGTGGTACGCTTTTTCAATCTGACTTGATCAGCGTAGGCCAACCCGTCAATACCAATTTTTCATGGACCTCAGTGGCAGGTTGCCAGAATCCGCTAGAGATTGCTTTTACTTCGAATGTAAATCCAGGGGGATCGTATACCTACCAATGGGACTTTGGAGATGGAGGAACCTCCACGCAGCAGAACCCCGTTCATTTTTATACCAATTCAGGAAACTACACCGTCACACTGATTGCTACAAACGCCAATGGTTGTTCAGATACCTTGGTGCGCCAGGATTTGATTCCCTTTCAGTTTCCGACTGCCAGTTTCAACCTAGCAGATACGACTGCTTGTGTGGGAGAAATGTTGGCTATTTCCAATACTTCCATGGGAGCCAGCAGTTATTTGTGGGACTTCGGAGATGGTACGACGCAATCGGGACAGACACCTATTCATACGTACACCACACCAGGTGTGTATACCCTTCAGTTGATCGCTAGCAATGCCTTGGGTTGTCAGGATACGTTCATCTTTCCTCAAAGCATCTTGGTCCAGCCTTCACCTGTCGCTGTATTTACGGCGGATGATGTCGAAGGGTGCCAGACACCGCATGTGGTCAATTTCACCGCACAGACAACCAATACAGTTAATTGGTTGTGGGATTTTGGAGATGGGAATACCGCCAATGTGGCCAATCCTACGCACGTCTACAATACCACCGGTTTTTTTGATGTCCAATTGATTGCAGAAAGTGCCAATGGCTGTCGGGACACCATCAACCAGCCCAATTTCATCCAGATCATTCCACCGATCGCCTCCTTTTTACCAGATACAGTAGAAGGGTGTACACCACTGGGCGTCAATTTTTTGGACCTCAGTATTTCTAGTTACGATAGCATCACCAATTGGGTCTGGGACTTCGGAGATGGAACAGGGACTTTTGCCCAAAATCCATCGCATACGTATACAGGGCAAGGATTGTATACGGTTTCACTCACGGTCGTCACATCCGAAGGCTGCCGAGATACGGTCAGCTACTCCTTCATTGAAACGGGATTGTTGCCTACAGTGAATTTTACAGCGAATCCACTGATTGTGTGTGCGCAAGATCCTGTGAGTTTTGTGGATCAGTCGAGTGCTGCGACAGAGTGGGAATGGTTTTTTGGAGATGGGACAGGTTCTATCTTGCAAAATCCTGTACATGCTTATGGTGATACAGGGACTTTTGATGTGATGCTGGTTACAACGAATTTTGGTTGTGCAGATACTTTACTCAAACCCGATTTCATCAAAGTATTGGGACCGATTGCGGACTTTGTCATGAATCCAGAAGGTGGCTGCCAAGTACCGCTGAC
This sequence comes from Bacteroidota bacterium, assembly GCA_039820545.1. Taxonomy (GTDB): domain Bacteria; phylum Bacteroidota; class Bacteroidia; order J057; family J057; genus JALEFZ01. Next base: position 54,076 of record JBCBPW010000001.1, on the reverse strand, counting down.
CATTTCTTTTACAGATGCGTCCATCATGGCGACTGATTGGCAGTGGGATTTTGGAGATGGAAGCCCGCAGGATACGACGCAGTTTCCGACCCATACATATACGACACCAGGCACTTATACAGTCCAGCTGGTTGTGACAAATGATACCACGACCTGTGTGGATTCGTATTCAGAGACCTTTGAAATCCGTACGCCTGTAGCAGGATTTACCGTCAATCAGACGGCGGGCTGTACAGGACTTCCCGTAGATTTTACCAATACATCCATTGATGCTACAGGATACTTGTGGGACTTTGGGGATGGGAATTTTTCCAACCAAGCCAATCCTTCACATGTCTATGCCACACCTGGAAGCTACGATGTGACATTGATCGCTCAGCGCAATGGCGGCTGTGCAGATACGCTGACTTTGATCAACCTCATTCAGATTGTAGGCCCCAAAGCGGTCTTCTCGGTCGATACCGTGACAGGATGTGCGCCGCTTTCGGTGAGTTTCATGGACAGCAGTTTCGTAGTACCTGGGACCAATAGCATCACAGGCTGGTTTTGGGATTTCGGGGATGGAGGGGTAGGCACAGGCCCCAATCCGACGCACACGTATACACAGACAGGGTCCTATAACGTCGAGTTGGTGATTGTAGACGATCAAGGATGCTCGGATACACTGGTCAAGCAGTCCTTGATCCAGCCGACCTTTCCTAATGCGGCTTTTACAACCAATGATACGATTTCTTGTCCTGGGGCTCCTGTCAGTTTCATCAATCAATCTACAGGCGTAGGCAATACCTACCTCTGGAATTTCGGCGACGGTAATACGTCGACCATTCCCAATCCTGTCCACATCTACCCTCCCAACATAGGGACATACAGCGTGGTGCTTACGGTGACGGATGTCAATGGCTGCGTGAGCCAGGCGATTGCCTCAAACTTTGTGGAGGTGGGGCCGCCTGTCGCCAATTTCTTTGCATCGCCTACTCAGCAATCTTGTCCCCCCCTAGCTGTGAGCTTCATCAATCAGTCTAGCTCGAATGTGACAAGCTGGAACTGGGACTTTGGGGACGGAAGTACTTCGACTTTAGCCAATCCGAGTAAGGTTTACAGTTTGCCAGGAAGCTTTGATGTGCGCTTGATCGTGAGTACGAATCAGGGTTGTACAGATACTTTATTTGCTGCAGATCTGATCGATCTGACGGGACCTACAGGAAGCTTTACGATGAGCAATATCGCAGGCTGTAAGCCATTGACAGTAGATTTTGCTGCGATGACCAATGGCGCAGTAAGCTGGACCTGGGACTTCGGAGATGGGAGTCTGGGATTAGGCCAAAATGTCAGTCACACGTATTTCACAGATACAACTGCCTTTCCTGTCCTCCTAATCGAGGACTCGGCAGGATGTACAGTGGCGATTCCTGCATCAGATAGCATCGTCGTGGAGCCTGGACCTACAGCCAACTTCATCAGCAGTGAAAGCTTCACTTGTACAGGAAAGATTGTTTCTTTCGCTAGCACCTCCACGTCCAATGTACCCATCGTCTCCTATTTCTGGGAGTTTGGTGATGGAGATACATCTGCTCTGGCCAATCCTACCCACATTTATGCGACGCCAGGCAACTATAGTGTACAGCTAACTGTGACGAATTTTGACGGGTGTAGCGACTCACTCTCAGTACCTGTCAACATCACAGTCAATACACCGCCACAGGCTACGTTCACCCCTTCCCAAACGCAGGGTTGTGCGCCGCTGACAGTCAACTTCGGCAACAGCTCCACAGCAAATGGAGCCATCGTAGGTAATTTCTGGGATTTTGGAGATGGAGGAAATGCGGTCTTGAGTTCGCCTTCCTATACCTTCTTTACTCCTGGAACCTATCAAGTAAAATTATTTGTCACAGACAATAATGGATGTCAGGATAGCACTACAGAAATCATTACCGTATTGGGTTCTCCTTTGCCCAACTTCATCGTCTCCTCAGATCAGGGCTGTGCGCCCAAAACCGTTCAGTTCACCGACGCGTCTGTCTCCAATGCAGGTATCCAAACCTGGTTCTGGGATTTCGGCGATGGCAACACAGGTTCGGGCAACCAGCCACAGCATACCTACTTGACCAATGGGAACTTTGATGTAAGTCTGACAGTCACCGATGCCAATGGATGTGTAGCCACTCAGGTCATTCCTGACTTGATCGAGCTAGATGCCCCTGATGTGAGCTTGACATCGGATGCCCTACCTTCCTGCCCACCCTTGGCTGTGAACTTCACAGGAGTTGCTCAGTCTGATACGACCATCGTGCAGTGGGAATGGCTATTTGGTGACGGGAGTAGCGCCACAACACAGAATGCCAGTTATACATATACTCAGTCGGGGAATTTCGATGTGACGCTGATCGTGGTGGATGCCAAAGGATGTACGGATACGCTCACAGAGCCTCAGCTTGTAACTGTTTTTGATCGACCTATAGCAGACTTTGTCGTGTCTGATTCGGGAATCTGTGTGCCTGCAACGATCAGTTTGACAGACACAAGTACTTCAGCAGGTGTCCCTATTGTCTCTTACACCTATGATGTGAGTGGGGGAGGGCAGTTTAATATTCCCAATCCCTCCATTGCCTTCAACACAGCGGGTGGTTATACGATCCAACAAATCATAGAGGATGTGAATGGATGTCGTGATACGGCTACTCGAAACATTGACATATATCCCAGTATCACGGCCAATTTCTCCGCTGTAGATACATCAGGTTGTGTCAATGCGCCCATTACCTTCATTGACCAAAGTGGAGGCGCATCCGCCCCCGTTTCGTGGAACTGGTTCGTAGATGACAGTCTCTTTAGTAGCGTCCAGTTTCCTGCTCTAGCCTTTGACTCTGTCGGAAGCTTCGATATCGGATTGATTGTAGGTAATAGCTTTGGTTGCGAGGATTCGCTCACTAAGCCCAATTTCATTACACTTTCAGGTCCAGAGGTAGCCTTCTTGCCAGATAGTGCAGTGGGATGTAGAGGAACAGCCATTAACTTCTCTGATATCACCAATGCGGATACGACCATCGTGAGTTGGCAGTGGGATTTTGGAGATGGAAATACAGCGACAGGTCCTAACCCTACCCACACGTATTTTCAGTCGGGCAACTACACCGTGAGCCTGACCATCACCGATGCAAATGGCTGCCAGCAGACCTTGTCACGTCCCAATATGGTGCAGATCTACCAGCCACCTACAGCTGCTTTCTCCATGGATCAGAACAGTGGGTGTGCGCCTTTAGCCGTGCAGTTTACCGATGCCTCTTCGGGCAATGGGTTGAACATCATTTCCTATGCGTGGGACTTCGATAACGGGAATACGTACAACTTTCCCAATGGCAATCAGACATTTACGCAGTCAGGTACTTACGATATCCAGTTGGTAGTAGAAGATGCCCGAGGCTGTTTGGATACGACCACTCAAGTCGTCACTGTAAATGCAGGCCCACAAGCCAACTTTACCGCAGACATCCTCTCTGGCTGTTCACCTCGCCCTATTCAGTTTTTGAGCCAAGCGGGAGGCGGTACGCAAGTCGTCAATTGGAATTGGGACTTTGGCGATGGAAATACAGGTTCAGGGGCCTTGGTGAGCCATACCTATCAGACGGATGGCGTCTACGATATCACGCTAGCCGTAGCTGATGCCAATGGTTGTACGGATACTTTGACAATCCCTCAATACATCAACATTGGCGATCCCGATTTGGCATTTAGCATCAGTGAAAATCAAACTTGTCCAGGTGCCGTTTTGACCTTTACAGATAGTAGTCAAGTCGATACACCACTTGTAAGTTGGATCTGGGATTTTGGAGATGGAAATACAGCCACAGGCCAGCAAGTAAGCCATATCTACACACAGCCAGGGAATTACGACGTGATTTTGACTGGAATTGATGCGCTAGGTTGTGTAGGCAGAGATACTTTGACGCAGGGAGTAGCAGTACGAACGCCACCTGTAGCAACGATGGTCTTGGGAGATACGGCCGCTTGTCCTCCTTTTGCACTACAGGCAGTAGATTCCTCTCAGGCGACAGGAACATTTATCGTAGCGTGGGATTGGGATATGGGAAATGGACAGACGAGTAATTTTCCCAATACGATTGCGAATTATGCTACACCGGGTACCTATGACATTCAGCTTACTGTCACCGATGGATTTGGATGTGTAGACAGTACCATTGAGCAAATTGAAGTATTCGGTCCGCCACAAGCCAACTTTATCAGCTCGGAGACGCTAGCTTGTGTGGGGGAGACCATCTCCTTTGTGGATGTTTCTCAAGGCAATGTAGCCGTAGACACCTGGGTATGGGACTTTGGAGATGGGACAACCTCCCTTTTACAAAATCCCAATCACATATACATACAGTCGGGAACTTATACGGTGAGTCTGGTCATATTTGACGTGCGCGGTTGTTCGGATACCCTGATACAAACGGATCTCATTCGTGTGACACAGCCTTCCGCGTCCTTTGCCGTGAGTGGACAGCCTGGCTGCCCAGGGACGAGTGTGAGCTTCCAGGATGGGACAGTAGCAGACACCTTATTGACAGGCTGGTTCTGGGATTTTGGAGATGGCAATACAGGAGCAGGAAATAATCCCAGCCATATATACCAAGATCCTGGCTTGTACGATGTGACATTGATCGTGACTAATTTGATCGGATGTACCGATACGTTGGTGCTGCCCAATGCCGTGGAGATCTACCAGCCTCCTCGCGCCAACTACAATCTCAGCGACAGTGCAGGTTGTGCGCCACTCAATGTCCTTGCTTCTGACACCACCGAAAGCAATTCGGGTATCACCCAATGGACTTGGTGGCTAGATGGACAGTTCAGCGCAGGAGGAAATGCGGCTCAGTTCTTACTCGAAAATGCAGGTCTATACGAAATAGCCATGCAAGTGACCGATGCCAATGGTTGCCAGGACTCTGTCACGCGAACGATCGAAGTGTATGAGAATCCCATAGTGGATTTCCTCGCATCTGATACCGTAGGTTGTGCAGGATTGGTCGTCCTATTTGCCGATCAAAGCCCTGGAAATATCAACAGCTGGTCATGGGAATTTGGTGATGGAAATGGAGCGACGGTTCAGAATCCGATTCATACCTATGCAGACGACGGGCTCTATGATGTGACGCTATCTGTTGTAGATGACAATGGCTGTACAGATACTTTAACCCAATCTGCCTACATCGAGCTCAGTCGTCCTCAAGCAGATTTTGCGGTGAGTTATCAGCCTGATTGCCCACCAGTCTTGGTGAGTTTCGCGGCTAATGCGAGCAGTGGTCGAGGGATCGCTTCTTATGAATGGGACTTTGGGGATGGAAATGAAGGGATAGGGATGGAAACAGGACATACATACACCGATACAGGATCTTATGTGGTGACATTGGTGGTGACGGATTCTCTCGGTTGTGAGGCTGTGGTGACCAAGTCTTCAGAAGTGGAGATATTTGGTACAGAAGTTCCTGAACAAGTCGAATTGATTGCCGCATCAGTCGTCAACAAGGAAGCTGTACGCTTGACTTGGGAGAAGATAGCGGAAGCAGATTTTAGTGCGTATCTCTTGTACTGGGAGAATGAAAGTGGAAACTGGGAGCTGATTCATGAGGTCAATGCAGCCAATGATACGATCTACATCGACAGTAGACCAGGGGTACTGGACTGCGAAAATAATAGCTATTGCTATCGGATGGTGAGTCGCAATTTCTGCGGGACAGAGGGAAGCCTGAATTTAGCAGAAACTCATTGTACCATCAACTTGGAGTCTCAGGCTCTACCCAATCGCGTCGTCCTCAACTGGAATGCCTACCGTGGCTGGGATCAGGTGGATCAGTATGAAATCTACCGAGTCGAGGGCTACGATCCCGCCAATGCGACCTTCCTAGATGTAGTCGAAGGAAACACCCGCAGCTTCATTGATTCTATGACCCGCTGCTTCAATGTCTACAGCTATCGCATCCTGGCAGTGGGGCTAGCACAAGGTCAAAATGCGTGGAGTGATACCACAGGTATCCGCAACCTCAAGACCGCACCTGAGCAGACAGCCGAGATGCTGCGTGCGACCGTAGAACAAAACCAATCTGTACTCGTCGAGTGGAAGAGATGGGAAGTAGAAGATCTTATTGAAGTACTGATTGAGCGGAGTTTTGACCAAGGGAATACCTGGCAGGGGCTGGCCAGTCTTTCGCCCGAAGCAACGGCTTATCTGGACTCTAGTGCCGCAGTCGAGTCGGAATCCTACCAGTATCGCCTCTGGGCGCGTGACAGCTGTGGATTTGTGACACCCTTTACAGAGATTGGAACGAGTATTTTATTGGAAGGCGTAGAAGCTGCTGGAGGAAATCAACTCAACTGGAACCCGTATCTGGAATGGGAGAATGGAGTAGACTTCTACGAAATTCAGGTCTTTAACCAGTCCATCAGTGAGTTTGTGAGAGTAGATGTAGTAGAAGGAAATGTAACGAGCTATCTAGACGGACAGACTTTCTTGGATCAGCCAGAACTGTGCTATCGCGTCATCGCCTACGAGCGTGGAGGCAATCTTCAGCAATCTGTTTCTAGCTACGCTTGTCTGGGCATCAAGCCTGTGTTGTACGTGCCCGATGCCTTTACGCCCAATGGCGACAATGTCAATGAAAACTTCCTCATCAAAGGACAATACATCCAGCAGGTCGATCTCAAGATCTTCAACAGATGGGGGAAACTCATGTACACGGCAGATCAATTAGCGCCAGGTTGGGACGGTAGAACTGATGGCAAGCCTGCCCCTCAGGGTGTATATGCTTTGACCATCATCGCCACCGCAACCAATGGGTTGAAAATTCGCCAAGAGAAGATGATCACATTGATTAGGTAACTGAGTATAGGTTGTATAGTAGTTCAGGCACATGGGAGATGATCCTGTGTGTCTGTTTTCTTTTCTAGACAAACACTTTCTTCTCTGTTCCTGTAGCCACGCGAAATCCCATTTACGGGATTCTCATTTCTCCCCTTATCTTTATATCATGATCGTACTGATGACAGATTTTGGACAAAGAGACGCCTATCCAGGCATCATGAAAGGGGTAATCAAAAGCATCCATCCCCAGGTGGAGATTGTTGATTTGACGCATAGCATTCCTCCACAGGATTTAGATTCGGCACGTTTTGTCCTGTGGAATAGTTATAAATACTATCCCAAAGGAACCATTTTTGTCTGCGTCATCGATCCAGGTGTTGGAAGCAAAAGAGAGATACTCGTAATCCAGACACAAGATTACCTTTTTATTGTACCCGACAACGGACTCATGGATTATGTCTTGGCTGAGCTGCCTGTGAAGCTCATCATGGCGGTAGAGAACCCCCGTCTTAAGTTGGAAGAGATCAGTCATACATTTCACGGAAGAGATATATTTGCCCCCACAGCGGCGCATCTCTCAGCGGGTTTTCTACTCACCCAGGTGGGGCCTGTACGTTCGTATACAATTCCCCTTTCTCCCTTCATTGAGCCGCTAGGTGGAGAGAAAAAAGTATTGGGACGCGTCATCTACACCGACTATTTTGGGAACTTGATCACAAATCTCAAGATCTCCGAATGGGGGGAAGGATATGTACAAATGGCCAGTCATAAAATTCCACTGGGTGTCAGCTACCATTCCGTGGCACCAGGAGAATTGGTAGGTATAAGGGGAAGTCATGGGTTGGTAGAAATTGCCCAAAGAGATGGCAATGCAGCAAGTGTCATATCAGAGAAAGACTTCCAGCTGTTTTTATGAGTATCTTCCTCTTAGGTGAAATGCCCCAATTACGTGATACTTCATAGACGGCATCCTGTTTACAGCGCCTTCTATCTGACTGAAAGCAGAAAATATCTTTCGTTTTTCAGATATTGTACAGATCGACCCTGTGTAAGTCATACATTCGTATAACTTGGTCTGTAGATCAAATCATAGGATATATGGTAAGCCCCGAAATCAAAAGAGGAACAGACTTAACCAAGCAAGAACTCTTGGAAATCAATCAGATGGTGCGCCAACTCCACCATGAGCTACCTGAAAATCACATAGAAGTCAATCATGTAGCGAAAACCAATCCATTGTTTTATCTGTACAAGGTCGAGGGTCAAATAGTAGCTTGTCAAGCCTATACGTTGCGCAAGTTAGATACGCCCTTTGCGCGACATCCTTTACCCGTCATTTTTATCAACATATCCTACAAATACGACTGGGCCAACGCTCATGTAAAGAACTTCGCCAAGCATAGCAACCTAAGTTTCATCAAATCAAATATTGGACGATTATGGTACTTCAAGAAGTTTGTATTGACATTTGAGACGGTCAATCCCCGATTGGTCGAAAGGGTTTCAGCTACTTTTGATAAGTTTTACCCTCACTATGAAGGTAGTGTACCCGATCAGGTAGTCAACTTTGCCAATTACTTTTGTACGGAGCATTTGGGTTCCGAAGCATTCCATTTGAATGAGTCTCTCATATCGAATAGCTACAAAGTTAGAAATCCCGTCACCGATGAAGATTGGGAAAAAATGTACCAGTCATCAAATCCTAGGAGAGATCAATTTTTCAAAGAATTGGGGATTTATTTTGATGAACCTGGACAGCGTGTGCTGACAGGGAGTCAGCTATTTTTTGTTGGGGTATATAGCTTGGGAGGGATTATAAGCAAAAAATGGAAAGGCCTATTAGGATGAATCCAATTGATTCAGAGGCTAAGTATGATCATAAGTAGGGGCAAAAAGATTTTATGAACAAATATGGATGCTTAAAATACTGAATGTCAGAGGTATTGTCTATTCTTGAAGCAGACCATTGCCTTCGATCACGTATCTTACATGAAAACACCCTATTCAAATACCTTACAAGCTTGTTTTTCGTCTGAATCTACCCTCCATGTGAGAAGGTTATGCATGGTAGACCGCCTCTTCCAGGCCCTAGAGGAATATTTTTCATGTGATTAAGACAATCAAAGCCAAGCTTGGGGGCTTTCCGTAAAATAACAGAAATAAGAGCGGTGAGTCATGTCTATCGAATCGGGAAAAGTATTGTAAATCAAATATTTATATTTCAGGAATCTTTATTTTCTTTTGTCGGACCTCTTTGGGAAATCATTTCACTTTTCGATTATTTCTAAGCACCTCTCGTTATTTTATCTTTTTCTCTGACCAAAACTTTAAAAAAAAATACTTGTTTGTAAATTTAATTCATGTAGTTTTGTTTCACCTAAACAGATAAACGTATAATCATGAAAACAACTTACCTAATTTGGGTTTTTCTTCTCACTTGTTCCCTTGTATTTGCACAGAGTACCGTACAAAATGGTTTGGTAGCTTATTATCCTATGGATGGTGACGCACTAGACTATAGTGGAAATGGCAACAATGGTACAGCTAAAAACGGAGCCATACTGACTACAGATCGAGCAGGCAATGCAAATTCCGCCTATTATTTTGATGGAATAGACGATTACATAGAGATTCTGAACAATTCAAATTTAGAACCTCAATTGCCTGTGACCGTCGCTGCATGGGTTAGGCTGGACGGTGTTCCTAATAGTTTGGCTCCTATTTTGGATAACAATGACACAGACAATGTATCAAATGGTGTGGTATTCTTATTGAGTTCCACGCAAAAAGCAGCGTTAAGCCTAGGTGATATAGGGCCGCACGATGCTACCTCGCGTCGAAGCAAGGGAGGGACTACTACTATCATGCCTGATGTCTGGTATCACATCGCCGTAGTAGCTAGAGGTCCACTAGACATGGATATTTACATCAACGGAAAGCAAGATTGTGGAAACTATTCGGGTACAGGTTCTGGACTTGCCTATGCGCCTAATAGTCCAACGGGTGCTATCGGCCGAGCAGATGCAACCAACATTCCTGGAGACAGGTTTTATTTCAAAGGGAAATTAGATGAAGTACGACTCTATGATCGTCCGCTTACTCAAGACGAAGTACGTGAATTGGCAAAAGAACCTGCGCTCTTCAATGAGGTAGTGATCTGTGAGGGAGATACAGTAGAGATAGACGCAGGATTTGGGTCTACAATTTCATGGACGTCCAGTGCTAGTTTGGTTTGTGATACTTGTCCTAATCTATCGGTTTCGCCTTCTGTTTCGACTACTTACACAGCGATCACTACAAACAGTGCTACTAACTGTCTCGATAGTATCACTTGGTTTATCAGAGTAGACTCATGTACAACATGTAAGACGAACATTGACTTTTCCACAACATCTAGTGGCAGCAACTATACATTCACTCCTTCTACTAATGCCAATGTAGATATCAATAATATTCGTTGGGATTTTGGGGATGGAAGTACACAAATTTTGCTTCCTGGAACTTCCGCGCAACACACCTTCAGTACTTCTGGTACCTACAATGTTTGCGCGATTGCCAATGTGGGTGATGGAGACGGAACCACGAGCTGTAGCGACACTGTTTGCCAAACATTTACAGTCATTGGAACAAATGTAAATGTTTCAGAGCCTACAGGGATTCAAGTTTATCCGAATCCTTTCCAAGACCAAATGACTGTCCAGTTGACAGCGTCATATTGGCGCAATGCCTCCATTACGGTTGTGGATATACGCGGAAGAAAAATGTATGAGACGACAGCTAAAGAGCTTTCTGTGGTGATCCCTGCTCAAGGATGGGCTGAAGGTTTATATATCATCTCTGTCAGGAATGATGAGCATACATTCCATACCAAAATGCATAAGAAATAAATATAAGTCAGGCGTATTTAGCATTTGAAAGAAGGGGAAATCAGCTCTAAAGATACCAAAGAGAGCTGGTTTCCTTTTTTTAAGTTCCAAGCTTCCTTTCGATATCACGTCTCAACATTTGTCATTCATACCTAGTGAGAAACGAAATCATATATATAATTATCTTAATTTATTAATATCCAGAAAAATAAGTGATTTTCTTACATTTCAACTCCATGTTGGAAAAACATGAGCGATCCTTTCTTTTTTGCCAAATGAAAAATCCTATCTTTGCGGCAATGTCAAAGTGGCATATCCTGACATAAGGGATTGAAGGGCTGAATATCTGTGAAATACAGGTCAAATGCCAACTTCTATATCTATGTGTCAAGTGAAGTACACACCTTGTCATGTCAAACTGACAAACACGTCACATGATTGCCATTATGACAGTTTTTTTGAGAAAATTGTGCAAAAAAATGCCTTGGCACATTTTCTGATTCTGCGTTTCTATAAACCGTGATAAAAGTTATAAACCTTTAAATCGCAACATAACTATGTCGTTGAACATTAAGCCTTTGGCTGACCGTGTCCTGGTGAAGCCTGCACCTGCGGAAGAGACAACCGCTTCAGGTCTTATCATCCCTGATACAGCAAAAGAGAAGCCCCAGCGTGGAGAAGTAGTAGCTGTGGGACCTGGCAAGAAAGATGAGCCAGTAACAGTCAAAGTAGGAGATAACGTCCTGTATGGTAAGTATTCAGGTACTGAGATTTCTCTTGAAGGAAATGACTATCTGATCATGCGTGAGTCAGACATCCTCGCGATCGTATAATGTACTTACCCCAGCATAGGTCCCTTCTATGCGATTTTGGTTTTTCATTCATCAAACAAAAAACAAAACAAAGTCCATAACTCATGGCTAAAAACATCGAATTCAACGTAGACGCTAGAGATAAGCTGAAGCGTGGGGTAGATGCCCTCGCAAATGCCGTTAAGGTAACACTAGGTCCTAAGGGCCGCAACGTAGTCATCGACAAGAAGTTCGGTGCACCCAACATCACCAAAGATGGTGTAACTGTAGCCAAAGAAATTGAACTGTCTGATCCCATCGAGAATATGGGTGCGCAGATGGTAAAGGAAGTTGCTTCCAAGACAGCCGACATCGCAGGTGATGGTACGACGACAGCAACTGTACTTGCTCAGGCAATGGTACGTGAAGGACTGAAAAACGTAACGGCTGGTCGCAACCCTATGGAATTGAAGAAAGGGATCGATGAGGCTGTAAAAGTCGTGATTGAGCAACTTCGCTCGATGTCTAAAGAGATCTCTGGATCTAAGGATGTAGCGCAAGTAGCCACGATCTCTTCTAACAATGACGAGGAAATCGGTAAGTACATTGCGGATGCGATGGAAAAAGTAGGACGCGACGGTGTCATCACGGTAGAAGAAGCCAAAGGACTTGAAACTTACCTTGAGACAGTAGAAGGGATGCAGTTTGATCGCGGATACCTCTCTCCCTACTTCGTGACCAATCCCGACAACATGGTGACTGAGTTGGAGAATCCCTTCATCTTGTTGCATGACAAGAAGGTTTCTGCCATGAAGGATCTACTTCCTGTATTGGAGCAGACAGTACAGACAGGTCGTCCTTTGTTGATCATCGCAGAAGATGTCGAAGGTGAGGCCCTTGCCACACTCGTTGTAAATAAAATCCGTGGTTCACTCAAAGTAGCTGCTGTAAAAGCACCTGGATTTGGTGACCGTCGCAAGGCGATGCTTGAAGATATTGCCATCTTGACAGGTGGAACAGTCGTATCTGAGGAGCGTGGATACAAGTTGGAGAACACGACTCTTGATATGCTGGGACAGGCAAACAAGGTAGTGATTGACAAAGACAATACGACAATTGTAGATGGTGCAGGTGATGCTGAGATGATTCAGGCTCGCGTAAACCAGATCAAAGCACAAATCGAAACAACTACTTCTGACTACGACCGTGAGAAATTGCAAGAGCGTCTCGCTAAGCTGAGCGGTGGGGTAGCTGTCATCTACGTAGGTGCAGCGACTGAAGTAGAAATGAAGGAGAAGAAAGATCGTGTAGACGACGCTCTTCACGCAACAAAGGCTGCGGTAGAAGAAGGAATCGTTCCTGGTGGGGGTGTTGCTTTGGTCCGTGCGATCAGCTCTATCGAGCCTGGCCGTGGGGGAATCAACGACAAACTGCTCAAGGGTGATGTCGGTGTAGGGGTTGCCATCGTACGCCGTGCATTGGAAGAGCCACTCCGCCAGATCGTATCTAACGCTGGATTGGAGGCAGGTGTCATCTTGAACGAAGTGCGCAACAACGAAGCCGTAGACTATGGATTCAATGCGCGCATCGAAGAATACGAGAACTTCTTTGCTACTGGAATCATCGATCCTACTAAGGTATCTCGTTCGGCACTCGAAAATGCAGCTTCTATCGCATCTATGCTCTTGACTACTGAGGCGGTCATCACTGACGAGCCAGAAGAGTCAGGTCCTGACTTAGGTGCTGCTGCTGGAATGGGTGGAGGCATGCCTGGCATGATGTAATCTTTTCTGAAGACACGAAACTTAGTATATGAGCCTGTACTCGTCATGAGTGCAGGCTTTTTTGTGTTAATCCGCATGTACTACCCAAAGATATATTCATTTGTAAGCTTGCTGAACTACCTGCATTTTTAGTTTGGCAGGTAAATCCCCGTATAGGATGGTAGCTAAGCTTAATTTTACAAAGAATACATATGAGTGCTAAATACAATCGTATAGGAAAAAACTACAATCAAACACGTAAAGCAGATCCTTATTTAGCTTCCAGGATGGAGCATCATCTTCAACCTGAACCAGGGAAAAGGTATTTGGATATCGGCTGTGGAACAGGAAATTATACTTCTGTATTGGCTCAGTTAGGAGGACAGTTTATCGGAGTAGATCCTTCAGAGCGTATGCTTGAGATGGCAAAAGAAAAGGAAGTCACGATAGACTGGCTTATTGGGACCGCCGAATCATTGGAGGTACCTGCCGAATCTGTGGATGGAATCCTGGCCAGTCTGACGCTCCACCATTGGGATAGCTTACCAAATGGATTTCGGCATTTATATGCTGCGCTGAAAACGGACGGTAGAATGGTGATTTTTACCTCTACGCCCGATCAAATGGAAGGCTACTGGCTCAACCATTACTTCCCGCAAATGATGAAAGACTCTATGACGCAGATGCCTTCTAGGAAGGAAGTGGTAGATGCACTAGAGGAGGTAGGTTTTTATGTGATCTCAGAAGAAAGCTATGAAGTAAAACCCGATCTTCAGGATGGATTTTTATATGTGGGGAAGCATGATCCTTCACGCTATCTTGATCCAAGTCTCCGTAAAGGAATTTCTTCCTTTTCAGCGCTGGCCCATCAGGAAGAAGTGGAAAATGGACTGGAAAAGCTGCACCATGACATTCAGTCAGGAGAAATTGAACAAGTCAAATCTGCTTTCATGCATGATAAAGGGGATTATCTGTTTATCATCGCAGCCAAACCTTGAGGGGCAAGTTTCCATTTTCTTATAGAAATGGATGAGCGGGCCAAGAAATAAAAATCAAACAATCCCCACATAATGGGATCTATTTTAGGATTCATTCGTACACATGGCGAGTAAACCCTATGCTTTATGAATATCCTGATTATTGGTGGCGGCAATATGGGCAGAACATTTGCCCGAGCCTTCGTGAATGCCCACGTAGTATCTAGAGACCATTTATACATCCTCGAAAGAAAGAAGGAAGAACGGATTCGAGATCTTTCGCGATTGGATATTGCCCATATCGAGACGGATCTCTCGGCTGTTAAGCAGGCAGATTTGGTCATCTTGGCCGTCAAACCCCAGGACGCCCCAGCTTTATTTTCCCAAATTGAATCCTTTGTTGATCCTGGACAGGTGATTTTGAGTGTGATGGCAGGTATTACCATGGAGCAGATTAGGCAGGCGCTAGGAAGCCCCAAGATCGTTCGGGCGATGCCCAATCTTCCTTCGCAGATTGGTGCGGGGATGACGGCATTTACAGCCACAGACGAAGTCTCTAGGCTAGAGATTGGAACCATCCAAAACTTGCTGGCGACGACAGGTAAGACTTTGTATGTAGAAGAAGAGGAAAAAATTGATGCTGTGACGGCCATATCGGGATCGGGTCCTGCTTATGTGTACTTCTTCATGGATGCGCTAATACGTGCGGCACGCGACATGGGCTTCAGTGAAGGGGATGCCAACCTGCTGGTGCAGCAGACTTTTTCAGGGGCTCTGAGCCTTTTTCGCCAAAACAGCCTAAGTTGTGAAGACTGGATACAGAAAGTAGCCTCGAAAGGAGGGACGACAGAAGCCGCGCTCAAAGCATTTGGTGAAACCCAGTTGACAGAAGCGATCTCTACAGGAGCCCAAGCAGCATTGACACGTGCGCAAGAACTCGGTTCGCAAAAGGATTAGCCACGCTTGCAGAAAAAAGTTTACTATAAGTAAAGCCTTCCTATTTTCGTCATGGAATATGGAAAAGGTCTTTGTATGGGATCTTTTCATTCCGCTTACATTCAAAAGATGAAACCTGAACATGAGATTGGTATTAAAATTCCTGTTATTGATTGGTTTGATGAGTTGGATAGGCTCCGCTTGGGCACAAATAGACGATGCGACGATACGCGAGAAGGTCTTGCAAGACTTGGAAAAAGACAGAGAGCAAAAAGCGCGTGAACTAGAAGATAAGATTGTCGTTCTGGACCTTGAGATTCAGAAGATCGACGAAGCGCTAAAGCTGACGCAAAATACAGACGAGATCATTGAAAAGCTCCGTGACCGTGTCAATAAATTGGAGGGGATACAAGCAGCAGAGCGGGAGAAGGAGCTTAACATCTACAGCAGCAATTATCAATCTGCCGTGATCAACCTGGTATCCATGGAGCGAGAGCTGCGCCCTTTGATTCTATTCAATAGCTCGCGAGACTTCTTTTCTTCGCTGACCTCTGTCGGCAATCCCATGCAGTATCCAGGTTATCAGAAGTGGTTCAAAGGATTTACCTTTTATGTGGAGACCAATAAAAATGAAGATGCTACGCTACAGATTACCTCTAAATTATTGGAAACGGCAGGCGACTTTGCGCAAGGAGCACCGATTGCAGGACCCTTGAGTGAAGTATTATTTATTGGTATGGATAAATTTATTCAATCCATAGGCAAGAAAAAACGGGAGCTGCGAAAGCAAAGCATCATGATGTTTGAGCTTACGATGATCTTGAGCCAGTATACCCATGATATCAATCTGGTCGAGACAGGCTGGAATAAGACCACGAAAGAATTGGAAGAACTACAACGACTTCAGGCAAATACGCTTCTGGACATCTTTCAATTTTTGGAGATCAAAAATGAGGACTTTCGAGAAATGTATCTAGAGGAAACTGATGCCTTGAAGCGTCTGGATTATCTAAATTCACTGAAACAAATGGTGGAAAAGAAAGTAAAGGAAGAAAAGAGACGAAATGATGAGGCTTGGAAGAATAAAATGTACTACGATATGCAGACGGTGCAGTCTTTAAAGATTCGTTTTGGCAACATCACCTTTGAGATCAAGGAAAATCTGAATAGATACGAGGAGATTCTTCAAAAGTATCAGGAAAATAACCTCATTGGAGATCGCATTTTGATCCTAAAGGGCAAACAAGAAAATCTATCTTCTGCCTTCAATGATGCTTTCAATCCTCAAAATTATATTACCGACGCTGTGCGTATGTATAAGCGAAATTAATTTCAGAAATCAGACTACGAGATATAAGAGGTCAGGCTATTTGGGCTAGATTCAACATCTGACTTCTGATGTCTATTATCTTCAAGTCCAACATAAATGGATATCCAACTCATTCGGGCTGACATCACCCAGATCAAGGTCGACGCAATTGTCAACGCGGCGAATACCTCTCTTTTGGGAGGGGGTGGGGTAGATGGAGCGATACACCGGGCCGGAGGCCCTGCGATTCTCGATGAATGTCGGCAGATCCGCGCCCGACAGGGCGGCTGCAAGGTCGGCGAAGCCGTCATCACCACCGCAGGTAAACTGCCCGCACAAAAAGTGATTCATACAGTCGGTCCGCGATGGAACGGCGGCCACAGGGGCGAACCCCAAAAGCTTCGCAACTGCTACCTCAATTCCTTGAAACTGGCAGAGGCCCATGGTATTCGTACCATCGCCTTTCCCAACATCAGCACAGGAATCTATGGCTACCCCAAGCTCGAAGCTGCGCAAGTAGCCATCGAGACTGTCAGCCAATACAAATCTTCCCATATTCAGAAGGTCTTATTCGTCTGCTTCGACGCAGAGAACCATGCCATCTACCATCGCGAACTCCAAATCCCTGGCCGCCCATGAACGCGCTCTATTATGAAACTTTCCAGGGACCGATATCCTATCGAGAGGTTCCCTCCCCCGATCCTAGCACAACGGGTGTCATCATCGAAGTCAAGGCTACAGGATTATGCTTGAGCGACTGGCACGGATTGATGGGGCATGACAAAGACATTATATTGCCGCATGTGCCTGGACATGAACTGGCGGGAGTTGTAGTCGAAACTGGGAAGGAAGTCAGGAAATTCCATAAAGGAGATCGGGTGACAGTACCTTTTGTGGGAGGATGCGGCCGCTGTAGCACATGCCTGAGTGGGAATCATCAGGTCTGTCCTGACCAGTTCCAGCCAGGATTTACGGCTTGGGGCTCCTTTGCAGAGTACGTAGCCATTGACTATGCGGATACGAATCTGGTAAGGCTACCAGAAGAGATCGACTATGTGACAGCAGCTAGTTTAGGCTGTCGCTTTGCGACTTCTTTTCGAGGCATCGTAGACCAGGGAAGGGTCCGTGGGGGAGAGTGGGTTGTCGTTTTTGGCTGTGGCGGTGTAGGACTTTCTGCCATCATGATTGCACGCGGTTTGGGAGCGCAAGTACTCGCTGTAGATGTAGCAGATGAAAAATTGGCTTTTGCCCAATCTTTGGGTGCACATGCGGTCCTAAATTCTCAAACCGTAGGAGATGTGCCAGAAGCGATACGTGAGATGATAAGAGGTGGTGCGCAGGTAACGGTAGACGCGATCGGAAATCAATCGGTTATTCAGACTGCCTTACTCGCCCTTGGCAGAAGAGGGAGACATGTGCAAATTGGTATTCTTCCCCCAGAGAAAGCCTTGGCCCCGATCCCGATGGACAGAGTGATTGCCTATGAGCTGGAGCTATATGGTTCCCATGGCATGCAGGCATTTCGCTACCACGAGATGCTCCAAATGATCCTGTCTGGTAGACTCAGCCCTCAACAACTTGTCACAGAAACTATCTCCCTTGAAAGCGCAGCCCAGCTGCTCCCTAAGATGCACCTGAGCCAGCAGGCAGGTGTGCGTGTGATCACCATTTGAGAGAGAATCGGCCAAGCAAAATGTTGCTTTTTCACAATCCCTCACCTTTTTATTCTTCCTAAAATGAAGTAACTTCTACCCAAGATGTGATGAAAGAGAAGAAAACGTGCGGCGTCTTGTCTATATGTAGCACTTTCTATTTGTCCTATCCTTACGTATTTAAGTAGTGGAACAGATGGGATATGGGAATTATGGAGGTAAAATGCTCTCATGACCAGTATTTTAAGTCTCTGTTCTCGACTCTCGAAGTCTTTCGTCCAATGACTTATCATTAGAATTATCAGCCATGGTATTTTTAGCCTTAATACTCAGCTTTCTACCGACCATTTTCCTTGCGTTTGCGATTGTCGTGCCCATTTCTCTATATTTACGAGCACGTGGGGACGAACAAATGGTGAGTACCAGCCAGCAAGTCATTGACTTTTTGACACGTGCCGTCAGATGGGTGGGTACTTTCTTCTTGCTACCCGCAGTGCTTATTTTTTCGCTCTATCTTTTTGGGTACCTATCGGAGGACTCAGAAATCATCCGTGCTTGGAGAGAGTATAACTGGCTTTATCATAGTCGAGGCATCGTGGCAGGTTCTACTATGGCAGGTTTCATCATCTTTGTGAAAGTAGCCAATATTTCCTTTCCTGCGATCTTTTCCCAATTGTTCTACTTCATACGGTTCCGAGAAAGCAGCTCTTTCCTGAAGTTTTATGCAGGGATGATCCTCACCTTTGGTCTCCTCAATCGATTCCTCGTAAATATCGTACGTGAGTTTGCCTGTTTTTGCGCTTCGAAATGGATGCCTTTGGGACAAGAAATTGCCGAAGGTGTTTTCTTTATTCAGGATGCACTTTTCATTGCGGGTTGTTCGATTCTGGTAGGCCTTATGATCATGTTTTGGGTGCAGAAGATTCGATTTTCAGGGAGAAGGAAGTGAGAGTGTATTGTTCCTTAGTATTGAGGTATCATTTTTCTATGGGGTGACATTTGCGGTTCATCCTTGGGAATACATCCCGTTTAGTAGCTACTTCCACGATGGGATTTTCGTAGCAGGATTCATTACTTTTGTAGGGCTTTCGTTTAGCCTCTTACAAAATCGAAATGAAGCCTGATTCTTCTCACTCCTCCATTCCTCATCTCAAAGGCATTATCCTGAATATTCCACAAGGGTATTCTGAAGTTCAGTATCAAGGAAAAACGTACAGTTTGACACGTTCTGACTTTAATAAGGGGAAAAGCCTGAAGATATTTGCAGAGGAATTGGGAGGAACCGACTTTATTAGCTTCAATTATTACCTCACCCAAGAGAAGGACTATCTTAAGCCCTGTGAGATGCCCGATCAGAAAGTCATTGATTTTCTCATTGGGCATTCTCTCTGCTGAGTGCCTCCATTATATCCGTAACCTTCCTCCTGGGTTTCATTATGCCAGTAAATAGCACGAATGAAACTCTTGATGATCCTTTTTGCATTGGGTTGCATGTCGGTAGTGGGAAGGGAAATGTTGATTCCTTCCCCGCAGCAGATGCCCCATACCAATATACCTACCCCCTGCGAGGAGCCTCCATTTGATACATTGTCACATATACAGGCTTACCGAGCGTTAAAGCTAAGAATGAAAAACTCTCGCTCACAAGGTTTGCCCAAGGTGACCCAGCAGCAGTTTATGTATCATGCCCTGGTAGACAGCATTTTCCCTTATTGGTACGGGACTCCATGGGATTTTAACGGAATTACGGAAACACCACGAAAAGGGAAAATTGCCTGTGGATATTTTGTCAGTACGACCTTGAGAGATCTAGGCATTCCCCTCAATCGCTATCGACTCGCGCAGAAAGCTTCCTCTCACATCATCAAAGACCTATGCGATCCTGCACAGATTCAGACTTTTCGCAGCCGAATTGTGCTTTATCAGCACCTAAATGATCTCCCTCAGAATGGCTTATTTGTCGTAGGACTGAGCCAACATGTGGGGTTTGTCCTGAAGAATGAAGAAGGTGTATTTTTTATTCATGCCAACTATGCGGGAGATCAATTGACGCTTAAAGAAAGGTTGAATGAAAGCACTGCGATCCAACATTCTCAGATATTTGTATTGGGAAATTTGCTTGAAAGCAAGACCTTTCTAGAGAGGTGGAAATAAAAAAGGAGACCCCCAAACAGGAGCCTCCCATCAAAAAAATCGAGTGATGATTATTCTTTTACAAATTTCGTCGTGAATAACTGTCCACGCTCATCCTGAATCACCAACTGGTAGATCCCTGCCGCTACCTGTCCTACCTGTAGACGTTCATCCACGTGATTGGCTTGAACATTAAGCCCTTGAGAAAGGACTACTTTCCCTGAGACATCGATGATGCGAACTTGTAGGCTCTGCGCACGGACTTCCTTCATGCGGATATTGAGGATGTCACGCGTCGGAGAAGGATACACACTCAGCTCGGCTACATTTATCGATCCGATATTGAGTAGGGTGCCACGCGTGAGGACTACGCTGTCTGTCGCACCGACTGTGCATACGGCACCATCCAAAGAAGATGCACGGTGATACAATGTCACGCTATCTCCCACATTCAATCCAGCCCCTGAAAGTAGGGCATCTACAGTGGCAAAATCTGTCGTAAAACTAGAATCTGTACCTGTATTGGTAAATACAAGTGGCGCTGCAAAATCCGTAGTGGCTGCCAACTCCCAAGTGTAGACTACTTTATTTCCATCAGTATCACCTGAACCTGACCACGTAGCCGTAAAGGCAGTAGAAGAATCTCCCTCGATGGTCAAACTAGCACCTGAAGGAGGCGCAGTAATACCTGGAGCAGGAGAAGGGAACTCATTGGTTTCCAGAAGAATCTGTCCTCTCAGCTCACCACTCGGATTGTCTACAGAGTGGATGTTGACATAGAGGCTATCAGAACTGATGCGTCCTGACAAAGTATCAGAGATGGTAAAGGTATTGGAATCAGCTGTGAAAGCACCTCCCCTTAAATCGTTGTCCAAAGCAGTAGTCAAAAATAGTTCGATTCCGCCATTCATACCTGCTGCGCCTAGGTGGATGTGCGCTCCTCCTGCTACATTTGGATCAAAATCACTGTCCAGGTCACTGAAAGCACCACTCAATACCAACTCGCCATTGGTCCACTCTCCTTTGAGTCCTCCAAGTCCTGAAGAAATAACGGGTGTCGCCTCGTTTTTCCCTGCAAGAGAAGTGGTGAAATAGGCCTGTGCAGGTGGGAGGATCTGTCCTCTTAGCTCACCTGACGGGCTACCTTTTGTGTGGATGTTGACGTATAGCCCGCGGCTGAGCAGGGTGTCTGTCGCACCAGCAGAGAAATCATTTTGATTGGCAGAAGGGAAGAAGTTTCCGCTCAAGCTGTCACCCGCAAGTGAAGGTGTGAGGAAGAAGGCGATGCCGCCGTTTTGTCCTGCCAGTCCATAGTGGATGTGAGAGCCACCTGCGATGTTAGGATCAAAGGGCGTCGCCAAATCATTGATAGAACCTGAAGCCAATACAGACCCATTTCTCCATTCTAGCGCGATATTTCCAAAGCCTGTGGAGTTGACAGGAGGTACTTCAGAAGCACCCGAGAGCGGAGCGAAGAAATAGTTTTGGCCTTCCCCTAGTAGCTGCCCTCTCAATTCTCCTGAAGGAATGTCATCTGTGTGAATATTGGTGTAAAGTCCACGCTGGCGGAGTGTATCTGTGATGCCAGGCGTCGTAGCAAAGGTATTGGAATCTGCACGGAAGAAGCCTGTGTCTTGCGCAGCATTCAGTTCTGTACTCAGAAGATAGCGAATGCCCCCATTTTTACCTGCTGAGCCAGAGTGAAGGTGTGCACCACCCGCAATCGCTTCGTTGAAACCACTATTCAAGCCTTGAAATGAACCCGTATACACCAGTTCGTCCCCACGTACCTCAAAGTAGCCCGCGCCATTGGCTGTCGTAAATACAGGATCTACCTCTTGGGTTCCAGATAACAGCTGATAAAGGAAGAAATTCCCTTCAGGAACAACCTGTCCACGTAGTTCGCCTGACGGAACATTGGTAGAATGAATGTTGACGTAGAGCTCTCTAGCTGCAACTAATCCCTCAAGAGCAGAAGTCGTCAAAAATGTATTGGCGTCCGTCGCAAAAATACCACTAGAGTCTCCTGAAGAAAGTACAGGTGTCAATGCAACCTCTACTCCTCCATTTTGCCCTGCATATCCTCTATGTAGGTGGGCGCCAATATTCGTATTGAATGGGCTTCCTAGGCCTGCAAATGACCCTGAAGCTTGTAGCATGTTGTTCCCATTACCATCAGAGTCCCAAGCAGCAATCACCTGCCCTTGTCCTGCACTCAGCACACTAGGTACTTCTTGCGCTCCACCCAAGAAAGAACGGAAAACGGCTTTGGGCTGAGATACGATCTGGCCTCTGAGTTCTCCTGCACGGAAAGCTTGTGAGTGGATATTTACGTAAAGCTGCTGGCTGCGAAGCTGGGCGATTTGCGTAGCAGTGAGGACGAAGACGTTGCTGTCTGCTAGGAATACCCCTCCCAAACTGTCGCTGTCAAGTTCGCTGTTGAGTACGAGTTCTATTCCTCCATTTTGTCCGGCATATCCCAAGTGAATATGCGCACCCCCTACAATATCGGTCGCTAGAGGACCTGTGAGATTGGAGAAGGAGCCACTTACTCTTAAGGTATCTCCAATCAAGTCTAGTACGACGGCTCCACGGGCATCGCTCATGACGTTATGCACTTCGTTACTGCCATAGAGATTGGCGGAGAACAGGAAGTCCACTTCGAGTCTATTGGTATCCCCTTCTTGAATTTGCCCTCTTAGTTCCCCTGATCCAAAGTTGAGGGTATGAAGATTCACATAAAATCCACGATCATTGAAGGTTTCAATTTGTGCAGCAGTAAGTTGGAATTCCTCATCTACTGATCCTCCAAGAAAATCATTGTCCAACTGCGGAGTCAAGATCAACTCTATTCCTCCGTTTTGACCTGCTAGTCCATTGTGGACGTGAAGCCCTCCTGCAATAGACGTGTCTACGGGTGAACTCAAGTTTTCGAAGTTTCCAAAGACTTCCATAGTGGAGTCAGAAAGGTCTAATAAAAAAACCAGCAAGCCTTCTCCGTTCGTGAGGCGTGGTTGGGTTTCTTGCGCCCCCCTGAGTTTGGCGGCGTAGGCTATTTCTTGGGCTTGCATGAACTGCCCCATCCCGATGAGGAGAAGGAAAGTCAAAGCCCACTTTGTAAAGTTATTCATTTAGAAAGTGTTAAGGTTATGAGTAAAGGGTAAATTTCTTGTAGTCGATAATCCTGACATATACGTAGTGAAAAGTATAACTGGATGTTAGGAATTGGTTTTAGCTATAATAAATTTCAAATAAGTAATACATGCATGCAGGGACTGCTACTAAGCTCGAGCCTGGGCTATTGGATAGTGGCGACTCGAAAATTTGAAAGAACAATAAGATCTTATGAAGAATATATTTCTGTGAGAGTATGAATGAATGATTATCCCGAATGAGTGGGTATCGCATCTCAAACTAGAAAATGAAGCCTATCTGAATTCATTCGTGATCATCACAATTGACTACAGGCACAAGAAGGAAAAATGTCCTCATTTTTTAATCCCCCAAAAGGGGGATTTTACGAGATTAGAATAATTATATATAGGAATATGTAAATGATAGATCGAGAGATTAAGAAGGAGTCAAAATAGTTATATCCATGGATGAAAAATTTATAGATGTTCAAACATAGAAAATAGTGCCAGATAATGTTCCATTAACAAGAATATTGAAAAATCCCCCTTTTGGAGGATTACATGGATATAAAAAACCCCTTATATGAGGATTGTACCTGCTCCAAAATCCTTGCACCTTGCATTCGAATTAGGGGAATTCAAACGAATCATCATTTTATGACAAATGCAGGCTCAGTGTCCACGACGCACTGAGGGCAGGCTTTCCATGCTTCTTTTTGACATGATATCTTCTCAGGAGGCGATTCTGAAGGAGCAGAGGATGTTTTATGCACTTGTTATTACTCGTAATCTCTTATTAACACTTACATGTTTAATCGAAACTATTCGCTTAATTTGCTGCTCCTTACAGCGATGATGCTTTGGGGGGTGTATGTATCTGCCCAGGTTCGTATCCTGAGTTTGGATACAGGAACAGAGACAGTGACTTTGAAGAACTTTGGAGGAAGCCCTGTAGACCTTTCCTCTTACAACTTCTGTTTGGGTCCTGGTAATTATAACCAACTCAACAATTATACGAACATCACAGGAAGCCTATATCTTACCCCCAATTCAACTGTCGCTTTTGATTTGACTTCTAGTGGAGGTAATGTGCAGGCCTTGCCAGATACAAATGGGGGCTTGGCGTTATTTATCAATCCTGTATTTGGTTCTAACTCCCCCAATGATCTCGGAGACTATGTGCAGTGGGGAGCTTCCAATCAGCCCCGTGTGAACCAGGCTGTTCTCGCTTGCCGATGGGACAATGCCAATAACTTTGTGACGGGAGCTGCTCCCTTTACCTACACAGGAAATGCCACAGACTTCGGCTCTACTTTTTGGGTGGGTACGACTCCTGCCAATGTTCGCATCCTACGCATTGATCCTATCAATGAAACAGTCACACTGAAAAACTTTGGAGGGACTGCAGAGGACGTCTCAGGCTACAACTTTTGCTTAGGACCTGGGAACTATAACCAGCTCAGCAACTACACCTATATAACTGGTAGCTTGAACCTTAGCCCCAATGCAACTGTAATTATTGATCTTACTTCTAGTACGGGCAACGTAGCTGCCTTACCTGATGCCAATGGAGCCTTGGCATTGTTCATCAATCCTACTTTTGGGTCAAGTTCGCCAGCGGACCTAGGAGACTACGTGCAATGGGGCGCAGCTAATCAGCCGCGTGTGGGACAAGCTGTAACTGCAGGTCGATGGGATAATGTATACAACTTTGTGAGTGGGGCAGCGCCCTATTATTTTGTTGGAGGCGGGGCAGATGTAGGGGCTTCTTTTTGGAATGCAACAACCCCTGCGCGCGTGCGCATCGTGAATATTGACACGCAAAATGAAACGGTCACACTGAAGAATTTCGGTGGATCAGCCGAGGACCTTTCAGCCTATAATTTTTGCTTGGGTCCAGGTCAATACAATCAACTAAACGCCTACAGCAATATTACAGGTAGCTTGAATTTGGCTCCTAATGGAGTAGCCATGTTTGATTTGACCTCTGGATCTGGCAACGTGCAAGCGCTACCTGATGCCAATGGTGGTCTGGCCCTCTTTATCAATCCCGTATTTGGTTCTAACTCAGCCAATGATATCGCAGACTATGTGCAGTGGGGAGCCGCCAATCAGCCCCGCGTGGGACAGGCCGTGAACGCAGGTCGCTGGGATGATGTGAACAACTTTGTTTCTGGAAATTCTCCCTTTGCTTACAATGGAGATGCGGATGACATCGGCGCGAGCTTTTGGAGTGGAGCTGCTGCACCTGCCCGTGTGCGTTTGTTGAGCCTAGACACCCAAGCTGAGACAGTCACGTTGAAAAACTTTGGTGGTACAACAGAGGATCTATCAGGCTACAATTTCTGCCTCGGACCTGGCCAGTACAATCAATTGAGTGACTACAGCAACATTACAGGTAGCTTGAATTTGGCTCCTGGCGATGAGGTGACGTTTGATTTGACTTCTGGATCTGGCAACGTGCAAGCGCTTCCCGATGCCAATGGTGGTTTGACACTCTTCATCAATCCCGTCTTCGGTTCTAATTCGGCAGTAGATATTGCAGATTACGTGCAGTGGGGCGCCGCCAATCAGCCACGTGTGGGACAATCTGTAAATGCTGGAAGGTGGACGAGTGCAATTGATTTTGTCCAAGGGCAGGCACCGTATGTGTTTGTCGGGGGGCAAAGCGACATAGGATCTTCCAGATGGATAGACAATACAGCCATTCGCATGTCGCGTATCATCCCTGAAGGAGATACCATTGTGATCGAAAACTTCGATACCGTAGATCGAAATATTGGCAATTACTTCTTCTGTACTCAGGCTGGAGTTTATCCTCAGTTAGGAAATCCTGCAGAAGTGGAGATCGTATCTGGAGATTTGGATCTGGCTCCAGGAGAAGAGGTGACGATTCGTGTGTTGACCGTTGGAGGGGTATTAGATATCGGGTCGATCTTCTTATTTTCTACCAATGTGTTGGGCTTCAACAATCAGAATGCTGCTGTAACAAGAGACTTTGCCCAGTGGGGAGTAGGGAATGGATTTAGAGTAGGCAATGCGGTCGCTATCGGCCGTTGGGATGATTCGGCTGCATTCATCGATGGACAGTCACCTTTTGATTATATAGGTGGAGCTGAAGATGTGGGATCGACATTCTGGATCGCTACGCCTGCCACAGGTATAGGAGCCCCGACGAATCTGGGAATTTTATATGATACACAATTTCTGCCAGTCTTGAATTGGACAGACAATGCGAATAATGAAGATGGATTTACCATCGAGCGCAGGGTTGGCAGTGGAGCTTTTGAACAAGTCGGAACACTGGGGACAGATGCAACAAGCTTCACAGATACCACTACAGCTTTTGGGGTCGATGTCACCTATCGCGTGCAAGCATTCAATGTGTCAGATGTATCTAGCTTCTCTAACGAAGCCACTTTTCAACAGCCAGGCATCATTCAGGATTTAGATTTGAACTTCGTTTGCTTTGATCCTGCAACTCAGAAACTCAACTGGGAGGTGACGAACCCAAATAGCATTTCGATTTTTTACATTTATGCTACATGGAATGACAACCCACGCCAGCAGGATACCCTATTTGCCCCTCCAGGAGTTTCTAGTTTTACTACTCAGGTAGCACCACTTGATACCAGTCTCTCATTTGATGCGAATACCACAGGCATCTATTGGATTGATCAAACGCTTTCTCCTGGTTTCCCAAAAGATGAGTTTGGAGATGATGAATTGATCAACCTTGGACAGGCTTGTGTGGGGCGTGGGATTGCCGATCCGTCACCTGTAGCTCCAGAAGGCGTTTTTGAGGGCGTCTTGGGAGATATCATCCGTGTTGTAACCAATATAGACGAGTCAGAAGTAAGGCAGCGGATTCAGTTGATGCCCAACCCTACCACAGGATGGATCACAATTCAATCCGTCGACGGTGTAGGTTCAGTCGAGCTGAATGTGCGAACTATGACAGGACAGTTGGTCTTGCGTCAGTCCGTAGACTTGAGCCAATCCCAGCAGGTGGATCTTTCCTCTTTAGCGCGTGGCATCTACACTGTCGAGTTGCGTAATGCACAGCTAATAGAGGTGATCAAGATTGTCAAACAATAAGTTGAGCGTGATGTGTTTCCTGAAAGTTGAGAGGAATGAGGGGAGAATGTAGGTAGGGCTTAACTTTTCAGGAGGATAGGGGTACAATGTCTGACGGGCATTGTACCTTTTTTTTTTAGGGCTTAATCGACTGGAGCTGGGGGAAGTATTGGCAAAGCAGGACAAAGAAATCTACTTATATTCCTTTAATCTTACGTAGAATAAACTCCCTTTTATCTAAATTTTTTCCAAAAAAAGGCTAAATGATTACGTAAATCGAAATAATAGAAGATCCACGCGCCATTCATAGTTAATTGCCTATGTATTCAAAATCATCCACCATTTATTCGTTGGAATAATCTCATGATGTTACCCATACACGCATACAACCCTAGTTTGAAGTGTAGTCGTGATATCCTTATCAAAAAGCTTTCGCATCAGCTCCGTCCGCATCTCGCCAATCTCAAGAGCTTAACTACTATGGTCAGGGAAGGCGAACCCACTGGTTTAGTTTTCGACCATTTTCAGGTTTCTCTAGATAAGTTAGATGAATCTATCATTGAAGTTTTGGACTATATGTGGAAAATGGAAGAGTTCGAAATTCAAAAAGAACTTAGTAAGCAGGAACAAGCGAGGGCACTCAGGTCTTAGGTGAGAGTACTTAAGAAAAATGCTCAACAACCTCATCAGTTGCTGAGCATTTTTCATACGTTCTCCAGAAACTTTAAGAAACCTGCTGTCCCTCCGCTTTCTTAACAGCTGCATCATACACACGCTTCATGCCATCTTCCAGACTCAGTTTGGGTTTCCAGCCCAAGGAGTTAAAGACATAGTCCATATTGGCATGGCGCGCATGGACGCCGACAGGTTTGTCTAGCAATTGCTTGATAGGAGGCGCATAGCCAGCAAACTGAGTAAAGACGTTGATGATTTCCAGGAAGGAAGTAATTTTACCTGATCCAATGTTCATGGCAGTCCCATCCTTGATATTTTCTAAGGCAAACATGATGGCGTCCACACAGTCCTGAATGTGTACGAAGTCACGACCTTGTTTACCCGTCCCCCATACCTCAAATGGCGTCTCTTTCTTGGCGGCACGCATGGCAATGGCGGGAATAGGGTAGGAGAGGTCCTGATCTTCACCATAACCTGAAAACGGGCGCACACAGGCTACGTGTAGATTGTAATGCTCGGCCGCAATACGTGCCAAATATTCTCCTGTCAGTTTAGACCAGCCATAGGTCATGTCAGGCTGTCCTAGTTTTCCCCCTTCAAAATCTATATCACTTTCTTTTAGGGCCACATAATCGCCTTCTCCCTGCAAGTCCACAGGATATGCCGCGCTCGAAGAAGGAAAGAGTACGCGCGACGGCATGTGACGAACGGCCCAGTAGAAAAACTCTGCGTCGATAGAAAGATCCAGGGCCACCATCATAGGATCACCGTCGATTTTGGCACGGCCACCGACGATCGCAGCAAAGTGAAATACATCTGCGAATTTCTCAAAGTCAGCAAGCCCCAGAGAATCCTTGAGCCAGTTTTCCTCTTCAAGCATATGGCGAAGGAAATAGCGAAAATCACCATTCCAAAAGATGAACTCCTCATTCTCCCCCCAAAACTCGGCTTTTCCCACGGTACGTTTGGGGCTTCCCCCTAAAAAGACACCTCCTTCAGGCATGGGCCACTCGGCAGGAGGCATTCCTACGGAGCAGTCATCTACTACGATGATGCGGTCTTTTGTGGTACGGAGGAGGTGCTTGGCTACATTGCGGCCTACAAACCCACAACCCCCAGAAATCAAATGATATTTCATAGTGCTTGAAATCGAATGTGAAAGATGCGAGAGCGAAAGTCGTGAAGGTTCCAATTATACGATCCTGTAGTAGTGCAAAAGTAGGAATCTCTCCGACCCAAGTCCCATGAACTGTATGAATTATTTTAGTCTGCAAAGAAGGGAAAAAACAGCCTGCCTTTCAATAAGCCCCTGTTCTGAAAGTGTAATATTTTCATTTCTTGGTCTTAGCCTCATGTTCAAGGCGGAATATTTCTAAACGGCAAGAGCCACCCTTTCAGGTAGCTCTATATTTTTATAAGGTATACTTAGCTTCAACCTGGAATCTTTTCAGCGAAGGTTTCTCCATTTTCTAGCCTTTCTTTGATGGTATACTGGTTTTTGTAGGGAGAATTGCGGCCAATCAATTCAGCCAATAATCCTGTACTGAAGAGCAGAATACCCGAAATGAACATGACACTGCCAAAAGCAATGGCAGGGAGTCTATTGCCCAACTCTCCATCTAGGATCTTGACTGCGGCTAGGTAGAGAAGATCAGCAGCTCCAATGAGGGTAAACACCATGCCCCAAGCTCCAAAAAAGTGCATAGGCTTCTTCAGGTACTTTTGGACTACGACGATAGAGATGAGGTCTAGAAACCCGTTGATGAATCTGTTGAGTCCAAATTTGGATTTGCCATATTGGCGTGCGCGGTGTTCGACTTCCTTTTCCCCTATCTTATCAAAGCCTGCCCATTTAGCGAGTAGCGGCACGTATCGGTGCATCTCTCCATATACTTCGATGGCTTTGACGACATCTTTGCGGTAGGACTTGAGTCCACAATTGAAGTCATTGAGTTTAATGCCTGAAACGACGCGCGTGATGTAATTAAAAAACTTCGATGGAATCGTCTTGGAGATGGGATCAAAGCGCTTCTTCTTCCAGCCCGATACAAGATCGTATCCTTCTTCTATAATCAGACGATAGAGTTCTGGAATCTCATCAGGACTATCCTGAAGATCTGCATCCATCGTAATGATCACCTCCCCTGTTACTGCTTCAAATCCCTTTTGCAGAGCCGCCGACTTGCCGTAGTTTCGCTGAAATCGAATGCCTCTCACAGCAGGATAATCCTGGGCCAGCGCCTCTATCACCGACCAAGACTTGTCTCGGCTTCCATCATCCACAAACACTACCTCATAGGTAAACTGGTTTTCCATCATGACCTTGTGAATCCATTCTATGAGAGGGGGAAGGGATTCATCTTCATTGTATAATGGAATAACAACCGAAATATTCATAACTAAAGTTGCCTATAATCATTTTCGAATAGAGCCAAATTTACGAAAAAAAGCGGTTAAGTCAGGGAAATGCATCTACCCTTTATGGCAATCCACCTTCCCCCCTTTGTTTCTACAACTTAAAGGCAGAAAAGATCATTATTGACGATAGTCTGAGGAAAATGAGCGTGACAATATAGAGAAACGAAAACCCCTGCTTCATGACGAAGTAGGGGTTTGGGATGAATAATTTCATGCGTATTATTCTCCTGCGGGGAGGAGGCTAATCGCAGCTCCGCCACCTGGAGCAAGTGTCAATTTGATCGTACTTTCATTTGTGAGATCTCCCTGAAGAGAAACTTCATAATCGTCAGGATTGGTTTCATAATGGGCATTGTCTCCATCACCGTAGATCTTCGCATTATAGGTTTTACCAGGCTCTAGGAAGTCTAGTTTGACCTCTACGTCGCGTCCTGTTTCGTCCGTGATGGCTCCGACAAACCACTTGTCTGTCCCTCGTTCATTTCTTGCAATGACGACATAATCCCCAGGTTCTCCGTCCAGCGCCTTCGTAGTCTCCCAATTGACGCCCACATCTTGAATAAACTCCAAGAAAGGGTGATTGCCGATATGCTCTGGCAAGTCACAGATCATCTGAATGGGGCTATTGATCACGACATACAAGGCAATTTCATGTCCTATAGTCGTGTTTAGGTCGTTGAGCTTTCTACCGTGGCCTTTTCCAAAATCTTCTAGCTTCCTCAAGAAGGCTCCTGGCGTATAGTCTAGCGGTCCTCCCAGCAATCTTGTAAAGGCTACTGTAGGCAAGTGACTGGTCTTATTTCCACCATCGTTGGCCCAAGCATTGAATTCCTGTCCTCGGACTCCTTCTCTAGCGATCGCATTGGGGTAGGTACGGCGTATGCCTGTTGCCTTGATAGGCTCGTGCGCGTTGATGGCTACTTGGTATTTAGCTCCATCTTTCAATACACGACGGTAATGGTTGACCATGTATTGACCGTGGTGATATTCTCCCTCTGGCTGGATAGGACCGACATAGCCCGTCTTGACGGAGCGAATACCCAATTCCTGCATCATACGGAAGGCAGAGTCTCGCATTTTATCATAGGTCTGTGTGGCAGCTGACGTCTCATGGTGCATGATGATTCCTACCCCTTTTTCCTTGCCATATCGAACGACTTCCTTCAAATCATAGTCAGGATAAGGAGTAACAAAATCAAAGACACCTTCACGATCTGGGAAGCCGATCCAACGCTCCCATCCTGTATTCCATCCTTCTACGAGGATCGCCCCGAATCCTTTCTCTGCACAGTAGTCGATGAGTGTCTTCGCACGCTCAGTGGTTGCTCCATGTTGTCCCCCTTCATATTTCCAGGTATTGAGTCCTAAGTGCATTTCCCACCAGATCCCCATATACTTTGTAGGCTCAAACCATGACATGTCTTCTATGACACTGGGTTCGTTGAGGTTGACAATCAGGTTGGACTCGATGAGGTCTCCGGCGCGATCCGCAATTTGGATGGTTCGCCAGGGAGTTTGGAAAGGAACCGCACGTTTGACGCTCCATCCATAGCGACGTGAAGCGACGAGATCACTGGTGAATAGTAAGTTGGCGGTATCTACCTTTGCGGTCATCCCTGCATAGTCTGTGAGGTTGGCTTCATGAATAGAAAGGTAGACGCCATCTGATGTTTTCATCGTAAAGGGCGTATTGACCGCATGCTCAGGAGTAAATCCTGCAGTGTTGTCACCCTTTTTGCCTGTGGTATCGATTTCAGAGATCTTCGTATCGTAATACTGAAGCTCATAGCAATCCCAATCCGCAGGATGCCACCATGTACGATGATCGCCCGTCATCTGAAACTGTGTGAGTTCGTCCATGATGATGAGGGTGTCTAGCCCTGCTTGTGCTGGGAAATCATATCGAAACCCAATGCCATCGTCGTAGGCCTTGAAAATGATATTAAGCATCCGATTGGGGGCTGCTGTTTCCTTGAGAGAGACGGTCATCTGTTTGTAGTTGTTGATGACCTCGCGCTGCTCGCCCCAAGGCATTTCCCATGTTTCGGAGAATTGGCTTACGTCTACCGTTTGGATTTCCATCCCTTTTCCAAGGGCGGGCATGTCTCGTAGGTCGAAGCCGAGTGTGGAGGTATCGACGACGGTCTTTCCTTTAAAGGAAACGGCGTAAGCGGGTTGTCCTTCTTCTGTGAGAAGGAAGTCAATCTTGATTTGCTCATTGGGGGAAGTGAGGCTCGTAGGAGGTACCGCTCCTCCTTGATTGCAGCTCCAAAACCCGCAAACCAATAGCGTTAAGAGTAGTAGTTTGATATGTCGCATAGAAGTTTGTGTAGCTTAGTTACTTTGTAACCTTTATTCTCTTCATCTACTACAGTCGCCTTCAGCGAGACTTCTTTTTAGGCAAAAAGAAGCAAAAGCCTTCGGAATTTCAACCCAACGCTTTTATCCGCCCCGACCACCAAATTCCAAGTCCAACGCCGCCACAAGTGATTGGTGACTGAACTCGAAAATTACATGATAGAATTTAGGTTACAGTATGCTTAAACGTAAGAGTAAAGAATGGGAGAATAAGGTCTTATATCTACTCTTATCACTTCCTCTCTTCCATCTCTCTAAGGATAAATCAAATACTTTTTTCTCAATTCCCGAAATATTTCGGTCTCTGCTTGCCAAGATTCGTAAATTTCTTCAACTAAAACGTTTTCGGAAATCTGCTGTTGGAAATCTTTGTTGCCTGGCCACTTGTGAAAGCCCTTTTGGAAGAAGGTTTCTTTTGGAAATTGGGCTTGGTGTTGGTCATAAAAAATTCGAATAAGCTGAAGCGTATTTTGAAAAAGTTGTGGCCCATTTGTCATTCCTTCAAAGATCATTCCCTCACACTTTCTGTCCTGATGTTTGGGATACTTGGACTTTCCGACAAGAGAGCGTGGTGTAAATGAAATAGGTTTTGCCTGAATATTTCCTTCTGTGGATAGGCTAGTAGCTAGTTTTTTAGCACTTGTCGAATCAAGCCAAGGAGCACCTACGATCGTAAATGCACTATCTGTCCCACGTCCTACACTCACAGGTGTAGGCTCAAACCAGACCAGCATTGGATACATATAAGCTGCTTGCACGCTTCCGAGATTGGGAGAGGGCGCTACCCAGGGGAGTTGTGTATCTGCCCAGCGCATCTCATGTGTGTAGCCTTCGCAAGGAATAATGGTGAGATCTACTTTTGCTTCCTTTTCCAACCAGCCTTCACCATTCACCATTTGTGCATATTCACCTATACTCATGCCATGAACGACGGGGATGGGATGCATTCCTACGAATGATTCGCTTCCCTTTTGCAAGACTGGGCCGTCCACATACCATCCGTTGGGATTGGGACGGTCGAGAACCATGATTGGAATTCCTGCTTCAGCACAGGCTTCCATGACATAGGAAAGCGTAGAAATGTAGGTGTAGAGTCGGACACCCACATCCTGTATATCGAAGATCACAAGATCAATCCCTGCGAGTTGGGCCTGACTCGGCTTTTTATTTTTGCCATAGAGGGAAATGATCGGCAGTCCCGTTCGTTGGTCCTGTCCACTTTTCACCGTCTCTCCTGCATCCGCTGTGCCGCGAAATCCATGCTCAGGTGCAAAGACCTTTTGCACATCAAACGCTCGGCTTAGGAGACTGTCTACGAGATGGGTTCCATTAGGAAAACGTGTGGTCTGATTGGCTACAATGGCGAGTTTTTTACCTGTTAGTTGATCTCCAAAATCGGAGAGTAGCACTTCTGCACCGATTCTGACGGGAGGGCTTTGGGAGGGAGCCAGAGTTTGAGTAGGAGATACTTTTTTGTTTGCCAGTGAGTCTACATCCTGGTTTTGGGTATTTTGAGTTTCATGGGCACAAGAGAAAAAACAGAAAAAAAGGAAGGGAATAGAGAAAAATTGGAGAAATCGAGCCATTTTGATCAAGTTTGCGTTAAAGTTAAAGAACAGAACACATACACAAGCTATCGGTGATCAGATTCTTCGTATTTAGTTTTTGATTTCTGATTCTCAAAAGTTTCTATAGATGAATTTTCCTGTCTTTTTTGCTCGTAGAATCGTTTTCCAATCCAAGCGCAAGACTTCCTCGCTCGTGGTGGGACTGGCGGTTCTCAGCATTTCACTAGCCTTAGCGACGATGGAGATTTCTCTTTCCTTGGTTCAGGGCTTTGAGACAGAGATTCAGAAGAAAGTCATAGGTTTTGGTTCGCATATACAGATTGGACAGATCTATCGGTACAATGATACAGTGGTGACGCCGCTTTTTACCAATGAGCCTGCGCTAGATTCTATCCGAGCCTTGGATTATGTATCGTCTGTTTCGGGCTTTGTATTCAAGGAGGGACTGCTCAAGTCCAGAGAGGGTTCAGAAGGTGTCCAGCTCAAAGGCGTCTCCCAAAGTTATGATTGGAAGTTTTTTTCCTCTGTCCTACAAGAAGGAGAGATTCCCAATTATGATACAGAAAAATCCTCGAATGAAGTCCTCATCTCGGCGAGTCAGGCACGAAAGCTGAAGCTGAAAATTGGAGATATGGCCAGGGTATGGTTCTTCTCTGGGAAGATCCCACGCAAAGCTGTGAAAGTGGTCGGGATCTATGAGACGGGCATGGAAGAATTTGACGACCTGATTGTGATCTGCGATATGCGGGTCCTGCAACGAATCTGGGACTGGGAGGAAAATCAGGTGACGGGTTTTGAGGTCAATTTGGATCTGGACAAAATCGAACGATATTGTACGTGGGAGCGCTTGCCACAATTTCCCTACTATTTTAGAGTTTGTGAGGAGAAAATTGATGTGGCAGTAGCGGAAATCAACTATATCATTCCTTTTAACTTCGATTCTACCCCCATCACTGAGATCTTTCCTGAGATATTTGATTGGCTCAAATTTCAGCATCAGAATGTATGGGCCATTCTCATTCTCATGATCATCGTAGGTGTGATAGACATGACGACGGTGATCCTCATTTTGACCATTGAGCGTACACGTACGATTGGCATCCTCAAAGCGATGGGCTTACCTAATCGATCGGTTCAGGTAGTTTTCATCTGGAATGCTTTTTTCCTTATCCTCCTAGGCATCATCATCGGAAATTTTTTGGGCTTAGGGATACTCTGGACACAAGATACCTTTCATTGGCTGACCCTGAACCAAGAAGACTACTTTATCAAGACGGCACCTGTCGCTTGGGTTTGGGGAAGATTTTTACTGGTGAATATAGGAACAGTGATTGTCTGTACGCTTTTTATGTTTATCCCTACCTTGGTCATTAGTCGTATTACACCTATTAAAGCCATTCGATTTTCATGATTTTCCTAAATAGGAAAATTTGGATGTGTGAGAGGGAGTAGATATATTATTGAAAATACTTGACTTTACAGTTGAGTAGCAAAACCATCATCCCCAAGAAGGAATGTACACACAACAACATAAAAAAAACGCAGAGATAAGCCGAGCTGTAGCAGGTCCATCTCGTGCAAATGGACAATCTGTAGCGCAATTTGTAAGTAGTAATGCTCAACCCATTCAGGCAAAATTTGCCGAAATTTCTAGCATTTCTAGAGATTTGTGGCATGACGATTGGCAACGTCTATTTGAATCAGAAACGATTGACGCAGCGCAAAATGATAATGACGAGCAAGCTACAAAAAAGAGACTGGAAGGATTACCTCTTGGGAATAGAGTCAAGTATTCCCAAACACCAGATGCTGAGCAACTCACGCAGATTGAACAAATACAAGCTGTACAAGATAGGGCAGAGATTATGTATGTCCACCTGGGAAGCGATGTGTATGTAGCTGGAAGAGATACTGAAAAAAAACCACATCCTACACTTGTAGGGGGAGATCCAGATGTGACAGGGGCAGGTACAATTAGAAAATCAGAAGTAACAGAAGAATGGGGAAGTGAAAATGTAGTTGTTACGAATGATTCTGGACACTTTAGAGTCGGGATGGTTCCAGATAGTACAGTGAAGATTGTGAGAGATGCCTTGGTCAATGATCAAGCAGACATAGACGAGGACGGCGGGGGATGGCAGGCTGCTCCTTCGCGGGGAAGAAAGCACAAAAAAACACATAAATAGGGAGGAGTATTCGTTCAGAATAGCTGTAAAGTACTGCCTCCTTCTTTCCTGAAATCTTCTGCTTCTTAAGACGTCTTGTGGATGTGATGGATATGAATGATCTCAAGATTTATGAAATCTCAGCGCTTTCCTCAAATCACCCTCCACATGGTCTCTAGTCTCGATGGCTTCATCGCCAAAAAAGACGGAGACGTGTCGTGGATGCAATCAACGGATGTGTATGAAAAGGGAAAAGTACTCACCGACCAAGAGGTGGTGGATTATCTGCAGGCCATTGATTGCTATATCATGGGATCTCGGACCTACGCCGAGGCACTGAAGCTAGGCTGGCCCTATGGCGATACACCCGTATACGTATGGACAAGTAAAGATCTGTCATCGAAAAGAGAAAATGTGACTACTTTTTCAGGTGATCTAGACAGTTATTTAGCGCATAAACTCAAGCCTCATTTTGACAATATCTGGGTGGTAGGTGGTGCCCAAACAGCCAAAACATTCCTCCAAAAAGGACTCGTCGATCAGATCATCCTTACTATTGTACCCATTTTACTGGGAGATGGGCTACTTTTTTTCGATTACATCGGCAGGGAAATACTACTCCACTTGGCAGATGTGACATCTTACAGAGATGGAATGGTAGAATTGACCTATCGCATCCAGAAAAACAGGATTTTTTTTTCTTAAGCTGCGTTACAAATCGCCCTTCATGGATATCAATGGGTAAATACTTGGTTTTGCCGAGTGAAGTTAAGTGTTGACATGGTAAACCTACATCAGAGATATTTACCAACATCACTGAGAGCATGAATACTTTCACGCTTCCTTTCGAAGCATAGGCTCCAAGTATCATACAGAAAAACTTTTGAAACCCAGCAACCTTATGAAAGGTCAACCGAATCCTATTGTCCAGATTGTAGTGGGAGTGACCATCCCCGTCGTCTCTGCTTTCCTGATATGGAAGCTAGGGATAGAAGAGAGAAGGCCTAGTCCCCCACCAGAAGTACGTGTCATCATGCCCCAGCAGCAGGATGATAGAAGAGAAAATGTGTACCCATCTCACCGACCTAAGTATATCCAAGCTACGATTGTTGATAAGCTCGGATTAGATCTCAATGGATTGGGGCAAGTAGTTGAAAATGTGGCCATTGAAATTGGTGGAGGGCTTCATTCTATTGAACTATCAGCTGTAGATGGCAAGTCCAGGGGAAAAGCCAATATTCGGCTTCCACAGGAGGGTTTCTATGATTTTGAAGTCAAAGCTACTACAGTATTCAATAACCACCAGATGTTTGGGCAACTCTGCACACATAATGGGTATGGGAGTGGTAAAATTTATGTGGAGGATGGAGATGTATTTGAATTGATGATGGACATTTCGACGATACATGACCCTTATTACAAGGCATTTCTACAGAAAAATTAATCTTCTCCGGAAAAAAAATGAAAAGAAATACTTCGCAAGAGGTGAGTCGAATGGCCTGATGTGTATGGCAATTTCACTTTTAGGAGTTATGTTAGGTTTTACGAGCATAATATATTTTCCTGGACTGTTCAAATAGGAAAACCCCTCTTTCTACTAGTATTTGTGCTTCTTTTTTGATAATATACTTTCTAGCATATATACTCTTATATGTGAGGAAAGTTAAACATATGGAAAGAACCCCTCAAAAAGGACTTAGGGGCTTAGTCGAAAATTGGCAGAGCGACTTGATTGCGGCGATCAGTGTGGCATTGATTGCCTTACCGCTTTCTTTGGGGATTGCGCTTGCAGCAGGTGCACCTCCGATGGCAGGAATCATCTCTGCCGTAGTAGGAGGTGTCGTGACGACGCTGTATCGTGGAGGCCACATAGCAGTCAATGGACCAGCCAAAGGTGTCATCGCTGTCATCTTGGGAGGTATTGCCATCATGGATGATGGAACAGGGCAAGCCTTTTATTACGTATTGGCTGCAGTGGTTTGTGCAGGGGCGATCCAAGTTATTTTAGGGTTGCTGAAGCTGGGGCGTTTTGCAGACATGATCCATTCTTCTGTCATTCATGG
Source organism: Bacteroidota bacterium (assembly GCA_039820545.1). Lineage (GTDB taxonomy): Bacteria > Bacteroidota > Bacteroidia > J057 > J057 > JALEFZ01. The sequence continues at coordinate 15,332 of JBCBPW010000001.1, read as the reverse complement.
GCTGCTGGCAGCCATTGGATTGATCATATTTGCCAAACAGATACACGTTGCGCTAGGTACGCATTCAGAAAAATACAACATCGTAGGAAATCTGGTGGATGCGGTCATTTTGTTGCCACAAGCCAATCCATTTGTGGTGGTGATTTCACTCGTGGGATTGTTGCTCCTGATATTTCACTCTAGGATCAGCTATAAATTGTTCCACCTCCTGCCTACTCCGATGTGGGTGATCGCGCTTTCGATTCCTTTTGCCTATCTCTTCGACTTTTTTCAGGCTCATGAAATCCCTTTCTTGGGCAAGAACTTCGAAGTTGGTCCTGAACTATTACTTCATATTCCTGACAATATCTTGGATTCTATCGCTTATCCCAATTTCAGCAAGATTGATACGATTGAATTCTGGACGACGGTCGTCTCTATTTTGTTGATTACCAGCATTGAATCCTTGGCCATTGCAAAGGCCATCGACAAAATCGATCCCTACAAACGAAAGACAGATCTCAATAAGGACCTCACAGGAATTGGACTGAGTACGATGGTCGCAGGATTTCTGGGTGGACTGCCAATTATTGCTGTCATCATCCGTAGCACCGTCAATGTCCAAAACGGAGCCAAGACCAAATGGTCCAATATGTACCAAGGGTTGATTCTGTTGCTTTTTATTGTGGTGATGAGCCCCATCTTGCAGCAAGTGCCCCTTTGTGCCTTTGCCATCCTCCTGGTGTATACAGGCTTTAAGCTGGCCTCACCCAAGGTATTCAAGCAAGTATACAGTCATGGGATCGAGCAGTTGATCTTCTTTGTCAGCACTATGATCCTCACCCTTTACACCAATTTGCTGATTGGCTTATTTGGAGGCTTGGCCATTGCCTTGCTGGGGCATCTATTGCTGACAAAAGTTTCGCCGCCCCGCTTTTTCAGCTTGATCTTCAATGGAGGATCCAATATGGTCCTGAAACCCGATGGCAGCTATATGCTCAAGTTGAGGGGAATCGTCAATTTCCTGAGTATCCTAAGACTCAACGGTTTCCTAGAGCAGATACCCGCAGGTTCCAAAGTAAGTATAGACCTCTCTGAGACACGTTTGGTGGGATCTACCATTCTCGAATTGCTGTACGACTTTCAGAAGATGCATCAGAATACAGAAGGGACAGTCGAGATTCGCGGCTTGGAAAGGCATATTTCCTCTACCAATCACAAGTTGGCTACCAAGATCAAGATCGATGCTGTAGAGCCCTTCACTAAGCGCCAGCGCATGCTCAAGGAGATGGCCGAAAGCTATGGCTGGAACTTCCAGGTAGAACCCGTAGAGGATCTCGAATACTTTCAATCTTTTTACTTCTTCAAGACGCGTCCTATCGAGGCCGAGTACAACTGCATCTCAGATCAAGATCAGGATATGCATTTGGAGTTATTGGATGTGACCTTTGAGGAGGGGGCTTTCATGCTACCCGATGAGTACGATACGACCATTGGTTTGCTCAAATTGCCATTCTCCATTCCTAAGTTCACGATTGAGAAAAAGATTTTGCTGGAGAGGGTACTGCCTTTTTCAGAGCATAAAGACATCGACTACACGCTGTATCCTCATTTTCCCAAAAACTACATCGTGAAAGTGGAGGACATACAGTCGATGGATGATTTTTTGACAGAAAAACTGAAGGTACTCATTGAGATTAGTGGACTCCATCATTTTGAAAGCAATGGAGAAGCGATCTTGATTTTTAGCAATAGCTTTAAGCTAGCCCAAATACAGGATTACGCGAAAATGATCCAGTTTGCAGAAAACTTTAAAGCCATATTAAAGGAGGCTGAAGAAATGGAAACAAATGAAGGCTTGGGATATCAGACGGAGATTTAACTTGTCGGATCAGGACCTAGGTAGAATTACCTGAATCTATACGTAAGAATACATCTTCTTCTATAGGAAATTTTGTTTTGATAAGAGATTTCATTTATTAGGAATGTATGGTTTTTTAAAATAAAGGATCATACATTTCATCTTTATGGAACTCCAACCTAAATTCCTATGAAAGTTTCTTCCCTCGTTATATTACTCATCACCATGGGTATGCTCATCGCCTGTGGTCCGCAAGATCCTGAGCCACCTGTAGATACTCAAGAAGATACCCAATCTGCTCCCAGTACAGAAGCCACCACCCAGTTTTTTCATGCTTGGATGGCTGATGTCGTCAATGACCTCTCTTCTGACGATTTTGAAAAACCTGCAGAAAAATGGTTGATAGATACCGCAACCAAGCGCATCAACTGGGCTTTAGGAGATACGGCTATATCTAATGTCACAGGCAAAGATAGCTTGGTTTGGGGACCTGCGCTGTTTCTTACAGAGGAAAGCGGGGCACCTTATCCCTATACAGTCGAGAATATGATGTACTGCACCCAACTCAAAGGGACGAACCACTACTCGATTGGGATTGCAGGGACAAATGAGGTTTCGTATGATGACTGGCTCAAAGAAGATTTTAATGTAAACTGGTCGCCAGAGTCCATTACAGGAGGAAAAATCTCAAAGGGTTCACGTTTAGGACTAGAAAATCTAGAAAGCTTAAAAGATCGGGGTTCTGGTAAGACGTTGCTCGAGTTTTTGGGAAGTATGTTGGAAGGTAAAAGTGGTGCACGGGTTTCTGTTGCAGGGCATAGTTTGGGAGGTGCCTTGACCCAGGTCTACTCTAATTATCTGCGCGCCAAATTGGACTTGAGTATCCAAGTTGATGCCTGGGTATATGCAGGCCCTACAGCGGGAGATGCTACCTTTGCAGATGGATTGGTCAGCAAGCTAGGCGCTGATAACTACCATGCCTACAACAATCGTTTGGATGTGATCCCACATGTCTGGCAGGAAGACAGTGTAAAGAAGATCTGTACAATCTATCGAAATAAGAAGTTCTGCGAGAAGAACCTTTTGGGAGAACCCATCATCAATATGGTGACACAGTATCTACTAGACATTTCTACAGCTACCAGCGATAGATACAAAATCCCAGGAAATCCTCAAACTTTTGAGGTGGATATCGTCAATTCACCTGCCGCCTGTGAAAAAGTAGCTAAAGATTTAGAAAAGGCATGGGATAATGGTCTTAAAGGGGCTACTGATCCTTTTGTCGGGAAATGTGGCATTGATAAGGCAGGTCAAAAGGCGCATACCTTCGCTATGGCCTACTTTTTGGCCGAAGTAGGGGAGCAGCATACGACAGCGTATACCGATTATTTTTTCCCAAACCCTGCTATGAAAGCTGCCGTGAGTGAGTATGCCAATCCTTATATATCTGGTTCACAGTTTTTAAGCAATGCGGACGAGGAGCTGATCATCCTAACGGCGTTTTTAGCTGAGGTTGCTGGGAGCTTTAACAGCAGCAATCCGCCCAAATGCGCCTGTGAATAAAAGATACACGTGATATTTTCATACCAGATGGGAGCTTTTTTGATCCTATCTGGTATTTCTATTTCGGATATGTTGGTTAACTTTCCCTATTAACCCATACTACGACTACCCATATGCCTAAATATTTTCTGTTCCTGCTCCTTTTAAATGCCCAGTTTCTCCTAGCGCAAATAGATCCTGCCAATATCACAATCGTACGTGACACTTTTGGGACTCCACACGTCTTTGCGCCGACAGATGCGGAGGTGGCTTATGGCTTTGCCTGGGTATCTGCTGAAGATGACTTCAAGACCATGCAAGCGCAGCTGCTCCCCATAAAGGGACTCAACGGGCTCGTCAATGGCAAACAAGGAGCGATATTTGATGTAGCGGTGCATTTGCTAGACCCACATACAGTCGTGGAGACTTCGTATGAGACAGAGGTACCAGCGGATTTTAAAAAAGTGCTGAATGGATACGTGGAGGGTGTAAATGCCTATGCGGCTTCCCATCCCAAGGAAGTGCTCCATAAGAAACTTTTCCCCATAGGTCCCAAAGATATTCTCAAAGCCTATGTCGTAGGGCTGGCCTTGCTTTCGGGAGCTGATCGTGATTTGGTGATGGTGCTCAATGAGAGGGTAGAGAAAACGGAATCCATGCGCGAAAGAGGGTCCAATGCTTTTGCCATTTCCTCCCAAAAAACGACGGATGGTAAAACCTATCTCGCCATCAATTCTCACCAACCTCTGGAGGGACTGAACTCATGGTATGAGGCTCATTTGGTCAGTGAAGAAGGCTGGAACATCCTTGGAGCGAGCTTTATCGGTGGGCTGAGTATATTTGGAGGGGTGAATGAGTACCTTGGTTGGGCGCATACGGTGAACTACCCCGATCTGACAGATGTTTATCGACTGGAAATGCATCCTGAAGAGGAAGAGATGTACCGTTTGGATGGGCAATGGTTGAAACTCGAACCTTACAATGTCAAGGCGCGAATCAAACTGTTAGGATTGCTTCCTATAGGTGCCAAACAGAAATTTTTTCGCTCTAGATTTGGGGTAACCATCAAGACGAGCGAAGGCGTTTTTGCCTTCAAGACCAGCGCTGCGACGACTCTTAAGGCTGCGGAGCAATGGTACCGAATGAACAAAGCCACCAATTTGACGGAGTTTCAGGCTGCATTGGATTTGCAAGGGATTGTGAGTACCAACATTGTCTATGCAGACGGGGAGGACAATATTTTTTATATCTCCAATGGGCATTTCCCCAAGCGTAATCCTGCCTATGATTGGGAGGGCATTTTGCCAGGAGATACTTCTGCTACGTTTTGGGGGGACTTTTATCCTACAGATAGTTGTGCGCAGGTGCTTAATCCTCCTTCGGGTTATGTATTCAACTGTAACCACACGCCTTTCCTGTCCTCAGGTCCTGGGGATGATCCCGATCCTGCGAAAGTACCTGCTACCATGGGCTATCAGCGTCCAGGTGATCTAACGAATCGGGCGGTTCGCTTTGATGAATTGATTCAAAGCTATGAGAAGGTGTCCTGGGAGGATTTTTTGGCAATCAAATATGACCAGGCATACAGCAAGCCCCTCAAAGCCTATCCCAAATTGGAGGCGATCTTTCACCTAGATCCCAATCAATATCCAGAGGTAGCGTCTAGCTTGAACTTGATTCAAAAGTGGGATCGTGTCACAAATGTCGAAAGTGAGGCGGCTACGATCTTTGTCTTATCTTTTATCCGCATATGGAGTGTCCTCGGTAGTTCGCGGGCGTTTCAGGAAGGGGACGACTTGTCACCGACGATCATGGTCGAAGCCATTCAATGGACGGAGGAATACCTGATGAAACACTTTGGCAAAAAGACTGTGCCTTGGGGTGACGTGCAGCAGTTGAGTAGGGGGGAGAAAAGCCTGCCTTTTGGAGGTTCCTTTGATGTCTTGGCTGCCGTGAGTAGTCGCAGGCAAAAAGACGGATCGCTCAAACCAGTAGCTGGTGAGTCCTATATTTCTTTGGTCAGATTTGGGCCTGAGGGACCTGAGATTGAGACCATCAATCCCTATGGTGCTTCGGCAAGACCTGAAAGTCCTCATTATACAGACCAGATGGAGCTATTTACCCAACAGAAACGCAGGAAGATGACGCTGGATAAAGAAAAAGTCATGAAGGAGGCGGTTAGAACTTACCATCCTGAATAGCATCCGTTTTACTTTCAAATAAAATAAGAATTCAATTACTGCTTAGATCGAAAGAATCATTTGCCATAGCGTTTATTGCCCAAAGGAAAAAAGTCATGCCCCACACACTTCAAAATGAATTCCTCGAAATCCATCTAGATCTCCCTGGCGAGGGATACCATTTTTCTCGCTTTGACTGGACAGGGAAAATCGCGCATGTACAGTTTCAAGGAATACCTGTGACTGTCCTAGAGAAACAAAACGAACCCCACGAGGAACTTTTCGGGAAAGGCTTGTACAATGAATTTGGGATAGAGGCCCCTGTGGGATTTGATGAGGCAGGGGTAGGGGAGTGGTTTCATAAGATTGGGGTAGGCCTACTCAAAAAGGATGGCGGCGCGTATGCCTTTCACCAGCCCTATGAGATACGCCCTGCGCAATTTGATTTTCTGGGGAATGATCAACATGTGAAAATTATCTGCACCTCAGAAGAATCAAATGGTTACGCATACATCCTACAAAAGGAAATCAAGGTAGAAGGTTCTTCCTTGATCATAGGGTATGAATTACAGAATGTAGGAGAAAAGGCCATCCAAACCGATGAGTATGTCCATAACTTCTTTGGGATAGGAGGAGAATGGATGGGAAAGGACTATGTGCTATTCTTTCCTTATGAGTTGAAGGAAGAAAAATTTGGGGCAAATGTAAACCCAGAGCAGAAAGTAGAAATAGGGAAGGACGACATTCGGTTTAATGGAACCCCCTCCGAGCCATTTTTCTTCAGCAATCTCACGGGCGGAGAATCGAAGAGGGCCGTATGGGTCTTAAAAAACCACAAAAATGGTATCATCATACAAGAGTCTACGGATTTCCCTACAGATAAAATCAACCTCTGGGGTACCCAGCATGTGATCAGCCCCGAGCTATTTTATAAGATTGACCTCAAAGCTGGGGAGACGGTCCGTTGGATAAGAAAGTATGATTTTGAAAAGTTGTAGAGCCACCGCCATGGCTTGGTTCCTAGCGATGGCCCTACAACGCTGGTTTCAATCCTTCTGAGGAATAAAATAAGGTCTCCGCTCATGTTGCTTCTGATGGGCAGGGAACATCGCAGCAAAGTACTCCGTCCACCCACCCATGCGTACGCGCACCAGCTCAAAGCGCTCAGGATCATCTGAGGCCATTTGATAAGTATCTGGATCGACACAAGTGACGGTGACGAGGTTAGAACCTACCTTACCTACAGCGTATGCTTTGATGAAATTCACCAAATCCTCCAAGGGGAAGTCCTCTTTGATGTTGAGATCGACGGGGGAACCATTGGAGATCTTGTGGTAGATTTCGGGGACATTCCAGCTCTCCATGGCAGTATAAATGTCGCGATAAGTTCCTGGAACAGGCTGAGGACTATCCTCGTGTTGCGGAATAGCAGGCAGATCTTGTGGTACAGGTGCTGGGCTAAAGTCTGAAGGGTAGGGTTGAGCGTTGCGACGCCCGTCAGCAGAGGCTCCATTGCCTGCCCCATCTCCTACATATCCTTCGAAGGTGCCGATCCCAGGACATAAGTGAATCTCCCAGAGCTTGTCAGGAGTAGAGTAGCGGCTCCTGAGACCTGCCAATGTCTCTTTCAAAGGACTCACAGGATCCTTCAATGCCTTCATGGCCAGATCACACATTTGCTCGGATAGCCAGTGTCCTATCTCATCCACTTCTGGATGCCCATTTCCAAACTTAGGAAGTTGAAGTGCTAGCGCTCGCCACGCTTTGTATTGCTTGGCGGTAACTTCGCGGCGGATCTGCCCCTCAAGGGTGCTTTGCGTAGGCTCCTGCATATCAAAACCCCAGTCATTCATGAGGCAGTCTAACAATTGAGGAAGCGTACAAACAGCGGTATTTTGATCAAAGACCAGCTTCTTGATGGCATAAAGTGAGTCAATGGTGGTCGCTAGCCCCACAAACATAGGGGCAATGATATGGTATTTTGCTCCACCATTGGTAAGATCCCTTCCCGATTCTAGACAGCCTTCAATCAGAGTAGAGAGCATGGGACTTGGACAGATCTTCCAAAGATTCCCATAGTTCATCAGCGTATTGTTGAAAAACTGAACGATGAACCAATCCAAGTGCTGAAGGTAAATTTCTTTGAGTTGGTCAAAGGTTTTGATCTCACGGGCATGAGGCGAACGGAAAGATTCCTTCCATCCATTTAAGTAAATGGGGCCTGCCATACTGTATTTGGCTCCTTGGTTTAGGGCACACTCCAAGGCATCCAAAGGCATGACATTGCTGAAGCAGAACTCGGTCTGCCCTGCGACCATCGGTTCATAACATCCGTCACAGGCAAAGTCGCGCGCAGCTTCTAGGGGGAAGCCCGAAAACTGATTCAGGCCCTCGATCATGCGGTCCTCCTGAAACAAAATGGGATGTGCCCCTCCGCTCAGCAAGGCTTTCCCTGCTTCTTCCAGCAGTGCAGGGTCCATTTCAGGATATATGCGAAGCGAAAGACAAGGTGCATTGAGGGGGAGTCGGCGGGAAGCTTTGAGGGCCATCATCGTGACGGCATTGGCTCCAGGTTTCCCTTTTTTGTCACTTGTGGGGAGGTAGCCCCCTACTGTGAGTTGCTGCACCCATTGGTTGATGCCTCCTCCTTGGGGAAAGTTGCCCCCGATATAAGACACAGCTGTAGTGCCATAACTTACATGATCGCTCGCGAGGTGGCGATTGTGCAGGGCTTTTTCTCCTAGTTTGATCCAGAATGCCTCGATGATTTCTTGTGCTGCTTCTTCTGTGATGTTGTCTTTCTCATAGAACTCAATCAGGAGTTGATCCAATCGCCCTACAGCTACAGGATTGCCTGTGAGATGGAAGCATGCATGCATGGTGAAGATCATCTGCACGGCTTCGAGGAAAGTCTCTGGCTTTTCTGTTTGTAGCTTTTTTGCGCGCTGGGCGATGGCGCGAAGGTTTTCTTTTTCTACGGGATTGTGCTTGCGATCTTTTGCCATTTCGCTGGCTAAATGGGCATAATTTCCCAGCCAACCTTGTACGCCTTCAAGTGCCAAACGGGCGGAGGTGTAAAAGATCTTTTTGTCCTTATCCTGGGTGGAAGCATCTTCCTCATTTTGCATCGCTTCTTCAGCCTGCTTTTCCAACTCACTGACCTCTCGGATCATGTTCCCTAAACCCATTCGAAGCATCTTCTTGTGGTCGGGAACGATATGCCCCATAGCAGAGGATTCATCAAGTACCAAAGACAGGGCATAAGCTTTTTCATCCTCTCTCAGATAGGGCATGACTTCCTTTCCCCTTCCCAAAGAAAGCTCGGACATGATGCCAAATAGGATGTCCATAGGGTCGATCCTGAACTGATCTGCCTGCCAAGCATACATATCGGGTGTTTGGGGATAGTGGGGATTGGTGTTGACGAAGGACAAGGATTTTTTAATCGCCATGCCCTTTCGAATTGGAATAGGCGCTTGCAGGACCCATTCTTCTCCTTTGTCCAAGAAATTTCGGAGGTGTGGGATCTCAGGAATGTTTCGCTCCTGATACCAATGGTCTCGCCAGAGACTAAATATATTACCGATGAGGTGGAGAATGCGTTGAGAAGGAGGATCAGGATAGCGTCCTGTTCCCATTTCCGTCAGGTAATCGTTGGAGTTGTAAAACATCCAGCCATTCTCACTGCGCACTTGCCAGTGCGGGGCGGGAACAAAATCCTTTTCCTCTAGACCTTTATCTAAGCCCAGTTCCTTGATGTTGGGGATATAAAAATATCCTCCTTCATTTCCCTGCACATTGTTGAGCAAATTGTCTGCAGCGGCGCCGTGCCCATGACCTGCCATGTGGCGGAGAATCGTTTCCATAGGATCGACTTCAGCAGCGAAGGAGACGAAGTAAATTCCTTTTTCACGTCCTGCACCTGTTTCGGAGTAGCCATATGGCAAGGCTTGTCGAACCAATTTTAGATTTTCTCGCTGGTTGTCGTATACACGGGCGCGTTGGATATGGCTCCGCTTGACATCGTCGGGAATGATGACACCCTCGCCATTTCTGCCTATGACATCGTCTTTTTGATCTACACTCAGCTTGCCATAGTAGTTCCATTTTACCTCAAATCTTTGGGTAAATGCCCAACTACTGCCAGCATAAGGGGTGTCATCATTCCGTATAATAGCACCCACTACTTGAGCAGGGTCAGTAGGATTTGTAATTCCGTCATTGAAATGATGATCCAGTACTTTCCCATCCTCTCTCCGCTTTCCAATGGTTTTATATTCCCTCAAAATCCATTCTCCCAACATATCATGAGCAAGTGTATCTAACTCCTCACAAAATCGAAAATCTTCAGATTTAAAGTAGAAGAAGATATCACCCTGTGTATCTTCAAAGTAGTCAGAATGCTTAATGATGGATTTGGGTTTAGGTGCTCCAGGTGGACGCTTGCCAGTCCATTGTTTCCATAACGAAACATTGAATCCGACCACCAAGTGGGTCTGGGCAGGCATATCCTCCGCCAAACGAGTCAATTTCCGTACAGCTTCGAGAATTTCTGCATCTGCTTTCCGTCCTTTTCGTTTCAACTCAATGGTGAGAAATATTCCATTTTTAGGCATGTATAAAAGACCTGATTGTGCCAGATGATAGATTCTTTCTACATCGTCTGGTTGAAGTTTGGCTTGAATCGTGGGGTTTTTCATATCAATTGTTTGAAGTAGTAGAAAGGGGGACTCTATAGGGTTGGAAGAAAGATAAATTCATCTTCAATCACTTGCCACATTCCAGTAAAAACATACAATCTGTGCAGCCATTCCATCCCTAGAAGAAAATATTCAATCAATATGAAATAATAAGCATACTTACATATTAAAATGTAGGTATTTATACGGGTTTTTGTAAAAGGGCTAACATGCAGAACAGAGAGGAAAAGAAACATGCCCTATACAGTTTTCAGCTGCATAGGGCATGATATGTAAGTTATGTCAATTCAGCTTAAGGCTAGCTCACTAGCTCTACGCGAATCTGTTCAATGACACCATCACGACCGAAGATATGAGCGGAAGTAGCACCGTCTAGGGTCGATCCTTCGATCGTCTTCACGTTTCCTTCCATATGGATGTGGATCTTGTTTTGTGAAGACTGTAGATAGACGACAGGGACCTGACCATAGGTGAAGCCCATTTCGCCAGCTGCCAAGGACAATTCTTGTTGATTTCCTTTCACGTCAAAGAATTCGAACGTATCAGGTGCTTTCAGAAACTCATCTGGGTGGATGAAGGTGGGAGCAAAACTGATCTGCCCTTCCTTTACACTTACACCTAGCTCTGCCCATCGATTGAGGACATCTTCCTTTACCTGTCCTGTCATACCTGGTTGTTGTGCGCCTTTGTGTGAAGGCGTATGTGAGTAGGGATCTGTAGGGAAGGCACCGTATAGCTCTGGGTTTTTGTTGATTCCGATTCCCGCACGGATCTCATAGTACTGATCGACTAGTTTAGATCGCACCTCAAGCGAAGCATCTGGATAGGCATAAAGTACTTCCTGGGTAGCCACTAGGAGCTTGGATACCATGTGCCAATAGATGCTGCCTAGTCCCTCGTACCCGAAGAAGGTCCCTGAGCGGCCTGTGAAAGCCTTGTGGTTAAACATTTGCTCGAATACATCTAGGTAAGCATCGTATTCCTTTGCGACCATTTCCCCATATCCCTTTCCACTCAATGCATTCAAGGCTGCCTTGACATCATCGGCATTGTGGAAGTGGCCTGCAAAGTGGAAGTTCCCTTTTACATCCTGGCTGAGCATCGTGGCATCGCCTGCGGCCAGTAGCGCTTGTGCCAAGGGAGAGCTCTGGATGAAGTCCGTAGGGATCTGATTCTTCTTGAGGAAGCGTGGCAAATCGCGGTTGGGGTAAAGTAGGTAGCTGTATTGATCCTCTCTATACACAGGACTAGCTTTCAGTGCATGCAGGAGATCGACCGACTCTTGGGCGTCTAGCAAGCCAGCTGACAGGACAGCTACCTGACCTTCTAACATCTCATAGAGATAAGAAATCTGCATCTCTGTATCTGTACAAGTCACAAGGTTGTAGGAATGATACAAGCCATCTTCGCGCTTGTTGAGGCGGATAGAGTGATCGACAAACTGCTGGGCAGTAGCAAAAAACTGCTGCATTGCCTCAAGTGAGATGCTACCTGTTTGTCCATTGAAGCCTTGGTAAGCCTGCGCACGATAGGTCTCACCAAGTATACCTAGTGCATCTACCATTTCCTTGCGTTCTACATCTGTGAATGTGCGCGTTGTTTTACCTACATGCTGCGCAAAGACTTCGGCAATTCCTGTGAAGAATTCTTGTACAGGCGTATTGAACTCAAAGGAATCTACCCCCAGATCTGCGAAAAGCCCTTGGCAGAAGTGGATATACCTTCTGATGTAGTACAGGGTAACCATAGAAACCCCATTTCCTACCAATGCATTGTTAGCATCATTCCACTCAGGACGCTGTGTATTCAACCAAATCCCTGCTTCGGGAATGAAGTTGGAGAGCTTGGTCAGGAGCGTAAGGAGCAATTTTTCTGTTAGGGTTGCTTTGACTAGCTGATCACCTGCTCCATAGACCAGCTTCCCATCTGCCCCTGCATGTTCGCAGCGAGCGTCGATGCGCGCTGCTTCTTCCTCATCAAAATCAATTGTGTCCTGTGGGTCCTTCAGGATGTCAGCGTAGGACTTGATCCTATAGGGGACGTTGGCGTATACGTAGTGGGGGGCTTGCAAAAGCGCACTCAAAGCCTCCTTGTCATGGGCAGTAGATACCTCTAGCAACTTCAACAGATAAATGATCTGGTGGTCGCCCCAATATCCGATGAAAGACCATGGATCATCTGGCTCGATTACCTCCCAGTCGATGCCCTCACGCGTGATGCGATAGGGATTGTACCCGTCGATGGTGGAGGCATTGACAAATTTGGTGATCATGGAGTTGATGTAGCCAGGGAAAGAGAGCGAGAGAGCCTCCCAGTTTTGGAAGATGTCTCGCCAGTTGCCTTGGTAGTAGCGGCTTTTGCTTCCATCATCTTTGCGGATCTCGATAGAGAATTGGTTCCATGGACGGCTCGGGTCACCATGTCTACGGCTAAAAGAGATCGGCAGATATTCGTAAGAGATACGAATCAGATCAGAATTACCCGTGGCTTCTGCTTGGGCGATGAGTTCTTGATAAGAGATAGCCTCAGGTAGCCCTTCGAAGAAGGCAACAGATTCTGTCAGAGCTTTGGGGCAGATCGTGCGCACGTAGTCTAGTAGGTCGGCTTTCTCTACTTCGTATTGGTCCTCGAAGATGCCGCCACGCATGATGTTGAACAGCACGTTGGAGTAGTGACGTCCTGCGCTGAGCGGATAGCCTGTCTTTTGGATTCCATCGGCCATGCCTACAAGGTGGCGCAAAGCAACAGTGCTTGCCGCTAGATCTGCTTTGAGATCTGTCAGAAGTTGGTCGCTGCTACTGAGTTGGTCGATCAGTCGGATCACCTCGGCATGATCCTGCTCAATCTCGCTGACGAGGTACCATTCTTTCGTTTCCCCTTGAGCAAGGTTCAAGTGGCTCTCGATGAAGTAGCTGCCAGGTTCTGCCCGCATGTCGATCTCCGTAGTGAGGGCTTGTCCTAGGCGGAACTGATCGAGTTGGCGGCTGGAAAGCAAGTAGCTATCGGGCGTGATGCCTGCAGACCAGACGGTCGTGGCTTGTAAGGCTTCGCTAGGCTCTGCTTTATCGACGATCATCGCACTGAGCATGTACATGCCCAATCCTGACTCAGGATGGAGTTCGTTCTTCTTGTAGGCGTGGCTCAGGTTGGAACGTGTCTCTTGCACGATGGAGCTGATTCCGTAAGGAATGAGATTTTGTAGTCCATCGAGGACACGTACCTGTGTTTCGCCTTCGCGGAGATTGATGAGTTGTGCGTGTTTGGCGAAGCCATATTTTTCTGAAAACTGCCAGCTGTAGCGAAAGGTCAGCCCCAGTTTTTCATTGATTTCTTCAAAGATGAGGATGTTCCCCGTCTGGTTTTTGTAGAGGTTGCGTGTCAGGGGATAGAGCGATTGATAGGCCTTGGAGAAGGGTTCCCACAGATAGTGTTTTCCTTCTTGTTCCACGATCATCAGCGTCTTACTCCCTGTGAGTTCTGCACTTTCGGACAGCTTGTCGTCGGTGTAGTAAGGAAAGAGCGAGTGGCTCTGGTTCTTTCGGCCTGCGGTGAGGCCACCTGTACTAGAGATAAACAACCAGTGGTCAGAGGGGCTTACGAGCGAGATAAAAAAGGGCCGCATCGCATCGTAGTTCGATATTTTGTAAAACGATTGGCCTTCAAGGACAAGGTACCCCCCTTCTACAGGCTTGGGGTTTTGGTGAATCGGTGTTGCACCCAGAACAAACGTTGATCCCATAAATCTCAATATCAAGCGTGTGTAGATAAAAATTCTTACAAATGGTCATCACAATTTCCTTCACCTCCGCTTCGCGCGCAAACTAGGATAAAAAATATAGAATCAACAATATTTTAGTAGGAATTGATGGGGAAGGGAGAAAGCTTCCAGTATGGAGGTAATCATGGAAAACTTTATAGACGATGGGTAACTCCTCGGTGAATGCATGAAGCTTCTTTGGGTATTTCTGCAGAATGTACTTCAATCAGAAAAGTGGTCCTTGGGTTTGTTGTTTGCTCTCATGTAAGAAATTCTTGAATCAGTTTGAGGATGGCTACGAAAACTCCCAGCACTGTACCTAAGTGTTGTCCTAACTTGAAGTCCTTGATATTGTCCTTCGAAACATTTTCTACTGAAGTCCACAAAATATGGAGGGATATGAATCTGCCTAGAATGAGTACCTGTTTTGAGATAAGGACGAAAAGCAAAAAAAGTATAAAAAGACTTGTAGGCACCAGAGAAGTAGTGGAGACTATCAAACTTACCGAAGGGAAGCCTCCATATACTGGAAGGGGGAAGGTTTCTCTCTGATTCTTCTCGACAAGAACAACTTTGGAAGTACCCTCGAAGTAAAGTTTTTTTCTGCTGAAAAACCTGGAAAAATAGTTGAAATAGGAGTTTACAGATTGGGATATTGGGAAAGAGATTGTGATCGATTCTAAAACAGCTTCATCCGTAAAAGAGGCTTTTTCTGCCATTTTGAGTAGGTCTGGATAATAGGGTAAATCTAAGGCCAGATCTTTCAGTTGTTTTCCTTCAAATGTATGATATGCATTCCCATAATCCACGGGTTTAGCAAATACATTTCTAATAGATGTGGGAAGGTTAATTACATTGATAAGTAAGTACCATGAAGAGATGGCTAATACAATGGCTACCACCATGTCCAAGGTAAGAAATAAGAGGGATTGGAAAGTCGATTTATCCTTGATGAAGGAAAGGAATTTGTACGTAATCCAAAAAGTCAAATAATCAAAGAGGATATTTGTTACATAAAATAGGAAGTGTGGTAGTCTAAAGCTAAAGGATTCGAGATCAGGAAGGGTATATAATTTCGCTACAAAGGAAAATAGTGTAGTGAGTATCCAGCTTAGTGCAAAAAGGATGAGTATGGTCTGGAGATTATTCTTACCAAACCTTAAAAATCTATTAAAGGAGTTAAGGTACCAATTGATGACGAGATTGGGTATCCTAAGAGGTTTTGAGGCATCAATTTTTTCAATTGAGTCTAGAACACGGTTATGGAGTTGAGACTTTTGAGCGTTTGCTGTGAGGAAACTTCCTCACAGCAA